>NC_015977.1:1037500-1723333 GCF_000225345.1 Roseburia hominis A2-183
GAACGAAAGTTCAAGATCGAAGCAATTCGATCCGCGTTATTAAACGCAAAGACCCAGTTTCTAACGCTATAGAAACTGTAAACGAGGTCAAGCAAAAAAGAGCGCAGGGTGGATGCCTTGGCACTAAGAGCCGATGAAAGACGTGATAAGCTGCGAAAAGCTACGGGGAGGAGCAAATATCCTTTGATCCGTAGATGTCTGAATGGGGAAACCCACATGAGCATACCTCATGTATCCATACGCCAATCCATAACGTATGGAGGGGAACCCGGTGAACTGAAACATCTAAGTAGCCGGAGGAAGAGAAAGAAACATCGATTTCCAAAGTAGCGGCGAGCGAAATGGAAAGAGGCCAAACCGGAATGCGTGCATTCCGGGGTTCGGACCGCATAATTGATTCGTCAATCCTAGCAGAAAGGTTTTGGGAAAGCCTGCCAGAGAGGGTGAAAGCCCCGTAAGCGAAAGGAAAGATGACATGGCGGAATCCAGAGTACATCGAGACACGAGAAACCTTGATGGAATGAGCGGGGACCACCCCGTAAGCCTAAATACTCCTTAGTGACCGATAGCGCATAGTACTGTGAAGGAAAGGTGAAAAGGACCCCGGGAGGGGAGTGAAAGAGAACCTGAAACCCTGTGTTTACAAGCTGTGGAAGTGCTTTATATGCACAACCGCGTACTTTTTGTAGAACGGTCCGGCGAGTTACGGGTACCGGCAAGGTTAAGCACTTAAGGTGTGGAGCCGAAGGGAAACCAAGTCTGAATAGGGCGTCAAGTCAGTATCCGTAGACCCGAAACCGGGTGATCTACCCATGTCCAGGTTGAAGTTGCCGTAAAAGGCAATGGAGGACCGAACGCACATCCGTTGAAAAGGGTGGCGATGAGGTGTGGGTAGGGGAGAAATTCCAATCGAACCCGGAGATAGCTGGTTCTCCTCGAAATAGCTTTAGGGCTAGCCTCATTTTAGTCTTATGGAGGTAGAGCACTGAATTTCCGCGGGGGCGTCAAAGCTTACCAAAGAATATCAAACTCCGAATGCCATGTAGATGATGAATGGGAGTCAGACTGCACGAGATAAGTTGGGCAGTCAAAAGGGAAAGAGCCCAGACCACCAGCTAAGGTCCCAAAGTGTGTGTTAAGTGGAAAAGGATGTGGGATTTCAAAGACAACTAGGATGTTGGCTCAGAAGCAGCCACACATTCAAAGAGTGCGTAACAGCTCACTAGTCGAGAGGTCCTGCGCCGAAAATGTCCGGGGCTAAAACACAACACCGAAGCTGTGGAATCACGTAAGTGATTGGTAGAGGAGCATTCTTAAGACCGACGAAGCTGTACCGGAAGGAGCAGTGGAGGGATAAGAAGAGAGAATGCCGGAATGAGTAGCGAGAGAGAGGTGAGAATCCTCTCGGCCGAATATCCAAGGTTTCCAGAGTAAAGCTGATCTGCTCTGGGTAAGTCGGGGCCTAAGGAGAGGTCGAAAGACGTATCCGATGGACAACAGGTTTAGATTCCTGTACCACATATGAACAGAACTGTGGGGACGCATGTGGAGAGCACGAGCCGGGAATGGAAATACCGGTACAAGCGGAGAAGGAGTCTGGTTGGCAAATCCGCCAGGCAATCCGAAGACGTGATGTGGAGCGAATTAGAGTAGCGAAGCGTGTGAGCCATGTGCCGAGAAAAGCCGCTATTGTTTCATGTGTGCCCGTACCGTAAACCGACACAGGTGGATGAGGAGAGAATCCTAAGGCCGGCGGAAGAAGCATTGTTAAGGAACTCGGCAAAATGACCCCGTAACTTCGGGAGAAGGGGTGCCTGCTAACGCAGGCCGCAGAGAATAGGCTCAAGCAACTGTTTAGCAAAAACACAGGTCTATGCGAAACCGAAAGGTGAAGTATATGGGCTGACGCCTGCCCGGTGCTGGAAGGTTAAGAGGAGAGGTTAGCGCAAGCGAAGCTTTGAATTTAAGCCCCAGTAAACGGCGGCCGTAACTATAACGGTCCTAAGGTAGCGAAATTCCTTGTCGGGTAAGTTCCGACCCGCACGAAAGGCGTAATGATTTGAGCACTGTCTCGACAATGCATCCGGTGAAATTGAAGTACCAGTGAAGATGCTGGTTACCCGCGCCAGGACGGAAAGACCCCATGGAGCTTTACTCCAGTTTGGTACTGGGATTCGGTACTGCATGTACAGGATAGGTGGGAGACTAAGAACTTGGGACGCCAGTTTCAAGGGAGTCGCTGTTGGGATACCACCCTTGCAGTATTGGATTTCTAACCAGCCGCCGTGATCCGGCGGTGGGACAATGCCAGGCGGGGAGTTTGACTGGGGCGGTCGCCTCCGAAAGGGTATCGGAGGCGCTCAAAGGTTCCCTCAGAATGGTTGGAAACCATTTGAAGAGTGCAAAGGCAGAAGGGAGCTTGACTGCGACACCGACGGGTGGAGCAGGTAGGAAACTAGGACTTAGTGATCCGGTGGCATAAAGTGGGATTGCCATCGCTCAACGGATAAAAGCTACCCTGGGGATAACAGGCTTATCACTCCCAAGAGTTCACATCGACGGAGTGGTTTGGCACCTCGATGTCGGCTCATCGCATCCTGGGGCTGTAGCAGGTCCCAAGGGTTGGGCTGTTCGCCCATTAAAGCGGTACGCGAGCTGGGTTCAGAACGTCGTGAGACAGTTCGGTCCCTATCCGGCGCGGGCGGAGGATATTTGAGAGGAGCTGTCCTTAGTACGAGAGGACCGGGATGGACGGACCACTGGTGTATCTGCTGTCGACCAACGGCATGGCAGAGTAGCCAAGTCCGGAAGGGATAAACGCTGAAGGCATCTAAGCGTGAAGCCCCCCTCAAGATGAGATATCCCTCACATAAGTGAGTAAGATCCCTTGAAGACTACAAGGTAGATAGGGCAGAGGTGGAAGCACGGTAACGTGTGGAGCTGACTGTTACTAATCGATCGAGGGCTTGACCAAAAAGTTTGTTGGATGATTTCTGTATGAAGTTTTGAAGGTACAATATACCATTGATTTTTTGTGAGATATCTAGTAAGATAATAAATGACGTATCTGATACGTCATTTTTATAAATATAGGGGATTGGTCAAATGGTATGATAGGGGTCTCCAAAACCTTTGGTGGGAGTTCGATTCTCTCATCCCCTGCTCTAAAAACACCGTAAATTCGGTGTTTTTTTCATGCTGTGCTGCATTTCATGTTATATCATATCCTTTCTTTTCCCTTCTGTAAGAATCTTTTTCCCGTTATATTTTTCTATTTGTATCCTACGATGAAACAGCCGGCTCAATTCTGAGCCGAAGAATCTTTTTTTACAGTTAAGATCAGATAAAGAAACCAGGCGATCATGATCTCACCTCCTACAGGATAGTATATGCAAAGGCGGGATCACAATACGGGCGTTTTACATATTCTTACAGATTGTAAACGGGATCGCATTGTGATGGCGGCAGACGGTCAGTATATCAATTTTCATAGGGAGTTGTGAAAAAAGGAAAATTGCGGTATAATAGTTTTTGACATATGACGGAAATAGGCATGAGGAGAAAAGATGGCACGACCGACAAAAGCAAGAAGAATCTGTATGGAAGCGGCATATGATAATTTTTGCCCGAATGGTGTTCCGGCAAGGGAAAAAGTCATTATGACGATGGATGAGTATGAAACGATTCGTCTTGTAGACCTTGAGAAGTGTACGCACGAACAATGTGCGAAGCAGATGGGGATTGCCCGCACAACAGTGACCGAAATTTATGAGTCAGCCAGATATAAAATGGCGGACAGCATCGTAAACGGAAAGACACTGGAGATTTCAGGCGGGAATTATCGATTGTGTGATGGAACGGCCCTGTTTTGTTGCAATAAAATATGCAGGCGCACCTCAACGTCCGTCGGAAAAGATGATATTCAAAGAAAGGAAACAGATCGGATGAGAATTGCAGTTACCTATGAAAATGGAGAAATATTTCAGCACTTTGGACACACGGAACAGTTTAAATTATATGATATTGAGAATAGCCAGGTGGTAAGATCCCAGATTGTCGACACAAATGGACAGGGACACGGGGCACTTGCCGGATTTTTGACGGAGGCGGGTGCGGATGTGCTGATCTGTGGCGGAATCGGAGGCGGTGCGCAAAGCGCACTTGCAACTGCCGGCATAAAGCTGTATGGTGGAGTGTCCGGTGCGGCAGATGAAGCGGTAGAAGCTTATCTTGCAGGAAAATTAGATTACAATCCCGATGTGAGATGTTCTCATCATGAGCATGAGCATTCCTGCGCGGAACATAAGTGTGGTGAAGACAAGCATGGATGTGCCGGCAATGAAATGTTATCATAAAAACACGGGACGGGAGAAATTATGATAAACAGAGAAGATATGCTGGAGCTGACACGCAGAATGACGCCCAGCCGTACTTCCTTTACGCGTGTGGCAGGCGGCTATATGGAGCCGGACGGAGAGATCGATGAGAGTTTTAATGTGAACTTTCTCAATCTGTCTGCGGCGGAAAAGGAGAAAAATCTGGCGATTGCCAAAGCGGTTCCGTTTGCAGCAACCAATGTAAACCTGCGCAGCTACGCATTCGGGGATGGCGCAGAACAGAGGAAAATGCGCCAGTTGTTGTACGGAATGCGCGAGTGCGGACTGAAAAATGATGCGCTGCTGTACACGTTTTATGAGCTTGTGGGTGCCCGGTACCGTAGCAGGGAGCCGTATGCGATTCTGGTCTTTCACGACCGCTATGATGTGCCGGTAAAGGCATCGGACAAGGAGCGGCAGGGGGAGTCGGAGGAGGTATATGAATATCTGATCGGTGCAGTCGCTCCGTTGGTGGGAGAGTACGAGCCGGGGCGGCCGGTCTGCGGGTTTTTATATCCGGCATTTGCCGACAGGAGCACAGACGATGCGCATGTTGCGATCTTTCAGGCGGATCCGGAACACAAAATCCCGGTGTTTGAAGAACTGTTTCTCACACGGTAGCCGAGGAAGATTGTGCCGGAAAAGGTACAAAAATGGCGGGATTTGCGACAGCAGAAACCGCGCAGGAATATTGGAAGGAATATAGAAAACATCCCGTTTCGGGATGTTTTTTTTGTGAGTTTGAGCAGTTCTATTTTAACACATCAAAGCATTCCTCGGAAGTATTGGATACGACAGAACACGCTTTTGCCGCATTTCTGGGAAAATGTAAAGAAAAATTTTCTGGAATTTTGTGAATGGGAAATTTGACTTTTGGGAAGAATCTAGTATGATGAAACAACGAGTGCGAGAGCAGCTCACAGAGTATCATTCTTGAGGAAAGGAGCAAAATGAACAGAAAAATATTGGACGTGACAATGCTGTGCACTTTATGCATTTGTCTTATGGTTGCGGCCAACATTGAGGAGAAGAACACGATACGGGAGAGCAGAGAAGAGATCAGCAGCGCGTATGTAATTTCTGCGGCAGACGGAACTGAGGTTCCGGTTGCGGGTGTGTGCCGTGTTTTATCCGGATATTCATTTACGACAGAATCAGATGAAGCGACAGGAATCACAAAGAACCCCAGAACAATGGTAGCAAGTGCGGCACCGTCCGATGCGGCACAAGAAGTACAGGCAGCATCGGAGAAAGCAGAGACGCCGGAAGCCAAAGTACAGGCAGCATCGGAGGAAGCAGAGGCGCCGGAGGCGGCAGAGAGCAAGCCTGCGACGGCAGAGACGACGGCCGGTGCAGAGAACCGCTGGAATATCACATTGACGCAGGAGGAGATAGATTTGTTGGCAAAAATCGTCTGGCTGGAATCGCAGGGCGAGCCGACAGAAGGGCAGGAAGCCGTGGTCGAGGTAGTTTTTAACCGGATGGCTTCCGAAAAATATCCAGATACCTTGTATGACGTGCTCAGTCAGGGAAACCCGACGCAGTTCTGTTCCTGGAAGAACAGAGAGCGGGCAAACCCCACGGAGAAGGAATACACTTCGATTCATGAGGTATTGAATGGAAATACACATATATTAAGAAATGATACGTTATATTTTTCTACGGAACCGTTGACGCCGAGACTGGACCAAAAGATCGGCGGACACAGCTTCTGCTATTAGTAAGGAAGTTTAGGTTAAACCGGAAGGAAAATACGAAGGGAACCCGCAGGGACGAAAGAACCTTTGGGTTCCTTTTGCGTTGCGGGACAAAGCGGCAGACCGGACAAAAGAGAGCGAAAAATGGAAAGAGTTCCCTGTAGATTCCATGTGGTTCCTTTGTTACAATACGGTTGTTGCAGAAATGAAATATTTTTGTAACAAATAAGTAACAATATGGAAGCATATGGAATAAATCGGGAGGATTCTACATAATGAAGAAAAGAATGACAATACTGGCGCTTCTGCTGGCGGGAGCCGTCACACTGGGAAGCTATGGAATGGTGCAGGCAGGACAGGAAAAACGTGAGGTGCCGGTGGCGGGCGTGACACAGACGCTGGCACAGGTGCTTAAGGAAGCGGGAGGAGTGCAGGCGCAGACGGCGGATGTTGTGGAGGAACTGCAAAGTAACGCGGCTGTGGCGCGGATGATGGAACCGGAGATGGTGGCAGAGGAAGCGTGGGAGACGGCGGAGATTGCGGAAAATGAACTTCCGCAGACCGCGTCAGAGTTTGCGGATATTGCAGTGGCGCAGGTGAATCACTATGTCAACGTGCGGCAGGAACCGGATACGGAGAGTGAAATTCTTGGAAAACTTTACGACAAATCCGCAGCCACTGTGCTGGAGACGACGGAGGACGGGTGGTACCGGATTACGTCCGGAAATGTGAACGGATATGTCAAGGCGGAATATGTGGTCGTGGGGGATGAGGAGCTTGCCAGAAGTGTGGGAACGCGCCTGGCGACCGTCACAACGACGACCCTGTTCGTGCGGACGGAGCCGACAACCGAGGCGAAGGTGCTTACCATGCTGCCGGACGGCGATGACGTTGTGGTAACCGACGAGTCGACGGAAGGCTGGGCGAAAGTGTCCACCGCGGACGGTGACGGTTATGTGGCACTGGATTATGTGACGCTGTCCACAGAGTACATTCATGCAGAGTCAAAAGCGGAGGAAGAGGCGCGGCTTGCCAGAGAGGAAGCAGAACGGCAGGCGGCAGCCCGTGCGGCGGAGGAAGCGCGCAAAGCCAGAGAGGCGGAGGCGGCACGTGCGGCAGCAGAACAGGAAGCAGCCCGCAAAGCGGCAGAAAAACAGGAGGTGAAAAAATCCGGCGCGGGCAGCAGTGCGGGAAGCAGTTCCGGAAGCAGCGCGGGAAGCAGTTCCGGAGGCAGCGCGGGAAGCGGTTCCGGAAGCAGTGCGGGGCAAAGTGCGCAGACGGCTTCCTCCAACGGTCAGGCGGTGGTCGATTACGCGAGACAGTTTCTGGGAAACCCTTATGTATACGGCGGCAACAGCCTGACAAACGGAACCGACTGCTCCGGATTTGTCAAGGGCGTGTATGCGGCATTTGGAATCAATCTGCCGCGCACATCGTCGGAACAGCGGAGTGTGGGATATGCCGTCAGCCTGTCGGAAATCCAGCCGGGCGACATTGTCTGCTATAGCGGCCACGTCGGCATCTATGCGGGCAATAACACACTGATTCATGCGAGCAATGAAAAGACAGGCATTACGCTGACTTCTCCGGTAACCTACCGCAGCGTGCTGGCGGTGCGGAGAATTTTCTAATTCATCCGGGAGGGCTGCTGTCTCTTAAATATTCCGGTTCTTTGAAATATGACTGGCGGAGAGAACTCCGAAGTGGTATATATAAGAAAAGGGAGGAAGAGAAGGATGCGGATTGGTGGAATAGAAGCGGGCGGCACCAAGATGGTGTGCGCGATCGGGGAAGTGCAGACAGACAAAGGACAGCCGGGAGAAAATCAGGTCACAATCACAGAGCGTGTGACGATTCCCACAGAGAAGCCCAAGATTACCCTGCCGCGCATGGCTGCGTTTTTTGAGGGAAAAGGAATCTCGTCACTCGGAATCGGGTGTTTCGGACCGGTGGATCTGCACCGTGCGTCCCCGACCTATGGATATATTACCAGCACGCCGAAGCTGGAATGGCAGAATGTCGATATGGTGGGAACTTTTACACGGGCGCTCGGCGTCCCGGTCGGATTTGATACGGACGTGAATGCGGCGGTGCTTGGCGAAGTTACCTGGGGAGCCGCAAAAGACTGCGACACGGCAATCTATATTACCGTCGGCACCGGCGTTGGCGTGGGCGTCTACTGTAACGGGGCGCTCATGCACGGGCTGGTGCACCCGGAGGCAGGACATCTTCTTCTGCAGCGTCACCCGAAAGACACCTACGCCGGAAAATGCCCGTACCATGCCAACTGTCTGGAAGGGCTTGCAAGCGGTCCGGCGGTGGAGGCGCGCTGGGGCAGACCGGCAAAGGAACTGGCGGACCGGGAGGATGTCTGGGAGATGGAGGCGTTCTATCTCGCGGAGGCGGTTGCAAATTATGTTCTGACGTATTCTCCGCAGAAGATTGTGCTGTGGGGCGGAATTATGCACCAGAGCCAGCTCTTTTCAATGGTGCGCACGAAAGTGCAGGAACTGCTGGGCGGGTATATTTCCAATGAGAAAATCTTAAAGGAGATCGATACCTACCTCGTGCCGCCGGCACTTGGAGAAAATCCGGGTATTATGGGAGCGTTTGCGCTCGGTATGCGGGAGGCAGAGTACCGGAAGCCTAAGGAAGCGTAGGGGCGCCGGAGAACAGGATCGCGGAATCGGCGGGAGTGAAAACAGAATTTAGAAGAACAGAAAACGGGAGCGCTATGCCGGAGATTTTTCCTGACACAGCGCTCCCGTGTGATTTTGTAAAAAAGACCGGGTCTTAGTTATCGCCCTCGTCATCCGATGACATGGAGTATACCTGACGTTTTCTTGCCATCTCATCATTCTCGAGGTATTCGTCGTAGGTGGATACCTTGTCGACAAAGGTGCCGTCCGGCAGGAACTCGATGATACGGTTCGCTGTGGTCTGGACAACCTGATGGTCACGGGAGGCAAAAAGAATAACGCCCGGGAACTTGATGAGTCCGTTGTTTAATGCGGTGATGGACTCCATATCCAGATGGTCGGTCGGTTCATCTAAGATCAGCACGTTGCTTCCCATAATCATCATGCGGGAAAGCAGGACACGTACTTTTTCTCCACCGGAGAGGACACGCATTTTCTTGGTACCGTCATCTCCGGCGAACAGCATACGTCCGAGGAAACCGCGGACATAGGTTGCATCCTTGATCTCGGAGAACTGTGTCAGCCAGTCAACGATCAGAAGATCGGTATCAAAGATCTCGGTGTTATCCTTCGGGAAGTAGGACTGGCTGGTCGTCACGCCCCACTTGTAGGTGCCGGAATCCGGCTCCATCTCACCGGCAAGAATCTTAAAGAGCGTTGTCTTTGCCAGCTCGTTGCTTCCGACAAACGCGATCTTGTCGTCATGTCCGACGATAAAGGAGACATTGTCGAGCACCTTGACGCCGTCGATGGTCTTGGTAATGCCTTCGACGGTCAGAACTTCATTGCCGATCTCACGGTTCGGACGGAAATCGATATACGGGTATTTACGGCTGGACGGACGGATTTCGTCGAGCTGAATCTTTTCCAGGGCACGCTTTCTGGAAGTCGCCTGCTTGGATTTGGAAGCATTCGCGGAGAAACGGGAGATGAATTCCTGCAGCTCCTTGATCTTCTCCTCTTTTTTCTTGTTGGCTTCCTTCATCTGCTTTACGAGAAGCTGGCTGGACTCATACCAGAAATCATAGTTGCCGGCGTAGAGCTGGATCTTTCCGTAGTCGATATCTGCAATGTTTGTGCAGACTTTGTTTAAGAAGTAGCGGTCGTGGGAAACAACGATGACCGTGTTCTCAAAGTTGATTAAGAATTCTTCTAACCAGCTGATCGCATCGAGATCCAGATGGTTGGTCGGCTCATCCAAAAGAAGAATGTCCGGGTTGCCGAAGAGCGCCTGTGCAAGGAGAACCTTGACCTTTAAGGCACTTGGCATATCCGCCATGAGCGTGTAGTGATCCTCCGTCGGGATGCCAAGACCGTTTAACATGGTGGCTGCATCGGATTCAGCATTCCAGCCGTCCATATCTGCGAACTCGGCTTCAAGCTCACTGGCGCGGATACCGTCCTCGTCCGTGAAATCCTCTTTCATGTAGATCGCGTCTTTTTCCTTCATGATATCGTAGAGACGCTTGTTGCCCATGATAACGGTATCGAGTACCGTGTACTCGTCATATTTAAAATGATCCTGCTGCAAAAAGGAAAGACGCTGACCCGGCGTGATGATGACTTCTCCGCTCGTCGGTTCAAGCTGGCCGGACAGAATCTTGAGGAACGTAGATTTTCCGGCGCCGTTTGCACCGATCAGACCGTAGCAGCAGCCCTCTGTGAATTTGATGTTGACATCTTCAAAGAGAGCTTTTTTTCCGATTCGTAAAGTGATGTTGCTTGTACTGATCATATTTATGTTCTCCTAACTTTTCTTGTAAATCACCTGCTTTTATTGCACCAATTCGTATCATACTAAAAAATACGGAGAAATGCAACCGGAACTTCTTATTAAAAAGGGCTTTCACGCTGTGACAAATTGTTTGGATTTCGTTAAAAATTTGATATAATGTACGGGAAGGCAATCGGAGTTATCTTAAGTATGACAGAGGAAATTGCATCTCAGGAGATTGATTTTATGGAGTATGGGGATACGCAAATAAATACAATAGACATGGAGCGGGGGCAGAGAAAAGATCTGATCGGCAAGATGCCGGTCGGAATAGCGGTAGTCCGCGGCGGGAATGAGCTGTATATTGAGATGGTGAACCGGGAATTTTTGCATGCAGAGGGGTATGACAGGGAGGAACTGACCGGAAATACGCCGTTTGTGGAGTATTTGTACCGGGACGATACCGGTGTGTTCGAGGATGCCATCGAAGTGTGCCGGGAACTAAGAACCACGGAGGAGATTGAACTGCGCATCCGTACGAAGAGCGGCGGCGTCTGCTGGGAACTGATGCGGTGCAGACTGTATTATTACCGGGACGCGGTACCTTACTATATCCTGGCAAGCTGGAACATAGACAAGCGGAAGAATCTGGAGGAAGAACTGCGCCTGATGGAGGAGCAGTACAGCATGTTAGAAGAGGTCACCGATGAATTCCCGCTAGAGTACGACGTTGCACAGCGGCGTTTCAGGGTGCCGCGCAAATATCGCGGGAACGGGCAGCCGGGAACGGCAGGGCGCAGATATATGGATTATGAGGAGATGCTCGCGGATATCTGCGAGGAGGATCGTGCCGCGTATGCCAGGGTGCTGGAGGCAGCCAGCAGGGATGTGCGGACAGGAAGTATTGATTACCGGATGAATGTGGCGGCTGCCGGGGAGGAACCTGTATATGTGTGGTACCGGACGATTTACCGGAGCATTGTCGGGGACAACGGACAGATTATCCGCATCATCGGACGCAGCTACGATGTCAGCTCCGACCGCAGGATTCAGGAGGAACTGTCGGAGGAGGCGAAGCGCGACCCGCTGACAAGGCTTTATAATAAGGTGGCGGCATCCGGAGAGGTAGAACGGATTTTAAAAAGTGAGCCGGAAAAACAGCATGTGCTGTTCCTGATCGATATTGATAATTTTAAGCGGATCAACGATACATTCGGGCATACCGTCGGAGATACGGTAATTACTGATATTGCCGGCGTGCTGCAAAGCCAGTTTCAGGAGACAGATGTCACCGCAAGAGTCGGAGGAGATGAATTTCTGGCGCTGATGCGGGATGTGGCTCCAAAGGAGGCAGAAGCGTGCGCCGCGGCGCTGGGCCGGGAAGCCAGAAAAAAGCTGATCGGCGACGACGCCATCGTTGAGGTGACGCTCAGCATCGGCATGGCAGTATACGGCGAGGATGGAAGAGATTATGAGACCCTGTTTGCGATGGCTGACCGGGCGATGTATGCCACGAAGCGGGAAGGAAAAGACCACTATTCGTTTGCGGGCAAAAAGCAGCAAGAGGGAGCAGAGCGGGAGCGCAGGCGCGACAGGATTGAATATGCTCCGGAAAGCGGGCAGAAGGTGGATAAAGAGTTCCTGAATTTTGCGTTCAGCCTTCTCTCGCATGCGAAAGATATCAACGGATCTTTGAACGTGCTGATCGAACAGATTGGGAAAAAATACGGGCTGGGCTTTGCCATGGTGTTTGAGTACCGGGAAGAACAGCAGGAAATGGTGTTGATGAATTACTGGAACCGGGATGGCAGCCGGGTGGAACAACAGGTATTCCCACAATCGGTTACAGTGTTCCGGGAGGCGGAAATCGGGCGTTTTGTCTCGACGCCAACGGAAGATATATTAACGGAGGTTCCCCAGTTGGGGGCGGAGAAATATCATGGAACTTCCATCAAAAACTGTGGAAATGTAAAGTTTGAATTTTCCGGTAACAGAAGTGGCTGCCTGTGTGTGGGAAGCAGCAGTGCAGAGGGATTTTCCAAAGAGGAAGCAGGGATGCTCAGTGAACTCGCGCGGGTGGTTGCTGTATTTGTCTCCCTTCGCAGCAGGCAGAGCGATGACCAGGCAGAGATACGGCATCTGCAGAATCAGGATATGCTGACGGAACTGTATAATCTGGACACATTCCGCAGGCTGATCCGGAAAAAATTAAAGAGCGGTGGGCTTGCGCAGGATGAGAACATGGTGTACGCGCTGGTAAATCTGGACGTGAACAACTTTGCCTATGTAAATGAAAATTATGGACAGGAGGCCGGCGACAGTATTCTGCAGGAGCTTGCAGCGTTAATCCGCAGCGAGTCCCATGTCGTGGAGGCCTGTAGAATGTATTCGGATTATTTCATTGAGTTGGTCAGAGGAACGGACAAAAAGAACATTCTGGGGCTTGTGGAGAGAGAGGATCAGATGTTTGGCGAACAGTTAAAGATCCGCTATCCGGCGGGAGCCATGCAGCTTTCGGCTGGAATCTGCTTTATCGATGACGGGGAAGAGACGTTTGAGAAGATACTGGAGGGAGCCAATCTGGCACGAAAGCTTGCCAAGGAGCAGAATGTGGGAGCGGTCGTTTACCGGGATGACATGAGGAAAAAACGTGATGAGGGAATCCGGATTACCGGAAGATTTTACGCGGCACTGCAGCGGGGCGAGTTCGAGGTATATTTACAGCCGAAGTTCCTGCTCCGCGAGGAGCGGGTCTACGGCGCCGAGGCGCTTGCACGCTGGCGTCTGGAATCCGGCGAGATTCTGTCTCCCGCACGGTTTATCCCTGCACTGGAAAATATAGGCTATATCGTGGATCTGGATTTTTATATTCTGGAACAGCTGCTTCGGGCAATGCGCCGCTGGAGGGATTCCGGAAGAGAACTGTTTACGATCTCCACCAATTTTTCCAGGAGAAATTTTGAGAACGGCGGCGACGATTTTATCGAACGCCTGCAGAATACCCTGCAGCGGTACGGGATTGATCCGTGCTACATAGAGATCGAGGTGACGGAGAGTGTGATTGTGGAGAAGTTAGACAGCTTAAAGGCGTGTCTTACCAGACTTGGCAAACTCGGCTACCGCATCGCCATCGATGATTTTGGAACCGGCTACTCGTCGCTGAGCGTGCTGTTGGAAATCCCGGCGAATGTAGTGAAGATCGACAAGAGCTTTACCGACAAAATCCACCAGAACGGACAGAGTGCTTTTGTCTATCAGATGGGGCAGTTCATCCAGTCGGCAAAGGAGGAGGTGATTTTTGAGGGAATCGAGGAGGAGCAGCAGCGGACGTTTTTGATGGAGTGCGGTTTTAACTACGGTCAGGGCTATTATTTTGACCGCCCGCTGCCCCTGGAGGAGTTTGAAAAAAAGTATATCTGACCAGGGACAAACAGAACATGACAAATGTAGATTGCACACGTTTTCGTACAGTCTGAAACCTTTACAATCGACAAATTAAATGCTAAAATTAGTCTTAAGTCGGAATATGACACTCTATTTTAATTTAAGGAGGAATAATAATGTCCAGAGCAAAACAGTCAATGGACGGTAATACAGCGGCAGCTCACGTAGCTTATGCGTTTACAGATGTTGCAGCTATTTACCCAATTACACCTTCCAGCCCGATGGCAGATACCGTAGATCAGTGGTCTGCAGCAGGACAGGAGAATATTTTTGGCAATCAGGTCAAAGTCGTAGAGATGGAGTCTGAGGCAGGTGCAGCAGGTGCCGTACACGGTTCCCTTGCAGCAGGTGCGCTGACCACAACCTTTACAGCATCTCAGGGTCTGTTACTTATGATCCCGAACATGTACAAAATCGCAGGCGAGCAGCTTCCTTGTGTATTCGACGTATCCGCGCGTACCGTAGCTACCCAGTCTTTAAATATTTTTGGTGATCACAGCGATGTTTACGCCTGTCGTCAGACCGGTTTCGCTATGCTGTGCGAGACCAACCCGCAGGAAGTTATGGACTTAAGCCCGGTAGCTCATCTTGCTACAATCGAGGGTAAGGTTCCGTTCATCAACTTCTTCGACGGATTCCGTACTTCCCATGAGATCCAGAAGATCGAGAAGTGGGATTATGCAGATCTCAAAGAGATGTGCAACATGGATGCAGTTGCAGAGTTCCGTGCACATGCACTGAATCCGGAGCATCCGGCTATGCGTGGTTCCCACGAGAACGGAGATGTTTTCTTCCAGCATCGTGAGGCTTGCAACACAGCTTACAATGAACTCCCGGCAATCGTTGAGAAGTACATGAAGAAAGTCAACGAGAAGCTTGGCACAAACTATGATCTGTTCAACTACTACGGAGCACCGGACGCAGAGCGCGTTATCGTAGCTATGGGTTCCATCAACGACGTAGCTGAAGAGGTAATCGACTACTTAACCGCTAAGGGTGAGAAGGTCGGACTTGTAAAGGTTCGTCTGTATCGTCCGTGGGTATCAGAGGCATTTTTAAAGGCTCTTCCTAAGACAGCTAAGAAGGTTGCTGTTCTTGACAGAACAAAGGAGCCGGGTGCACTTGGTGATCCGTTATACCTTGATGTTGCAACCACACTCCGTGAGGCTGGTCTCGACACTGTTGTCCTGACAGGCGGACGTTACGGATTAGGTTCCAAGGATACACCTCCTTCAAGTGTATTCGCTGTATACAAAGAGCTGGAGAAAGATGCTCCGAAGGCTCGTTTCACAATCGGTATCGTAGATGATGTTACGAACTTAAGCTTACCAGAGGTTAAGCCGGCTCCGATCACATCTGCAGAAGGTACTGTAGAGTGTAAGTTCTGGGGTCTCGGCGGTGATGGTACTGTTGGTGCGAACAAGAACTCCACCAAGATCATCGGTGACCACACAGACAAGTACATCCAGGCATACTTCCAGTATGACTCCAAGAAGACCGGTGGTGTTACCATTTCCCACTTAAGATTCGGTGACAAGCCAATCAGAAGCCCGTACTACATCAACCAGGCAGACTTCGTTGCATGTCATAACCCGTCTTATGTAACCAAGGGATTCAAGATGGTTCAGGACGTTAAGCCGGGCGGAGTATTCATGATCAACTGCCAGTGGTCTGATGAAGAGTTAGCTCATCATCTGAATGCAGATGCGAAGAAGTACATCGCAGAGAACAACATTCAGTTATATACAATCAACGCAATCGACAAGGCAATCGAGATTGGTATGGGCAAGCGTACCAACACGATCTTACAGTCTGCATTCTTCAAACTTGCAAACGTTATGCCGATCGATCAGGCAGTAGAGTTCATGAAAGCTGCAGCTAAGAAGTCCTACGGTAAGAAGGGCGACGCAGTTGTAGAGATGAACTACAAGGCAATTGATGCCGGTGTAGACGCAGTACATAAGGTAGAGGTTCCGGCTTCCTGGAAGAATCCGGAGGCAGACGCAGCTCCTGCAGAGCTTAAGGGTCTTCCGAAGACTGTTAAGATGGTAAGAGACTTAATGGAGCCGATCTCCTTAATGGATGGCGATTCCCTTCCGGTATCCGCATTCAAGGAGAACCCGGACGGACAGTTCGAGCTTGGCGCTGCTGCATATGAGAAGCGTGGTACAGCCGTAACCGTTCCGACATGGAATGCTGAGAAGTGTATCCAGTGTAACCAGTGTGCATTTGTATGTTCTCATGCAACCATTCGTCCGTTCATGCTGAGCGAGGATGAGGTGAAGGCAGCTCCTTCCAACATCAAGCTTGCAGATACAAAGCCGAAGGCAAGCGAGTACAAGTACACCATGAGCGTATCTCCGTTAGACTGTATGGGATGCGGTGAGTGTATCACTGTCTGCCCGGTAGGCGCAATCGAGATGGTTCCGCAGGAGTCTCAGGCAGAAGAGCAGCCGGTATTCGATTACCTGGTAGCAAACGTAGGCAAGAAGCCTGGCATGCCGGCAGACAACACTGTAAAGGGATCCCAGTTCAACCAGCCGCTGCTTGAGTTCTCTGGTTCCTGTGCAGGATGTGCTGAGACATCTTACGCTCGTCTGATCACACAGCTGTTCGGTGAGCATATGTACATCAGTAACGCAACCGGATGTTCCTCTATCTGGGGTGGTCCGGCAGCTACATCACCATATACGGTAAACAAAGATTCCAAGAAGGGACCGGCATGGGCAAACTCCTTATTCGAGGATAACGCTGAGCATGGTCTTGGTATGGAAATCGGTCAGAAGGTACTTCGTGAGCAGGCAATCGCTTCTGCAGAGAAGTGCGCAACATCTGACAAGGCAAGCGCTGAGTTAAAGGCAGCATTTGACAAGTTCGTTGAGACAAAGAACGATACAAAGGCAAATACTCCTGCAGCAGCAGCTCTTGTAGCAGAGTTAGAGAAGGCAGCAGCAGCCGGATGCCCGGATGCAAAGGCTGCAGTTGAGAAGAAAGATTACCTCGCTAAGAAGTCCGTATGGATCTTCGGTGGTGACGGTTGGGCATACGATATCGGATTCGGCGGTCTGGATCACGTACTTGCTTCCGGTGAGAACGTAAACGTTATGGTATTCGATACCGAGATGTACTCCAATACAGGTGGTCAGGCTTCCAAGGCTTCCAACATCGGTGAGGTTTGCCAGTTCGCAGCTTCTGGTAAGGAAGTTGGCAAGAAGAGCCTTGCAGAGATCGCTATGAGCTACGGTTATGTATATGTAGCACAGATCGCTCTCGGTGCAAACATGGCTCAGGCTGTCAAGGTTATCGCTGAGGCTGAGGCTTACAACGGACCGTCTCTGATCATCGGTTACGCTCCATGTGAGCTGCACGGTGTAAAGGGTGGTATGAACCACTGCCAGGATGAGATGAAGAAAGCAGTAGCAGCAGGTTACTGGAACCTCTTCTCCTTCAATCCGCAGCTCAAGGCAGAGGGCAAGAATCCGTTCACTCTGACATCCAAGCCGGGCGACGGTTCTTATCAGGATTTCCTGAACAACGAGACACGTTACAGCCGTCTGACCAGAGCATTCCCGGAGAGAGCAGAAAGACTGTTCAAGGCTTCCGAGGAAGCTGCAAAGGCTCGTTACGAGCACTTACAGAGACTGGTAGAGCTGTACAAATAATCAGTCCGATCAGCAGATTGTGTAATGCATAGAAGGATCGCAGTTCATGTTTCCATGGACTGCGATTCTTTTTGTGCGTTATACTTGCACGTTTGTAATTAGATATGTTAAAATAAGCCGAAGTATATTAGACAATAACGTATAGGACAGGAAGAGAAAATGATGCAGTTAAGCAGAGAGAAAAAACATTTTTTGCACTGCAAATACAGAGTGGCACTGGCATGTCTGACAGCAGTCAGCCTTATTGGCGGCTGCGGATATCATAAAAGCTATCATCTGGAGCGGAAATACGGCGACGTTCTGAAATCGTTTTTGCCGGACGGGTATGAGATCACAAGGACCGAGAAGGAAGATAAGGTAAACGGAAAACACTATTATACCAGCAATAATCATCCTACTTTAGACGGATACGTATACGACACCTATGATTATTACAGCATTGATTACGGATATAACAATTCCCACTCCTGGTATATCAGCACGTATCTGGTCGCAAACGGAACATACGAGGATGACGACTGGATGGCATCACAGGTATGGGGGCAGATTATCTATGAGATCGAGCGTCTGATACGCAGCACGACAACAACGTATAAGTATGAGGATGAAAACGGAGACTCCCAGAATTTTGGAGCAGTGTGCACGCTGCATGGAATGGAACTCTACTGTGATATGGATGACCTGGAGATTTTGAATAACCCGACCGGGATCAATCTGGCTGAATTTACGTGGGATGATGTGAGAAGTCTCGGTAATCCGGAGATCAAAATGTATGCAAAATCTTCTACTAACAAGGATGCGCTGCAGGAAGATGTGATTCAGGGTGTGCAGGAAGCGATTCAGGAAGATGCGGGAGATGGAATTGTAATCACAATCGAAGTGGACAGGTAGGACTTGAAACAGAGGTGGTTTTGATCTTGCCATGCAGCCGAATGAGATCCGGTGGTTATCAGATCTGACAGAGGAAGTGTTTAAGGGAAATGGACAGAAAAAAGAAGCGGATTCATTTGTCAAAAGAGAATGAGAAAGTTTTTCGGGAGATTCTTACGGAGGTATGCAAAAATTCCAGGTTTCTCTCCTCCAGCCGGTTTATGCAGCATGGTTCCACGAGCGTATTCCGCCACAGCGTGGCGGTGGCGTACGTCAGTTTTTACATTGCGGAAAAGTATAGAATCCGCGTGAACTGCCATGCGCTGATCCGCGGGGCGTTACTGCATGACTATTTTCTGTACGACTGGCATGAGAAGGACGATTCCCATAAGTGGCATGGATTTTATCATGCAGGAAAAGCGCTGCAGAATGCGATGGAAGATTTTGAACTGAGTGAGATTGAGAAGGAGACGATCCGTCGGCATATGTTTCCGCTCAATCCGATTCCGCCGTGCTGCAGGGAGGCATGGATCGTGACACTGGCGGATAAGATCTGCTCCGGCGGGGAGACTGTCGAAGGATTTTGGGAGAAGTTTGAGGAGATTAGGAATCCCTCATAAAATAGATTGCCGCAATAAGCATAGACCTTTTTTGGGTGATAAGTAATATTATGAGAAACGCACTTCGGGATTTCATGTGGAAATGCAGATGGAAATTCGTTTGAGAAAAATGTGAGAATTTCTTCCGGCTGAATGTTTGCATCGGATTCCGTGTCTCTTCCACGTTTGGATAATCCGACGGGTGCATGTCCGACACACCGGAGACAATGGGCGGACTTTCTGGTGTCCCTAATGGCACCTCTTCACAGACGATATAAAACCGCGCGAACCGAAACTCGTTGCCATCTGCTATTAAAAACATGGCAGATGGCAATTCAGACATCGGCTTCGCGCGGTTATGTTTTGTTCAGAGGTGCCAATAAGGGACACACACAAAAGTCCTACAAATTGTCTCCGGGATGCGGACATGACCCGCGGAGTGCTCCAAACTTGGAAAGACACGGATCATCGAAGATGCAAACATTCGGTTGGTTAGAAATTCCACATTTTTTGAACCGAATTTCCGGCTGCATTTCCATCTGAAATCCCACGGTGTGGTCCTCTAATAATATTACTTATCAGAGCAAAGCACGCTATGCTTAGTGCGACAGTTCTATTTTTTTGGGAGTTTCATCTTCCGCTGGAATTACACGGGAATTTAGCCTTCCGCTAAATTCCCGGTATACAGCTGATAGTATTTGCCGTGTTTTTCAATCAGCTGATCGTGGCTGCCGCGCTCGATGACGCGTCCCTGTTCCAGGACAATGATGCAGTCACTGTTGCGCACGGTCGAGAGACGGTGCGCGATCACGAACGTGGTGCGTCCCGCCATCAGCTTATCCATACCGTCCTGCACAATCTTTTCGGTGCGGGTATCGATGGAACTTGTCGCTTCGTCCAGAATCAGAACCGGCGGATCGGCGATGGCAGCTCTTGCGATGGCAAGCAGCTGACGCTGTCCCTGGCTTAGGTTGGCACCATCGCCGGTCAGCAGGGTGTCATAGCCGTTCGGAAGCTGCTGGATAAATGTATCTGCGTTGGCGAGTCTGGCAGCTGCCATGACTTCCTCATCTGTGGCATCCAGCTTGCCGTAACGGATATTTTCCATAACCGTAGCCGTGAAAAGATGGGTGTCCTGCAGCACGATTCCGAGAGAGTGGCGCAGGTCATCTTTTTTGATCTTGTTGATATTGATGCCGTCATAGCGGATCTTGCCGTCCTGGATATCGTAGAAACGGTTGATCAGGTTGGTGATGGTCGTCTTTCCGGCGCCGGTGCTGCCGACAAAGGCAATTTTCTGACCCGGCGTAGCGTAGAGATCTACGTTGTGAAGAACGGTCTTCTCTGGAACATAGCCGAAATCGACATCATCAAATACCACGTCGCCCTTTAATTCAATATAATCGATACTGCCGTCTGCCTGATGGGTGTGCTTCCATGCCCACATACCCGTACGCTCTTTGGATTCCACAATCTGTCCGTTCTCCTGTCTGGCGCGGACAAGTGTGACGTAGCCGTCGTCCACTTCCGGCTGCTCATCGAGCAGAGCGAAGATACGCTCTGATCCGGCGAGTGCCATCACGATATTGTTAAGCTGCATGGAGAGCTGGTTGATCGGCTGCCCGAAGCTCTTATTATAGGTAAGAAAACTTGCGAGCTTTCCGAGCGTAAATCCGCCATATCCGCCCAGAGCAAGAATACCGCCGACGATCGCGCAGAGCACGTAGCTGATATTACCGATCTGTGCATTGACCGGCATTAAAATGTTACCGAACTTATTGGCATTGTCTGCACTGTGGAACAGCTGGTCATTGAGCCGGTTGAAATCGGCGATACTTTCCTCTTCATGGGTGAAGACCTTGACCACCTTCTGACCGTTCATCATCTCTTCAATGTAGCCGTTGACCGTCGCAATATCTTTCTGCTGTGCGATAAAGTAGCGGGCACTTAAGGCACCGATCTTCTTTGTGGCAAACAGTGTGACACCGACCATTACAAGTGTGACGAGCGTCAGCGGAATGTTGAGAAGAAGCATACTGATAAAGACGCTCACGATGGAGATGATGCTGTTCAAAAACTGCGGCATACTCTGGCTGATCATCTGGCGCAGGGTATCAATATCGTTGGTATAAGTTGACATAATGTCTCCATGGGAGTGTGTGTCAAAATACCGGATGGGAAGCTCTTCCATGTGGGTGAACATGTCGTCGCGCAGATGCTTTAAAGTACCCTGTGAGACATTGACCATAATTCTTGTGTATATGTAGGCTGCGATAGCGCCGATGCCGTAGAAGACGGCAACGCGTAAAATGGCGTGTGCGAGACCAGAAAAGTCCGGATCGCTCTGCTTCATCAGCGGCAGGATATAGCCGTCGATTAAGGTCTGCATGAACCAGGTTCCCTGCACACTTGCGAGAACCGTGATAAAAATACAGATCACGACAATGACGCAGTGTACGGCATAATTTTTCATAATATAGGAAAGCAGGCGCATAAAAAGCTTTCCCGGATTCTTGACATTCGGTCTGGGACCGTGACCGCCGCGGCCGCCCGGTCCGCCGATCGGCTTTGCATTTTTTTCATTCTGTGGCATCAGGCAGCACCTCCTTCATCAAAATCACCGCCGCCGCCGGTCTGTGACTCGTAGACATCGCGGTAAATGGCATTGGTCTGCAATAATTCTTCGTGTGTGCCGAAACCGTTCAACTCTCCGTTATCCAGCACAATGATGCGGTCTGCATCCTGAACGGAGGAGATCCGCTGTGCGATAATCAGCTTGGTCGTGTTTGGAATCTCCGTGAGAAAAGCGCGACGGATTTTGGCATCGGTAGCGGTGTCCACCGCGCTGGTGCTGTCGTCTAAAATCAGAATCTTCGGCTTCTTTAAGAGCGCGCGGGCAATACACAGACGCTGTTTCTGACCGCCGGAGACGTTGGTTCCGCCCTGCTCGATGTAGGTGTTGTAACCATCCGGAAAACGCTCGATGAATTCGTCGGCACATGCCAGTTCGCACGCGTGACGGCATTCTTCGTCGGTCGCATGTTCATCTCCCCAGCGGAGATTCTCATAGATGGTTCCGGAGAAAAGCACATTGTTCTGCAATACGACAGAGACCTCGTTGCGGAGGGTGTCAAGATCGTAGGAACGGACGTCTTTTCCGCCGACGAGAACACGGCCTTCGGATACATCGTAGAGACGGCTGATGAGGTTGACGAGCGAGGACTTGGAACTTCCGGTTCCGCCGATGATACCGATCGTCTCGCCGGATTTTATGGAGAGGTCAATATCGGAGAGCACTGGCTTTGCGGATGTCCTGCTGTAACGGAAGGTCACATGGTCAAAGGTGATGCTTCCGTCCGGCACGGTCTTATCCGCATTTTCCGGATTGGTGATGTCACTCTTCTCATTTAATACTTCACAGATACGCTCGGCGCTTGCCACACTCATGGCCAGCATGACGAACACCATGGACAGCATCATCAGGCTCATCATGATATTCATACAATAGGTAAGAAGACTCATTAGTTCTCCGGTTGTCAATGTTCCGCCGACAATCATTTTTGCGCCCACCCAGCTGATCGCAAGAATACAGCTGTAAACGGTGATCTGCATGACCGGGTTGTTGAAAGCCAGAATGCTTTCCGCCTTGACAAACATGTTGTAAATATTCTGGCTGGCTTTGCGGAACTTGTTTTTCTCGTAATCTTCACGCACATAAGCCTTGACCACGCGGATGGCGGATACGTTTTCCTGCACGGAGGCATTTAGGTCATCGTACTTTGGAAAAACTTCCATAAAATAGTGATGCGCGCGCACGGTGATGATGGCGAGAATGATGCCCAGAATGATGACGGCAACAAGATAGATGCTCGCCAGTCTCGGGCTGATGAAAAACGCCATGCACATCGCGCAGATCAGACTGATCGGCGCACGCACACACATGCGCAGCAGCATCTGGTAGGCATTCTGCAGGTTGGTCACATCTGTGGTCAGACGGGTGACAAGACCTGCGGTACTGAATTTGTCGATGTTGGAAAACGAAAAACTCTGGATGTTCTCGTACATCGCTTTTCTTAAGTTACGTGCAAAACCTGCGGAGGCTCTTGCACCGTATTTTCCGCCCATGACACCGCAGAAGAGGGAGAAACAGGCGGCGACAACCATCCAGGCACCCATGACGTAGATATGGTGGATGTTGCCCGCTTCCACACCCTGATCGATAATGGAAGCCATCATCAGAGGAATGATTGTTTCCATGAAGACTTCCAGAATCATGAAGACGGGAGTAAGCAGGGAATCTTTTTTGAACTCCCTGATCTGTGCTCCAAGTGTTTTTAACATAATTTCACATCCTTTTTGAATTTTCTGTTGATTTTTAATTGTTAGTGTGCTAACAATAATGTTATACGATAATTAAAAACAGAAGTCAATGATTATTTTAGAAAACAGACAGAAGAGAGGAAGAGATGGAACGAATCAAAAGGTCGGAGACCATCGGATACAAAATACGCCTGCTCCACAACCAGCTCCATAAGAATATGGAAGCAAAACGGGAGGAAAACGAGGACAATCTGACGGGAATGCAGCGCTGGACGCTCGGCTTTTTAAAGGATCACGCAGACCGGGAGGTCTATCAGAGGGACATTGAGGAGGCGTTCTCGGTCTCGAGAGCTACGGCGTCCAATATGCTTGCCGTGATGGAACGAAAGGGGCTGATCGAGCGCGCCCAGGTCTCACACGACGCGCGCTTAAAACGTCTGGTGCTCACAGATAAGGCCGCTGCGCTTTTGGATGGCGCGGAGCGCGATATACGGGAGATGGAAGCGCGCCTGACGGCGGGGCTTTCGGAGGAGGATGTGGAGCACCTGAAGCGCTGCCTGGATCAGATGCTACAAAATCTGGATGTGACAATAGCAGAAGACACAAGATGTTGTTGTAAACCAAAACAATAAAAAGTGACGAAGTTTTGGTGTTAATTTTGTTCAAAAGGTAAAATAACCACAGAATCTAGGAAAACGCATTGACAACAATACTAGATATTGTATAATGAAAAAGCAATTAACAGAAAGGATTCTGAACGGTTATGAAGATTATTAAGAGAAGTGGCAGCGAGGACATTTTTGACATCAGCAAGATCGAGGCTGCAATCCGCAAGGCAAACGACAGCGTCATTGATTATGAAAAGCTTGGAGACGACAAGATTCAGGCGATTCTTTCCAATGTTGAGAAAGCCTGCGAGAATATGAAGCGCTCCCCGAGTGTGGAGGAGATTCAGGATATGGTGGAGAACCAGATCATGAGTCAGAAAGCGTTTAATGTTGCCCGCAACTATATTACTTATCGTTATAAGAGAGAACTGGTGCGCAAGTCCAACTCTACCGATGAGCAGATTTTAAGTCTGCTGGAATGCAATAACGAGGAAGTAAAACAGGAGAACTCCAACAAGAATCCGACTGTAAACAGCGTACAAAGAGATTATATGGCCGGTGAGGTCAGCAAGGATATCACCAGAAGATTCCTGCTTCCGCCGGAGATTGTAGAGGCGCATGAGAAAGGAATCATCCATTTCCATGACGCGGATTATTTTGCACAGCACATGCATAACTGCTGTCTGGTCAATCTGGAGGACATGCTTCAGAACGGTACGGTCATCAGCGAGACGATGATCGATACGCCGAAGAGCTTTTCTACTGCCTGCAATATTGCCACACAGGCAATCGCGCAGATCGCAAGCTCCCAGTACGGCGGACAGAGTATTTCCCTTTCTCATCTGGCTCCGTTTGTGCAGGTGAGCCGTGAGAAGTTCCGCAAGCAGGTGCGCAAGGAGCTTGAGACTGCCGGAATCGAGGCGACGGAAGAGAAAGTCAACCAGATGGCGGAAATGCGGGTCAAAGAGGAGATTAACCGCGGTGTGCAGATGATCCAGTACCAGGTCATCACGCTGATGACGACCAACGGGCAGGCTCCGTTTATCACGGTGTTTATGTATCTGGATGAGGTGCCGGAGGGACAGCTTCGGGACGATCTGGCAGCAGTGATCGAGGAGATGCTTCATCAGAGGATTTTAGGGGTCAAGAATGAGCAGGGCGTTTATATTACGCCGGCGTTCCCGAAACTGATCTATGTGCTTGAGGAGGACAATATCAGGGAGGGGTCCAAATACTGGTACCTGACCAGGCTTGCGGCTGAATGTACCGCAAAGCGCATGGTGCCGGATTATATCTCTGAGAAGATGATGAAAAAGTTAAAAGACGGCGACTGCTATACCTGTATGGGATGCCGTTCTTTCCTGACGGTAGACCGCACGACGGGCAATCTGGCACATGCCAAGAATTATAAAGAAGGAAAGCACAAGTATTACGGACGCTTTAACCAGGGCGTAGTGACATTGAATTTGGTGGATGCGGCATGCTCTTCCGGAGGAGATGAGAAGAAGTTCTGGGAGATCATGGATGAGCGTCTGGAAATGTGCTATCAGGCATTGATGATCCGCCACAACCGCTTAAAGGGAACACCTTCCGACGTGGCGCCGATTCTCTGGCAGAACGGTGCGCTTGCACGTCTGAAGAAAGGCGAGACGATCGATGAACTTCTCTATCACGGTTACTCGACGATTTCTCTCGGCTATGCGGGACTCTGCGAGTGCACACGCTATATGAAGGGCGTATCCCACACGGAGCCGGAAGGCACGGAATTCGCGCTTGCAGTGATGCGTCGTCTGAATGATGCATGCGCCAAGTGGAAGAAGGAGACGGACATTGATTTCAGTCTCTACGGAACCCCGCTTGAGTCGACGACTTACAAGTTTGCAAAATGCTTACAGAAGCGTTTCGGCATTATCCCGGGTGTGACGGACAAGAACTACATCACAAACAGCTATCATGTACATGTGACAGAGCAGATCAACGCGTTCGATAAGTTAAAGTTCGAGTCACAGTTCCAGGAACTGTCCCCGGGCGGAGCAATCAGCTACGTGGAGGTTCCGAATATGCAGAACAATCTGGAAGCGGTACTTTCCGTGATGCAGTACATCTATGAAAATATCATGTATGCGGAACTCAATACAAAGAGTGACTACTGCATGGAGTGCGGATATGCCGGAGAGATCAAGATTGTGACAGACCGGGACGGCAAGCTGGTATGGGAGTGCCCGAACTGCGGCAACCGCGATCAGAACAAGATGAGCGTGGCAAGACGTACCTGCGGCTATATTGGAACGCAGTTCTGGAATCAGGGCAGAACACAGGAGATCAAGGAACGGGTATTACATTTATAAAAACAGGGGGACTGTGGTGTGCACGGGATTGTGCAGCCACAGTCTTTCTTTCCCTGTTGAGGAGAAAAGATATGAATTATTCGGCAATCAAATATTGTGATATTGCAAACGGAACCGGTGTGCGCACCGTTCTCTTTGTGTCGGGCTGCAGAAATCACTGCAAAGACTGTTTTCAGCCGGAGACGTGGGCTTTTGAATACGGGAATCCTTTCACCGGAGAGGTGGAAGATGAGATCATTGCGTCCTTGAAGCCGGATTACATCCGGGGACTGACGCTGCTCGGAGGAGATCCTTTTGAACCGGAGAATCAGAAGGCGCTGCTTCCGTTTATGCGGAGAGTGAAGGCGGAGTGTCCGGGGAAGGATGTGTGGGCCTACACCGGCTATGTGTTAGACCGGGATCTTGTGCCGGGCGGAAAATGCTGTACCGCAGATACCGCGGAGCTGCTTCACATGATCGATGTGCTGGTGGACGGACCGTTTGTGACGGAGCTTCATGATATATCCCTGCTGTTTAAGGGGTCTTCCAACCAGCGGGTGATCGACTGTGCAGAGTATTGCCGGTCGGGAGAGATCCGGGAGCTGATGTAGAAGAGGGAAGGATTTTGCATCTTCCTGCGGTTTGTGTTACAATAAACGCGGTATTGCAGGATCAACAAGGGAGAATTAGATATGAAAATAACATGGAAGGCATTGCTGGCGTTGTTTTTTTACACGCTGGGGGTTGTTGGCTGGTTCTATGTAGGAGGATGGATGATCTTAAGAGGACCGGTCAGAGGAGTGATTCTGGCGCATATGGCAGGAGATTTGTCTCTGATCAAGCTGGCGGTCGCACTGGTGCAGGGGTTTGTGTATCTCTCACTGGCGGGAGGCGTCTGGTGTATCGGCTATATGTTGAGCGATCATTTCCGGAAAGATGAGTAGGATTACAAAAAGGTGCGGCGGATGACGCACCTTTTTGCACCGTAAATGGATATAAAATGGCGCAGGAAGAGGCGCAGACAGGAGCAAACGATGATATTAAAAGTACCGTCTTACTATGAAAAGTTTCACTGTATTGCAGATCAGTGCAAGGATAATTGCTGCTATGGCTGGGAGATCGACATCGATGAGGGTACGATGGATTACTACCGCAGTCTGGGCGGAGAGCTGGGAAAAGAGATTACCTCGCATATCAGGGAGGGTGAGGAGAACACCATGATTATGCGCGAGGACGGGTACTGCCCGTTTTTAAATGAAAAAAAGCTCTGCGACATCTGCATTAAGATGGGCGAGGAAGCACTGAGCGAGATCTGCACCGAGTTCCCACGCTTTACCATGGAGTATGAGGACGTCCGGGAGAAGATCTTAAGTCTGGCATGTGAGGAGGTCGGAAACATTATGTTTTCCACCGACGAGAAGATCACCTGGCAGGAGCATGAGATGCCGGATTTCTGCGGGACCGGGGACGACGCCGAGGCAGCTTATGATGCCGACGGGGCATTGTACGGTAATGATGAGGCAGCGTGTGAGGATGATACCTCCGACGGTGAGGGGTATGACGACGATGAGGAAGTGTCTGTGGATGCCGATCAGCTGAATGCCGTTTCTAAGGCGGCGGTGGCATTGCTTCAGAACCGGGAGAAGCCGGTGGCAGAGCGCGCGGCGGAGTATCTTCTATATTGTAAGAGGATGCAGCAGGAACTTTACGGATACCACACAGGCGGGGAAGTAAGCGGGCAGGAGCAAGAGCAGCGTGAGAGCCGGCTGATTGCCGAGTGCAGGGAGAAAGAGGTAACGCCTGGGGAGGCGTATGCGGCGTTTCTTGCACGCATGGAGCGCTACGAACAGCTGGAAGTGCTCGACCAGAACTGGGAGGAAGAAAAGAAACGTCTTCGTGCAGCATTCCATGAGGACAATTATCTGGAATGTATCAGGAACTTTCACGCAGCGCAGCAGGGAAGGGAATATGAGTATGAGCATCTGCTGGTCTACTTTACATTCCGGTATTTTATGAGATCGTATTATGATGACAACATTTTAAATAAGGCACAGTTTGCGGTGGCGGGTATTCTGATGATCCGCGATATGGATGCACTGCGTTTTCTGGAGAACGGAGGAACATTCTCCGTGGAAGACCGGGTGGCAGTGGCAAAGCTGTATTCAAAGGAAGTAGAACATTCCGAGGAAAATATGGAATTCCTGGAGGAGGATTTCCAGTTTGAGGATATTTTTGCACCGGAACAGATGATACGGCAGCTTTTCTTTGCTTCATAGGGAAGACGGAGAACATCAATGGAGCGATTCCGACCCACCCAAGGCAGGAAGCACTTTATATTTCATAAGCGTACGATCACAGGGAAAGTGGCATAGAATAGAAGGCAGGAAATCTGCCAGGATGGAGGAAAGAACATGAAAGTAATATTGGTAAACGGAAGTCCGAGGGAAAAGGGATGTACTTATACAGCGCTCTGCGAGGTGGCAGGGGCTCTCGAGAAGAACGGCATTGAGACCGAGATTTTTCAGGTGGGTGCAAAGCCGATCGCCGGCTGCATCGGCTGCAATGTCTGTCTTAAGAACGGACGCTGCTTTGTGGACGATCCGGTCAATGAATTTGTTGAGAAAGCAAAAACGGCGGACGGTTTTGTGTTCGGCTCGCCGGTGCATTATGCGGCGGCATCCGGTGCCATCACCTCGTTTCTCGACCGCGCATTCTACGGAAAGGGAAATGTGTTTGCCGGAAAGCCGGGGGCAGCAGTGGTGAGCTGCAGACGCGGCGGCGCGGCATCCGCGTTTGATCAGCTGAACAAATATTTCACGATCAATTCCATGCCGGTGGTTTCCTCCCAGTACTGGAACCAGGTACACGGAAATACGCCGGACGAGGTACGGCAGGACGCAGAGGGACTGCAGACCATGCGCACGCTGGGCAGCAATATGGCATGGCTGCTCAAATGTATTCAGGCAGGAGCGGCAGCGGGAATCACATTCCCGGAGCGGGAACCTGCAATGAAAACAAATTTTATTCGGTAAAAGTTCAGTGGAAATTAAGAGAAATTAAGACAAATTTAAAACACAGAAATTCTCATCTGATGTAAGATAAAAAAGAAGGGAAAAGCCTTCTAGTAACGACCTGTGATAAAGTGCAGGAAAGATACCGGCTTTTTCCCAGCAGCCTTGGCAGCAGTGAGATATTCTTCATAAAAGAGAACTGCTTCGCTGTAAGTCATAGTTGGATCTATGGTATATTTCATCGTGATACGCCTCCTTTCTTTTTCCTTGACAGAGTATAGCACTTGTTTTAGAAGAAAGCAACAAAAAGATAGTAAAAATTTTGTAAAAAATCACGAAAATAATTGTGCATAATGAAAAAAGAGGCGCGCGTGGAACCGCAGAGAGAGCACGACAGAATGAACGGACAGATGGGAAGATGGAGCAATGCGAGAGGAACAGGAAGAGAAATACAGGCGAGAAGAACGGCGTAGGTATGAGGAGAAAAGGCGTAGACGGCGCAAAAGGCTTCGGAGAAGACGCCGGCTGCGCATAGTGCTTTTGATCGGCATTCCGCTGCTTTTGGTGCTGGCGGTCTGGTTTGGCACACGACAGATCAAAAAGCTTCTATATGAAGAAAAGCCGGTGATGGCGTACGAGGTAAAGTATGTGGCACAGGCGCCGGACTATCAGGTAGAACTGCTGGATTACAACGAATATTCGCGGCCGGGAACGGCGCTTTCCCAGGTGAACGGCATCGTGATCCACTATACTGCGAATCCGGGCACGACAGCGGAGCAGAACCGCAGCTATTTTGAGAATCTGAAAGACACAGGGGAGACGTATGCCAGCAGTCATTTCGTCATCGGCATGGACGGGGAGATTGTGCAGTGCATTCCGTGCAACGAGATTGCCTACGCGTCGAATGACCGGAATGAAGACACGATAGCCATCGAGTGCTGTATTCCGGATGAGACGGGAGAGTTTACCGATGCGACCTACCAGTCGCTGATAGAGCTTACCGCCTGGCTGATGGGACGCTATGACCTGACTACGGATGATGTGATCCGCCATTATGATGTGACGGGGAAAATGTGCCCGAAATACTATGTGGAGCATGAGGATGCGTGGCTTGTGTTCAAGCAGGACCTGCTGACCTACATTGATGTGAATGGTATTGCCAAAAATGAGGAAATATCGTAGAATACCTAGTATCAAGGGTAGTAGGTATACGGTATGATTCACGAATATTATAAAGAATTACAGAACAATCAGAATATAAGAGAGAACTTGAGTCTGCTGCGAAGCGAGTGCAAGGACCCACAGGCAAGGGAAACCCTGCTGTCTCTGGTGGGAGACGGGGCACTGCTCACAGGACTGCTGGAGAGCGATGAGCCGAAGGTGCGCAAAAATGCGGCGCTTCTGCTTGGAAGTCTCGGGCTTTTACAGACGGCAGGTTCTCTTTTTCATGCATACGAGAGAGAGCAGACGCTGTTCGTAAGGAGCGCGTATCTCACGGCTTTGTCAGGGATGGAGGTATCCCCGTATCTGGAAGCGTTAAAAGAACACAGGGATGCACTTTTGGCGCGGGAGATTCCCGAGAATGAGAAAAAGCATGTGAATGAGGAACTGCGAGAACTGGAACGTATCATTACGGCGGCGGAGGGAATTACCCGTCACACGTTTGTGGGATTCACAGAGCCGCAGGATTTTCTGCTCGCGACAAACCGGGAGCAGCGCGGCGTGACGCTTGAGGAGGTAAAAGCGGTGTCCGCATCGGTCAGACGCAGTGAGAAACTGCACCCGCTCGGTGTGCTGGTTCATGCGAAGGACGTCCGCCCGTTTGCGTCGATAAGGACTTACCGCGAGTTATTGTTTCCGGTGCGCACGGCGCAGCCGGTGCCGGAAGATGCCTTAGGAGCCGCGGAGGCGGTCTGGGATTCCAATCTGCGGGAGCTCCTTACACAGGCGCACCGGGAGACGACGCCGTTTTATTTCAGACTGGAAATAAAGAGCCACATGCCGTTAGACAAAAAGAGCACGTTTGCCAGACGGTTTTCCGCGGAGCTGGAGCGGCTGTCCGGCAGGATGCTTGTGAATGCACCGTCGGATTATGAGATTGAACTGCGGCTTCTGGAGAAAAGAGACGGCGGTTACGCCTGCTTTCTGAAACTTCTTACGATTGCGCATGGACGCTTTGCCTACCGCAAAAATGCGGTGGCAGCTTCGATTCATCCGGCGACGGCGGCAATGATTGTGGCGCTGGCAGAGCCGTATTTAAAAGAAAACGCGCAGATTCTCGATCCGTTCTGCGGTGTCGGCACGATGTTGATCGAGCGGGATATCCGTGTCCCGGCACGGGAAAAATACGGAATTGATATCTTTGGCGAGGCGATCCGGGGAGCCAGGGAGAATGCATCATATGCGGGGGAGAAAATCAATTTTATCAACCGTGATTATTTTGATTTTACACATGCATATCTATTTGACGAGATCATCACCAATATGCCTGTCCGGGGAAGAAAGTCAAAGGAAGAGACGGACACTTTTTACGGCAGATTTTTTGAAAAATCAGCCGGACTTTTAAAAGCGGACGGAATTCTTGTGCTCTATTCCAATGAGCAGGGATTTATCAGAAAACAGCTTCGCATAAGAAGCGCTTACCGGCTGCTTGCCGAGCAGTGTATCCGGGAAAAGGATCAGTTTTATCTGTTTGTAATTCAGTATAAAGGATGAGGAAGATATGGCACTTTCAAGGGGGATGAATCAGGAAGCGTCGCAGGATACCGATCTGGGATTGTTAGATGCGACATTGATGCAGAATCTGCAGGACCGGTTTTGCGATGCCAATAATGTGTATCTGGTGTGTCTGAGCAGAACGCGCGGAGTTGTCACAAAGGCATACGGTTCTAAGGAGGAACTGGCGTACATTCACGGACTGACCGGAGTGGAACGGCATATGACGCTCATGAACCGGCTTTTAGATGACGGAATCGAAAGTGTGCTCGAAGAGGATTGTGGAAATGATCTGGTGAAAATGTGCGGCGTGTCCATCAAGATCGGCGGGAAGACGGCGGCAATCTGGATCGTCATCGGAATTATGGATCGGGAAGGCGGGGATGTTCCATCTTATGTCATGCGCACGACGCCGGAACGGTATGATAAGTCACTGGAATTTCTGGAGACATTGTCCAAGCAGATGTTCGCCGTGAAGATGGAAGAACTGATGGCACAGGAGGCGGTGTTAAAGAGCCGCGAGTCTGAGACGCAGATGGAAGCGGAACTTCACAGGAATGAGGTGATGACTTCCATCGTAAAGATGTTAGAGTCGGAAAACAGCTTTGAGGAGATCGTGCACGACATTCTGCGGGAATGCTGCGCGTATATGGAGATTTCGCGCGGTGCGCTCTTAAAAGAGAACAAAGAGCACTCGAAGATCGAGATGATCTGTGAATATGCGGCGCCCGGAATGGACTCAGTGCGTGGGGAATGGTCCGGCGTGTCGCGTGAGAAGATGCCCTTTTTTAACGGAAAACCGTATATGATTTCTTCAAACAGTATGATGCCGGAGGTGTTCCGGCAGTTTTTTGATGCGCACGGGCTTTTGGCAGGCATTTTTCTGCCGGTCGAGGTCAATACCAGGGCGGAGATGTACCTGTGCTTTTTGGAAGAACACGAGGAGCGGAACTGGGAAGTGACGGACGTCAAGTTCGTCAACGATGTCAGACGGATTATTCAGAGTATTCTTCTGAAGCGTATTGCAAAAAATTCGTTGGCGAGTTCGTATGCGTCCCTTGAGGCGATTTTAGAGAACGTGGGCTGCGGAATCTATGTGAAGGATCCGGTCAGTGGAAGGATTCTCTACAGCAACCAGCGGCTGCGCGCATTTCTGCCGGACGATGCCGCGCCGGACATGTTGGAGAACTGCTGGCGGGAAGAATCGGGCGGCATTGATACGGACTGCTTCCACGAGATCTATCTGGAGCAGGAAAAACGCTGGTTTGACTATCACCGGACAGGAATCCACTGGGTCGACGGAAGAAGTGTATTTTTGTATACCATCTATGAGGTGACGGACAAAAAGCTGTATCAGCAGAAGATCGAACGGCAGGCAAACAACGATTTTTTGACCGGGCTTTACAACCGTATGCGGTTTGAGCAGGATCTTGCGCACTGCATTGAACAGACAAAGGAGTTCGGCGGCGAAGGAGCGCTGCTCTACATCGATCTCGATGATTTTAAGCATATCAACGACGGACTGGGACACCAGTACGGGGATATCCTGTTAAAAAATATATCGGACAGCCTGCGTCGGATTCCGGGTGTGGAAAATAACTGTTACCGCATGGGCGGAGATGAGTTTATCATTATTCTTGCACATCGGCAGATCATGATGCTGCAGAAGATTCTGAACGACATCCGCACGCTGTTTTCCAAGCCGTGGATGCTTAAGGGGGCGGATTACTACTGTACGATGAGTATGGGCGTTGTGCGTTTTCCGACAGAGGGCGACACGGTGGAGGAGCTGATCAAGAAGGCGGATATTGCGCTTTACGCCGCAAAATGTTCCGGCAAGAACCGTGTGGAGTTCTACGATGAGAACGTGGAGTCCACATCGTTCCGCCGCCTCGATATGGAAAAAAATATGCGCAATGCGACCAACAATGCATTTTCCGAGTTTGAGGTGGTCTATCAGCCGATCGTGGATGTGACCAGGGAATCCAATCCGTGCGTGGGTGCGGAGGCGTTGATCCGCTGGAATTCCGGGGAACTGGGATTGATTGCTCCGACGGATTTTATACCGCTGGCGGAGTATCTGGGGCTGATTAACCCGATCGGTGCGTATGTCCTCGAGGAGGCGTGCAAGCGGTGCAAATACTGGAACGATATGGGGCATCCGGATTACAAGGTAAATGTCAATCTCTCCGTGGTGCAGCTGCTGCAGAATGACATTGTAGAGCAGGTGCGCTCGGTCATCAAACGGACGGGGATTGTACCGGAGAATCTGACCCTGGAGGTCACGGAGGGGCTGGCGATCAACGATATGAGCCGGATGAAGAAGATTCTTTCCGAGATTCGCGCACTTGGCGTGCGTGTGGCGCTGGATGATTTCGGGACGGGGTATTCCTCACTTAATCATATCCGGGAAATGCCGATCGACGTCATCAAGATTGACCGCTGTTTTATCATTGACATCGGGAAGGATGAATTTTCCGCCGCCTTCGTGAAAATGGTGGCGGAACTTGCCCAGACGATCGGCGTTCATGTCTGTGTGGAGGGCGTCGAGACGAAAGAACAGGTTGATGCGCTCAAGCAGACGAAAATCCAGTTGATTCAGGGATTTTACTTTGGAAAGCCGCTGCATAAAGAGGAGTTTGACGAGAAATATCTGTAGTTGCACGAATTGTTTGAACAATTTATTTAAAATTTTTTGAAAAAAGCATTGACATTTTAAAATACGTTTGTTATTATTATCAAGTCGTCACGATGAGTGACCGAAATGCGGAAGTGTCGGAACTGGCAGACGAGCAAGACTAAGGATCTTGTGTTCATTGCGAACGTGTGGGTTCAAGTCCCATCTTCCGCATTACATCACAAATATTCGTGGAGATTATGCAGGAGTGGCGGAATTGGCAGACGCGCAGGCTTCAGGTGCCTGTGGTAGCAATATCGTGTGGGTTCAAGTCCCATCTCCTGCATTTTTTATTTGCGGGAAGCCTTGAGAGTGAAGGCTTCCCGTTTTTTCATTTCCTGTATTCTATATACTGCAAAATTAATTCGGCAGCTTTCTCGATACCGATTTTCCCTGTATCAATACAAAGGTCATACTCGTTGCCGTCGCCCCAGCGGGTTGCCGTGCACTGTTCCTGAAATGCAGAACGCTTTTCATCTACTTCCCGCAATGTCTCCGCAGCCTCTTTTTCAGATACGTGGTCGCGCTCCTGGATTCTCTTTTTCCGTATGTCCGGATCGGCGTGGAGATAAACGGACACACAGTCCGGGTCATCCTTGTAGATTATGTTTGCGCATCTGCCGATGATAATACAGGATTCCTGCTCCGTGACATCCTTTACAAAACGGATATATCGTTCACGCGGATTTTTGGAACCGTAGCTCATGATAAGACTGTAAAGAAAACTGTCGATCGGTTTCTCGTTCAGAAAATTTGCGTTTTCATCATAGACGTTTCTTCTTTTAGACTCTTCGATAAATCTTTTTTTGTCAAAAATCTCCATACCCAGTTTTTCGGACAGAATGTCGGCGACTTTGTGCCCGCCGCTTCCACACTGTCTTGCGATTGTTATTTTCATGCTTATTGACCTGCCTTTCTCATTTTATAATAAATTAAAAATAAAAATCTGTTGCAATGATAGTGCCGCCGATCAGGAACCGGAGAATCCATATCGTGTAGTAATCTTTTGCGATATCTTCCGGGCAGAACATCTTCTTCGGCTTTTTCGGATGGTAGAAAATTTCACATTCTGCGCTTTTGGCTTCCGCATGCAGCTTCTTATTATACGGATAGATGCTATGCACGTTGGTATAATCCGTGCCGTCCACCTCATAGGCATAATAGTACTGCTCCGTGGTGTACGTGGAGTGATCCGCGTCGGTGGTTGTCGATTCGTGAAATGTTCTTGTCGCTTTTGTCTGCCGGTAGTTTGTCTTGCGAAGCCAGGGGGTGCCCAGCTGGCAGTAGAGAACAAATACCACAAACGAAACCGGAACCGGGATGTTCAGAGAACTGCCCCCGATTAAAAAAAGAAAGCCGAGCAGCAGACCTCTTAGAATTCCCCACATTGGTCTCCAATATACCGAAATCATAATAAGGATGATGAGCAGAAATAAAACCATGGTACCACACTCCTTGTTCATTTGGTGGTTATAGTATAGCATTTTTAGCGCAAGGAAACATGATTTTTTCAAACTGTGTCGAAAAAAATAGAGGAAATCCACTCCGGACGCAGAATTATATATATGGAGTCACTGCGTAGTGCGTGACGAAAAAGAGGAGATAATACATGTCGATACGGGAAGAAATAGAGAGAATGGAGTGCGAGACCTTAAGTCCGTACGCCACGCTCAGCATTCATTCTAAGGGCAGAGATGTGTATGAGGAGCCGTGTGATATCAGACCGGTATTTCAGCGTGACAGAGACCGCATCCTGCACAGCAAGGCGTTCCGGCGTCTCAAGAACAAAACGCAGGTGTTTCTGACGCCGAAGGGCGATCATTACCGGACGAGGCTGTCCCATACACTCGAGGTATCGCAGAATGCCAGAACGATCGCAAAGGCACTGCGCCTCAATGAGGATCTGGTCGAGGCGATTGCGCTCGGACACGATATCGGGCATACGCCGTTTGGACATGCCGGCGAGTTCGTGTTAAACGGGCTCTGCGAGAATGGATTCCGGCACAACGAACAGAGTGTGCGTATCGTGGAGAAGCTGGAGAAGGATGGAAAGGGGCTGAATCTCACATGGGAAGTGCGGGACGGTATTTTGAACCATCAGTCCAGACTGATGCCGCATACGCTCGAGGGAAAGATTGTGCGTTTTTCGGATAAGATTGCCTATATCAACCACGATATTGACGATGCGATCCGTGCGCTGGTCTTAACGGAGGACGATATTCCGCTTGAACTCAGAAAGACCCTTGGTTTTTCCACCAAGCAGCGCCTCAATACGCTGATACATAACATTATCATGAACAGCAGGGAGAAGGATGACATCATGATGTCGCCGGAGATCGAGGAGGCGATGATCGATCTGCGCAAGTTCATGTTTGAGAACGTCTACAAGAACCCTGTGGCAAAGGGAGAGGAAGTCAAGGCGAAGGCGATGATCGAGCAGCTCTTTTACTTTTACAAGGAGCATCTGGATCAGCTCCCGGCAAAATATCTGCGCATGATGGACGAGGGCGAGAGCGCGGAGCGCGTGGTCGCGGACTACATCGCAGGAATGACGGATCAGTATGCCATCACCAAGTTTTCGGAGTACTTTTTGCCTCAGGCCTGGCAGGTGGACGGCTATTAAGACTGTGTCATGCCTGAGGCGTCCCAGGGCCTGGCAGGTGGACGGCTATTAGAATGGAAATAAAAAGCGGGAAGAAAGGAGCGGAAGATGCCGCGTTATTCGGATGAATTGATAGAAGAAGTGCGTTCGCGCAACGATATCGTGGACGTCATTTCGCAGTATGTGCGGCTGTCAAAAAAGGGCAGTACCTACTTCGGGCTGTGCCCTTTCCATAATGAGAAGACCGGTTCTTTTTCGGTCTCTCCCAATAAACAGATGTACTATTGTTTTGGCTGCCACGCGGGAGGCAATGTTTTTACCTTCCTGATGCAGTACGAGAATTACACGTTCGGGGAAGCGATGGAAGCGCTTGCTGAGCGGGCGGGCGTCGACCTTCCGAAGCAGGAATATACGGCAGCGCAGCGGCAGGAGGCGGATCGGCGGGCGCGTCTTTTGGAGATCAACAAGGAGGCGGCAAAGTATTTTTTCGTGCTGCTTCGCGGGGAGCGCGGAAAACGTGCGCTTGATTATTTTAAAAAGAGGGCGTTGTCCGATGAGACGATCCACAAGTTCGGGCTGGGATATTCGGATCAGTACAGCGATGATCTGTACCGGTATCTGCGGTCGAAGGGCTATGACGACGAGATCTTAAAGGATTCCGGTCTTGTCACGATCGATGAGGTGCGGGGCGGACATGATAAGTTCTGGAACCGTGCCATGTTTCCGATCATGGATGTGCACAATAAGGTGATCGGATTTGGCGGGCGCGTCATGGGAGATGGAGAGCCAAAGTATCTCAATTCCCCCGAGACGAAGATTTTCGACAAGAGCCGCAATCTTTACGGACTCAATTTCGCACGGGCGACAAAAAAGCCGCAGCTGCTCTTGTGCGAGGGATATATGGATGTGATTGCACTGCACCAGGCAGGGTTTGACAATGCCGTGGCGTCGCTCGGTACGGCGCTCACAAGCGGTCATGCCAATCTGCTCAAGCGCTATACCAAGGAAGTCTATCTGACGTATGACAGCGACGGGGCGGGGATCAAGGCGGCGCTCAGGGCCATCCCGATTTTAAAAGAAGTCGGAATCACGACCAAGATCATCAACATGAAGCCGTATAAGGATCCCGATGAGTTTATCAAGGCGCTTGGCGCGGAGGCGTATCAGGAGCGCATCGACCAGGCGGAGAACAGTTTTCTGTTTGAGGTGCGCATGGAAGAGCAGCAGCACGACATGCACGATCCGGAGGGCAAGACGGCCTTTTACAATGCGGTCGCGAAGATGCTTTGCGGATTTACGGAGAAGTTAGAGCGCGATAATTATATCGAGGCGGTTGCAGCCAAATACATGATCTCGTCGGACGATTTGAGAAGGCTGGTCAACCAGCAGGGATTAAAGGCCGGACTTGCCGGAGGAGGCAGGGCGTCGCAGAGCGTCGCGGACGCACAGGACGGTGCGCGCACAGAATACAAAAAGAGTGCGAAAAAGCGCGAGGACGGCATGGTGCAGTCGCAGAAGCTTCTGCTGACGTGGCTGACGAACAGTCCGGCGTTGTTTCCAAAGGTGCAAAGATATGTTGGTGCAGATGATTTTACGGATCCGATCTGCCACAGTGTGGCAAAAATGCTGTTTGAACAGTATGAGAAGGACGGGACAGTCAATCCTGCGCGGATCATCAGCACCTACGAGGATGAGGAGCAGCAGCGGGAGGCAGCGGGAATCTTAAACGCGACAATCCACCGGGTGGATACCAGGGAGGAACGCGAAAAAGCGCTGCGCGAGACCGTGATCCGCGTGCGGGAGAACAGCATCAATCATAAGCTGGCAAACACGTTTGACGTTCAGGAGATGGCGGCTCTGGCAAAAGAAAAGAATGAGCTGCCGGGAACGGTTCATATTCCGCTGGAGGAATGAGAGCGGGCAAAGAAGCAGGAATGTGGATGAAAATCTGCATTTAAGGACAAAATAGTAACGAACTATGAGAGGATGAAGCGAAAATGGCAAAAAAGAAAGAAAACACCGACAATAAGGAAGTTCTGGGAGAAAACAAGGAGAACTCTGCTGCAAAAACTGCCGATGCGGGAGCAGAGAACGGGGTGGCAAGTGCCCAGGAGAAGTTCCAGATAAAGTTAAGAGAACTGCTTGCGCTGGCAAAAAAGAAGAAAAACATGCTGGAGTATCAGGAGATCAGCGACTTCTTTTCCGACATGCAGCTGGATGCAGAGCAGTTTGAGAAGATTCTTGATTTCCTTGAGGCAAACAACATCGACGTGCTTCGTATTACGGATGACGACGTTGACGATGAGATGCTTCTTGACGTCGATGATGAGGATGAGATTGAGGTCGAGAAGATTGATCTTTCCGTTCCGGACGGTGTCTCCATTGAAGATCCGGTGCGTATGTATTTAAAAGAGATCGGAAAAGTGCCGCTTCTGTCCGCGGAGGAGGAGATTGAGCTGGCAAAGCGTATGGAGCTCGGCGATCAGGAGGCGAAAAAGAGACTGGCAGAGGCCAATCTTCGTCTGGTTGTCAGCATTGCAAAGCGCTATGTCGGTCGTGGAATGTTGTTTCTGGATCTGATTCAGGAGGGAAATTTAGGACTGATCAAGGCGGTGGAAAAGTTTGATTACCGCAAGGGATATAAGTTCTCCACCTACGCGACATGGTGGATCCGTCAGGCAATCACGAGAGCCATTGCAGATCAGGCGAGAACCATCCGTATTCCGGTGCATATGGTCGAGACGATCAACAAGCTGATCCGTGTCAGCAGACAGTTACTGCAGGAGCTGGGACGCGAACCTACTCCGGAGGAGATCGCTGCGGAGATGAACATGCCGGTGGAGCGTGTGCGTGAGATCTTAAAGATTTCGCAGGAGCCGGTATCCTTAGAGACTCCGATCGGTGAGGAGGAGGACAGCCATCTCGGTGATTTTATCCAGGACGACAACGTTCCGGTACCGGCGGATGCAGCGGCATTTACCCTGTTAAAAGAACAGTTGGAGGAAGTGCTCGGAACGCTGACAGAGCGTGAGCAGAAGGTGCTGACACTGCGTTTTGGACTGGAGGACGGACGTGCGAGGACACTTGAGGAAGTCGGAAAAGAGTTCAATGTCACACGTGAGCGTATCCGTCAGATCGAGGCGAAGGCGCTGCGCAAGCTGCGTCATCCGAGCAGAAGCCGCAAATTAAAGGATTATCTGGAGTAATCTATGGTAAAAATATCAGAACGTTTAAGAACGGCGGCAGGACTCATCGGAGAGGGAGAGCGGCTGGCGGATGTGGGAACCGATCACGGGTATGTACCGATTTATCTGGTGGAACGAAAGCACATCCCCAGTGCGATTGCGATGGATATCCGGACGGGACCGCTGGAGCGTGCCAGGGAACACATCCGGATGTACGGCATGGAAGACTACATACAGACTCGTCTGTCGGACGGCGTTGCGGCGCTAAAGCCGGGTGAGGCGGACACCATCCTGATTGCGGGGATGGGCGGCGGACTGGTCAAACATATTCTGGAGAGCGGGAGAGTCATCTGTGAGCAGGCACATGGGCTGGTTTTGCAGCCGCAGTCAGAGCTTCCGAAGGTGCGGCGTTTTCTGATGGAGAACGGTTATGTCACAGAGAGAGAAGAGATGGTCATGGAGGATGGAAAATATTACCCCATGATGCGCGTTCACTTTGATGCTTCCGCAGTCTCTCATGCAGACAGCTTTACAGAAGAACAGGAACTGGAATTCCGCTATGGAAAGCAGCTTCTTACAGAAAAACATCCGGTGCTTCTGGCGTATCTCCGCTGGGAAGCGCAGATCCAGCAGGATATTTTAACACAGCTATCCGGTCAGCCGGCGACGGAGCAGATTGCAGCCCGGATTGACGACGTAAAACAGATCCTCGCGCAGAACGCCAGGGCGCTTGCGTATTATGAATGACAAAAAGCCTTGAAGAAAAGGCAGAGGGGGAGAGATTCGTATGGGGAAAGATATGGTCAGCTTGACAATTGAAGGGGAAGTAAGACAATATCCGGCGGGAACCAGTTTCCTTGCAATTTCGCAGGAATATCAGGAAAAATATCCGGATGACATCGTGCTTGTGGTGTATAATAACCGGCTGCGGGAATTGAATAAGACGGCACAGCGGGACGGAACGCTTTCGTTTGTGACAACAGCCGATAAGACGGGAAAAAAGACATACCGCAGAAGCGTTACGCTTCTGATGCAGAAGGCGGTCTACAATCTCTGGGGAAGCGAACATATCAGCGTCCGTGTACTCTATTCCATCGGTCAGGGATATTACTGCGAGCTGCGTGAAAAGGCAGACGGACAGGAGCGCGTGATTGCGGTGGACGAAGAGCGCGCCATAGCGCTGAAAAAGGAGATGTACCGTCTGGTGACGGAGGATATCGAGATTGAGAAGCGCAGCATGAACACAGATGATGCGATTGCACTGTTCCATGACCTCGGGATGGAGGATAAGGAAAAGCTTTTTAAATACCGCCGCAGTTCCAGAGTTAATATCTATGTGCTTGATCACTATAAGGACTATTTTTACGGATTCATGGTGCCGTCTACGGGCTATCTCCGCTACTACGATATTGTGACGTATGAGGATGGATTTGTACTTCTGTTCCCGAATGAGAATACAAGAGAAGTGGCAGAGTTTGCACCTTCCGGGAAGCTGTTCCACACGCTGAAGGCTTCGCGTGAGTGGGGGCGCATGCTAGAGATCGGCACGATTGGCGCGCTTAATGACGCGATTGCGGAAGGACGCATGCAGGAAATTATTCTGACGCAGGAGGCACTGTTTGAGGAACGGATCGGTCATCTGGCAGATACGATTGTAAAGTCGGGAGGCAAAAAGTTTATCATGATTGCCGGACCGTCTTCCTCCGGAAAGACCACCTTTTCACACCGCCTTTCTATCCAGCTTGCTGCGAAGGGATTAAAGCCGCATCCGTTCCCTCTCGATGATTATTATGCGAACAGGGATCAGTGCCCGCGCGATGAGAACGGGGAACTCGATCTGGAATGTCTGGAAGCGCTGGATGTGGAGCTGTTTAACCACGACATGAATGAACTGCTTGCGGGCAAGCGCGTCAATCTGCCGGTCTTCAATTTTAAGACCGGCAAGCGGGAATACAAGGACCGCTACATGCAACTTGGAAAAGAGGACGTACTGGTCATCGAGGGAATCCACGGACTCAACGACAGGCTGTCCTGCTCGCTCCCGGTGGAGAGCAAGTTCAAAATCTACATCAGTGCGCTGACCCAGCTCAACATCGACGAGCACAACTGCCTGCCAACAACGGACGGCAGAATGATCCGCCGGATTGTGAGAGATGCGCGCACGAGAGGAACTTCCGCAAAGGAGACCATTGCCATGTGGGATTCGGTGCGCCGCGGTGAGGAGCGCTACATTTTCCCGTTCCAGGAGGGGGCGGACGTGATGTTTAACTCGGCGCTGATCTATGAACTGGCAGTGTTAAAGATGTATGCCGAGCCGCTGCTGTTTGCCATTGACAAGGATTGTCCGGAATATCTGGAGGCAAAGCGCCTGCTCAAGTTTCTGGATTATTTCCTTCCGATGCCGAGCGACGGTATCAGCCAGAATTCGATTATCCGCGAATTCATCGGCGGTTCCTGCTTCAATGTATAGGATTGCTTTGACATTTTGCGGAAAGCACATTATAATAAGCAATAGTTGCGGTGATAAGTAGAACAAATGATCGCGGCCCAGCATTGCTGGGGTGAGGAAAGTCCGGGCTTCACAGGGCAGGATGCCGGATAACGTCCGGTGGAGGCGACTCCAAGGATAGTGCAACAGAAATATACCGCCGGTTCCGGTAATGCCGGAATACGGTAAGGGTGGAAGGGCAGTGTAAGAGACTACCGCCGCGCTGGTAACAGAGCGGGCATATGTAAACCCCATCCGAAGCAAGACCGAACAAAAGCGTTGACGCGGCCCGCCAGCTTTAGGTAGGTTGCTTGAGGTGGCTGGCAACAGTCATCCTAGATAGATGATCATTCCGACTGTGGCTTGCCACGGTTTAGACATAACCCGGCTTATCGTTCTGCTTATCATTGTCACATAGAAGTATCTGAGAGTCGCGCAGCGGCTCTTTTTATTTCATAGGGAATACCGTGATACATTAATGTGTGAAAGTAGAACCTTCCTAGAAATAAAAAACGCTCTGCGGGGATGCATTGCATTTCCCTATGAAGCAATAAGAAGGAGTTTTTCTATGAACGGCATAAAACTTTTTAATGATCTTATGGAATATGCGGATGGCAAAGGTGCATCGGATGTACACCTTGTCCCGGGAAGAACGGCGATGCTTCGGATTGACGGAGAACTGACTGCCGCAGGGCAGGAGGACGCCGCAGAATGGCAGGATGCGGATCTTACAGAGGTGACGGAGCAGATCTTGTCCGGGGATCAGCTGGAAGAGTACCGCACGAAAGGCGCGCTGGTATGTAGCTATTCATTTTCCAAAGCGTTGCGTCTGCGTGTGTCCATATACAGACAGCAGGGAAGAGATGCCATGTCCGTAAGACTGCATCCGACCGGGGTTCCTGCCCCGGAGAAACTTCTGTTACCGGAGGAGATTACGGAGCTTGTGAAAAACGGGCGCGGGCTGCTTCTTGTCACGGGAGGCAGAGGAAGCGGAGTGACGACGACGGTGGCATCACTTGCCGCACAGATTGCCGCAACACAGTCAAAGGTCATTGTCTCTGTGGAGGATACGACAGAATACATCCTTCCGCAGGGAAGGGGACTGGTTGTGCAGCGGGAGATCGGAGCGGACTGCGCTTCCAGGGAGGAAGCCCTTGCGATGGCGCTGCAGCAGGATGCCGATGTGATCCTTCTGGATGGAATCGGGAATGAGCGGGAGGCCGGGCTTTTGTTTGCAGCAGTCAGGAGAGGGCAGTTTGTGATTCTGGCAGAGAAGGAGGACAGTGTGACGGCGGCATTGCTCCATCTGGTACAGTGCGGCGGGAGCACATCCGGTTCGCAGATCCTTCTGGAAAGTCTGGCGCAGGGACTGGCGGGGGCTATGGCGCAGAAGCTGCTGCGGCGGCAGGATGAAGCCGGGCGCGTGGCTGCCTATGAGGTTCTGGTGGCGGATGCCGGGGTGCGCAGTCTGATTGCGGAGAACCGGATACAGCAGCTGGATACGTCCGCCGGAGCAGAGAAGGAGCGTGGCAGAGTGCAGATGGATGATGCGATTTACAATCTTTATATGAAGAGCTGCATTACGTCCGGGACGGCGATCGCAGGAGCAAAAGATCCGGAGGATATGAGGAGAAAGGTGCGCCTGTTTTGACAGGCAGCCTGAAATCTAATCAAAGTCTAAAATGTTTCTAAAAAGACGATAGGAAGGTTGACAGTCTATTTTGCAGGGCTTAACATGATCTCATGATCCGGAAAGGAAGGAATGGATATGAGAGAAAAACTGCAGCGTTTTATGACTGGACGGTATGGAGCGGATGAGCTTGGGAGAACCTTGAACATCGTGGTATTGGTGAGTCTGGTTGTGTCGATGTTTAGCGGGCTTCTGCCGGTGCTTTCCATTTTTTACTGGTTTGGAATTGCGCTGATGATTTATAATTGTTTCCGTATGTTTTCAAAGAACGTCTCGAAGCGTTACGAGGAGAATCAGCGGTATCTGAGCAGGCGCTACAAAGCAGTTGTGAAGCGGGATCAGTGGAAGAAGCGCTTCGCACAGAGAGATACCTACCGCTTTTTCAAGTGTCCTGGATGCAGGCAGAGAGTGCGGGTGCCGAAGGGAAGAGGCAAAATCTGTATTACCTGCCCGAAGTGCAGGAGAGAATTCATCAGAAGAAGCTGATCTGGCAGGGCAAAGGAGAACTTGGAATGTTCGGTTACATAAATATCAATCAGAAGATCATGACAGAGGAGAACCGGAAGGCATATCAGGCATATTACTGCGGACTGTGCCAGAGACTCAAATCCAACTGTGGTGCAAAAGGACAGATGCTGCTCAACTATGATATGACATTTCTGATCGTTCTTCTGACGGGCTTGTATGAGCTTACGAATGAATCCTCCGAGATTACCTGCGCGCTGCATCCGACCAGGAAGCGGCAGGTGTGGATCAATGAGGCGACAGATTATGCGGCGGATATGAATCTGATTGTAGCCTATCATAATCTGATTGACGACTGGAAGGACGAGAAAGCCTATACGAAGAAGGCGTTTGCAAAGATGCTGGATAAGGACTATGCGCGCGTGATAGAGAAGTATCCGCGCCAGGTTCACGCAGTGGAAGAGTTCATGCGAAAAACAGACGAGGTGGAGGCAAGAGGCGAGACGAACCTTGATGTGGTGGCAGGTCTGACCGGAGAGATGCTGGGTGAGATTTTCTGCTGGAGAGAGGATGAGTGGCAGGAAGAGCTGCGCACACTTGGCTTTTACATGGGAAAGTTCATCTACATTATGGATGCCTATGAGGATTACGATGAGGATCGCAGGAAAAAGGAGTACAATCCACTCGTCTATGCGATGCGGGAGAGTGCGGATGACATGGATACGCTCTGCCGTCTGCTGCTCACGAGCATGATGTCCGAGTGCGCCAAGTCGTTTGAGCGCCTTCCGATTTTATTACATGCGGATATACTGCGGAATGTGCTGTATTCCGGCGTATGGTCAAAATACGAGTATCTTCAGCTGAAAAAACGCAAGGCGGAAGAGAAGAATAAGAAAAAAGCGCGCAAATAGCGAGGTTACACATATATGACAGATCCATATCAGGTGCTCGGCGTATCGCGGGGAGCCTCAGATGAAGAGATAAAAAAGGCATACAGAGCACTCAGCAGAAAATACCATCCAGATGCGAATGTGAACAATCCGAACAGGGATGAGGCTGAGGAGCATTTTAAGGAAGTACAGCAGGCATATGACCAGATCATGAAGGAGAAGCAGCAGGGCGGTGGATACGGTTATGGCGGCGGCTACAGCAGCAATTCCGGCGGTTACAGTTACGCCGGCAGCCATGGATTCGGTCAGAATGAATCGCCGAAGATGCAGGCGGCTGCAAATTATATTGCAAGCAGACACTATGTGGAGGCGTTGAATGTGCTGAACGGAATTCCGTTTGGGGAACGCCGGGCGCGCTGGTACTATTTCAGCGCGATTGCCAATCAGGGCATGGGCAATAACATCAACGCGATGGAACACGCAAAGCGTGCGGTGGAGATGGAGCCGAGCAATATGGAATACCGGCAGTTTTTACAGCATCTTCAGTATGGCGGCACATGGTATACCAGCATGGGAAGTGACTACGACAGACCGTATGCGAGCGCAGGGAACTGGTGCTTAAGCCTGCTCTGTCTGGATCTCCTCTGCAACTGTTGCTGTTTCCGACCGTTTTAGCGGAAGTTTTCCGCCTGACGGGCGGATATAGATGGAGAGAAATGTGTATTCTATTATAATAGAAGAAAGTGATGCGGGAATCCTCCGGAGGACATGGAACCTTCGGAGGATTTTTTCTATTTATAAACAAACTATAAAATCACAAATAAAACACAACTTTTATGAAAAATCCTGTTGACAAAGAAATAGGTTGGTGCTATCTTAAGTACGTAAGGTGTTAGCACTCCATAGCAACGAGTGCTAATAAGACAAAAGGAACTGCAGGAAAAGCAGCAGGAGACCAGCGATGGACGAGATGGAATTAGATGAACGTAAAGTAAAAATTTTAGATGCGATCATCCGCAATTATCTGGAGACAGGCGAGCCGGTTGGGTCGAGAACCATTTCAAAATATACAGATCTGAATCTGAGTTCTGCGACCATCCGCAATGAGATGGCAGACCTGGAGGAACTGGGTTATATCCTGCAGCCGCATACTTCCGCAGGACGTATTCCTTCCGATAAGGGGTATCGGTTTTATGTAGATCACCTGATGGAAGAGAAGAACCGTGAGGTAGATGACATGAAGAAGTTCGTCATTGAACACACGGAAAAAGTAGATCAGGTTCTTCAGCAGGTGGCAAAGATGCTGGCGGCAAATACCAACTATGCGACGATGGTGTCGGCACCGAGCTACCACCGCAACAAGGTAAAGTTCATACAGCTTTCCAATGTGAATGAAGAACAGATACTGGCAGTGATTGTCACGGAGGGTAATCTGGTCAAGAACAAGATTATTCCAGTATCCGAGCCGATCGACAATGAGACGATGCTGAAGTTAAATATTCTGCTGAACTCGAATCTCAACGGTCTTGCCTTGCAGGATATCAATCTCGGCACGATCGCCAAGTTGAAGGAGCAGGCGGGAATCCACAGCGACATCATCAGTGATGTGCTGGATACCGTGGCAGAGACGATGGGACAGGATGAGGATATCCGGATCTATACGAGCGGGACAACGAACCTGTTCAAATACCCGGAGTTAAGTGATTCCACAGAAAAAGCGAGTGAACTGATCTCCACATTTGAGGAGAAGCAGCAGCTTGCATCACTTGTCACTGAGAACCTGTTGGAAGATAAGAGCACAGGGATTCAGGTTTATATAGGAAATGAAAGCCCGATTCAGACGATGAAGGACTGCAGCGTGGTTACAGCAACCTATGAATTGGGAGAAGGGATTCGCGGAACCATCGGTATTGTAGGACCGAAGCGAATGGATTATGAGAAAGTCATGGATAACCTGAAGGTATTGAAGAATTCTCTCGATGGAATTTTGGACAGACCAAAAGGTGAGACATAGATGGAGGATTGGAATGGCAGAGAAAAAAGAAGAAATGATGGAAGAAGTATTAGAGGATCTTGAAAAAGATGCCGCAGAGAAGCAGGCAGAAGAGGTAAGCGAGGCGGAGGAGACAGAGGCTGAAACAGAAACAGCTGAATCCGGCGAGCAGGCAGAAGAGACAGAGGAATCTGAGGCAGAGGACGGACAGGAAGCACCTGCCGATGAGAAGAAGGGATTCTTTAAGAAAAAGAAAGATAAAAAAGACGAACAGATCGAGGAACTGAATGATAAATTAAAACGTCAGATGGCAGAATTCGACAACTTCCGTAAGCGCACAGAGAAAGAAAAAACACAGATGTACGATATGGGAGCAAAAAGTATCATTGAGAAGATCCTTCCGGTGATTGACAATTTTGAGAGAGGACTGGCAGCAGTACCGGAGGAGCAGCGAGAAGATGCGTTTGTCGTCGGGATGGATAAAGTATACAGACAGATGCTTACCGAGCTTGATGCAAGCGGAGTAAAGCCGATCGAGGCAGTCGGTCAGGAATTTGATCCGAACTTCCACAATGCAGTGATGCAGGTGGAAAGCGAGGAGTACGATTCCGGAGTGGTCGCACAGGAGTTACAGAAGGGTTATATGTATAAGGATTCTGTTGTGCGCCACAGCATGGTTGCAGTGGTATCATAGCAGCCGTTTTATCAGTCAGACGTGCCGGCATCGTAAGATGTCCGCGTTAATATAAATGCAGCAAAAGTAACAAATTTGTTTTTAGAATATGATGAGGAGGAATCTATCATGGGAAAAATTATCGGAATTGATTTAGGAACAACAAACAGCTGTGTAGCAGTGATGGAAGGTGGAAAACCTACCGTTATCGCCAACCAGGAAGGCGCAAGAACAACACCGTCTATCGTAGCATTTACGAAGACCGGTGAGAGACTCGTCGGTGAGCCAGCAAAGCGTCAGGCAGTCACCAACGCAGAGAAGACAATCTCTTCCATTAAGAGACATATGGGAACCGATTACAAGGTAGCAATCGATGACAAACAGTATTCTCCGCAGCAGATTTCCGCAATGATTCTGCAGAAGTTAAAGGCAGATGCGGAAGGATACCTCGGAGAGAAAGTAACAGAAGCAGTCATCACGGTTCCGGCTTACTTCAACGACGCACAGCGTCAGGCAACCAAGGATGCAGGTAAGATCGCAGGACTGGATGTAAAGCGTATCATCAACGAGCCGACAGCAGCAGCACTTGCTTACGGTCTTGACAATGAGAAAGAGCAGAAGATCATGGTATACGATCTCGGCGGTGGTACATTCGATGTATCTATTATCGAGATCGGTGATGGTGTCATCGAGGTACTTTCTACAAACGGTGATACACACCTTGGCGGTGATGACTTCGATAACAGAGTGACACAGTGGATGATCGATGAGTTCAAGAAGGCAGAGGGCGTAGACTTATCCACAGATAAGATGGCACTTCAGAGATTAAAGGAAGCAGCTGAGAAGGCAAAGAAAGAGCTTTCTTCCGCAACCACAACCAACATCAACCTTCCGTTCATCACAGCAACTGCTGAGGGACCGAAGCATTTTGATATGAACCTGACCAGAGCAAAGTTCGACGAACTGACACATGATCTGGTAGAGAAGACCGCAATCCCGGTTCAGAATGCAATGAGAGATGCCGGACTGACCAACGCTGATCTGGGTCAGGTATTGTTAGTAGGTGGATCGACACGTATCCCGGCTGTACAGGATAAGGTAAGACAGCTCACAGGCAAAGAGCCGAGCAAATCCTTAAACCCGGATGAGTGTGTAGCCATCGGTGCTTCCATTCAGGGTGGTAAGCTTGCAGGTGATGCCGGTGCGGGTGAGATCTTACTTCTGGATGTAACACCGCTGTCACTGTCCATCGAGACCATGGGTGGTATTGCAACAAGACTGATCGAGAGAAATACGACTATCCCGACCAAGAAGAGCCAGATCTTCTCCACCGCAGCAGACAACCAGACCGCTGTAGACATCAACGTTGTACAGGGTGAGAGACAGTTTGCAAGAGATAACAAGTCCCTTGGCCAGTTCCGTCTGGATGGTATCCCGCCAGCACGTCGTGGTGTACCGCAGATCGAGGTTACATTCGATATCGATGCAAACGGTATTGTAAACGTATCCGCAAAGGATCTGGGAACAGGCAAAGAGCAGCATATTACAATCACAGCTGGTTCTAATATGTCTGATGATGAGATCGATAAGGCAGTCAGAGAGGCAGCTGAGTACGAGGCACAGGATAAGAAGAGAAAAGAAGCAATCGATGCAAGAAATGATGCAGATTCCTTCGTATTCCAGACACAGCAGGCACTGGATCAGGTTGGCGCAAACCTGGATGCAGCCGATAAGTCGGAAGTAGAGAACGACATGAATGCAGTGAAGTCATTCCTGGATGCACATCAGAATGCAGAAGAGATGACAGAGGCGGATGTGACAGAGTTAAAATCCTTGCAGGAGAAGCTGACACAGAGTGCACAGAAGGTATTTGCAAAGATGTATGAGCAGACACAGGCAGCACAGGGTGCAGCAGGCGCAGGTCCTGATATGAGCAATATGGGCGGTGCAGGAAGCACAGGAAGCACAGGCGCTGCAAACGACGATGTTGTAGATGCGGACTTCAAGGAAGTATAATCTGACAGAAGCTGCGGCATTTACAAAGAAGCCAGAGTGTGTTACGATATTTCAACGCAGTGTATAAAACATGGGGTTTCTGGATGGTGACATCTGGAAACCCCGTGTGCAGTAGAGAGGAATAGAGGAAAAGTTATGGCGGATAAGAGAGATTATTATGAGGTCTTGGGTGTAAGCAAGACCGCATCGGACGATGAGATCAAGAAAGCATTCCGTACTCTTGCCAAAAAGTATCATCCCGACATGCACCCTGGGGATAAAGAGTGTGAAGAAAAGTTCAAGGAAGCACAGGAAGCCTATGCAGTGCTTTCCGATGCAGAGAAGAGAAAGCAGTACGATCAGTTTGGTCATGCAGCGTTTGACGGCACCGGTGGCGGAGCGGGCGGATTCGATTTCTCCGGCATGGATATGGGAGACATTTTTGGAGACATTTTTGGAGATTTCTTTGGCGGTGGTTCCAGAAGAAGAACAAATGATGGTCCTATGAAGGGCTCCAACTTAAGAACCAGTGTCCGCATCACATTTGAGGAGGCAATCTTCGGATGTGAGAAAGAGATTGAGATGGTGTTAAAGGATGAGTGCCATACCTGCCATGGAACAGGTGCAAAGCCGGGGACAACGCCGGAGACCTGTCCGAAGTGTGGCGGTAAGGGAAAGGTTGTATTTACACAGCAGTCTTTCTTTGGCACGGTGCAGAATGTGCAGACCTGTCCGGACTGTGGCGGTTCCGGAAAGATCATCAAAGACAAGTGCCCGGATTGCCGGGGTACCGGATACATTGCAAGCAAGAAAAAGATTCAGGTGTCGATTCCGGCAGGTATCGACAACGGACAGAGCGTCCGTATCCGGGAGAAGGGCGAGCCGGGAATCAACGGCGGACCGAGAGGCGATCTGCTCGTAGAGGTTGTCGTATCGAGACATCCGACCCTGCAGCGGCAGGATATGAATATTTATTCCACCGCACAGATTTCCTTTGCCCAGGCAGCACTTGGCGGAGAGATCCGTATTCATACGGTGGACGGAGATGTGTTGTATGAAGTGAAGCCTGGAACACAGACGAACACAAGAATTCGTCTGAAAGGAAAAGGTGTGCCGTCGCTCCGCAACAAATCGGTTCGCGGCGATCACTATGTGGATCTGGTGGTACAGACACCGACCGGGCTTTCCGCAGACGCAAAGGAGGCGTTACGTCAGTTTGATGCGCTGACGGGTGATTCCTTAAACCGAACCGGCGCCCAGGACGGGGCAGGTTCTTCCGATAAGCAGGAGAAGCCTAAGAAAAAGAAGGGATTCATGGATAAGATCAAAGAATCCCTGGACGATATTTAAATCAAATTATAAAAAACAAAGGGTGTAAAGTCTTTATTGAGAGATTGAGACGTTACACCCTTTTTCTTTGATAAGATTTTATTCCGGATAGATGAGATGCGCTGCATCAATGTGATACAGAGTATTCTCCAGATAACGATTCGCAAGATAATTCGCCATGCCAAGATTCATATCCAGATAGTTTCCGCAGTCCTTTGGTGCGGCACCAGGTACATCGCCCCGAAAATCCCGGATAAATTCAAACATTTCAATCATTAACGGAACGATGTCCTTCGACTCGTAATCCCCGGCAAGGAGAAGATAGAAGCCGGTGCGGCATCCCATTGGTCCAAAGTAGACGGTCTTATCGGAGAAGTCCTTGTGATTCCGCAGGAAGGTAGCACCCAGATGCTCGATCGTGTGCACTTCTGCCGTGTTCATGACCGGTTCGTCGTTCGGTGAGGTCATGCGAAGATCGAAGGTAGTGATGACTTCCGCTCCGACATGATCCTTTCTGGACACATAGACACCCGGCTGTAATTTGATGTGGTCTATGGTAAAGCTGGCAATTTTTTCCATATAAAAATCCTCCTGTCTGATTATACTAAAACCTTAAAACAGAAAGCGGTATCCGTCAAGAAAAAAATACGTCCCTTGACATCGGGAAGTTTAACAACGTATAGTAGATACAACAGAAATGAGAATGTGCTAGAAGAAAAGACAGAAATGAGGAAAACATGCCAAATTACGATTTCAAAAAACAGCCGGTGCTTCTGATTCAGGGAGCGATGGACACGGAGACGGAGTATCTGATCGGACAGCTTGACGAACCGGAGGAGATAACCTGCGGCAACTGGAAATTCTATACGGGATTCTTGGGGAAGCACGCGGAGCCGGTCGTTATCTCGCGCACCTATCAGGGGATGGTGAATGCGGCGGCGGCAACCGCCATTGCCATGACACAGTTCTGCCTGTGGGCGGTGATTAACCTGGGGATTGGCGGAGGTCATGATGCGCGATTCCATCGGGGAGACATCGTGGTGGGGGAGCGCGTGGTTCCGATGGGAGCCATGATCCGGAAATACGCGCCCGAGGGAGCCGGAATCGATGAGTGTGATTTTGAGCCGCTGCCGATTGAAATTTTCGATAAAACACTTGGACAGACAAGGAAAGTACTCGATTTCCCGTGTGATGAGAGGCTTGGGGATGCGGCGATGAAGGTACAGACGGATGTTTATGTGGGCAGAGGAGTGATCGGCTCGGCGGATGAGTGGAACAACCAGCTGGACCGGATCGCACTGCTAAGAGAGCGGTATAAGACTGCGGTAGAAGATATGGAATCCGCAGCTCCGGCAGAGCTTTGCCTGGCGTATGGCATACCGTTTCTGGGAATCCGCATTATCTCCAACTCGATCGTTACGGGAGAGAGCTTTGAGGAAGCGGTAGGCGTGGATGTGCAGAAATTTGCGGTATCCTTTGTGGAGCGGCTGCATGGTATGAGGGAGGAACAAGAGTGACCGGAAGATACAGACGCGTGGCGGCGCTGATCTGCTTTGTTTGCTGTGTGCTGTGCAGTACCTTGAGCGTGACGGCGGCAGTGGCGGATCAGGAGAAAAGGCATGTAATCAAAGTCGGGTATATCGATTACGACGGATTTATCACTGAAGAAAAGGACGGAACCTACACGGGCTACGGTGTGGAATACCTGCACAAAATTGCAGAATATACCGGCTGGGAGTATGAATTCGAGTATGACAGCTGGGATCAGCAGTTAAAAAAACTTGAGACCGGTGAGATCGATATGATCTGCCAGGCGCAGAGAACAAAAGAGCGGGAGAAGCAGTATCTTTTTTCGGACTATGCTATCGGGGCGGAGACGAGTGTTCTGTACGTGAGTAAAGAGAACGATATTTACTACTACAATGACTATGCCGCCTATAACGGCATGCGCGTGGGAATGCTGAAGGACAGCTTCCAGAATCAGGAATTCAGGGACTATGCCGCCGAAAAGGGATTTTCCTACGAGGAGAGCATCTATGACACGCAGGAGGCATGTTTTGGTGCGCTCGATCGCGGCGAGATTGACGCGGTTGCCATGGGAAGTCTTGCACTCAAGACGGATTACAAGATCATCTGCCGCTTCGGTTCCGATCCGTTCTATATTATGACTGGGAGGCAGAACAAGGAACTGCTTGCCGAGGTAAACGAGGCGCTCGGGCAGATTGCCGAGGCTGGAGCTTCGTTTCAGGCGGATCTCTATCAGAAATATTACGGGGAGAAGGAGGCGGAGGGAGAGGTCGTCTTTACCAGAGAGGAAGCAGAATACATTCAAGGGTCAGGCGTGATTACGGTGGCGTTTATTGCTTCAAGAGCACCGTTGTCCTACTGGAACGCGGAAGGAAATGTCGACGGTATTACAGTTGACATTCTGGATCTGCTGTCAGAGCGCAGCGGTCTGACATTTCAGTATGTGATGATGCCGCAGGGAATGCGCACGGCGGACTATCTGTCCAAGTATCCGGACAGTCTGGTTGCAGGGGTGCTCTCGGACAATCCTGATTTCCAGAAGGAGCCCTATATTCTGACGGACAGCTTTTATACGGATGACGTCGCACTGGTCGGAAGAAACGGACAGGAATATGATGTGGATGCGGACGATGTTTCATACCGTCTGGCAATTCCGGCAAGCTATGTCGGGCTGGAACATTATATCCAGCTCAATGCCCCGCAGTTTGAGATCTGTGAGGAGAAGAACTTAGAAGACTGTCTGGCCATGGTTTTGGACGGAAAAGCAGATTTTGCGGCGCAGAATGTCAGCGTGCTGACGCCGTATCTGGCAAATCCCTATTATGAGGAACTTGCTGCTGTTCCGACTTTTTTTATGGAGGAAAATACGGGAATCGTCGGGTTGGACAGCGAGGAACACCGCATGCTGATAAAGATTTTGAACAAGTGCATTGGGATGATATCAGAAAAAGAGATTGCCCAGTTTAAGGTGGATCACACGCTGGCAACCGCCTATGAGCCGACACTCTCCGATATGGTGTACAAGTTCCGTTATCCGATAGCCGTGATCGGCATCCTTCTGCTGCAGATTGTCGCATGGATGGTTGCATTTGAACTTTTGAGACGCAGAAATTACCACAAGCTGGAAGAGAAAAACGAGCAGCTCGCTGTGGCGGTGGCACAGGCCAACAGTGCCAATGAGGCAAAGGGACAGTTCCTTGCGCGGATGAGCCATGAGATTCGTACGCCGATCAATGCCATTGTGGGGCTGACTGAGATCGCAAGACACCGCAGCGATGAAGGGGGAGGGGTAGAAGAGTGTCTGGATAAGATCGATACCTCATCCAAAGTGCTGCTTGCGATTGTAAATGACGTACTTGATATGTCTGCGATCGAGAGCAACAAGATTAAAATTGCGCAGGCACCGTTTTCCTTAAAAGAGGTGTTGGATTCAATTTCAGCAGTATATGGAACGCAGTGTGAGCAGAAAAAGATTGCCTTTACCGTGGAGATGGACGAGGTACAGGTGGAACAGGTCCAAGGCGATGTGCTGCGCCTCAATCAGGTATTGCTGAATCTGATTTCCAACGCCTATAAGTTTACGCCAGAGGGCGGGAGTATCCGCGTGACGGTCAGCGAACTGCCAATGCAGCAGGAACAGTTCTTCTATAAATTTGTGGTGACGGATACCGGCGAGGGAATGAGCGAGGAAATGCAGGAGCGGCTGTTCCTGCCGTTTGAGCAGGAGGAGGCCGAGACGGCACAGCATCACGGCGGAAGCGGACTCGGACTTTCTATCGCCAAGAATCTGGTGGAACTGATGGGTGGATCGATCTCCTGCCAGTCGAAGAAGGGTGTCGGAACAACCTTTACAGTATCCCTGCCGCTGGCACACGCAGTGGATGAGAAAAAGCAAAAAGCAGAAGAGACGGGGGAAGGTGAAGCAGAAGAAGATGCGTCAGAGTCTTATGATTTTGGCGGCAGACGGATTCTTCTTGCGGAAGATACCGAGATGAACGCGGAGATTGTCACGGAGCTGCTGGAGCTTGTGAACATGCATGTGGATCATGCGTGGAACGGTGAGGAAGCAGTGGAGCGGTATATGGAATCAGCACCGGGAACCTATATGGCAGTCCTGATGGATGTCCAGATGCCGGGAATGAATGGCTATGAAGCGGCGAAAGCGATCCGCGCACAGAAGAGCAGCCGCCCGGATGCCGGGGAGATACCGATCTATGCAATGACTGCAAATGCATACACCGAGGACATCAGTGCGGCGTTGAATGCGGGAATGAACGGACATATTGCAAAGCCGGTGGATACCGCCGCGTTGTATCGTCTTTTGAAGAAGAGCATGGAGGAAACGGGATGAGAGAGAAGATTTGCACATTTTCCGGGATACATATATCACCGGCAGATCCTAGACCGGAAGAAATCTGTATCGAGGATATTGCACATGCGCTGTCGTTAATGACACGTGCCAACGGGCATTTTCCGGTATTTTATTCTGTTGCGCAGCATAGCCTGGACTGTGCTGCAATGGCGCAGGCCGAAGGGCGCAGCAGCAGGGAGGTTCTGGCGTGTCTGCTGCACGATGCGAGCGAGGCATATCTGTCGGATATCACCAGACCGGTGAAGGGCTGTCTGCCCGAATACCGCAGGATTGAGCAGGTGCTTCAGGAGATGATCTATGAAAAATACCTGATTGCGCCGCCGACGGAGCGGGAGCGCGAGATTGTAAAGCGCATGGATGATACCTGCCTGTATTATGAATTTGAACATTTCACGGGAGAAAAATTATTCGATGTGGCGCCGCAGGCGGCGGTGCTGCCGGAATACCGGGAGTGTCCGATGCGGGAAGTGGAAAAAAAGTTCCTGGCACTGTTTGAGAAACTGATGGCGCAAACAGTGCAGGAAGATGGCGTGCGTACGGATCAGTAGTTGCTTAAGATCAGTCTGCGCCGGAAAGAAGTGTCCAGCTGGTCGATGGTGCGTCTTGCCTGCCCGTAGCGGTTGCGGTTTGTACGGATCACATAGATCTGATGTGCACCGCGGTATTTTTCCCGAAGAAAAAACGGAACCTTGATCCAGCCCCGGGTAAAGGGGATCTGGTTCTCAATCAGAAGCTGTGCCGCCTGATTGCTGATGCGTTCATTGGTGGTGCGGCACAGCTCCACGTCTTTGTCAATCTGGTGAATATCACCTAAAATCTTTCCTTTTGTCATAAAAACTCCTCCTTCATGCTTAACGAATCCTGATCTGAATCTGCTTCCCAAGACTGTCGGCAACCTTAATCAGAAAATCAAGGCTGGGATTGTAACGGCCGCTCTCAAAACGGGATATATTGGATTTCTTGGTGCCTACGCGCTCTGCGAGCACCTCCTGCGTCACATTCTGCGCCTTGCGCGCGCTCTTTAGCTGTTCCACGACCTCATAGCGCGGGGTAAGCGGGCTTTGTTCCTTCATGAATCCCTCAATTCTCCTGAAAAATACAGGTGTTCCGTAAAAAATCGTCTGCTATAAAGTTATCATATATGATAACTTTTGTCAATGAAATCAGGAAGAGGAGTGAGGTGTGAAAAGTGAAAAATGTGGTTGCAATATGAAGGAGGGTATGATATGATAAATCGTGCGTGAGCGAGACGGAGAGATCCGATCGCAAGACTGCCGGCGTGGCGGAATGGCAGACGCATCAGACTCAAAATCTGACGGGGGCAACCTCGTGCCGGTTCAAGTCCGGCCGCCGGCATTATATTGAAAAGAGCATACAAAAGGAGCTGTGAATATCATTCACAGCTCCTTTTGTATGCTGGATCCGCAGCGCATGTTTAAGAACTTGAAATGCGTACGGCATAAATGTGTACGGTATATTGTCTGTGCCTGTCCGCAGCGGTTATGCCTGGACAGGAATCTTTTTGTCGGAATAGAGGATATGGTTGATCAGCCATCCAAGCAGAAATTCGATCAGGCTCTCCATATATTTTTGCGGATTTTCGTCCAGCTCGATCAGGTTGATGCTCTCAAGTCTGGCGACGAAGGAAGCGTGCGCATTTTTCTGTGCGGCAAGCCCCTCATAACCGATCTTCTCCATGTAAGCCTCTTCGTCGGCAAAGTGGGTTACGGTATATTCCGTGAGTTCGTGAATGATAGATAAAAGCTCATCGTAGCACGTAATGACGTCGTTGGATTTTACCAGCTGATAGGCGCGCTCCACGATGCAAAAGAGCTGCTGATGCTCCAAATCAACTATTTCAATGCCGGTCAGATAATCGTCTGTGAATTCACACGGGTTGTCGCGGATCATCCATTCCTCTAACGGCGGCAGCTTGCCGATCATGATGTCGCTTCCGAGAATATGGTGATACAGCCATTTGGCAAGGAAATTCAAAAGATCGGTGACAACCTGCTGCTGCTTTCCGGGGTCATCGATGTCTGCAAAGGAAAAATCGCGGATTTTGTCGCGGAAAAGAGAGTGCTGCATGCGCTGACGGATCAGCTCCGGATCGCGGATCTGCTCCATGTAAGCCTCCTCATGTGCAAAATGGGTATCGGCATACCGCGTCAGCTCCTCCAGCAGATGGGTGATCTGGGTGCAGCGGTCGTTGGAATCGGTATGGTTGAGTACATCCATAGCCTGATTGATCAATGAGAACAGACGGCGGTGCTCGTCGTCCAGCTCCTTGATCCCGATCAGGCAGTCATCTGTAAATTGGAACATGGTTTTATCCTCCGTGAAATCATGTGTTGTAAAAGATAGTTTTCTGTGTGCTTATTATAACACTGTCACACGAAGAAAGCTACTTTTGCAATCCAGGTTTTTTCTCGCCCAGAATAAAATAATCAATCATGCGGTTGATGGTATTCTGCTGTGTCTGAATAATTTTTTTGAAATTATCGTTTTCTTTTGCTAAGCGGTCCAATTCGAGATTCTCGTTCATAACAGCCACCTTTTCCATGAATTTATCATACAAGTGTAAGCATAGTCGAAGAACTTCCGGATGTCAATGAAAGTTGTTTGAATTGTGCGAATCAAAGCGGTCTATTAACAAGATGTGTCAAAAAATGAGCCATATTCGACAAAGTATGTGGAAAACTGGAAGAACATACGGAAATGCTTTTGTGAATTTTTTGCGAATTAAATAGGAAAAACAAATGCAGTGTGCTAAAATAAGAACCAAAATAATATGAGGCAGTCAAAATGAGTCAGAAAAAAACTTTATCAAAATATACAAAGTATGTGATGTGGGGAACTGTGGCATTGATTCCTCCCGCCGCATTTTTTTATTTGCTGGAATTTTACACACACAATCCGTTTGCGGAGGTACGGCCATGGGCGCAGCTTTTTAACATTGTATTGTTTGAACTGCTCGCCGGGATTTTTTTGTGCATTACCGGACGGCTCCGGGCAGCATATCGGATCGAGGGTACCGCGGCGCTGGTATTCGGGCTTGCCAATGCCTATGTGGTGCGTTTCCGCACCAACCCGCTGGTACCGTGGGACATTCTGTCCTGGAGGACGGCGGTAAGTGTGTCCGGCAATTATGACTTTACACCGGATACGCGTATGATCGTTGTGACAATTCTGTTTCTGGCGCTGATCATTGGATTGCAGCCGGTGAAGTTTAAAATTGGCAGACCCGGATTTTTTAAGCGGTGCCTGCCGGGCGTGGTGCTTGGCGCGGTGCTTGTGATGTTTGCGGGAACCTTGCAGCAGGAGAATTTCCAGAACGAGCACAGGCTTTACAATAAGCTGTTTACACCCGTCTTTATGACACAGGTGGACGGAATACCGGTTACTTTTGTGATGAACCTTGCGTATATGTCGATTGAGAAACCGCAGAAATACAGTGTAGGCGAGGCAAAGGAATTTTTAAAAAAATACGAGGAACCGCAGGAGACGGAGGAGTCGATCGATGCAATCCTGGAGGAAGAGGGAAAAGATGCCTCGGATGACACTTCGCAGAGCGGTGCAGATACCGGGATGCCGAATATCATTGTCGTGATGAATGAGTCGTTTTCGGATCTGTCCGTGTTAGGAGATTTTAAGACCAATGAGGACTATATGCCGTTTCTGCACAGCCTGCAGCAGGGGGCGGAAAATACCGTGACCGGCATGTTGAATGTCTCGGTGTGCGGTGGAAATACCGCAGATACGGAGTATGAGTTCCTGACCGGGAATACGATGGCGTTCCTGCCGCAGGGAAGCATCCCGTATCAGCAGTATGTGAGCGGAGAACGCCCGTCGTTAGCATCCTATCTGCAGTCGCTCGGGTATGAGACGGTGGCGACCCATCCGTATTATGCCACCGGCTGGAACCGTGACAAGGTCTATCCATGGCTGGGATTTGAGCAGAGCATTTTTAAAGATCAGTATTACGGGGCACGTTTTGTCAGAGATTATGTGAGCGATGCAAGTTGTGCGGACAAAATCATCCAGCTGTATGAGCAGAAGGAGGAGGGCAGACCGCTGTTTGTCTTTAATGTGACGATGCAGAACCACGGGGGATACGACCAGACCTACACGAACTTCTCGCCGGGTATTTCGGTGGACGGAGTGAACAGCATATCGGTCAGCCAGTATTTTTCGTTGATAAAGCTGTCGGATCAGGCATTAGAGCAGCTGATCGATTATTTCTCCGGTGTGGATGAGCAGACGGTCATCGTCTTTTTCGGGGATCATCAGCCGAGCGATACGGTGGCGGCGCCGATCCTCGCCATGAACGGCATGCAGTGGAATGCGCTGGATGAGGAACAGCAAAAGCTGCGTTACCAGGTGCCGTATGTCATCTGGGCGAATTACGATATTGATGAGGAACAGAATGCGGATACCAGCGCAAATTATCTGGGAGCAGAGGTGCTAAAGCGCGCCGGGGTACCCACGGATGCCTATCAGAATTTTCTGCTGACATTAAAGGAATCGTATCCGGTGATATCGGCGGTGCGTACCGTGGAAGCGGACGGAAGTGAGACTCCGGCGAAGGAGGAGCACGGCGAGATGGATATTTACCGCAAACTTCAGTATTATTTCATGTTTGACTGGGAAGAGGAGTCTGGAGAATGAAAAAGAGAGGACCGTTACTGGCAGCGTTTTGCATACCGCTTCTGATCACGCTGATCATCTGTGTGAACCGGGAAATCTATCCGTTCGGGGATCAGTGTATGCTTCATATTGATATGTACCATCAGTATTGTCCGTTTTTTACAGAGCTGATGGAAAAACTCAAAACGGGAGGCAGTCCGTTCTATTCGTGGAACATCGGGCTGGGAGCGGATTTTGTATCCCTGTATGCGTACTACCTTGCCAGCCCGTTAAACTGGCTTTTGATTCTGTGGCCGAGGGGATATGTGATTGAATTTATGACGGCTCTGTCCATCCTTAAGATTGCACTGAGCGGTCTTACGTTTACCTATTATCTGGGAGAGCATTTTCTTGTGTGGCAGGATGCCGGAAATGCGGCGGCAGTCATACGGACAGAGAAGAAGACGGCAGTGCGGCTTCCGGCAGATGTGGCATCCTATGCGGCGGCTGTATGCGGCGCGGCGTATGCGCTGTGCGCGTTTATGGCGGCATATGCCTGGAATCTGATGTGGACGGACTGCATGGTGCTTGCGCCGCTTGTGATTCTGGGATTAGAGCGGCTGATCCGTGATAACAGACCAGGGCTTTATTATGTGTCGCTGGCGGTCTGCATTCTGAGCAATTACTATATTTCGATCATGATCTGCATTTTTCTGGTGTTGTGGTTTTTGCTCTACTGGATGGAACACCGGGCATCGGGGTACCGGGCATGGATCCGCTTTGCGTGGTATTCGCTGCTTGCGGGAGCCACAGGCGCAGTGCTGATCCTTCCGACGGCAAAGGTGCTCTCCTTAAGCGGTGCATCCGGAATATCGTTCCCGGAGACGATGGAGTGGTATTTTAATATCGTATCGGAGCTGGCGCGGTCCCTTCTGGCAGTCGATGTATACACGGGAGATTCCCACTGGCCCAATCTGTACTGCGGAATTTTTGCGCTCTTTCTGCTGTTTCTGTATGTGTGGAACAGAGCGGTTCCATGGAAGAAAAAACTGCCAAGGCTGGCACTCGTCGTGTTTTTCTGGCTTAGCTTTTCAAATAATATGCTGGATTTTATCTGGCATGGCCTTCATTTCCCGACATCGCTTCCGGGAAGACAGTCTTTTTTGTACGCGTTTCTGGTACTTGTGATTGCCTATGAGGCGCTGCTTTACATCCGTGAATTAAAGCTGTGGCAGGTGTTTGCAGCGGGTGGAATGAGCGTTGTATTCCTGCTTTTCTGCAATCATTTTATGGACGAAACGACGATGGAGCAGACCTCCATATGGGCAAGCGGGGCATTCTTTGCCTGCTATTTTGTGATTGTACTCGGCATACTCATAGGAAAAAAGAGAATCCGGCAGCTGATGCTGGCGACCGGGTGTCTTGCGGTTGTGGCGGAGCTTGTGATCAACTATAACCTGACAGGGCTTGACACGATAAGCAGGACGGATTATGTGAAAAATCTGGCGGATTACCGGGCGGTTCTTTCGGAGACGGCGGAAAAAAGTGATGAAGATTCCGTGTTTTACCGGACGGAGGAACTGGAGCGCAAGACCAAAAATGATGCGGCGCTGTCCGGCTATCACTCCGGTACACAGTTCTCATCCCTGATGAATCTGAATGTCAGCCATTTTTATCAGGATGTCGGAATGGAGGGCGGCAAGAACTTTTATTGTGCCGGCGGTGCGACACCGCTTCTTTCGGCAATGCTTTCCATCCGCTATGTGCTTGCGGACAATGCGATGGAGGAAGGACCGCTCCGCACACTTGTGGCGCAGCGTGGAGACACGTATCTGTATGAGAACGCGTATGTGCTGCCGCTGGGATTCATGATGGATGAAGATGTGGCGGAAAAATGGGACTATGCCGGCGGAGGCGACATCGGCACACAGAATCAGCTCGCCAATCTTCTGGGAAGCGACAGACTGCTTCTTACCGCGGTGGAATCCGAATCAAAGGCGGGAGAGAGCTCTTTTGTCGCGCAGGATTCCGCATATTATTATGCCACCTACAGCAAGACGGGCGTTGACAATCTGCAGGAGCAGGTAAGCTCGGGAAGAACCAGAGGCTTTACAAAAGTTTCCCACGGATATATTCTGGATTTGGGATATTGTGAGGCGGGAGAAGAGGTAAAAGTTACCAACACCGCCAATGAGCTGGTGCAGCTTGTGGTTTACCGGCTGGATCTCATGGCGCTTCGTACGGCCTATGAGGCGTTTGCCGCACAGGCGGTGGAAGTGACGGAAGTTTCCGATACCAGGGTAAAGGGAAACGTGGACGTCACACAGGCGGGCAGACTGATTTTTTCCATCGCGGATGAGGATGGCTGGACGCTGTATGTGGACGGAAAGAAAACGGACAGTGAGACGTTTGGCGGCGCTTTTATCAGCACCTATCTGACGGAAGGCACACATGAGTTTGAACTGCGGTACAAAAGCCCCGGATTTCTGACGGGAGCCGTAATATCGGCGGCAGCCGTGGTGCTCTTTGCGGCGACCATGGCAGTGAGAAGAAAGAGGAAAAAAGGATGAAATTTGATTTTACAACGATTATGGATCGAAAAGGAAAAGACGCACTGGCAGTAGATAAGATTCCCTGTAAAGATGTAACGGTGCAGGAGGGGTTTTCTACCATCCCGATGTGGGTGGCAGATATGAATTTTGCCACGGTGCCGTCGGTACAGAAGGCGATGACAGATCGTATCGCACATCCGGCATTTGGGTATTTTGAGCCAAGAGAGGAATATTTCGATGCAATAATCCGCTGGCATGCGAAAAGGAATGGCGTACAGGGGCTGACGAGAGAATGCATCGGCTATGAGAACGGGGTGCTCGGCGGTGTCTTAAGCGCACTCAATGTGTTCTGTTCGCGGGGAGATAAAGTGCTCGTGCATTCGCCGACCTACATCGGATTTACCTTCAGCCTGAAAAACAACGGGTATGAGATCGTGCACAGTCCGCTTGTGCTGGATGAGAATGGCGTGTGGCGTATGGATTATGAAGACATGGAGAAAAAAATCCGCGAGAACCACATTCATGCGGCGATTTTCTGTTCCCCGCACAATCCGTGCGGCAGGGTGTGGGAGCGCTGGGAGATCGAGCGTGCCATGGAGATCTATGAGAAATATCAGGTTGAGGTGGTTGCGGATGAGATCTGGTCGGATATCATCCTCGGGGATCACCAATTCGTGCCGACGCAGAGTGTTTCTGAGTATGCCAGAATGCACACGGTGGCAATGTACGCACCGTCAAAAACCTTTAATCTTGCGGGTCTGGTGGGAAGTTATCATATTATTTACAATCCCGTTATCCGTGACCGCGTGAAAAAGGAATCATCGCTGTCACATTACAATGAAATGAACGTGCTTTCCATGTATGCACTCATTGGTGCGTATCAGCAAGAAGGCTATGAGTGGACAGATGAATTATGTAAGGTATTGACGAAGAATGCAGAATATGCGTATGATTATATCAGATCCCATTTTAAGGGCGTACAGGTAGCTATGCCACAGGGAACCTACATGCTGCTCTTAGACTGTACAGAGTGGTGCAGAAAGCACGGCATAACGATCGATGAACTGCAGAAGCGGGGTGTCGGTGTCGGAGTGATCTGGCAGGATGGAAGACCGTTCCACAGCCCGTGCGGCATCCGTATGAATCTCGCATTGCCGTTTTCTCTCGTGGAGGAAGCGATGGATCGTCTCCGGAAGTATGTATTTGTGTAGAAGTTAAGAAAATATTGCAGCGCGAACGAACAGATAAAAGGTGAAGGAGTCGTGCTATGGAAAATCATAAGACCGATGACCGGATGGAAGATCTGATGCAGAAAGTGAGAGAGGGTCGCGGCACGGATGCGGCGAGCATGCTTGACTACTGCACGCAGATTGAGGAATATGCAGAACGTGCGGGGGATGCCAGGCTGCTTGGATTTTCGCATTATTACAAGGGCAGAACCTACTATCTTAGCAATGAGACCGGAAAGGTGTTTGAGGAGATCGGCGAGGCACTCGGATATCTGGAACAGTCCGGGCAGTGGGAACTGGTGGCAGCCTCCTACAATCTTATGGCGATTGTATCCGTCGGCAAGGGCAATCTGTCGTTTGCGATCGAGTATTATCTGGCAGGATTAAAATATTGCAAAAAATATCAGCTAATTGAGGTGGAAAGCCGGATTGAGAGTAACCTGGGTTCCCTGTATATGGAGTGCGGACAGTACAGTGATGCCAGAGATTATCTGGAGCAGGCGCATCTCGATTACAAGCGCGTACCGGAAGAGGAGCGCAGCCTGGCAAGCCTTACCGCGATTTACAACAATCTGGCCCTGTGTTATATGAAAAGCGGCAGCCTGGAGAAGGCAGAGGAATATATCCGCAAACTGGAGACAGAGTGCGAAGCGCATTTTGAGGAGATGGATTACATTTATGTAAACTGTATGCGTGCACGTTACTGTCATCTGTGTGGCAATATTTCCATGAGAGACCAGTATATTGCGGATATTCAGAATCAGCTTTCCGGTGATGTACTGATTCTGGATTTGTTTGATGATCTGTATGATTTCTGTGAACTGATGTTAGAGATTGACCGCGGTGATGTCTGCCGCAATATCGGAGAAAAACTGAAGGCATTCGTGGAGCAGACCGGCATCGCCAATATGCAGCGGAAGATGACAGCGCTAGAGATGGATTATGTTAAGAAAACGAAGGACAGGGAACGCTATCTTAAGACGGCTGGCAGATTCTATGAACTGACCGAGATCGTGGAACAGGAAAACAGAAGCATGATTGTCAATATGCTTTATCTGCGCAAATCCTTAGAGCGGGCAAGAGAGCGCTGCAGGAAGCTGGAGGAGGATGCGGTGGAGCTGACGGAAAAGTCGGAGAGAGATCCGCTGACTGGACTGGCGAACCGGTACCGTCTGACAAATGATTCAGAAAAGATCGTGGAACAGTGCTTTGCGGAACATAAACCGTTGTCGTTTGAGATTTTGGATATTGATTATTTTAAGCAGTACAACGACCGTTACGGACATCAGGCGGGGGATGACTGTGTGCGTGCCATCGCGGCACTGATCCGGCAGATGGAAAGTGATCAGATTTTCTGTGCGCGCTACGGCGGAGATGAATTCGTCATTATTTACAGTGGAATGAGCGCGGAGGAAGTCTGTGAGCGCGCGGAGAAGCTGCGGCAGGATGTGATGGCACTGCATATAGAACGCCGCTATGCGGAAGGATCGTTCGGTGTGACCATCTCGCAGGGCATCTGCCATGACATCCCGAGCAACGGGAACAAGAACTGGGATTTTCTCCACGTGGCGGATCAGGCGCTCTACCGTGTGAAGAGGCGGGGGAGAAACCGGCTGTGTATGACCGATATTCACGGGCGTGAGATTGAGGTGTAAGGGTATGGTTTGCCTCGGATGTGGTACACATATAGCATGCGGTGCCGGGGTATTTATGTATTTGCTATACGATGATGTCATTTTTGTAATGAAATGCATTGGAGATTAAGCAGAGCATGAGGCTTGGCTTTTTCTTCTTATTTGAGAGACAATAGAATCGAGGATGTGATAGAGGATTAGGATCAGCTTGGGCTGGTCCTTTTTCAATTATGGCTTTAGCCAGTTGAGTACATCGGAATTTCTCAAAAGAGAAATGGAGATGCACGAAACAAAAATCCACCTGCTATGCGGGTGGAGTCAAATCGTTATACAGAAAAACACCTTTCCGTTACAATAGAGTTGTTCAGTCACTATTGCAAGAAAGGAAAGGTGTTTTATGGCGAATAAGTCTAATGATCTCGCCCATACAAAATGGATGTGTAAATACCATATTGTATTTACTCCTAAGTATAGACGAAAAATTATTTATAATCAATTAAAAGAGGATATACGTGATATTCTGAAACAGTTATGTGCATATAAGGGCGTGGAGATTATTGAAGGGCATCTCATGCCTGACCATATTCATATGCTAGTAAGTATTCCGCCAAAGATGAGTGTGTCGAGTTTTATGGGATATTTAAAGGGAAAGTCATCGCTTATGATTTTTGACAGACATGCAAATCTCAAATATAAATTTGGAAACAGACATTTTTGGTCAGAGGGATATTATGTCAGCACCGTAGGATTAAATGAAGCGACAATAAAAAAATACATTCAAGATCAAGAAAAGTACGATATCATGCAAGATAAATTAAGTGTGAAGGAGTACGAAGACCCTTTTAAGGGTTAAGTCGAAGTAGTACAAACGCCCATTCATGGGCATAAGCAACGCGTCAAGTGCAATAGTGACTTGAACGAAGAGAAAGTCTAGGGCGCCTTGAGACGCTGTCGGGTACCAAGGGGTTACACCCAGCGTCTCGAGCCACCCTTTTTAAGGGTGGCGGCGACTTGCGTCATAATGAATGAAATGACGAAGTTGAGTTCAAAATGAGGTAATTAGAATGAGACAATTTGATTACACGAAAAAATGGAAAAAAATGCTTACGCCAGAAATCGTGCGTTACCTTACAACAATTCATGAATACAAGGGGGAACAGCGCTTAATTGCGGAACACCATGCGGATGTATTAGAAAGTCTTGTTGAGGTGGCTAAGATTCAAAGTACAGAGAGTTCTAATAAAATTGAGGGTATCTATACTTCTGATGAATGTTTGAAAAAGAATGTTTTGGATAAGACAATGCCAAAGACAAGAAATGAGCGTGAGATTGCAGGATATAGGGATGTGCTTAACACAATACACGAGAATTTCCCTCACATTCCAATCCGTAAAAGTTCGTCCAACAGATCGCCCGATGACAACACCTTTATTTTTGCTTCGTTGCGTACAACTGGGGATTAGTATCCGAGACCTGGATTTGCTTACCATTGGCCTCGTGAATGATATGTATGCTGAAAACAGTGACGATGATTATAAAGGATATAAGGAAGTGGCGACTCAGGAGGACTTCGACAAATTTTAATCAACTGGTAGATTTTGGAGTATAAACAATTTGTAAAATATTGATTTTGTATTGCTTTTGTCCGTACAAATAGATATAATATAGTTAGAAAAACTCGAAAGGAGTGTTTACTATGGCAACGAAATCAGCAAATGTATACGCACGCATTGAGCCTGATGTAAAAGAACAGGCAGAAGGAATCTTAGCAGCATTAGGAATTCCTGCATCCAATGCAATAAATATGTTTTACAAACAAATTATTCTTCAAAGAGGACTTCCTTTTGAAGTGAAAATGCCATCCGCTCGTCCTGTAGACGTTAGTGCATTATCAGAAGCACAGATGAATGCAGAACTAGAGAAAGGATATGCGGATATGCAGGCTGGTCGCACTAGATCAGCAAAATCTGTTTTTGCTGATCTCCGCAAGGATTACAATTTATGATTTATGATATCGTGATTTCAGATCAGGCCGAGATAGACCTTCGTGGAATCTTGGAATACATTGCTTTTGAACTGCAGGCACCAGAAAATGCAAGTGGTCAGCTTGATAGGCTTGAAGCATGTATTATGGATCTTGATCATATGCCGAAGAGATATCGACAATATGAATTGGAACCATGGAAAAGTCGAGGGCTACGCGTAGCGCCAGTAGACAATTATCTTATTCTATATATTCCGGATGATGATACACAAGTGGTTACGATTATCCGTGTTATGTACGGTGGACGAGATGTGGATACGCAATTAAACAGATTTACAAAAACAAAATAATTTGAAAGCATCAATCAGAAATGGTTGGTGCTTTTTTCGTGAATGGAGAAATCTGTGCTTTTTTATGCCCATTTTTACGGAAGGAGGTATCGGCCGTGGCTAACAGAATTATGGGTATTACTGTCGAGATCGGCGGAGATACCGCCAAACTACAAGCAACATTAAAGTGCGTAAACGGTCAGATAAAAAGTACACAGCAGCAGTTGAAGGACGTGGACAAGTTATTAAAACTTGATCCAGGAAATACAGAGCTGCTTGCACAGAAACAAAAATTGCTTGCTGCTGGATTGGAGATGAGGTTCCTTTCCAAGGAAAGACATATATTATAGAAGCAATTCAAAAGTAGAGAACAGTTAAAAAATTGTTTTCAGTGGTGACACTTTTTAACGATAGCCTCGACCTATTGTTAAAAGGTTCATGGATATGTTTCTTTTCACGATGGTAATTCATAGACAGCAGTCCTTTCATGTGGAGACGATAGTTGTACTACATCGGACAGATTTGTAAAACTTCTCGACTTCCGACACTTTGAGAGGTTTTTCAGGTTTGACCAGAGTGACCGAAAAACATACAAAAAAGTAATTTCAGATGGTGTGAATGTCTCAGTCGTATTGGACTGCGGCTTCGGAAACGTATCAAAGAGAAAATAATATCATCATCATTCAACTAAATAACAGAGGCATGAAAGACCGTTCATTTTCAAGAAAAATTGAAAGTGAGCGGTCTTTCTTTGTATCTGAAGGTCATCGTATCAGATGGATTTCAGGTGAGGTATATTCGATGTATTCGAGAAAGGTGATTTTATGGAGACAATACGGAAGAAGATGATGTGAGGAACGCAAGAGTAGCGCCACTCGGTGAGACCTTTGAGGATTTGAGGCAGATGCTGCGGGAGGGATAGAATATTGAATTATAAAGTTGTCCAGACAGAAACTGCAGATGCTCAGATCCGAAAGATTATTTTGTATGTAGCAGAAAACTTTGGAAGGGAAGTTGCACTTGAAAAACTTGAAGAATTAGAACGGAATCTTCTTGACTTAGGCAAGTATCCGCAAAAATGTGTAGAACTTCGTTATCTGGTGCTTAAAAGACAGGGGTATAAAGTACTGGTACTTGAGAAAAATCTTGTGTTTTACAAGATAAATGAGGAGAAGCAGGAAGCTATTATTTATGCTGTCGTAGACCATAGACCGGATTATTTGAACATCATCCGGGGATTGTAAGATACAGTATAATATTTTACAAAGAGAAAGTGAGAAATATTTCCGGTTCTGGGTTGGAGCAAGCGCGGTTCCTATGCCAAGAATCTCTTCCATGGATACGCCTGAGCGTTCTGAAAAATGAAATAACATTGCAAACGAGCCCCTGTTAGTGTATAATAATCGTGCTAATTTGGGGCTCTTAGAATAGCGCCATAAGACAGCTGCGAGGAGCGTTGGCCCGCCGAAGCACAGGACGGATTTTGGGAGAACGGCGCAGCGGTCAAAGCGGTATACAGCAAAAAGCCCGTAAAAAGGAAATAAAGGAGATAGATATATATGAAACTAGGCATCGTCGGACTTCCAAATGTCGGAAAGTCTACATTATTTAATTCACTGACCAAAGCAGGAGCGCTGTCTGCAAACTATCCATTTGCAACCATCGATCCGAATATCGGTATCGTTTCTGTGCCGGATGAGAGAATCGTAAAGCTCGGTGAGCTTTATCATACCAAGAAGGTAACACCTGCAACGATCGAATTTGTGGATATCGCAGGTCTTGTGAAGGGAGCAAGCAAGGGCGAGGGACTTGGCAACCAGTTCCTTGCAAATATCCGAGAGGTAGACGCGATCGTTCATGTGGTGCGCTGTTTTGAAGATACCAACATCATCCATGTAGACGGATCGATCGATCCGGCAAGAGATATTGAGACCATCAATTTGGAGCTGATCTTTTCTGATATTGAGATCCTTGACAGAAGAATCGCAAAGATTGCAAAGCAGGCGAGAATGGATAAGACTCTTGCAAAGGAACTCGAACTTGTAGAGGCGGTCAAGGCACATCTTGAGGACGGCAAGATGGCAAGATCCTTTGAGGTGCCGGATGACGAGGATGCACAGATCTGGTTCAAGGGATACAATCTTTTGACGGCAAAGCCTACGATCTATGCAGCGAATGTCGCCGAAGATGACCTCGCAGATGACGGCGCATCAAACCCACATGTCGCAAAAGTAAGAGAGATGGCAACAGAAGAGGGCGCAAAGGTATTCGTCATCTGTGCGCAGATCGAGCAGGAACTGGCAGAACTTTCGGAGGAAGAGAAGAAGGAATACTTAGACGATCTCGGCGTGGAATCCAGCGGACTGGACAAGCTGGTGGCTGCAAGCTACAGTATTCTCGGTCTGATCAGCTTTTTGACGGCAGGCGAGGACGAGTGCCGTGCATGGACAATCAAGAAGGGAACCAAGGCACCGCAGGCAGCCGGCAAGATTCATACGGACTTTGAGAGAGGCTTTATCAAGGCGGAGGTTGTCAACTACCAGGATCTTCTGGACAACGGAAGTCTCGCTGCAGCGCGTGAAAAAGGCATTGTTGGAATGGAAGGCAAGGATTATGTGGTGAAGGACGGAGATGTGATCCTGTTCCGCTTTAATGTATAATTTCAGACAAACATGATTATGAAAAAAGACGCATATACTTATCCGAGGAAGCAAACGGGGGAGTATATGCGTTTTTGCGATTTGGCGAGGAAAGAGGTCATCAACGTAAATGACTGTAAGTGCCTGGGAAATGTGCGGGATCTGGATTTTGACGAGTGCGACGGATGCATCAAGGCGCTGATTGTGCCGGGACCGGCAAAGTGGATGGGCTGCATGGGAAGGGAGTTTGAAGTGTTTATTCCGTGGTGCAGGATTGTAAAAATCGGACCGGACATTATTCTTGTGGACATTGATGAGAAAGAGGCAAAACATAAGGTAAAATAGGCGTAGGGGACAATAAAACAGAAAGTTTGTACAAAAAATTACAATTTCGTGAAAATACATAAAAAACTGGTCATATAATCGTGTAAATTTCATTGACAAGCAACAAATGTATAGATATACTACAATATATAGGCAAAATTGCCCATGGAGGTAGCAAATGAAGTGTCCATTTTGCAGCAGTGAAAATACACGAGTGATCGATTCCAGACCGGCAGATGACAACAATTCCATCCGCCGCCGCAGACTTTGCGATGATTGCGGAAAGCGCTTTACCACCTATGAGAAAGTGGAGACCATTCCGCTGATTGTGATTAAGAAAGACAACACCAGAGAGCAGTATGACCGTTCCAAGATCGAGGGTGGTGTGCTGCGCGCCTGCCATAAGCGGCCAATCTCGGTCAATCAGATTAACCAGCTTGTGGATGAAGTGGAGACGGAGATCTTTAACCGCGAGGAAAAGGAGATTCCGAGTTCCCTGATCGGCGAGCTTGTGATGGATAAGCTTAAGGATCTTGAGGCGGTTGCCTATGTCCGTTTCGCGTCGGTGTACCGTGAGTTCAAGGACGTCAACACGTTTATGAGCGAGCTGAAAAAAATGCTCGACAAATAAGAAAAGAAGGTAAAGTTTCTGTTTTTATTTGTCGATATAATAAAAAGTTATAGTAATATTTTTTTCTGGTTACAATGGAGAGTTTCTAATGAATTTGTCAGGAATCCGCATCAGTGCGGGATTTTATGATTACAACTCCATAGAGAATCAAACTGTTACCGTGGGATCGGAACTGCCGGCAGAACTTCCGCAGAGCGTAACAGGGCAGGCGCCGTCCACAGAGGAGTATACTGCGCCTGCAGCCATCAGGAAGAGCGGACCGGATCAGGGAGCCATCGATTACGCAAACAGCTACCAGCCGGATGCGGTCTACGAGCTGAAGGGCGTGGACAGCGACATTGCCAGACTGGATGTTGAGCGCGCCATTTCGGATATGCGTAAGGATCAGGTACTCGAGCAGTATCAGTTTTTTGTAGGAACGAATCCTGACGAGGTACAGCCGGTCAGACCGGATGAGAATTTTATACTATAGAATCATGAGCGGATGAGGACTGTATACACATGTGTATGCAGTCTTTTTTGTGTAATAGGAAACTTCGTTCCTATTACACAAAAACGCTCTGCGGGGATGCGCACCTCGCGGTGAGGTAAATAATGCTCTGAGAAAAACGAACAACGCGAATTGGAAATTCCGGGTGGATATTTTGGTAGAAATGTAGTAATCTATGTAAGGATGCGCACTAAGTGAGATGAGTAAAGGAGCAAAAGGGCAATGCTGGAACGGTTTTACCCGGGAGAATACGTAGATTCTACCTATGAGATCGATTTTGACCACCTTTATGAGGATGGATATCGAGGCGTTATTTTTGATATTGATAATACGCTGGTGCCGCACGGAGCGCCGGCGGACGAGCGGGCGTGCGCGCTTTTTGCACATTTGAAGGAGCTGGGATATCATTGCATGCTGCTGTCGAACAATAAGGAACCGCGCGTGAAAATGTTCAATGACGCGGTGCAGGTTTCTTATATCTACAAGGCAGGAAAGCCGAATCCGGCGAATTACAGAAAAGCGATGGAACAGATGGGAACGGATGAGAAAAACACATTGTTTGTGGGAGATCAGATTTTTACGGATGTCTATGGCGCCAACCGCACGGGAATCCGCACGATTCTGGTAAAGCCGATCCATCCGAAGGAGGAGATCCAGATTGTCTTAAAGCGCTATCTGGAAAAGATCGTCCTCTTTTTCTATCGGAGAAAATGCCAAAAGCAGCAGAGCGCAGCGCAGAAGCGATAAAAGAAGCAGTTTGTGCTGCAGAAAACAGTGGCAGCATGTGACAATGAAAAGGACGGGTGCCAAAACCCGGGATGGAGGAAAAAATGAAAATAGCAATCGGAAATGATCACGCGGCAACAGAGTTAAAATTTGTCATTATGGACTATTTAAAGGAACTGGGACATGAGGTTATCAACTTTGGAACCGACGGAACGGACAGCTGCAATTATCCGGAATACGGAGAGAAAGTCGGCAGGGCAGTTGTGGCAGGCGAGGCTGACTGCGGCGTACTGATCTGCGGAACCGGTGTGGGAATCTCCATCGCAGCCAATAAAGTCAACGGTGTGCGTGCAGCAGTGTGCTCCGACACAGCAACTGCGCGGCTGGTAAAAGAACACAACAATGCCAACATTATTGCATTCGGTGCCAGAATCGTCGGCACAGAGCTTGCGAAAGACATCGTCAAGGCATATCTGGATGCAGAATTCCAGGGCGGAAGACACCAGACCAGAATCGATATGATCCATGAGATTGAGAAGCGCAACGCTTAATAATACCGGGGAGATTGCGCCAGGAACAGAGCAAAAAGCGTGCAAATTCGCATGGCGCAGTGCGGTATATGAAAAAAAGCTTGAAATATAGCGCTGTTTATTATAAAATAGAAAAATCAGAGAGTAAAACTCGAGCGTATTTTTAAGGAGGAAATTTACATGATTTCAGCAGGCGATTTCAGAAATGGTATTACCATTGAGTTAGAGGGTAATATCTATCAGATTATCGAATTCCAGCATGTGAAACCAGGAAAAGGTGCAGCATTTGTAAGAACTAAGTTAAAGAATATTAAGAGTGGTGGTGTGGTTGAGAAGACATTCCGTCCTACAGAGAAATGTCCGACTGCCCGCATTGACAGAAAAGATTACACTTATCTGTATGCAGATGGTGACTTATACAACTTTATGGATGCAGAGACTTATGAGCAGATCGCACTCTCCAAAGATGACATCGGCGATGCGCTGAAGTTCGTGAAGGAGAACGAGATGGTGAAGATGTGCTCTCACAACGGAAGCGTATTCGCAGTAGAGCCGCCTCTGTTCGTAGAGCTTCAGATCACTGAGACTGAGCCGGGCTTCAAGGGTGATACCGCTACTGGTGCAACCAAGCCGGCAATCGTCGAGACAGGAGCTACCGTATATGTACCTCTGTTCGTAGAGCAGGGCGATGTGATCAAGATCGACACACGTACAGGTGAGTATCTGTCCAGAGTATAATTTGAGATCAGATTTAGCACTTTTAATGAGAATAAAAATACCGGTAAACCGTAATCTGGCTTGCCGGTATTTTTTGTGCATATTATTTTGCGGATGCAGAGCGGGAAGTGGGATGTGTCTGGCGCAGCAGAATTCCGATGGAGAGGAGAGCCATGACGGCCTGACTGATGAGAAGTCCACACAGATAGCCGCGGATACCGTAGACGGGGAGGGCAAACAGCACAAAGAGGATGCGGATGCCGCAGGCAATCAGATTCAGCACGAAAGTGATGCCCGGGTAGCCGAGCCCGTGCAGAATACTGCTCAGCGTCACGCCGAGGTACAGGAAAGGACAGATCCAGCCGAGCGTCCGTATAAATGTTCCGGCGAGCGCGTTCCCAAAAAGCACATTCCCGATAAAGTGACCGGTAGCAAGAAAACCCGCTGTACAAAAAAAGCCCCACAGAAGACAGACCCGGATGGTTTTTAAGACCGCGCGCCGTATGAGCGCATCGTTTCCGCCGGCTTTGGCTTCTGAGATGGCGGGCATAAGAAGTACCGAAATGGAGTTGGTGATGACGGACGGAAACATGATGACGGACATCGCCATGCCGGTTAAGATGCCGTAGACGCCAAGCGCCTCGGAAGCCGTGTAACCGAACAGGCGCAGGCGGCTGGGAATCATGATGTTTTCAAAACTGGAAAAGAGCGTTAAAACAACCCGGTTTGCCGTGAGCGGAACCGCCATGGCAAGGAGATTGCGCGTGCCGCATTTCACGGAAAGCGCCGTGTCCGTTCCCTTCGGAAGTTTTGCGACGCTGACGGAGACGAGCGTGCTTGCCACTTCGCCCATCACAGCGCCCCACATTGTGACGGAGAGCGGAACGGCGGTCTGCTCCCGCATATGGATCTGATAGAGCAGCCAGACCGTGCCGACGCGGGCGATCTGCTCTGTGAGCTGTGTGAGAGCGGGGACGCCCGTCTTTTTCTGTCCATAGTAGCAGCCGTTGATGCAGGCGTGGATACAGCAAGGGACAAAGGAGAGGGAGATGATCTTAAGGAGCGGGATGCACCGCACATCCCCGAGCATGGAAACACCGATAAAGTCTGCGTATTTCCAGATTACAAAGCCGGTCGCGGCAGATAAAAACAGCGACAGCAGCAGGCCGATCCGAAAATAGAGCCTCGCACCCGCGGGATTGTTCTGCGCAAGCTCGGAGGAGACGAAGCGTGAGATCGCAGTCTGAATTCCGGCGGCGGTGACGGCGAAACCGAGCGCCATCACCGGGGACAGCAGCTGGTAGATCCCAAGACCTTCTGCACCAATCAGCCTTGAGAGGAATATTCTATAGAAGAAGCCGATAATCCGTGTGAGCACACCGGCGAGTGTGAGCAGCAGTGTGCCGGTGATCAGGGAATTTTTCAGAGAATTTCCAGAAACGGAATTCCTGGGAAAATGAATGTCTGGCAAGTGTGTCTCCGGGAATTGGAATCTTTTTATTATATGTAAGGTGTGGGGGAAAAATGTGCGATCAGGAATATAAAGCAGGTGTGGTCTATCTGGATAATGCTGCAACGACGCGGATGGCGGAGGAGGCCGAAGCCGCTATGCAGCCTTATCTGGTGGAAAAGTTTGGCAATGCGTCAACGGCTTACGGTTACGGGGAGGAAGCGCAGGCGGCGATTGCCCATGCGAGAGAGGTGATTGCAGCATCACTGGATGCCAGACCGTCGGAAATCTATTTTACATCGGGCGGATCGGAGGCGGATAACTGGGCAGTTAAGGGGGTGGCGGAAGCGTATGGAAAATACGGTCGTCATATCATTACCAGCAGGATTGAACATCACGCGGTCCTAAACTCCTGCCATTATCTCGAGGAGCAGGGCTACGAGGTGACTTATCTGGACGTCGATCAAAACGGAATGATCTCGCTGGAACAGTTAGAGCATGCCGTCCGGGAGGATACGATCCTGATCTCGGTCATGTTTGGAAACAATGAGGTCGGAACGATCGAACCGGTCATGCAGATCGGAAGGTTTGCAAGAGACCATCAGATTCTGTTTCATACGGATGCGGTGCAGGCGTATGCCCAGATCCCGATCTCGATGCAGCAGTATCACATCGATCTGCTGAGTGCGAGCGCCCACAAATTTCACGGACCGAAAGGCGTGGGATTTTTGTATGTAAGAGACAGGGTTACGATGCCTTCCTTTATCCACGGCGGTAGCCAGGAGCGTGGAAAACGCGCGGGAACGGAGAATGTGCCGGGGATCGTCGGGATGGGGAAAGCGGTGGAACTGGCATTCTGCAATATGCGCAGAAGAATCCGCAGGGAGATGATGCTGCGCAATTATCTGATTGAAAAGATCATGCATGAGATCAAGGGGGTCCGCCTGAACGGACATCCCACGAACCGCCTGCCGGGGAATGTGAATGTGAGCTTTTCCGGCGTGGACGGTGCATCACTTCTCATTCTGCTGTATGAGGACGGAATCTGCGCCTCGGGCGGCTCCGCCTGCAACACCGGGGAGGAGCGGGTCTCCTATGTAATCGGGGCGTTGGGCGTGCCGGACGAATACGCACCGGGGACCGTGCGTATGACGTTGTCGGGAGAGACGACAAGGGAAGAGATCGACCGCGCCGTGGAGGCGCTCAAGCAGAATCTTAGGAAACTGAGAGATGAAAAATAGTTTTCTCTGGGGAAAAAATATGTGAAAATATTACAAAAACGAAACGTACCTTTGCGGGAAATGAGAAAGTGTGCACAAGAATAATTATGCAGTTTGCTTTTTGAGAGAAAATCGCAAAAAGAGATTGCAAAAAACGGCAAAAATCGGGCACAGAAATGAGCAGATTGCCCGTACTTTCAAGTGGTTTACCGGTTGCGTCAAATTTGACAAAGAAAAAAATTTATGCAATAATTGCGCGGAAATCAGAGAAACACGTTTGGTTTATAGTAGGAAAGGATGAATAATATGATAGAGAGAAAAATCAGATTGTCTGACACGGAGGAAGTAAAGGAGTTTGTGAGAGCTGCCGGAAAATGTGATTTTGATATCGATGTTTGTTATAACAGAGCTGTGATTGATGCAAAATCACTGCTCGGAATGCTGTATCTTGGACTCAGCAAGGATCTGACCGTAAAATACGGCGGACAGAACACCGGGTTTGAGAATACGGTACAGAAATATGCAGTCTGCTAGTCAGACAGACGGAGACAGGGCTGCTGCCGGAGAGAAACCTCTTCGTGCAGCAGCCCTGTTTTTGTGTTACACTGTATGATAAGAAACTGGAAAGTAGGGAGCGCTGCCGTATGGATGCACAACAGGAAAAAGACGAAAAGAAAATCATAAAGATCTCGGTGCGGAATCTGGTGGAGTTCATTCTGCGGGAGGGAGACATTGATAACCGCCACGGGAGAACTGCGTCCCCGGAGGCCATGTGGGAGGGCAGCCGTATCCATAAGCGCATTCAGAAGAGCAAAGGCGCGAATTACCATGCGGAGGTGCCGCTTAAGATCGAACTTAGCGAGGGAGATTACACGCTTGCCATCGAGGGACGGGCGGACGGAATCGAGATTACGTGCGACGGGGAGAGACAGCTTGATTTTTCGAATAACTTCAACCATCTTACGGTGGAGGAAGACATGCATGTGACGATTGATGAGATCAAGGGGATCTACATGAATCTGGATGCGCTGGATGAACCCGTGGGCGTGCATCGCGCGCAGGCGATGTGTTATGCCTATATCTATGCCTTGCAGCATGATCTTGCAGAGATCTCCGTGCAGCTGACCTACTGCAATCTGGATACAATCGAACTGACAAAGACGGCGTTTCTGGGGAATCTGAAATATTTTAGGGAAACATTTTCGTTTGCGGAGCTGGCGGAGTGGTTCACCCGGCTGACGGACGAATATAAAAAGTGGGCGGATTTTCAGTTCGCCTGGCAGAATCTGCGGCAGGCTTCCATCAAAAAGCTGGAGTTTCCCTATGCATACCGGAAAGGACAGAAAGAACTGGCGTCGGACGTATACCGCACGATTGCGCGCCGGAAGAATCTGTTTATCCAGGCACCCACAGGCGTCGGGAAGACCATTTCGACGGTCTTTCCGGCGGTGAAGGCGGTCGGCGAGGGACTCGGGGACAAGATTTTTTATCTGACGGCGAAGACGATCACGGGCACGGTGGCAAAGGAAGCATTTGAACTTTTGCGCACCAGGGGGTATCAGGCGAAGATCATCCAGCTGACGGCGAAGGAAAAGCTGTGCCTGTGCGAGGAGATGGACTGCAATCCTGTACACTGTCCCTACGCGAAAGGACACTACGACCGCGTGAACGATGCGGTGTACAATCTGTTGCAGAAGGAGGATGTTTTTACCAGGGAAGTGATCTTAGAGCAGGCGCGGGAGTACCGGGTCTGTCCGTTTGAGATGTCGCTGGATACGGCAACCTGGGCGGATGATATCATAGGGGATTATAATTATGTCTTTGACCCGAATGTTTATCTGAAGCGTTTTTTTGCGGAAGGAACGCGCGGGGACTACATTTTTCTGGTGGATGAGGCGCACAATCTTGTGGAGCGGAGCCGGGAAATGTACAGCGCGGCGATCTATAAGGAAGATTTCTTGGCGGTCAAAAAGCTGCTGAAACCCTATCAGGAAAAGCATGACAGACGTGCGGAACGTGTGATCCGGCATCTGGAAAAATGCAACCGAATTCTCCTTGGGTACAAGCGTGAGTGCGAAAACTATGTCGTATATGAAAATATCGGTACGCTGATCTTTGCACTGACGCGCCTTGCGGCAGATCTCGATGAGTATCTGCAGAAAAGTCCCGATTTCCCGGAACGCAGGGAAGTGAACGAATTTTACTTAAACCTGCGCAATTTCATGAATATCTACGAACTGGTGGACGAGCATTATGTCGTGTATTCCGAGCATGAGGAGGACGGGCGCTTCAAGCTGAAGTTTTACTGTGTGGATCCCTCCCTCAATCTGCAGGAGCGCATAGACAAGGGAAATGCGACGATCTTTTTCTCGGCGACACTGCTTCCGATCCAGTATTATAAAAGCTTGCTGTCCACCCGCAGGGATAATTATGCGGTCTACGCGCAGACGGCGTTTTCCGAGGAACAGCGCCTGCTGCTGTTTGGAAATGACGTCAGCAGCAAGTACACGAGGCGCGGCAGGGCAGAGTATGAGCGGATTGCATTATATATAGAAAAAACAGCGCGCGCGAAGCAGGGAAACTATATGGTGTTCTTTCCGTCCTACCGGATGATGCAGGAAGTCTACGATGTGTTTTTAGAGGGCGGGGAGACGGATGAAATGCGTCCGCAGGAGTATTTTCCGGAAGGAGCAGAGAATGCAAAGATTGTGGAGCATCCCGAAGAGGCAGAGATTGCGGAGCATCCCGAAGAGGCAGAAATTGCGGAGCATCCCAATGATGCGGAAAATTCCGGAAATGCAGAGCCGCGTCTCTGGTGCATGATGCAGCAGACCGGGATGCGTGAGGCGGAGCGCGAGGCTTTCTTACAGGCATTTTCCGGTGAGACATCGAAACGGCGAGGCGGTTCACTGGTGGCATTCTGTGTGCTCGGAGGTATTTTCGGAGAGGGGATTGATCTGAAAAAAGAACAGCTCATCGGGGCGGTGATCGTGGGAACCGGACTGCCGCAGATCAGCAATGAACGCGAGATTTTAATGCATTATTATGATGAGAGAGCGGGGGCAGGCTTTGATTATGCGTACCGCTTTCCGGGAATGAACAAGGTATTGCAGGCGGCCGGACGCGTGATACGGACGACAGAGGATGTGGGAGTGATTGAACTGCTGGACGAGCGGTTTTTAAAGAGTGATTACAGAGGGCTGTTCCCAAGGGAATGGGAACAGCGCCGGATATGTAACGTAAATGAAGTAGAACAGATGTTAGCCGAGTTCTGGGAGAGACGGCAGGAGCTTTAAGAATTCTTCCGTAGACTGCGCGATTGGAAGCGTCGGGTTGACTGCGGCGACCATCTGGCGCGCCGGGAGCTTTTCCCTGATCTTCACGATAAAGAGCTCTCTGGACTCGCGGTTTAGGCAGTAGTCCGGAATAAACGCGATTCCCAGGCCGATACGTGCCAGATCAATCAGAAGATCGTTGCTGCTCAGCTCGATCTGCGGCATCAGTTCAAGCTGGTGCTGCAGAAAGAGGTTATGCAAAAATTCGCTGGTGGTGCTCTTGCGGTCGAGCATCAGGATCGGGTACTGCTGCAGATCCTCTAAGGCAATCTCCTGCTGCTTCAGATTAAAATAGGCAGGGTTGGCGATAAAGACGTCGTGAAAGCTGCACACAGTCTTGCGGATGTAGGACTGGTTTAAATTAGAGTTGGGAAAATTGGTCACAATCAGATCGACTTTTCCCTGCTCCAACAGCTCTACGCAGCTGAGAGAGGTTGAGTTTGTCACTTTGATCGGGACATTCGGGAACTTCTTGTGGAACTGCTTTAAATACGGCACGAGAAAATAGCGGCAGATGGTGTCGCTCGCGCCGATGTGAAGCTGCCCCAGACCGAGGCTGCCGGAATCTAACAGCTGGCTCTCACCGCGCCGGATTAAATTCATGGCAGGTTCAATATGCTTGAGCAGAATCTTTCCTGCCGGAGTCAGCTGTACTTTTTTGGTACTCCGGATAAAAAGCGGCTGCTCCAGCTTTTTCTCCAGCGTCTTGATTGACTGGCTGACGGCGGATTGGGAGATATAGAGCTGCTTGCTCGCCTCGGAAAAGCTGAGGGAGGTTGCAACATAATAGAAAACTTTATACAATTCGTAATTGATATCCATGGTTCCTCGTTTCTGTCGGAGCGCTGCTCCGAACCGTTCTGTAGCGTGTTAACTATAATTATAAGACCTGCTTATAAAACTGTCAAATAAATCTTATGTGATATATTAACCATAATAATAGAAGAGATTAAATATATTAATTATGCTTATTTGTTCGCATATGCTATACTTCATATAGAAAGTAGGATAAGATAGAAATACAAACGATCAGTAGTTTCGCCGATGGCGTGCGCAGATGGAGGGAAAATATGAGCAACGTAAGACGCGTATATGTGGAGAAAAAACCGGCATTTGCTGTCAGAGCAAGAGAGCTGGAAGCAGAGATCAGAAATTATCTCGGTATCAGTGACGTGAAGGGAGTGCGTGAGCTGATCCGTTACGATATGGAGCATGTATCGGAGGAAACCTACCGCAAGGCTCTGGTTACCGTTTTTTCCGAGCCGCCGGTGGACGATGTGTACGAGGAAACTTTTGAGTTAAATGGCGCGAGAACTTTTTCCGTAGAATTCCTGCCGGGACAGTTTGACCAGAGAGCGGACTCCGCCGAGCAGTGCGTGAAGCTGTTAAATGAGAACGAGGAGCCGCTGATCCGCACGGCTGTGACCTATGTGATCGAGGGAGAGATCAGCGATGCAGAGTTTGAGGCGATCAAAAAGCACTGCATCAACCCGGTTGACTCCAGAGAGACCGGTCTTGAGAAGCCGCAGACGCTGGTGCAGTCGTTCCCGGAGCCAGAGGATGTAAAGATTTTCGACGGATTTTCTGCGATGCCTGAGGCAGAACTGAAGGAACTTTATGATTCCCTCGGTCTGGCGATGACTTTCAAGGACTTTTTACATATTCAGAATTATTTTAAGAATGAGGAGAAGCGCGACCCGTCCATGACGGAGATCCGCGTATTGGACACCTACTGGTCCGATCACTGCCGTCATACGACGTTTTCCACAGAACTTAAGGACGTAAGCTTTGACGACGGCTATTACCGTGCGCCGATGGAGGAGACCTATCAGGATTACCTCGCCACCCATAAGAATCTTTACGCAGGACGTTCAGACAAATTCGTGTGCCTGATGGACATTGCCTTAATGGCGATGAAGCGCCTCAAAAAGGAGGGCAAGCTGATGGATCAGGAGGAATCCGATGAGATCAATGCCTGCTCGATTGTCGTTCCGATCGAGGTGGACGGAGTGACTGAGGAGTGGCTTGTAAACTTTAAGAACGAGACACATAACCACCCGACAGAGATTGAACCGTTCGGTGGTGCTGCGACCTGTCTGGGCGGTGCGATCCGTGATCCGCTTTCCGGACGTACCTATGTCTATCAGGCAATGCGTGTGACCGGTGCGGCAGATCCGACAGTTTCCGTGAAAGACACGATCCCGGGCAAGCTTCCGCAGAAGAAGCTTGTGCGCGAGGCGGCACACGGTTACAGTTCTTATGGTAACCAGATCGGTCTGGCAACCGGTTATGTCAAGGAGGTATACCATCCGAATTATGTGGCGAAGCGTATGGAGATCGGTGCAGTGCTCGGTGCGGCTCCGAGACGTGCGGTGCAGAGACTGACCTCCGATCCGGGAGACATCATCATTCTGCTTGGCGGCCGTACCGGTCGTGACGGCATCGGTGGTGCGACAGGTTCTTCCAAGGCACATAACACAGAGTCCACCGCAGTCTGCGGTGCAGAGGTGCAGAAGGGTAACCCGCCGACAGAGCGCAAGATCCAGAGATTATTCCGCCGCGAGGAAGTGGCGCATATCATCAAGAAGTGTAATGACTTCGGTGCAGGCGGTGTATCGGTTGCCATCGGAGAGCTGGCAGACGGACTGCGCGTGCAGCTGGATAAGGTGCCGAAGAAATATGCGGGACTTGATGGAACCGAACTTGCAATCTCAGAGTCCCAGGAACGTATGGCGGTCGTAGTGGCACCGGAGGATGTACAGAAGTTCCTTGCATTTGCGAAGGAGGAGAATCTGGAAGCTGTCGAGGTTGCGGTTGTGACCGAGGAGCCGAGACTGGTACTCACGTGGAGAGGAAAGGAAGTCGTAAACTTATCCCGTGCATTCCTGGATACCAACGGTGCACATCAGGAGACCAATGTGGCAGTGGATATGCCGGACCCGAAGGAAAATTATCTGAATAAGATCGATACACCGGCGGTTTCCGAGGCGTTAGCAGCAGGCGATATGAAGAAAGCATGGCTCGCAGAACTTGCCGACTTGAATGTGTGTTCTCAGAAGGGACTGGTGGAGATGTTCGACGGTTCCATCGGAGCGGGAAGCGTATACATGCCGTTCGGTGGGAAATATCAGCTGACCGAGACACAGTCCATGGTGGCAAAGATTCCGGTGATGACCGGCAAATCCGATGCAGTCACGATGATGGCATACGGCTTCGATCCGTATCTGTCTTCCTGGAGCCCGTATCACGGTGCGGTGTATGCAGTGCTTGAGTCTCTGTCGAGAATCGTGTCTGCAGGCGGCGATTACAGCAAGGTGCGCTTTACCTTCCAGGAGTATTTCCGCAGGATGAGCGAGGAGCCGAAGCGCTGGAGTCAGCCGTTTGCTGCTCTGCTTGGCGCGTACAATGCACAGATCGGCTTCGGACTGCCGTCCATCGGAGGAAAGGATTCCATGTCCGGAAGCTTCAACGAGATCGACGTACCGCCGACACTGGTATCCTTTGCCGTGGATGTGGCAAAAGAGGGCGACATCATCACGCCGGAGCTTAAGGCAGTGGGAAATCAGCTGGTACTTTTCTCCATCGAGAGGGATTCTTATGATCTTCCGGTCTATGCGCAGGTAATGAAGCTCTATGCGGTGCTGCATGAGCTGATCGGAAAGGGTGCGGTCGTATCCGCCTATGCGCTGGATGGAAAAGGACTTGCGGCGGCAGTCAGCAAGATGGCATTTGGCAATAAGCTTGGTGTGACGATTGAGAAGGAAGTGTCGGAAGAGACACTGTTTGCACCGGGATTTGGTAATATCGTGGCGGAGGTTCCAGTGGAGAAGGTTGGTATTGTCAAGGAGACATTAAAGGCAGCGGGACTTTCCGGAAATGAGGAGCTTGTCGGCTGGGTAAATGAGGAACAGAGCTTCTGCTACGGCGGCATGAAGCTTGCACTCGACGAGGCGATCGCAGCATGGAGCGGCACGCTGGAGAAAGTATTCCCGACCCGCGTGACAGATAATAAGGACGAACTTGACACCGGCATCTATCAGGCAGACAGTATCTATGTCTGCAAACACAAGGTGGCAAAACCGACCGTGTTTATACCGGTATTTCCGGGAACGAACTGCGAGTACGACAGTGCGAGAGCATTTGAGCGCGCAGGTGCGGACACGATCGTAAAGGTATTCAAGAACCTGAATGCAGAGGACATCCGCGATTCGGTTGAGGAGTTCACAAAGGCGATCGATCAGGCACAGATTATCATGTTCCCGGGCGGATTCTCCGCGGGAGATGAGCCGGAGGGCTCCGCGAAGTTCTTTGCGACCGCGTTCCGCAATGCGAAGATGACAGAGGCGGTCATGAAGCTTTTGAACGAGCGCGACGGACTGGCGCTCGGTATCTGCAACGGTTTCCAGGCACTGATTAAGCTGGGGCTGGTACCGTACGGAGAGATCCGTCCGCAGACCGCAGATTCACCGACATTAACCTACAACACGATCGGCCGTCATATCAGCAAGATGGTATACACGAAGGTTGTGACGAACAAGTCCCCGTGGCTGGCACAGGCAAAGACCGGCGAGGTATATTGCAATCCGGCTTCCCACGGCGAGGGACGTTTTGTCGCTCCGAAGGAATGGCTGGAGAAGCTGTTTGCAAACGGTCAGGTGGCAACACAGTATGTCAACGAGGCGGGTGTTCCGACCATGGATGAGGAGTGGAATGTCAACGGCTCCTACATGGCAATCGAGGGAATCACAAGCCCGGACGGAAGAGTGCTCGGCAAGATGGCACATTCGGAGCGTCGTGACCGGAGTGTGGCGATGAATATTTACGGTGAGCAGGATTTGAGACTGTTTGAGTCCGGCGTGGAATATTTTAAGTAAAAGAAAAAATAACGGGAAGTAAAAGAGACCCTGCAGCGAGGAGAAAAACCTTTCTGCGGGGTCTTTTGCCGTTCGGTTCTTGGGGGATTGTTGATAAAACAACGCAAAATGAGTATAATAGTGCGAAAGGGAACGGAAAACGGGAAGAAGAAAGATGGAGAAACGTATGAATATTTTAGTGCTGGGCGGAACGGGATTTTTCGGAAAACATCTGGTGTGGGAACTTTTGCACCGGGGACATGAGGTGACGATCGCAACACGCGGCCGGACGCCGGATGATTTTGGAGACAGAGTCAGACGTCTGATCGTCGACCGGACGGATGTCCGGCAGATGGAGCAGGTGTTTGCCCATAAATATTATGACGTTTTCTACGACGATCTGGCTTACTGTGCGGGGGATGTGCGCACCGTGCTGGAGGCGGTGCCCTGCAGAAGGTATGTGATGGTGTCCTCGGCATCCGTGTATGATCTGCATTTTCAGACCGTGGAGACGGACTATGAGCCGGAACATGACAGACTGGTCTGGTATACGGATTACAGCGGATCGTATGACGTATTGAAGAAAAGTGCGGAATGTGCGCTCGTGCAGCAGTATCCGATGAAAAATGCGGCTTTTGTGAGATTCCCCTACGTCATCGGCAGGGATGACTACACGGACCGGCTGTACTTTTATGTGGAACATGTGGTGCGGCAGAAACCGATGTATATTGATAATATGGACGCACAGATGAGCTTTATCAGCGTGGACGATGCGGGGCGCCTTCTGGCGCATCTCGGCGGGGATGAGATCCAGGGTGCCGTCAACGGAGCGAGCCGCGGGACCATCTCGCCGCGGGAGATCCTGACTTACGTGTACAGACGCACCGGAAAAGAGGCGTTTCTTGATGAGACCGGCGATCCGGCGCCATATAATGGGACGCCCGGCTACAGCATCAATACAGAGCGCGCCGGGCGTACGGGATTTGTGTTTTCCAATCTGAAAGACTGGATCTATGAACTGCTTGATTTTTACATAGAGCGCGCCGCAGAAGAGATGCGTAAATAAAAACAGGACATCAACGTATAAAATGTCAGTGAGAATGAGGACTGGAGCGCCGGATGCGGCGGTCAGTCCTCAATTTTTATGAATTCCGGCTTGCGTTTCCGGAAGACCGTGTAGTAAATAAAACCGGCGTCCTTTAAAATCTGAGGCACTTTCTCAAAGGCAAAGCCGACATGTTCCGGGGCATGGGCGTCCGCGCCGACCGTGATGATCTCACCGCCAAGCTCACGGTAGCGCGCGAGGATCTCCTCGCAGGGGTTCGGATGTCCCAGTCCGTATTTGAAGCCGCCGGTATTGATCTCGATGCCTTTCCCTTTTTCAATCAGAAGTCTTAGAATCTCGTCGATCACGTCGCTGTATCTGGCGTAGGTATAATTCTCGTTGCGCGTCGGACCGTAGCGCACGACATAGTCGATGTGACCGTAGACGTCAAAGTCATCAAATGCCCGGATGTTTTCCAGGATGGACTCAAAGTATTCGCGGTATCCTTCCTCCTCGGTGTGCGTCTTCCAGAATGGCGGAAAATACGGATCATAGCCGTGTACCACATGGGAGGAACCGATGACAAAGTCGAAGTCATACTGCGAGAGAATATCGGCATGCAGCGCTGCCAGATGCGGCTGGAGCCCCAGCTCGATGCCGTAGCGCACGCTGATCTGATCCCGGTACTGTTCCTGCATGGCGAAAACGGATGACGTGTAGTTCGGCAGGTCTAACAGGAACGCTTCCGGGTTGTCCGGATAGTCGATGTCCAGATGATCCGTAAAACAGATGCCGGGGAGCTTTGCCCTGATTGCAGCGCGGATCATGTCCTCCTGCGGGGCGTCGCTGTCACCGGAATATTGGCTGTGCATATGTGTATCCCATAACATAGAGATCTTCCTTTCTGTGTGAGTTTAATGGATCAGTTCGTTGAAAAATTCCGGGAACCCTACGCGGAACTGTTTCTCGCGGATCACATATCTGCGGTTATCTGTGTGCAGGGTAAGCGTCCGGAGCCCCTGACTGCCGGAGGTACATTCAAGCTGGCGGATATCCCGGCGCAGCAGGGTTTGTGTCCGGCGGGGGAAACGGGAAATAACAATTTTTTCGCGGTCGTAGGTGATTTTCTGCAGACTGACATAAAACAGTGCCAGAACGGTGCCGACAAACGCGACCGGAAAGAAAAGGGCGCCGTAGAGCTTTTCTTCGCGGATGATCTGCAGCGTTCCCGAAATGCTTTCCCCGGAAAAAACGGTCAAGCCGAAAAACAGAAACATGACAACCGCATAGAGGATGAGGAGCGCGTAATATTCGCCGGTCCGGTAGCGCAGTGTTCCGCAGCCGGATGCCGCAGACACCGGATTGTCGTACGGGGTGCTTTTTTGCTTTGCGGTGTATTCGGGACGGGTGAACCGTAACGATGCCTGATAAAATTGCCGGTAGCCTTCCAGATTCGCATTTGCGCTGACGCAGCGGCGGCCGTTTCTGTCATACAGATCAAAAAAGTCCTGATTTTTGATCCGCATCTCAGAGATTTCATACCAGTGAATGGTCTGGTAGGGGCGGAACGGTTTCCCGATCAGAAGGATTTCTTCATTATATAGAACATGACGTGCCTGCATGGCGTAACCGCCGAGAAAGCAGACGACAACTAACAGGATGGTGATGCCGATGCATGAGAGCAGAGAGCCTATATCCGATGCCTCAAAACCGATGTCCTGATACATAAGCACCATAAAAAATGTGACGATACACGCGCAGAGACAGCCCAGGGCAGGGAGCAGCAGGACCCTGCCGCGGGAAGTGGCAAGCAGCTGCATGCCGGAACTCTCATAATCCCGCTGGCTGCGGCTTTTGCGAAACAGCGGCGTCGCGGATAATATAAGAACAAAAACAAACAAAATCAGTAAAAAAATAAGGTCTGACATAAGAAAACTCCTCTTTGGTATGTTTACAGGTTACCAGAAAAAAGTATAACACAGCGGGCGTGCAGCGTCAGCAGATTTTCCGGCGTATTTTCAGATTTTGTATATTTTTCCGGAAAAGGGAAAAAAAACCTGTGATATAGTGAAAAATTTAACAAAGTGGCAATAAAGTGGAGAAAAAGGCTTGAACTTTCTATGGAAATTGGTTAGAATATAGGAAGCACGGAGCCAATAAGCATAAGTACCTTGTGCTTGCCGGTTCCAGGGGATTTATGCCCGGCGATTACATTTACAAATTCTAGGAGGAATTAAAAATGGCAGTAAGAGTAGCAATCAATGGTTTTGGCCGTATCGGTCGTCTTGCTTTCAGACAGATGTTTGGAGCAGAAGGATATGAAGTAGTAGCAATCAACGATCTGACAAGCCCGAAGATGTTAGCACACCTGTTAAAGTATGACTCATCTCAGGGTAAGTACGAGCATGCAGATGAGGTATCTTCTACAGACGATTCCATCATCGTATGCGGCAAGGAGATCAAGATCTACGCATTCCCGGATGCAAATAACTGCCCATGGGGAGAGTTAAAAGTAGACGTTGTATTAGAGTGCTCCGGTTTCTACACATCCAAGGAGAAGGCTCAGGCTCATATCAACGCAGGCGCTAGAAAAGTTGTTATCTCTGCTCCAGCAGGAAATGACCTTCCTACTATCGTATACAACACCAACCACAAGACATTAAAGGCTTCTGATACCATCATTTCCGCAGCTTCCTGTACAACAAACTGCTTGGCACCGATGGCAGACGCTCTTAACAAATACGCTCCGATCCAGTCCGGTATCATGGTAACCATCCATGCTTATACAGGAGATCAGATGACTCTTGACGGACCGCAGAGAAAGGGTGACTTAAGAAGATCCCGTGCAGCAGCAGTCAACATCGTTCCGAACAGCACAGGTGCTGCAAAGGCAATCGGTCTTGTTATTCCGGAGTTAAACGGCAAACTGATCGGTTCTGCACAGCGTGTACCGACCCCGACAGGTTCTACCACAATCTTAACAGCAGTTGTTAAGAAAGCCGGCGTTACAAAGGAAGACATCAACGCAGCTATGAAGGCAGCAGCAAACGAGTCCTTCGGTTACAACGAGGATGAGATCGTATCTTCTGATATCGTTGGTATGAGATTTGGTTCCTTATTCGATGCAACTCAGACCATGGTAAATCAGGTATCTGATGATCAGTATGAGGTTCAGGTTGTTTCATGGTATGACAACGAGAACTCCTACACATCTCAGATGGTAAGAACCATCAAATACTTCTCCGAGTTAGCATAATTGAGAGAAAGAGATTGTTCTCGGACAATCACGTGATAGACTCAGAAAGGGGTCCGGTCTTTTATGGACCGGGTCCCTTTTTGACATTTTGCATATTAAAGGGGGACATGGCATATGTCATTAAACAAAAAATCCGTAGATGATATCAATGTAAAAGGCAAGAGAGTGCTCGTAAGATGCGATTTCAACGTACCGCTCAAGAATGGCGAGATCACAGATGAGACCCGTATCGTGGCTGCACTTCCGACAATCCAGAAGCTGATCAACGATGGCGGCAAGGTTATCCTCTGCTCCCATCTTGGAAAAGTAAAGAACGGACCAAACGAGGGCGAGTCCTTAGCACCGGTTGCAAAGAGACTTTCCGAGAAGCTTGGCAAGGAAGTTGTATTTGTATCTGATTACAACGTAACCGGAGAGGCAGCTACCAAGGCGGTAGAGGCTATGAAAGAGGGAGATGTTGTATTACTTCAGAATACACGTTTCCGCGGCGAGGAAGAGACCAAGAACGGCGAGCAGTTCAGCAAAGAGTTAGCAGATCTTGCAGATGATTACGTATGCGACGCATTCGGTTCTTCCCACAGAGCACATGCTTCCGTAGCAGGCGTGACAAAGTTCATCAGCGCAAAGGGCGGTTCCAACGTTGTCGGCTACCTGATGGAGAAAGAGATTGCATTCCTTGGCAATGCAGTTGAGAATCCGGTAAGACCGTTTGTTGCAATCCTTGGCGGTGCAAAAGTTGCAGACAAGTTAAACGTTATCTCCAACCTGCTTGAGAAGTGTGATACCTTGATCATCGGTGGCGGTATGGCTTACACTTTCTTAAAGGCACAGGGTTATGAGATCGGTAAATCCTTAGTGGACGACAGCAAGATCGACTACTGCAAGGAGATGATGGCAAAGGCTGAGAAGCTTGGCAAGAAGCTGTTACTTCCGGTAGACGCAGTGACAATCGCTGATTTCCCGAACCCGATCGACGCTCCGGTTGAGGTTGAGGTTTGCGACGTTAAGAATATGCCGGCTGACAGAGAGGGCTGTGATATCGGACCGAAGACGGCTGAGTTATATGCAGAGGCTGTTAAGACAGCAAAGACCGTTGTATGGAACGGACCGATGGGTGTATTCGAGAATCCGACACTTGCAAAAGGTACGATCGCTGTAGCAAAGGCACTGGCTGAGACAGACGCTACCACAATCATCGGCGGCGGCGATTCCGCAGCAGCAGTAAACCAGCTTGGTTTTGCAGACAAGATGAGCCATATTTCCACAGGTGGCGGCGCATCCTTAGAGTTCTTAGAGGGTAAGGAACTTCCGGGTGTTGTAGCAGCAGACGACAAATAAATAACAAAATCCTGCTGTCGTGACGGTACAAAACGTCGTGGCAGCAGATACATAAATGGGATCATTCTTAAGGGAAAGAGGATTTTAAAATGGCAAGAAAGAAAATTGTGGCCGGCAACTGGAAGATGAACATGACTCCAAGCCAGGCAGTAAAGTTAGTAGAAGAGTTAAAGCCGCTTGTAGTAAGTGATGATGTTGAAGTTGTATACTGTGTTCCGGCAATCGATATCGTACCGGTTGTAGAGGCAGTCAAAGGTACTAACGTTGCAGTCGGTGCAGAGAATATGTACTACGAGGAGAAAGGTGCCTACACAGGAGAGATCTCTCCGGAGATGCTGGTAGACGCAGGCGTGAAGTATGTTATCATCGGTCATTCCGAGAGACGTGACTACTTCAAAGAGTGCGACTGCATGCTGAACAAGAAAGTTAAGAAAGCATTCGAGCACAATCTGACCCCGATCCTTTGCTGCGGAGAGACATTAGAGCAGAGAGAGATGGGCGTTACTCTTGACTGGATCCGTCTTCAGATCAAATCGGACTTAAAGGATATTACCGCAGAGCAGGTTGCTTCCATGGTAATCGCATATGAGCCGATCTGGGCAATCGGAACCGGCAAGACAGCAACAACCGCACAGGCACAGGAAGTCTGCAAGGCAATCCGCGACTGCATCGCTGAGGTATATGATACCGATACAGCTGAGAAGGTTCGTATCCAGTACGGCGGATCTGTCAATGCAGGAAATGCGGCAGAACTGTTCGCACAGCCGGATATCGATGGCGGTCTTGTAGGCGGCGCATCCTTAAAGGCTGACTTTGGAAAGATTGTAAACTATAAGTAATAGTTTAAAATTACAGGGAATCAGGATCGCTGCGGAGCGGTACGATCATGGAACGGGGACCCGCTTCTCTCTGCGGTAACAGGCGGAGAGAGACGGGTTTTCGTGAAAATTTGTAAGTGGTAATATAAGAGAATTTTGAGTGACAGCGGAGAAAATGTATGCCCAAAAAGTGCAAGGGAAAAAGAAATGCACTTGTAGTAACCGTGGTGGCTGTACTTCTGGGAGATATTTTTGCAGGAGGACAGAATATTCCGGCACAACAGAAGACCTGGAATGCCGGAGATACAAAACGTACGCAGATGACAGAGAGCGCAACACAGAGAATGGACCTGACAGACGCATTTGCAGTGATATTACAAGGTGCGACGAAGAAATTTATCGCAGGATATGCAGTCGATGATTCGTTTTTGATGTGGCTGGCTGCCAGATACGGAGATGAGAAGGTAGTGCGGATCGCGAGTGCCGTTCTGGATGGAACGGAGGATCCGGAAGTCTGGTATGACATTACCGGCAGCTCCATCCATGTACTGTGGTTGATGTATTGCAGGGACAGTGGTTTTCAGCAGTACCGGCTGCAAAATGTATACTGGAAAGAGGCCGGAGAGGATGGAAAGATCGTGCTCGGCTTTGCGGGTGACATCAATTTTGCCGACGACTGGTATACGATGGAGTATATGAACCGGCAGACGAATGGCATCTATGACTGCTTTTCGGAGGATCTGCTCTCGGAGATGCAGAACGTGGATGTGATGGTGATGAACAATGAGTTCACCTACGCAGAGAGCGGGAGCGTGGAGGCGGTTCCCGGGAAGGCATATACCTTTCGGGCAGATCCGGAGGATGTAGAACTCCTCTCTGTTTTTGGAACGGATGCTGTGACGCTTGCCAACAATCATGTGTATGATTACGGGGAAGAAGGACTGCTGTCGACCTTAGATTGTCTGCGGAAAGCGGACATCCCTTATACGGGGGCGGGCGAGAATCGAAAAGAGGCATCCAAGATCCTCTCTTTTGTGATCGGAGGCAGAAAGATTGCCATTGTTTCCGCCACACAGATTGAGCGGGCGACCAAGTATACAAAAGAGGCGACGGAGACGGAACCGGGAGTATTAAAGACCTTGAATCCTGCCGCATTTCTGGAGGTGATCCGGGAAGCGGACGCCACAAGTGATTATGTGATTGTGGAAGTGCACTGGGGAACGGAAGGCAGTCTGCACGAAGAAAAATCCCAGCGTCTTCTGGCGGAGCTATATGCGGAGGCAGGCGCAGACGCGGTGATCGGCGGACATCCGCACCGGCTGCAGGGATGTGGTTTTACCGATGGTGTGCCGGTTGCGTACAGTCTCGGAAATTTCTGGTTTTCCACCGGGACGCTGTATACAACGCTTGCCAAGATTACGATCACAGAGGACGGCGCGGTGACACTTTCCTATGTCCCGTGTATACAGAAGGGACTAGTTACAAGCATTCTGACAGAGCAGGATGATAAAGACGGGTTTTATCATTACCTGGCTGCAATTTCCGATGACATCGGAATGGATGCGGACGGTAATGTTTATGATAAAACAGCGGGGGATTATCCTTCGCAGGTAATCGTGTACGATTCGGATACAAGCAAGACAAAGATCCGCGGCACGACAGATAATGATGGGTATGCCATCGACATTGTTGGCAACCGAAAATAAAGAGAGAGGGAAGAACAATGAGTAAAAAACCAACAGTACTGATGATCCTGGATGGATTCGGATTAAACGATAAGACGGAAGGAAATGCCGTTGCACAGGCGAAGAAGCCGAATATCGACGCACTGATGAAGGAATATCCATTTGTAAAGGGAAATGCCAGCGGACTGGCAGTAGGTCTTCCGGACGGACAGATGGGTAACTCCGAGGTAGGACACTTAAATATGGGCGCAGGCAGAATTGTATACCAGGAGCTGACACGCATTACCAAAGAGATCAATGACGGCGAATTTTTCAGCAATCAGGCGCTGCTTGACGGTATTGCAAATGTGAAGGAGAACAATTCTGATCTGCATTTATACGGACTTCTTTCGGATGGTGGTGTACACAGCCATATTACACATCTGTATGGTCTGCTCGAGCTTGCCAAGAGACAGGGCGTAAAGAATGTATACGTACACTGCTTCCTGGACGGACGTGACACGGCTCCGACTTCCGGTAAGGGATTTATCGAGGCACTGGAAGCAAAGATGGCAGAACTGGGCATCGGTAAGATTGCTTCTATTTCCGGACGCTATTATGCGATGGACCGTGATAACCGCTGGGATCGTGTGCAGAAGGCATATGATGTGCTGACCAAGGGCGAGGGAGAGACCGCAGAGAGCGCTGTTGCTGCAATGGAAGCTTCCTACGCAAAGGATGTGACGGATGAGTTCTTCGTACCGACCGCGATTACCGAGAACGGCAAGCCGGTAGCGACGATCAAGGACAAAGATACCGTGATCTTCTTCAACTTCCGCCCGGATCGCGCACGTGAGATCACAAGAACCTTCTGTGCCGATGAATTTGACGGATTTGACAGAGGCGCGAGAAAGAATGTGAAATATATCTGCTTTACCGAGTATGATGTGACGATCCCGAACAAGGAAGTTGCTTTCAAGAAAGTGGAGCTTAAGAACACATTTGGCGAGTATCTGGCAGCGCACGGCATGACACAGGCAAGAATCGCCGAGACAGAGAAGTATGCGCACGTCACATTCTTCTTCAACGGCGGCGTTGAGGAGCCGAACGTTGGTGAGGACCGTATCCTTGTGAAGTCTCCGAAGGTGGCTACCTACGATCTGCAGCCGGAGATGAGCGCACCGGAAGTGTGTGAGAAGCTTTGTGCAGCTATCCGTTCCGAAAAGTATGATGTCATTGTCATCAACTTTGCTAACCCGGATATGGTTGGACATACCGGTATCATTCCAGCAGCCATCAAGGCAATCGAGACCGTAGATACCTGCGTTGGAAAGGCAGTGGAGGCATTAAAGGAAGTAGACGGACAGATGTTCATCTGTGCAGACCACGGAAATGCAGAGCAGATGGTGGATTACGAGACAGGTGCACCGTTTACCGCACATACGACGAATCCGGTACCGTTTATTCTGGTCAATGCAGATCCGTCCTACACACTCAGAGAGAACGGATGCCTGGCAGATATTATCCCGACGTTAATCGAACTGATGGGAATGGAGCAGCCGGCAGAGATGACAGGAAAGTCACTTCTGGTCAGAAAATAAAGAATAGAACGAGAAAAGCAGTCCCGGGGGAGGGGCTGCTTTTCTTGTGTTAGGATTCAGAAAACGGGGGGACCGTTTTCTGGAACATCTGCCCTGGTGGCAGATAAAGAGGAGTTATATGAAATTAGATAATTGCAAAAGTAGTGCTTTTGTCCTATCTACGCAGTTATTATAACTCTGGTACTAAAGTACGTCAAGGGAGAAACATGTATTTTTTTTAAGACAAAATATGAATTAGGCTGTGTGAACAAGCCTATAAGTCACGCTAATGAAATAATGAATATGTACAAAAATACTAATAAAAAGAACTCGATTTTCTATATCGCAGAAATGGTGTGAGCGGGTAAAAACATTGACTTTCCAAAAGCGGCTGTATTATAATTTTGAAGTACAGTGCAGAAATAGTCTGCGGAAGTGGGTAAAGCTGTAAATATCAACAAAAGAAGCCGGGAAGGCTTCGGAAAAGAGGATGAAATGCAGGAATTTAAGCCGGTAAAAGAGGGAAAAGTACGTGAGGTATATGATAATGGAGACAGTCTGATTATTGTAGCCACAGACAGAATCTCAGCTTTTGATCATATTTTAAAGAATAAGATCACAAAGAAGGGCGCAATTCTTACCCAGATGTCGAAGTTCTGGTTCGATTACACCAAAGATATCGTGCCGAACCACATGATTTCCGTGGACGTAAAGGATATGCCGGAATTTTTCCGGCAGGAACGTTTTGAGGGAAACAGCATGATGTGCCGGAAGCTTGAGATGCTTCCGATCGAGTGCATCGTGCGCGGATATATTACAGGAAGCGGCTGGGCAAGCTATCAGGAGAACGGCACCGTATGCGGTATTAAACTGCCGGAAGGACTGGTAGAGTCCGACAAGCTGCCGGAGCCGATCTACACACCGAGCACAAAGGCTGAGATCGGTCTGCATGATGAGAACATCTCCTTTGAGGAAAGCGTGAAAGTGCTGGAGAAGATCTACCCGGGCAAAGGTGCGGATTACGCAGCACAGATTAAGGACAAGACGATTGCTCTCTACAAAAAGTGTGCAGAGTATGCATTAAGCAAGGGCATCATTATCGCAGATACAAAATTCGAGTTCGGTCTGGATGAGAACGGCAACGTTGTTCTGGGTGACGAGATGCTGACACCGGACAGTTCCAGATTCTGGCCGTTAGAGGGATATGAAGCCGGAAAAGGTCAGCCTTCCTTTGACAAGCAGTTTGTCAGAGACTGGTTAAAGGCAAATCCGGACAACGATCTGCTTCTGCCGGAGGAGGTGGTAGAGAAGACCGTGGCCAAGTACAAGGAGGCATTTGAGCTTCTTACCGGAAAGCCGTTTCAGGCATAAAAAGACAGAATATCAGATTCGTAGATGGGGAAATCAATGAGCGATAATAGAATCAATAAAAATCAGCCGGTGGGGGATGAACTGCATGAGGAGTGCGGCGTCTTCGGAATGTACGATTTTGACGGCGGAGATGTGGCATCCACAATATATTACGGACTGTTTGCATTGCAGCACCGCGGACAGGAGAGCTGCGGTATTGCAGTCAGCGAGACGAACGGTCCGAAAGGGAAAGTGACCTCCTACAAGGGAATGGGACTGGTCAATGAGGTTTTTACCGAGGAGAATTTAGAGCCCATGCACGGGGATATCGGCGTGGGGCATGTGCGCTATTCGACAGCCGGTGCGTCGACCAGAGAAAACGCACAGCCGTTGGTGCTCAACTATGTCAAGGGAACTCTGGCGCTGGCGCACAACGGTAACCTGATCAATGCGGCGGAACTCAGACATGATTTGGAGTATACAGGAGCTATTTTCCAGACCACTATTGACTCGGAGGTGATTGCCTACCATATCGCAAGGGAGCGTCTGAAATCCAGTACGGTGGAGGAAGCAGTGGGGCGTGCCTGTCGCAAGATCAAGGGAGCGTATTCCCTTGTGGTCATGAGCCCGAGAAAGCTGGTCGGAGCAAGGGATCCCTATGGTTTTAAGCCGCTTTGTATCGGAAAGCGCGATAATGCCTATATCCTTGCATCGGAGACCTGCGCACTCGATACGATCGGCGCGGAGTATGTGCGTGACGTGCTGCCGGGAGAGACGGTGACGATCACGCCGGAGAATGGAATTGTCTCGGATCTGTCCCGCGCACTGCCAAAGGAGCAGGAAGCGAGATGCATTTTCGAGTACATATATTTTGCAAGACCGGACAGCCATATCGACGGCGTGAGCGTATATGCATCCCGCATCAAGGCAGGACGGTTCCTGGCGATGGATTCGCCGGTGGATGCAGATCTTGTGGTGGGCGTGCCGGAGTCCGGCAATGCCGCTGCGCTCGGTTATTCGCTGCAGTCCGGCATCCCGTACGGAACCGCTTTTGTCAAAAACGGCTATGTGGGACGTACGTTTATCAAGCCGAAGCAGAGCAGCCGTGAGTCCAGCGTCCGCGTGAAGCTGAACGTCTTAAAAGAGGCGGTGGACGGCAAGCGCATTATCATGATCGATGACTCGATTGTGCGCGGAACCACATCCGACCGCATTGTAAAAATGCTGCGGGATGCCGGAGCGACGGAGGTGCATGTCCGCATCAGTTCACCGCCGTTTTTATGGCCGTGCTATTTCGGTACGGACATTCCGGAGCGGGAACAGCTGATTGCGTACAACCGCACGATCGAGGAGATCCGGGACATCATCGGAGCGGATTCGCTCGGTTATCTCGGAATTGACCGTCTGAGTGAGATGGCAGACGGACTGCCGATCTGCAAGGGATGTTTTAACGGTATTTACCCGATGGAGCCGCCGAAGGAAGATATCAGGGGAGACTACGAGAGGTAAAAAGCTTCTTGAAAATATAGAAGAATGTGGCAGGCAGCAGAAAAGTTTAGATTCGAGGAAAATGCAGCAAGCGGCAGGGGCGCCGGGAGCAAAGGGAAATGCAGCAGGTGGCAGGATATCTTGAATTTTAGAAAATGCAGCAAGCCTATGGATAAAGGTAAGGAGAAAAAATGAGTACAGACAGATATTCAAGTCCGCTCTCAGAGCGGTATGCAAGCAAAGAGATGCAGTATATTTTTTCACAGGATATGAAGTTTTCCACATGGAGAAAGCTGTGGATTGCACTTGCCCAGACAGAGATGGAGCTGGGACTTTCCGAGAACGGAAAGCCGGTCATCACGCAGGAACAGATTGACGAGATGAAAGAGCATGTGTACGACATCAATTATGATGTGGCAAAAGAGCGCGAAAAACTGGTGCGTCATGATGTCATGAGCCATGTATACGCGTTCGGACAGCAGTGCCCGAAGGCCGCAGGCATCATCCATCTGGGAGCGACTTCCTGCTACGTGGGCGACAATACGGATATTATTATCATGAACGAGGCGTTAAAGCTGGTGCACAAGAAGCTGGTCAATGTCATTGCGGAACTGGCAAAGTTTGCGGATACTTACAAGAATCTGCCGACGCTCGCATTTACGCATTTCCAGCCGGCACAGCCGACAACGGTTGGCAAGCGCGCCACACTCTGGACACAGGAGTTTTTGATGGATCTCGAGGATCTGGAATATGTGATGAGCACCTTAAAGCTGCTTGGATCCAAGGGAACGACCGGTACGCAGGCAAGCTTTTTGGAGCTGTTTGACGGGGATCAGGAGACCATCGATAAGATTGACCCGATGATCGCAGCGAAGATGGGATTCAAGGAGTGCTATGCGGTATCCGGACAGACATATTCCAGAAAAGTGGATACCAGAGTGGCAAATATCCTTGCCGGCATTGCAGCAAGTGCACACAAGATGTCCAACGATATCCGTCTGCTGCAGCACTTAAAAGAAGTGGAAGAGCCGTTTGAGAAGAACCAGATCGGTTCCTCCGCAATGGCGTACAAGCGCAACCCGATGCGTTCAGAGCGTATCGCGTCTCTTTCCCGCTATGTGATGATCGATGCGTTAAATCCGGCGATCACCTCTGCAACCCAGTGGTTTGAGCGTACATTGGACGACTCTGCCAATAAGCGTCTTTCTATTCCGGAAGGATTTCTGGCGATCGACGGAATCCTGGATCTGTGCTTAAATGTTGTCGACGGTCTGGTGGTCTATGACAAGGTTATCACAAAGCATATGATGGCAGAACTGCCGTTTATGGCAACGGAAAATATTATGATGGACGCGGTGAAGAACGGCGGCAACCGTCAGGAGCTGCATGAGAAGATCCGCCAGCTGTCCATGCAGGCAGGAAAGAATGTCAAGGAAGAGGGTAAGGACAACAATCTGCTGGAGCTGATTGCGGCAGATCCGGAGTTCAATCTGACGTTAGAGCAGCTGCAGGCAACCATGGAGCCGTCCAAGTATGTCGGACGCGCACCGGTACAGGTGGATGCATTCCTTGCAAACGTTGTAAATCCGGTATTGGAGAAGAATCAGGACGAACTCGGCGTAAAGGCGGAGATCAACGTATAATAGAGAAGTGGCTAAAAAACAGGCAAAGCACCGTGGTGCTTTGGCCTGTTTTTTTATGGAACTGTCCCAATAAGCATATCATGTTTGCTTTGATAAGTAATATTATAAGAAGACCACACCGTGGGATTTCAGATGGAAATGCAGATGGAAATTCGGTTCAAAAAATATGGAATTTCTAACCAGCCGAATGTCTGCATCTTCGATGATCCGTGTCTTTCCAAGTTTGGAGCACTCCGCGGGTCATGTCCGCATCCCGGAAGACAATTTGTAGGACTTTTGTGTGTGTCCCTTGCGGCACCAGACAACAGATGGCATAAATGCCATCTTTATGTCGAACAAAACATAACCGCGCGAAGCCGCTGTCTGAGGCGGCATCTGCCCTATTTTCAATAGCAGATGCCGGCGAGTTCGGTTCGCGCGGTTTTATATTGTCTGTGAAGAGGTGCCATTAGGGACACCAGAAAGTCCGCCCATTGTCTCCGGTGTGCCGGACATGCACCCGTCGGATTGTCCAAACGTGGAAGCGACACGGAATCCGATGCAGACATTCAGCTGAAAGAAATTCTCACATTTTTCTCAAACAAATATTCCATCTGCATTTCCACATGAAATCCCGAAGTGTGTTTCTGATAATATTACTTATCAACCCAAAGAGATCTATGCTTATTGCGACAATTCCACAAAAAAGGCGCTTCCGATTAACGGTAATCGCCCATATAAAACAGTGCAACGACGCCCGGACCCGTGTGTGCGCCGATGGTCGGACCGACATGGTTGATCAGGAAGCTTTCATAGCCGAAACGGTCTTTGATGAGATCAGCAACATATTGTGCATCTTCAATGCAGTCGCCGTGGCTGATGAAAATGATGTCATTCTTGTCACGCCAGCTGCCGATCTGTTTTTCCATGGCATCCACGAGAGCAATCAGCGACTTTTTGCGTCCGCGCACTTTGGAGAGCGGAATCAGATGTCCCTCATCATCCACATGGAGAAGCGGCTTTAAACTGATCATCGTACCGAGAAAAGCAGCGGTTTTTGACACGCGGCCGCCGCGGTAGAGATGAAACAGATCATTGACGGTGAAATTATGTACAAGGTGAAGTTTGTTTGACTCAAGCCAGTCTGCGGTCTCTTCCAGTGTATGTCCCTGCTCCTTTAAGGTGACGGCTTTGTGCACCAGAAGTCCCTCGCCGAGAGAAGCGCAGAGAGAATCGATGACGATGATTTTCCGGTCGGGGTATTTTTCGGAAAGCTCCTCCGCCGCGAGCCTTGCGCTGTTGTAGCTTCCGCTTAAACCGGAAGAAAAGGCGATATGAAGAATATCGGCATTCTGTTCGTTGATTATTTTTTCAAAAACAGCGGCAGCCTCCTCGGGATTGGCCTGGGAGGTCGTGGGAAGAGAACCCTGACGCATGCAGTCATAAAATTCCTTTACCGGAAGCGGATGCTCCCAAGAATAAGTAGTATCGTTAATCGTATATGTAAGAGAAAGCATGCCGATCTGATGCTGTTCTACATAGGCAGCCGGAAGATCGGATGTGGTATCGGTTGTAATGATAAAATTATTCATAAGACCTCCTGATACATGTATTTGTATTTATTATAATGGAAGCAATGCGAAAAGAAAAGTTTCCGGTAGTAATTTCTAAAAAAAATATAAATTTGAAAAATGCTATTTACATATGTAAGAAAACGATGTAAAATAAGCACATCTTTTATCAAATAGTTGGATTTTATCCACATTTCTAAGTATCACGCTATATGGAGGCAGTTTCATCCATAATTCCAGTAAGGACAATCACACAGCACAGAGTGAAGTGAGGAACAAATGAATATTGTATTTTGGGGAGAAACACACCGGAGCGGTACGACGGCGAACTATACTGCAATGGCAGGCATTTTGCCGCACTTATGCCCGGACAGGAAGATTGTGTGCGGCAGCCTGCAGAGGGAGCGATGCGAGGATTCGGCACTCTTTTTGTGGGATGCGGGAGTGTGCAGTCCGGCGGGTCAAAAGAAGCTCCTTTTGACAGCGGATCTTGTGGTGGTAAATTTTGAACCGCAGGATTACGACGGAATGGAGCAGTTCTTTTTGCGCCATATGTATCTGGAGAAGCGCATGGTGTATCTGTATGCCAACTGCATCGGGACACCGGAGCCGGATGTGCTAAACAGAGTATATCGGGTGGATGAGGGGCAGATTGGCATCGTGCGGTACAATGCAGCGTATGACTGTGCATTGAAGCGCGGACTGGGCAGCTCTTTTATAGCGGAGGAATACGGGTCTGCGAGAAGCAGCAGGAATCAGGAGTTTATCGATGGATTAGTAAAAGCGGCGGATCGTATTTTAAGGGAGGTATGTAAGATCGATAAAACCGGACATGTTTGGTAAAAGAAAAAGACACAACAGAAGGGTGAAGGAGGAAATTATTATGGAACAGGTAATGAAACATTATGGAAATGCAATCCTTGCAATTATTGTATTGCTTGCACTCGGCGCAATCATTATTGCGGCGCTCTCCTCGGACGGATATGTGGCGACGGAGTTCAAGAATGCGCTGACGGGATTCTTTTCCCGCATGAATGGCTTAACGCCATAGGGAGGATGACATGGGGGAGATCATGACGTTTGAACCAACGGAAGCGCAGTTTGGGGTTTTCTGGAAATATCTGCAGCGCCCGAATGTTACCGATGTGGACTACAACGGAAGCGAATTGTGGATTACGGACTTAAAGATCGGAAGGTATCGTGTAAAAGAGCATCTGTCCGATGCATTTATCAGCACTTTTACGCACAATATTTCCAACTGCGTGAATCGTCAGTTCAATAATGCCAATAAGGTGCTGGAGGCTGATACCAGAGAACTGCGTATCAGTATTATCCATGAGGCGGCGGCCGCATCCGGCACCAGTATCTGTATCCGGAAGTCGCCGAGCATGGTGCGCATGAACATTGAGAGAATGCTGGAAGAATCCTATTGCCCGGAACGGATTTTACAGCTTTTGATGAACTGTGTGTTGGCGGGCATGAATTTTGTGTTCGGAGGAGAACCCGGTGCGGGAAAGACGGAGTGTGCGAAATTCTTTATGCAGTTTATACCGCGCGAGGAGCGGGTAATTACGATTGAGGATTCGCTCGAGATCCATTACCGGGACATCAATCCGGGGGCGGATGCGGTGGAGCTTCGTGTCGGAGAAGATTTTTCCTACACGGATGCCATCAAGGCGAGCCTGCGGCAGAATCCGAAGTGGCTTGTCCTCTCGGAGGCAAGGTCGGTGGAGGTGACGTCGCTGCTCGAGCAGTGGAGTACCGGCGTGAGCGGCTTTACGACGATCCACCTGGATGATGTCAGAAAGCTTCCGGATCGCATTCAGAATATGATGAGCGATGCGCGTGACGCAGAGCGTATGGAGAACCGGATCTACCGCTATGTGAATGTGGGGATTCTGATCCGCTGCGTCAGACAGCCGGACGGAAAGATCCGAAGATATATGGATCAGCTGTGTTTTTACAGCAGGGAGCAGTATGAGAATCGTATTTATATGATACTGGAGGATGGGGAACTGCTCTCGGAAGAGCTTCCGCCTGCGATTGTGAGACGCCTTGGACAGGCGGGAATAGAGGATCCGTTTTGCTGCGCACACTGGCAGAGATACAGGAGAGAGGGAAAATAGATGAAAAGAGAAGGACTGTGGGAGAAACTGCGGCTGTTGAATCCGAAAAATCTGCAGCGCGAAGTGCATGTGTACGGTTATCGTTTTTCGTGGAGGACGCATCTTATGGCGGTGATAGCCGCTCTGGTTGGAATCGGTGGGATTGGAATGGTGTTTCAGCTAAAACCGCTGTTTTTGGCAGGGGTGCTTTTGACAGTGCTTTTCGTATTCCCGGTACTGGTACTTGATATGTATAAGAAAATGTATGAGCAGAAGCGTTTTGGAGATGCATGTGCCTACATGGAACAGCTGCTCTATGCGTTTCAGAAGACCGGAAAGATCGTGAGTGCATTGAAGGAGGTGCGCGGAATTTTTGGGGAAGGACAGATCCGACTCTGTGTGGAGGAAGCGATTGCGCATATGGAGTACGGGCATCCGGTCGGAGAGCAGGGCGTTCTGCGTGAGGGTTTACAGAAAATCGAACGGTATTATGCCTGTGATAAGCTGGCGACGGTACATGAACTTCTACTGAATACGGAGGAATATGGCGGGGATGTGGAGGCATCGGTCACGCTTGTTCTGGAGGATATTGAGCGGTTCAAAAAGCGTGGATACCAGCTTCAGGCGGAGAAGCGGAAGAGTCATACAGATAATGTGATTTCCATTGTGGTGGCAGTGCTCTTGTGCGCGGCTGCATTGTATCTTTTAAATGAGATGCAGGAGATGTTTACATCAGAGGTTGACGTATCGGTGTTTACCGTTCCTGTGATCCAGATATCTTCGATGGTGTTTCTTTTGTTGCTGCTTGCATTTTATGTGAAGAGTGTCAGAAGCCTGACGGCTGACTGGCTGGAGGAAAAGCCGCTGTATGACACGGCATATATCAGACACAGCTATGAACTGGTAATGGGGTATGAAAAGAAAGCACAGCAGTATCGGCGCCTGATTCCTGCAGGAATTGTGACTATGACTGCGTTTGTGTTTTGGACTGTGGGATGGCGCATTGCGGGAATACTCCTGCTGGTGACTGGTTTACTGGTTGCAATGCAGCCGAGAATCAGTTACCGCATTGCCGAGCGGGACGTGACGGCGGAATTGTATCAGGTGCTGCCGCGCTGGCTTTTTGAGATGGTATTACTTTTACAGAACAATAACGTTCAGATGGCGATTACAAAATCTGCACAACATGCCCCGGCGGTGCTCGGGAGCGAACTTGCGGAGCTTTGCGCGAGAATGGACGAGCGTCCGGATCAATTACAGACATACACGGACTTTTGCAAAAAGTTTGATCTCCCCGAGATGTTAAGCTGTATGAAAATGCTGCATGCTTTTTCTGAAAACGGAACAGGAGATATTGATGTGCAGATGAATCATCTGATTGAGCGTGTGGTTCTGATGCAGGAGCGCGCCGATGTTTTGCGCAGTGAAGAGCGTGCATTCCGGATGAAGTTGATTTTTGCATATCCGGTGCTGGCAGCCACTGGAAAACTGCTGGCAGATCTTACGGTCGGAATGGCGTTGATGATGCAGGTTCTTGGAGGCATGGGAGGTGCGTGAGTGAAATATATCATAGAAGTGTTCAGTGTGATGCTGGTGCTGGTTTTTAATCTGCTGCTGTGCATCAGTATGCTCGGGGTGAGTGCCGATGTGGCAGCGGCGAAGGAATTTAAAGCTGCAATGATTGCAGAAATTGAGAACAGTGACTTTAATCCGTACGTGATTGATGGCTGCAAGGCGCAGGCAGGAACAGAAGGGTACGAACTGGAAGTGCAGTCCTACACCTACGGTGGACAAAGCGACCGCAGGATTGCGGGGATCAATCTCTATTATAGATACCGGATACCACTGTTAGGGGTCTCGCAGCAGCGGGTGACGAGAGGAATCGCACGGTAAAAGGAGGAGCAGGATGCAATGGAGTCTGGAAGAACTTGGAATGACAATGCTGGTATTGCTGGTGGGCTGGTTTGGATGCACGGCAATTCAGGAGATATGGATGCAGGTGGCTGGCATGCTATAGGGGGATTTCGTGCCCGGACGTGTCAGAGAAAAGGAGCGTACAGATGAAAGAGATCGCAGAGGTTTATGGCAATGGATTTTTGCAGATTGCAGGCGGAATAGGGGCATTGCTCTTATTCTTCCATGCCGTGGATGGGCAGGGGATGATCGGTATGGTCCTGCGGTATTATATGACGGGAATCTGTGGGAGTTAAGTGTCCAACAGGAAAAGAACAGAGGTGATCAGATGGAGCAGGTACTTCAATGCTATGGAAAGGGAATTGCGGCAGGAATTGTGCTGATAGCAGTCATGGTACTGCTGTTTGCAGGAATTCGTGACGAGCAGGGCAACCGGGGAATTATTAACATCGTAAAGACATGGATACCGGAGGAAGAGACAATCACAGAAAACGCTGCCATTGACGCTTTTGCGGAGGCGGGGGAGGTGGCGTACCCCACGATCCGGTATGCGTACAATGGTATGCTGCACAGGGGAGCATATCTGCCGGGAGACTTATTTTCTGCGGTAGACGGAATGGGAGAAGAACGGAGTGTTTTGTGGTGTGAGATGACAGATCCGCATGGAAACAGCTGCACAATAGAATCACAGCAAGGTGAGGTTGTGTTTGATGTGGAGGGGATCTATACGGTGCGGGTCTGCGCGACAGACGAAGCAAACCGCAGAAGCGTCTGTGAGTTTCAGATACCTGTGAACCGATGAGAAGACAGAAAGCCGGGAAAGGAGATATATGTGAAAAATGCAGCGATGATCATTGTCAGTGCAATCATGGGATTTCTGATACTCGGGATTGTGCTGACGATTGGCGGAAGCATGAACCGCAGATGTGAGGTGGAGACGATTCTTCCTTCCACAATGGAAAAGACGGTCGAGGGGATGCCGTTTGCGGAGGCGGGGTGTTCTTCCGGAGAATTGGTGATTGCGGAGTGTGTGGAACTTCTGGCGGCGGAAATCGATACAGACTCCGATGTGGTTTTGAAGGTCTATCAGAATGATGTGCAAAAGGGGGTATTGTCAATGAAATTACAGGAAAAGTTTCAACATCCCAATGGAATGGAAGGTACGGCAGAAGCGGTCAGAACAATTATCCGGGAAGAGAGGGAGAATGTATCAAAAGAGCAGTACCGGGTGCGGTTTTACCAGAACCGGGAGGGAATGCTCGGTGAGGGAAGCTGTTATAAAGTATATACCGTGGAGGAGGGACAATGTCTGCAGCCACCGGCAGAACCGGGAGGCAATGGTGTGGTATTTGCCGGCTGGCATGACTGGAATGATTACGCGGCGGACTTTTCACAGCCGATAGAAGAAAATCGTGATTATTATGCCGCCTGGGAATAGATATGGGAATTGCAGGGAATACGGCAAATGTGTATGGTGCAGATCGTGGCACCGGATCATGACAGGCAGTTGTAGACTATATTATCAATGCGATGATACGATCTACAGAGAGAATCGGTAAAAAGAGGGTTAACTGGAAGTGATAGAGGGAAGCATTAAAAGCGTAGCTGAGATTATAAAAATATAGAAAAAACGTACTGTGTAGTGTATACTAATGTAGTAGTAGATATGCCTCTTTAAAAGCGAACGAAAGTGTTGATTTGTATGGCAAGTGTTCAAAGAATTGGATTCAAGTGAAAGGAGCTATGAGAAACTGGTGGAAGCATTTATGAATGAAGTTTTTTAAAGGGAAGCGGCAAAGACAGAAAAGGAAATTATAAGAATCAGGGAGATTAGTTTATGAAAAAGAAAAGCGTAGTAGTATTATTAACAGTAACAATGGTGACAGAAATGACAGCAGCAGGTTGCGGAGATAAGCAGCTTGCGCTTGCAACAGATAGGGTAAGTGTCGAACTGGGGTATGAGCTTAATACGGATGTAGCGGCTTATGTGGCGGATGCGGATATCGCAGTGGAGACAACAATTGATTTTGGGGCGGTTGATGTAAGTAAGCTTGGAACTTATACGGCAGTGGTTACTTATAAGGATCAGACAGCGTCCCTTGAAGTGGACGTAGTAGATACCACAGCGCCGGAGGCGGAGGTGGTGAATCAGGTTACAGTCGGTGTGGACGAGCCATTGTACGTGGAGGATGTTTTAACGAGTGTAACCGAGCTGACCGGGAATGTAATGGCAACATTTGACGATCTGGCAGATGAGTCTACCGATGCCACCGAGAAAGTAGAGACCACTGAGGGTGTAGAGGCTACCGAGGGTGTAGAGGCTGCCAAGGATGTGGAGACCACTGAGGACATGGAGGTCACCGAGGAAGTAGAGGCCACCGGAGCGTCAGAAGATATGGAAACATTTGTGTTAGACGATGTAACGGTAACAAATGACGCGATAGTCTTTCATACAGTGGGGGAGTACAGTGTAAGCTTAACACTCGCAGATGAGAGTGGAAATAGCAAGCAGGTAGAAGTGCCGGTACTGGTTGGTACAGAACCGACATTTTTGGGAATTGAGGATCTTACCGTAACAACCGGAGCAGAGAATGTGGACTATCTTTCGGGTGTAACGGCAACGGACAGCAATGGGAATGATCTGACAGATAAGATCGAATGTGATGACAGCAAAGTAGACCTGTCTTTGGCAGGAGAGTACGAGATTACTTACACGGTAACAGATGAGAACGGGTTTACTGCAAAGCAGACTGCTAAGGTGACAGTTGCAGATGGAAAGACCTCTAAGAAGGATACCAAATCTGCTACAACAAAGTCGGAGACAACAAAGGCTGAAACCGGATCAACCAACAGCAGTGCTACAAATACTGGAAGCAGTAATACTGGAAATAGCAACAGTGGAACATCTGAAAGCAGCAATTCCGGAAATAGCAACAGTGGAACATCTGGAAGCAGCAATTCCGGAAACAGTAACAGCGGAACATCTGGAAGTAGCAATTCCGGAAATAGCAACAGTGGAACGTCTGGAGGCAGCAACAGCGGAAGCAATAATACCGGAAGCAGCGAGAATGGAAGCACAACGCCGAGTGGTGACAGCGGAAGTACCGACACTGGAAGCTCCACACCAAGTGCAGACACTGGAAGCAACAACGGTGGAAATTCAAGTTCAGATGGAACGATGTCAGTTCCAGATGATTTTATCCCACTAGATCCGTCACTTGGAGATAACTCCGGGACTGGCGGAAATGGCGGGGGAAATTCCACGATCACATTTAATTAGATATAACGGAGGATAATTATATGTATAGTGAGCGCAAGCTCAGATACGACAGAAGTACAATATATAAGATTATTTTATGCGTATTGTTTGTGATAAGTGCGTTATTATTTTCTGATAAAGTTATGGCGGGAACATTGGCAGAAGGCGCGGCAAGTGAGATACAAAAAAATGTATTTAATGTTTTGCCAGTAGGACAAAATGATGAGAATACTACGGTAGGCAGATATGCTTTGAATTACACGGGCAATATAAATGTCTATTCCTCACCGTCACCGAGATATGATGATGAATCTTATTGTAGTCAGACGTTACTGGGATGGTCTAATAGTTCGATGGCGACGCTACATGGTGATAATAACACGACTCATATTGTAAAAGCATATTTGATATGGGAAACTCGGAAGAGATATAACAAAGATGATAGTAATGCAAATCATGTAACATTCATCATGCACGACGGAAGATCAGGAGCAAACATTTATCCTGATTGGGTCTATGTAGACGATCGCAGTTCGCGGTATGTTTCTGGATGGGAGCAGTCCCGCCCCCGAATTTACTGCAACGTTGCGGATGTAACAACTATCGTTAAAACATACGGGTATGGTGATTACTATGTAGCCAATATACCGGTATGCCGTGCATCCGATCTCTGGGAGCAGGATACGGGAGGCGGTGGAACGCCGACCGGCTGGCAGCTGATTGTCGTGGAGGAAAATGCTTCTTATCCGGTACGTGCGGTGACTTTAAGTGTGGGATCGAGATTCCGGTTCGGAGATGTTGATTGGGAGGGCGATGATTATGGTTTCGATCCTGTCTCCAGAGCAACTGTTACGATGCAGGCAGAGTTGTTTGATGGTTTAAAAACCAAGGAATACGGAGACGTGACAGGACAGATACTTTTTGGATGTATCGATGCGGCAAGGGTTACGGAAAATCCCAAACTGATATCCATGTTTACACAACAAGCTCGGGATAGTGAAAAAAATGTAAGGAACGGCGGGACTGTAATAGAGGGGCTTTACCGTGATGGATCACTATTTTGCCAACAAACGGATATGTGCTCCGTTTTGTATAACGTTTCGGGATTATCATATGGTGCGACAGTGTTTGGGGTGGATGTTGCCAATGTCCGTTGGGATACCCAGCTTTACATCGGAGCGGCGGTAGACATTGCTTTTCCGGAGTTTGAGTCGCAGCAGACAACAAGTATATCGGATGGAAAGGTTATCGTAAAAGGGAAGATTGAAAATACATCTGCACAGGATGATACTGGTCTTTTTGACGGCGAACTGACGGTGACACTGGATCCGAATCTGACTCCGGATCTGACGAATTACAACATTGCGGTAAATAGCAATATTGTGTCCAGTGCTACTGTGAGGCAGGGTACGGTGACGGGTGCGGACGGGACAGTACATAATACGGTTATCTTTTCTGGTGGTGGCATATCAAGTTGGTTTAAGGGAGATAAGATTGAGTATACGATCTATTGCCGGATCAGCGGATCCGGTATGAGTCGGTTTGATAACAGGGATCAACTTGATGGGTATTTAAAATCTGCAGGAGTTGACACGGGACACTGGATCGACAAAGCATGCATTGCATCCAGCTGGTGCAATGCTTTATTCCGGGTTGATCTGATTGCAGGAAATGGAATTCAGAGTGTCAGTGGTGTACGCAATTATATGTCTGGGGCAGCGGTTACAATTGATGCGGTGGTAAAAAATGGTTACCATTGGACGGGATGGACTGGCACGTATGAGACGGATAGAAAGCAGTATGCGTTTGCCATGCCTGTACAAAATGTGCGAATGACTGCAAATGCGCAGATTAACCACTCAACTTTAAAAGTTGATCCCAATGGGGGAACATGGCAGGGAAGTACCGCTGTGCAGAGTTTTACGGAGCACTATGGAACGGCTAAATCCATTCTGCATCCGGTAAGAACCGGATATACTTTTTCGGGCTGGGTGAAATCGGATCCATTTAACGGTAGTCTGAACAATGCGGTGTATACGTTTGGCGCAGAAGATGATGCGACAGATGTTCTGACGGCGTCTTGGACAGCAAACAGTTATACGCTGCATTTTGATCCGAACGATGGCAAAGAACAAGCGCCGATTGATGATATAACGATCATGTACGATCAGAATGTGACGTTGCCGGATGCTACGGGACGTTATATCCGCTATACGTTGGACGGAGAGGATATCACGCAGCAGGTATTAGACGGCACGATTGTTTTGGATGATTCTGGCGTAGTGGTTATGGTGATGGATGCGGATACGGGTCTGATGATGACACCGGCAGGTGGCATTATAAATGAGGATGGAAGTATTACGCAGCTGGATGGAAGCATCACGAATTCAGATGGAAGCGTAGCAGATCCGGAAGTAGTAGAAGCGGATGCTTCCAGTGAATCGACAGAAGCACCGGAGGAAGATGCAACAGAAGCAGAAGCGGATGTGGAAGAACTGGAAGTTCTGGAAGAATCGGAAACTCCGGCTGCTGATCCGGTGTCGGATAAAAAGGCATATGCGGCTGTTTTTATGGGGTGGTCGCTCGAGGATGGGCGCGATAGCTTTATACCGCAATGGACAGCAGGAATGCAGGTCAGTGTGGCGGATCTGATAGAAGCATCCGGCGTGGCAGATCAGAACGGTGCGATGATCACGCTGTATGCGTCGTGGGATGACTGTCCGTGGATTGTTGCCACAAATCTCTACTATACACTGGAGCAGGCACAGCAGGGGGGTATCACAGACAGTGAGATTTTAAGCCATGCGACTGCATCGGATCGTGAAGATGGAAGCCCGATCGAGGCAGGATTTCATGAAAATGGAACATCTTTTTCGATTCCGGATTATCAGGCATCGGATTTTACTCAGTTTTTGCGTGGAGGAAGCTGTACGGAAAATCTTATGGTAGTTGACAGCGCCGGGAGTATCTATTGTAAGCAGATAACGGTTTATGTGGTGGATACAACGCCTGCAGATGTACGAACGGAGAGAACGACACGTTTTATTGATGAAAAATATTACGGAAGTTCTTATGAACGGGGAGGGCTTTTGGATGATTCGATCTGGAAGACGGATACTGCGTACGTGTCTGCACTTCGGACGGCGTTTGAAAATCTGGAAAATGATGCACCGGTTGAAACCTATACGATTAATGGTGAGACACGCCGGAAGATCCGCCAGTATGTAGATGCACACGGATTCGGAGATAGCAGAGAAGCAGGAGCATTACAGGGAATGTATGATCAGTATCTTGCGCCAAATCGTGTAAGATGAAAATAAAAAAAGCCGGCGGCAGGCGTTTCCTGCCTGCCGCCGGCTGTAGATCTTTCATTCTTCTGTGAGGAAGAGTGGAGAGAATGTTTCCTAATATATTCTTGTTGATTACGGACAGCCCTTATGTGTGTTCTTCTGCATCTGAGACCGGAGCTTCCGGCTTCTTGATATAGATCTTTTCAATCCGGTTTTTATCCATCTGTTCCACACGAAGCAACACATCATCATCGGTAATAATCACTTCGTTCTTTTCCGGAAGGTGATCCAGCAGACCGATGAGGTAGCCGCCAATCGTATCATAATCCTCGGATGTAAAATTCAAGCCGATTTCATCACAGAGATCTTCCAGGTTGGTGGAGCCGAGAACCATGTATTCACGGTCGCTAAGCTGGACAATTGGATCTTCTTCGTCGGTATCATATTCATCACGGATTTCACCGACAATCTCTTCCAGAAGATCTTCCAGCGTGATCAGACCCGCAGTAGCGCCATACTCATCCAGAACAATGGCAAGTGAGATAGAGGACTTACGCATTTCCATAAACAATTCCGCAGTGTTCTTGTGCTCGTATGTAAAATACGGTTCACGCATAATATCACGAACAGAAAAATGATCCTTGTCGCGACAGAGAAGCAGATCTTTCATATTGAGGATACCAATCACGTTGTCGGTCGTATCTTCATAGACTGGCAGCCGGGTAAACTTATCCTCCTGAAAAATCTGAATTAGCTCATCGTAGGAACTGTCTACCTGCGCAAAGGTCATATCAATTCTGGGAATCATGACTTCTTTGGCCTGTGCATCGCCAAAATCAAACACATTGTTAATCATGGTGTGTTCTTCAGACTCAATGACACCGGATTCTTTGCTGACATCCACGATCGTGCGCAGTTCTTCCTCGGTCATCTTCTGGGTATCGGCATTCGGATCAACACCAAATAATTTGCAGATGCGGTTGGCAAGCTTATTGATGATAAAAATGACCGGAGTCAGAAGTTTCATCAGTACCTCAATCACATTTGCATAGGTGAGAGCCAGTTTCTCGGAATTGACGGTCGCCAGTGTCTTCGGTGAGATCTCGCCAAAAATCAAAATGAGAATGGTAAGGATACCGGTTGCAATACCTGCACCGACATTGCCCCAGATCTTGATTGCCAGAGAAGTTGCGAGGGAGGATGCCGACAGATTCACGATGTTATTACCGATTAAGATTGCAGAAAGCATTTTTCCAGAATTATCTGTGATGCGAAGAACAGTGGCAGCGCGTTTGTTCCCGTCTTCTGCCAAGGTACGCATCCGGATGCGATTGACGGTAATTAAAGCCGTCTCTGCGGATGAAAAGAATGCAGAGAGCATAAGTAAGAGCACTAAGAAAATTATTTGAAATATGTCACTTGAATCCAAGTATGTTCACCTCATTAAATAGCAGGATGAGCACAGATATATGTGTCATGCCTTTGGTTAATAGTATTCCGGCACACAGGGCGCCGGAATACGAAAGTGTAATATAAATGACATTATATAAAGAAAATGTCTATTCGTCAATACTGTAGTTTGGAGCTTCCTTTGTGATGTGGATGTCATGCGGATGGCTCTCACGAAGAGCAGCAGCGGAGATTTTTACAAACTTGCTCTTTTCCTTGAGATCCTCGATCGTTGGGCAGCCACAGTAACCCATACCGGAACGGATACCGCCGACCAGCTGGAAAACAGTGTCTTCCACATTGCCCTTGTAAGCCACACGGCCTTCGACGCCTTCCGGTACCAGCTTCTTGGCACCTTCCTGGAAATAGCGGTCTTTGCTGCCGTTCTCCATAGCTGCAAGAGAACCCATGCCGCGGTAAACCTTGTATTTTCTTCCCTGATACAACTCGAAAGTTCCGGGAGCCTCATCACATCCGGCAAAGATACTTCCCATCATGCAGACATTTGCACCGGCTGCGAGAGCTTTAGTCATATCGCCGGAGTATTTGATACCGCCGTCGGCGATGATCGGAATACCGGCTTCCTTTGCAACCTTATAGCAGTCCATGATAGCGGTAATCTGTGGAACACCGATACCTGCAACGATACGGGTGGTGCAGATAGAACCAGGTCCGATGCCGACTTTTACCGCATCTGCACCGGCAGCGATTAAGTCGCGTGTTGCTTCTCCGGTAGCCACGTTACCTGCAATGACCTGCAGATCCGGATAAGCGGTCTTGATCTTCTTGACAGCCTCAAGGATATTTCTGGAATGTCCGTGAGCGGAATCCACAACAATGACATCTACGTGAGCCTTTACGAGAGCTTCCACACGTTCCATCATGTTGCCGGTAATGCCGACACCTGCACCGCAAAGCAGACGACCCTGCTCATCCTTTGCGGAGAGCGGATACTTGATCTGTTTTTCGATATCCTTGATGGTGATAAGTCCCTTCAGATGAAAATCTTTGTCGACGATCGGCAGCTTTTCTTTTCTCGCCTTGGCAAGAATCTTTTTTGCCTCTTCTAAGGTAATGCCTTCAGGAGCAGTGATAAGACCTTCGGAAGTCATACTTTCACTGATCTTCTTGGAAAAATCTGTCTCGAACTTTAAGTCACGGTTCGTGATGATGCCGACGAGCTTGTTATTCTCGCAGATCGGAACACCGGAAATGCGGAATTTTCGCATCAAGTCTTCAGCATCCTGCAGTGTATGGCTTGGAGAAAGGAAAAATGGGTCTGTGATAACGCCGTTTTCTGAACGTTTTACCTTGTCGACTTCATCTGCCTGAGCCTGAATGGACATATTTTTGTGGATAATACCGATACCACCCTGTCTTGCCATGGCAATGGCCATTCTGTGCTCTGTGACAGTATCCATTGCAGCACTCATCATAGGGATATTGAGCACGACCTTTTTGGTAAGGTGTGTCGTTAAATTAATCATGTTCGGAGTTACTTCTGAATACTGTGGAACCAAAAGCACATCATCAAAAGTAATTCCTTCACCGATAATTGTTCCCATTTTTATTTTCCTCGCTTTCCTTGTATAAATGTTTGTTAAAAAAGTATATTAGTTTCTCTATAATAGCAAAAAAAAATGTGTGTGTCAATGTAGTATAAGTGTCAGTTGATAAAAAAATATATTGATAAGTTAGACTAATATATAAAAATATTCACAAACGGACAGATGTGTGCTATGATGGCAGTGGGCGACGGAGCCACTGTTACAGGGGGTACGTTGCCTAAATTTATATTACGAGAGCAGTGTATAAGGAGGCAGTATGGAGTTTCGTCCCTGTATTGATATACATAACGGCAAGGTCAAGCAGATTGTCGGCAGCAGTCTTGCGGATGAGGGAGACCGGGCAGTGGAGAATTTTGTCGCCGGAGCGGATGCTGCGTATTATGCACATCTATATAAGGAAGCGGGACTTCGCGGCGGACATATCATTCTGTTGAATTCGCGAGACAGTGCGTACTATGAGGCGACAAAGGCACAGGCCCTGCAGGCGCTTGCGGAGTATCCGGGCGGACTTCAGATCGGAGGAGGCATTGATGCTGCGAACGCAAAGCAGTTTCTGGATGCGGGCGCAAGTCATGTGATTGTCACCTCCTATGTGTTTCGTGACGGAAAAATTGACTATGAACGGCTTGCAACATTGAGGAAAAATGTCGGAAAAGAACATCTGGTTCTGGATCTAAGCTGTGCAAAGCGGGCGGATGGTTATTATATTGTGACCGATCGCTGGCAGAAAGATACGAGGGAACGTGTGACAACAGAACTTTTGGAACGCCTCGGCAGTGAGTGTGACGAGTTTTTAGTACATGCGGTCGATGTGGAGGGTAAGGCAAACGGTATTGAGAGAGAACTTGCAAGTCTGCTTGGCTCCTGGGGCAGGATACCGGTTACCTATGCCGGCGGAGTGCGGGACTTTGATGACCTTGCACTTTTGAGAGAGCTTGGATGTGACAGGCTGAATGTGACGATCGGAAGTGCACTGGATTTGTTCGGAGGATCGATGCCTTTTGAAAAAGTTACAGAATATTGCAGATAGCAGGAGAAGAATCGCGACAGTGAGAAAAGATCACGGCAGTGAGGAAGGAACTTGACAGTGAGAAAAGATCACGACAGTGAGGAAAGACCGTGACAGTGAGAAAAGATCACGACAGTGAGGAAAGACCGCGACAGTGAGAAAAGATCACGGCAGTGAGGAAAGATCATGGCAGTGGAAGATGGAGGAGAAGAAAATGAGCAAGTACACAAAGCAGGATATTATCCGAATCGTGGAGGAAGAGGATGTGGAGTTCATCAGGCTCCAGTTTACCGATATGTTCGGGACACTCAAGAATGTGGCAATCACGTCCAGCCAGCTTGAGAAAGCATTGAACAATGAATGTATGTTTGACGGGTCCTCCATTGAGGGATTTGTGAGAATTGAAGAGTCGGACATGTATCTGTATCCGGATCTGGATACGTTTGTAATCTTTCCGTGGCGGCCACAGCAGGGAAAAGTTGCCAGAATCATCTGTGATATTTATACCGCAGACCGCAAACCGTTTGAGGGAGATCCGCGGTATGCTTTAAAGAAGGCGGTGGCAGATGCGGAATCTATGGGATACCGTTTTGATGTCGGGCCGGAATGTGAATTTTTCCTGTTTAATCAGGATGAGGATGGACAGCCGACAACGATGAGCACGGAGCGTGCCGGATATTTTGATCTGGGACCGGTTGATCTCGGGGAGAATGCAAGAAGAGATATGGTGCTGACATTAGAGGATATGGGCTATGAAATAGAGGCGTCCCATCACGAGGTAGCACCGGCGCAGCATGAGATTGACTTTAAATATGACGAGGCGTTAAAAACAGCGGACAATATCATGACATTCAAGCTTGCGGTAAAGACCATTGCAAAGCGGCACGGCATGTTTGCAAGCTTTATGCCAAAGCCGAAGTACGGGGTGAATGGTTCCGGAATGCATGTGAATATGTCGCTTTCCAAGAATGGTCGGAACATTTTTGACGATCCGGACGGGGAGAACGGACTGAGCAGGGAAGCTTACTGGTTTATCGGCGGCATTATGAACCATATGAGAGCCATGACTGCAATTACCAATCCGCTTGTCAATTCCTATAAGCGTCTTGTCCCGGGATATGAGGCGCCGATTTATATCGCATGGTCCATGACAAACCGCAGTCCGCTGATCCGGATTCCGGTATCGCGCGGCAGCAGAACCAGAGTGGAACTGCGCTGCCCGGATTCGGCAGCAAACCCGTATCTTACGCTCGCGGTGTGTCTGGAAGCCGGACTGGATGGAATCCGCCGGCAGATCGATCCGCCGGCTGCCGTGACTGAGAATATATTCGAGATGCGGCTGTCGCAGATTAAGAAGCAGGGAATCGAATCACTTCCGGCGGATCTGGGAGAAGCGGTCGAAGCATTTAAGGCAGATCCTTACATTCGGGAAGTACTTGGCGAACATATCAGCGAGAAGTACAGCGAGGCAAAGATGGCAGAGTGGGCAGATTATCGTGCGCAGGTGACAGGCTGGGAAATTGACAATTACCTTTATAAAATATAGAGCCTGGATGCAAAGGGGATAGAATTGACAAATATTATTGTTGCATTTCCCAAACAGGATAATGCCCGCAATATCAAAAAAATACTGATGCAGAACGGTCATCATGTCGATGCAGTCTGCAGCACCGGAGCGCAGGTGTTACAGAGCGCCGGTGAACTTGGCGGCGGGATTGTCGTGTGCGGGTATCGTTTTGTGGATATGATGTACACAGAACTGCACGAATATCTGCCGGTACAATTTGAAATGCTGTTGGTTGCGTCTCCTGCAAACTGTGGAAACCGGGATGTGGAGAATCTGGTCTGCCTTGCCACGCCGCTTAAGGTAAACGAGCTGTTAGATACGGTGGAGATGATGGAATATACCATCACCAGGCGCAGAAAAAAGTTGAAGCAGATTCCGAAGGAGCGCACGAAGGAGGAACAGGAGCTGATAAATGAGGCAAAAGCACTTCTGATGGAACGTAACAATCTGTCGGAGGAAGAGGCGCATCGGTACATACAGAAACGCAGCATGGATAATGGAACCGGTCTGACAGAAACAGCCCAGATGATTTTAAGTTTGCTTGCCTGATGAGTGAGAGAGAGGATTGCCGCAGATGCGGCGGTCCTTTTTTTGTAATAGGAAATATCGTTCCTGTTATACAAAAACGCTCCGCGGGGATGCATACCCGTGCGAATAGGAAAAGTCGCAGACAGGAGAATTTTGTTTACCAGGAATCAAAAAGTGCTTGCGGATTGGATTTAAGTATGAGATAATGGGTGACAGAGAGTGGCAATGCGTTGTGTCGTTGGCGACATTTTGAAAGAGAACGAATTCTGCATGGAAGGAATAAGGAGAGAGACATGTACAAGATCAATGATAATTATCAGAAACTTCCGGGAAGCTACCTTTTCAGTACGATTGCAAAGAAGGTAAATGCCTACAGCGAAGCAAATCCGGACAAAAAGATTATCCGCCTTGGCATCGGTGACGTGACACAGCCGATTGCACCGGCAATTATTGAAGCTATGCATAAAGCCGTCGATGAGATGGGGCATGCGGAGACTTTTCACGGATATGCACCGGATCTGGGATATGAATTTCTGCGCAGCGCAATCGTGAAGAACGATTATCAGGCAAGAGGATGCGATATTACGGTTGATGAAATTTTTGTATCGGACGGAGCAAAGAGCGATTCCGGTAATATTCAGGAGATTTTTGCACAGAATAACCGCATTGCAGTGTGTGATCCGGTCTACCCGGTATATGTGGATTCCAATGTTATGGCGGGACGTACCGGTACTTATGATCCGGAGACGGAGATGTGGAGCGATGTGATCTACATGCCGTGTACGATGGAGAATAATTTTGTGCCGGAGTTTCCGAAAGAGACACCGGATATCATCTATCTGTGTCTGCCGAACAATCCGACCGGTACCACCATCACAAAAGATCAGCTGCAGGGCTGGGTAGATTATGCAAATAAGAACAAAGCGGTCATTATTTACGATGCAGCGTATGAGGCTTATATTTCAGAGGAAAATGTGGCGCACTCCATCTATGAGTGTGAGGGTGCCAAGACCTGTGCGATTGAACTGAAGAGTTTCTCTAAGAATGCCGGTTTTACCGGGGTGCGTCTGGGTTATACGGTTGTTCCGAAGGAATTAAAGTGCGGTGAGGTATCGCTGAATGCTATGTGGGCAAGACGTCACGGAACCAAGTTCAACGGTGCGCCGTACATTGTGCAGCGGGCAGGAGAGGCTGTTTATTCCGAGGCAGGAAAGACACAGTTAAAAGAGCAGGTTGCTTACTATATGAAGAATGCGAAAGCGATCAAGCAGGGATTAAGGGATGCCGGTTACACGGTGTTCGGTGGTGTGAATGCGCCGTATATCTGGCTGAAGACACCAGGAGAGATGACATCCTGGGAATTCTTTGACGATCTGCTCGCACGCGCCAACGTGGTTGGAACACCTGGTTCCGGATTCGGACCGAGCGGTGAGGGATATTTCCGGTTGACGGCATTCGGAAGCTATGAGAATACACTGGCAGCGTTAGAGCGCATTAAGATGCTGTAGGAACATCACAACAAAAAGCATTAGACAGAGGAGACATGGCAAGTGAAGACCGTGTCTCCTTTTTGCAAATACAAAGAACGCCGGATTGAGAAAATTTGCTGACGGGTATTGCGTCAAAGGATTTTAGGAAAGGCATCTGTTGATTTCATGAGAGGAGAATTAAGTGCTGTTTCATTCGTTTTCATTCCTTTTGTTTTTCCCGCTGGTGACGGGAATGTATTTTCTGATACCAAAGAGGGCAAAACAGTTATGGCTGCTTGTGGCGAGCTATTATTTTTATATGAGCTGGAATGTGCAGTATGGCTGTCTGATTCTGCTTGTGACCGCAATCGGTTATGGGGGCGGACTTTTGCTGGCACAAAATAAAGTACGACAAGGGAAGAGACGTCTGGCGGTGCTGACCGGCAGCGTGCTTGTGTGTGTCGGAATCCTCTTTTTTTTCAAATATTCTGCTTTTGCAGTGCAGAATATCAACGAATTGCTCCGTGCGGTGGGAAGCGTGCGGGCGTTAAGGGTGCCGGATCTCATTCTTCCGGTCGGAATATCTTTTTACACGTTCCAGACCATCGGGTACCTGATCGATGTCTGGAAAGGGAAGACAGAAGCGGAAAAAAGTTTCCTGCGTTTTGCGCTGTTTGTGTCATTTTTCCCGCAGCTTGTTGCGGGGCCGATCGAGCGGAGCAGCAGTCTGCTTGCACAGCTGCGGGAGCCGGCAGAGTTTGACTATGACAGGGTAAAGGACGGACTGCTTCTGATGCTGTGGGGGTATTTTGAAAAAATGTGGATTGCGGATCGTGCTGCGATTCTGGTCGATCAGGTCTATCAGGATTACCGGAATTATTCCTCCGGCATGCTTGTGTTTGCCACGGTGCTGTTTGCGGTACAGATCTACTGTGATTTCGGCGGTTACAGCCATATTGCCATCGGGGCGGCGCAGGTGCTTGGCATCCGCCTGATGGATAATTTCCGACAGCCCTATTTTGCAGTGAATTGCCGGGAATTCTGGAGACGATGGCATATCAGTCTCTCGAGCTGGTTCCGCGACTATCTGTATTTCCCGCTGGGAGGAAGCCGCGGCAGCAGTGGGAGAACCGCTGTAAACCTGATGATAACATTTCTTGTCAGCGGGCTCTGGCATGGCGCAGGCTGGCACTATGTGGTGTGGGGAGCAATCCATGGAAGCTATCAGGTGGCTGGCAGAGGCATCAGATATGTAAGTGAGGCCGCGCAAAAGAGGCTGCCGGAGAAAAAGATACGTTTTTTTTCGGAAAAAATGCAGGGACTGACGCGCGCTGCCCGGATTTGTGTGACATTTATCCTCACGGATTTTGCGTGGCTTTTTTTCAGGGCAGATCATCTGGGACGAGCTGTGGCGATGCTTCGGCGGATTGTGCAAAACGGTAACTGGCTGGGACAGTTTACCGATGGCACATTATTTGGCATGGGGCTTTGCAGACTGGAGGTGTATCAGCTGGCATTTACCATCGGAGTTCTGCTTGTAGTGGATATCCTGCATGAATCCGGGATTTCCATACGTGCCTGGCTTGCAAAGCAGGTGCTTGTGATTCGCTGGAGTATTTACATGCTGGTTCTTCTGGGATTTGTCGTGCTGTTGCTGCAGAATTACGGAAGAGCGGCGGCGGAGTTTCTTTATTTTCAATTTTAGGAGGAAGGCATGAAGCGTTTTACAAAAAAGTTGATCGCCTTTTTAGGAATATTTGCGGTACTGCTTCTGACCTTTGATCTGTTGTCGGCGACGGAGAGATTTCGCGGTGTGTTTGCCGCGTTGACGGACAGCAGTGATTACGAGGAGGGAGCCGAGCGGGAAGTGGCTGCGTATCTTGCAAAGAGCAGAACGCCGGGCAGTTACACGAAGCTGTTGGTCGGTGACAGTGTCTGCGCACAGATGACGGAAGCGTTTTATGATTGTAATCAACAATACTGTCTGGTCGGAAATAATCGCGCGCTGACCATGGCGGGGGAATATCTTCTGGTAAAAGAATTTCTGGAGACGCATGAGAATGTCTCGGAAGTCTGGCTGATGGCGGGACCGGATCTGCTTCAGACGTCGATTGATGCCACATACAGCTATTCTTATGTGGTTCTTCCGTTTTTGCAGGCGGATCTGCTGGGCGAACTTGACGAGGAGACCGCAGAGGAAATGGAGGAGACGTTCGGAAGCTTTTTCCTGAAAAAGCCGGTGGCAGAACTGATCGCCGGTTCGGCGGTAAACCGCAAGCTGTATTTGAATTATGTGAAGGAGCGGGAGGAAGCGGCGAAGAAGGGGAAAAGCGGAGATGACCGGACAGACGGCATGTCTGATCTGGCAGAGCGCTATCTGCGGAAAATTTACGAATTGTGCGACACGCAGGGGGTGGCATGCTATCTGATCCCCGATCCGCTGGCAGATACACCGGCGCGCCGCAAGCAGGTGGAGCAGATCCGGCAGGATTTTGAAACACGGGGATTGGAGCGGCTTTTCCCGGATTATTTTTCTGAAATTACCTATTATCCGGCGGACCAGTTTTCGGACGGAATTCATTTTGGCAGACCGTACAATACAAAGGAAGTGTACCGCGAAAAATTAAGAGAACTGTATCTGGACAGAGGGTATCTGGATGGATTTCAAATATGAGCCTGAACGGAGTCTGCTTCCTGTTTTGTGTAGAATGCAGCACAAAGAATGGATGGAATTATAGCCGGGCAGCAGTGTGGTGCCAAATATGGCACTCGAAAGAAATACGATAAAAAGCTTGACAAAACACGATATCAATGTATAATACAAAATGCAAATGAGTTGCAAATGCATGCAGGTTGCAAAAACGAATGATTTGCAAAAGTGTGCATCATGCAGGGAAGACAGTATATCAGGCGGCGATGCTGCATCGCCAGGGAGGAATGATTTTATGCTGGATGTATTATTGGATACAGTGCTTGACAGCGTCAGGCTTTTGCCGTTTTTATTTTTGACCTATCTTTTTATGGAGGCATTGGAACATCATACGGGAAGCAGGCTGAGCCGGAAGATACAGTCCGCTGGAAAATGGGGACCTGTGTGGGGCGGTCTGCTCGGTGTGATTCCGCAGTGCGGGTTTTCGGCAGCGGCATCGAGTCTTTTTGCCGGAAGAGTCATTACAGTCGGAACGCTGGTCGCCATCTATTTGTCCACTTCGGATGAGATGCTCCCGATTCTGATTTCGGAGTCGGTGCCGGTGGCGACGATTGTGAAAATTCTTGGCAGTAAGGTGATCATTGCCGTGTTGTCCGGTCTGATCGTGGAACTGGTATATGTGAGACTTTTGAAGAAGCAGGAAAAAGAGATGGATATTCATGTCGTGTGTGAGGAGGAGCATTGTCATTGCGAGGATGGGATTGTGGTTTCCGCGTTTAAGCATACGGTAAAGATCTTTTGTTTTATTTTCCTGATTTCACTGGTATTAAACGGTGTGATCGGGCTGATCGGAGAGGAAACGCTGGCGGGACTGTTTTCCGGACTTCCGGTTGTGGGAGAGCTGATTGCTGCCCTCGTGGGGCTGATCCCGAACTGTGCGTCGTCCGTTGTAATCACACAGTTGTATCTGGATGGAATTATCCGGTCGGGCGCCATGATGGCAGGACTTTTGGTGAATGCCGGTGTGGGATTTCTGGTACTGTTCCGGCTGAACCGCGACTATAAGCAGAATGCGGCCATCATCGCTACCATGTATGTGCTCGGTGTGCTCTGGGGTGTCATGATTGAAGCATGTGGAATTGTATTTTAGGAGACAGGGATATGGTTTCACAGACTTTTGCCGAAGCGTAAAAATGTGATATAATGTTCGCGAAGGCAAAAGTGAGCATGGAGCAAAGACGGACGCGCATGCTTGCATGCGTCGGGCGGATATGTTCCATGTGAACATGCCCGCGAGTCCGGGAAAACGGAGTTTTTCCGGACTTTTGCCGAAGCGTAGTTGATATAATGAACTCTGACGAGTTCATATTAGAAGTTCCTGCGGAACTTCGGATGCGCAGAAGTCGGCGCAGAAAAGATGATATAATGAAAATAGATGCAGTTGCGGAGGGATGAGATGGCAGGAAGTGGATATGCGACAAACAGCCGCAGAAAGATTCTTGATTTTTTAAAAAGCAACAGTGACCGGACCGTGACAGCGGCGGATATCGATCAATATCTGAAGCGAAATGGCGATGCCGTCAATATCACGACGATTTACCGTTATCTGGATAAGCTTGCCACAGATGGTACCGTCATGAAATATGTGGCGGAGGCGGGAGGCAAGGCAGTGTATCAGTACGTGGAACTGGGACAGCACTGCGATGAGCATCTTCATCTGAAATGTGTCAAATGCGGATGTATCATTCATCTCGACTGCGGATTTATGGATGAGATTGCAGAGCACATTCAAAAGGATCACGGATTTCAGCTGCAGTGCAAAAATTCCATATTATACGGTATCTGTAAAGATTGCAGACAGGAATAGTCTGCAGTCTTTTTTTATATAATGAACAAAATGACCATGACAGTGAGGAATGGAAAACGGAGCAGAAAGGAATGGAGAAAAGCAGGCGGATACGCTCGGCAGTGATCCTTGAGGCGGCACTGCTTTTTCTGATGGGAGTAATCCTCTGGGAGAATGGAAAACTGCCGGAAAAATCAGTCGTGGAGACAACGGCGGACGGCTATATCAAATGGGTAGATTTTAACGTGTCCTATGAGGCATTGTCCAGGGCATATGATTATGACGTAAGTAGTTACGGAGAAAAGCAGCATCTTGACTGGATAGATCTTCTGGCGTACGCCGGGGCAAAGAACGGCGGAGATTTTGGAGCCGGAGCAACGGAGGACATGCGTACCGCTGCTGAAAAAATTCTCTGCGGGGAGGATACAATGGAGCATATGACCGCGGATATGAAGATGTTTTCCTACTACAGGGAGGCATACGGAGCGGTTTTTGGCGGTATGGTCGGTGAATATGAGATACAGGAAAAGGAGGGGGGAGCATATGTAAAAAAGTATGGTCTGAAAGCATTTTCACCGATCGCCAAAGGATTTGAGTACAGTGATTATGATGATTTCGGAGTGTCAAGAAGCTATGGGTATCAGAGGCAGCATCTGGGGCATGATATGATGGGGCAGGTCGGAACCCCAATCATCGCCGTAGAATCCGGCTACGTAGAAGCGATCGGCTGGAACCAGTACGGCGGATGGCGCATCGGCATCCGCAGCTTTGACGGGAAGCGTTACTATTATTATGCGCATCTGCGCCAGAACTATCCGTACCGGGAACAGTTGAAGGAGGGGGATGTCGTGACGGCAGGGGACGTGATCGGCTATATGGGGCATACCGGGTACAGCACGAAGGAAAATGTCAACAACATAGACACGGTTCATCTGCATTTCGGGCTGCAGCTGATCTTTGACGAGGCGCAGAAAGAGGGAAACAACGAGATCTGGGTGGACTGCTATAATCTGACGCGCTTTTTATATAAGAACCGTTCCGCGGTGCAGAAAGTGGGGGAAAGCAGGGAGTGGAAGAGGACGCTGCAGATGACGGATCCGGCGGTTGTAAAATATCAGAAAACCGTAAAAAAACAGTGAAAAAATATTGACAATAGAAGCGGGAGGGTGGAAAATTTTGATATACGGATAGGGAGGAGGAGTGTCTGTGATAGAACGTCGATGGATTCAAAAAGGGTACCGGATTTTTTTTGCTATTGCACTTCTTATCTGTGTGGGAGGCATTCCGGCATATGCAGAAGAACTGGTGCCGGACGCTGGGGAAATCACCGGCAGGGTATTATTTATCAGTTCCTATTCCTATGCATGGGAGACGGTTCCGGAACAGATTCGCGGTATAAAAGAAGCATTGGGCGCTGGTGTACAGCTGGATTATCAGTTTATGGATACCAAAAATGTCGAGACGGCGGAGAGTGAACAGCTATTTTACCAGACGCTAACATACTATCTGAAGATGGTTCCGGCGTATGATGTTGTGATTGTAGGAGATGATGCGGCGTTTCAGTTTGCAATGACGTATCGGGATGAGTTGTTTGCGCAGACGCCGGTTGTTTTTGAGGGAGTTAATAATAGGGAACTGGCGAAGAAAGCGGCAGCAGATCCGCTTGTGACGGGCGTGGTTGAGACGCTCTCTTATGAGAATACGATCACGCTGGCAAAGAAGCTGTATCCGGATGCAAGACAGGTGGTAGGAATACTGGATGATACGGTGACCGGAGAGGGCGAACGCAAGGAATTCCAGTATTACGATACTGTTTTTCCAGAGTTGGACTTTGTAGAGATCGACGCTTCAAAGCTCTCCCAGGAAGAATTAAAAAGACAGGTTGCTGCGCTGGGGGAGGAGAGCATTCTGGTCTATATTATGTGCAGCAGGGATGGCGACGGGAATGTGTACGCGGCGGCGGAAGCGATCCAGATGCTGAGTGATGTGGCGCAGATTCCGATGTTTTCAATTGTCTCGCACGGTATGGGAAAAGGATTTTTAGGCGGCGAGATTGTCTCGCAGGAACAGATGGGAAAAAGGGCAGGAGAAATGGCGGTGCAGATACTGGAGGGCACGGATTGTGCAGGGATCTCCATTGTGATGGAGCCGCCGAAGGTATATTGCTTTGATGAAAATGTGATGCGCAGGTTTGGAATCAGTGCATCAAAGCTTCCCGGGGATGCAGTCATCATCAATCACAGGGAGACCTTCTGGGAAAAGAACCGGGATACGATCAGGGCAACGCTGGTGATTGCTGCCGTGGCGTTGGCAATGGTGGCATGGCTGGCGGTGGACAATATGCGCCGACGCAAAATGAACGAAGTGATTACCAGGGCAAACGAAAAACTGTCTTACAGTGCACATTATGATGTACTGACACACCTTAAGAACCGTAGTGTCTTTATGGAAGATATCAGGCAGCGGATTGCCTCCGGGGAAGAATTTACGGTTTTTATGTATGATCTGGATAATTTTAAGCGGGTGAACGACACCTACGGACACAATACAGGGGACGAGGTGCTGCGCGAAGTGGCACTTCGGTCGCTGGCGGTGGAGGATGGCCATTTCACACCGTACCGCCTGGCAGGAGATGAGTTTGTAGCACTGATCGACTGCGGCGATTACAGGGTCATAGAGCGATATGCATCTGGTTTGATGGAACGTCTGCAAAAGCCGTGCAGAATGGGAGAGGCGGACGAGACACTGGGAGTCAGTCTCGGAATCGCGGTGTGGCCGGAACACGGAGCGGATGCAACGGAACTTCTGGCAGCGGCGGATGCTGCGATGTATACAGTGAAGAAAAACGGAAAAAATGGATATGCATTTTATAAGGAGCCATGTGCACCATAGGAAACGGTGCACATGGCTCCTTTTTAAGAGTAGAAATACGACTTATTTTTTCATGCCGGCGCGTTTTCTTAAGGTTGGATCAAGAATACGCTTGCGGATACGAAGACTCTCCGGTGTAACCTCCAGGAGCTCGTCGACATCGATGAAATCGAGTGCCTGCTCCAGACTTAAAATCTTAGGCGGAACCAGAGTCAGTGCCTCGTCCGCAGAAGAGGAACGCGTGTTGGTCAGGTGCTTTTTCTTGCAGACATTCAATTCGATATCCTCGGCTCTGGAAGATGAACCAATGACCATGCCGGCGTATACCTTTTCGCCAGGTCCAATAAAGAGCGTACCGCGATCCTGTGCGGAAAACAGACCGTAGGTTACGGACTCACCGGTCTCAAATGCGATCAGGGAACCGAGCTTGCGGTAAGCGATCTCGCCCTTGTACGGTGCATAGCCGTTGAAAATGGTGTTGATGATACCGTTACCCTTGGTATCCGTCATAAATTCACCACGGTAACCGATCAGGCCGCGGGACGGGATGTTGAACTCCAGACGTGTGTAACCGCCGGTAATCGGTTTCATGTTCAGCATTTCGCCCTTGCGCTGGCTTAACTTTTCGATGACGGCACCGGTAAATTCATCCGGTACATCGACATAAGCAAGCTCCATCGGCTCTAACTTCTTGCCGTTCTCATCCGTGTGGTAGAGAACTTCAGCTTTGCTGACGGCAAACTCATAACCCTCGCGGCGCATGTTCTCAATCAGTACGGACAGATGAAGCTCACCGCGGCCGGATACTTTGTAGGAATCCGGGCTGTCCGTTTCCTCGACACGCAGAGAAACATCGGTGTTTAATTCGCGGAACAGACGGTCTCTTAAATGACGGGAGGTAACGAATTTACCCTCCTGTCCGGCGAGCGGGCTGTCATTTACGATGAAATTCATGGACAGTGTCGGCTCGGAAATTTTCTGGAACGGAATGGCAACCGGATTCTCAGGTGCGCAGATGGTATCACCGATATGGATATCTGCAATACCGGAAATAGCTACGATGGAACCGATCTTTGCCTCTGTGACATCCACCTTGTTCAGACCGTCAAACTCGTAAAGCTTGCTGATGCGGACGCGTTTCTGCTTGTCAGGCTCGTGGTGGTTGACAACAACCGCCTCCTGATTGACTTTTAAGCAGCCGTTGTCGACCTTTCCGATACCGATACGTCCGACATATTCGTTGTAATCGATGGTGCTGATCAATACCTGGGTGTTGGCGTCCGGATCGCCCTCCGGTGCAGGGATATAGTCAAGGATCGTGTCGAACAGCGGAGTCATATCCTTTTTGTTGTTCACCAGATCGTCAAGCTCGCGGACTGCGTAGCCGTCTCTTGCAGAAGCAAAAAGGAACGGGCAGTCAAGCTGCTCCTCGGAAGCGTCCAGATCCATGAAAAGCTCAAGCACTTCGTCCACAACCTCGTTCGGACGTGCCTCCGGACGGTCGACTTTGTTGAGACACACGATAACCGGAAGAGAAAGCTCGAGCGCTTTCATCAGAACGAACTTGGTCTGCGGCATAACGCCCTCGAAAGCGTCAACGACCAGCACAACGCCGTTTACCATCTTAAGGACACGCTCAACCTCGCCGCCGAAATCAGCGTGGCCAGGGGTGTCGATGACGTTGATCTTAGTTCCTTTATAAGTAATCGCTGTATTTTTGGAAAGAATCGTGATACCACGCTCTCTCTCAATATCATTAGAGTCCATGACACGCTCCTGAACCTCCTGGTTCTCACGGAACACGCCGCTCTGTTTTAACAATTCATCGACCAGAGTGGTCTTGCCGTGATCGACATGGGCGATAATTGCAATGTTACGGACATCTTCACGTTTCATTTTCATATACAAAATCTCTCTTTCCTGTGTGAAACCTAGTCTAAAAAAGTAACCAATCTATTTTATCATATTTTCGGAGATGCGCAAGTGGTACTTGCGACAAAATCCGCCATTTCATTCCCTTTGTTATCGACATGTTGCATGAAAATTCTGGCACCGGACGTGATAAAAATAATGTGTCAGGCAGATCATACCAGCAGAACGGAACGAAAAAGAAGAACAACGCAAAAAAGAGTATGGTCGTAAGAAGGGAGAAAGATTCATGGCAGATAAAATTTTTGAAAACAACCAGGTGTCAATTATGGGAGAGATTGTATCCGATTTCCGGTTCAGTCACGAAGTGTACGGAGAGGGATTTTATATGGTGGATGTGGCAGTGAACCGCCTGAGCAATTATCTGGATTACATTCCGCTAATGATATCCGAACGGTTGATTGACGTAAATGCAGATTACATAGGACAGATCATTTATGTGAACGGGCAGTTCCGTTCGTTTAACCGGCATGAGGAGAAAAAGAACCGCCTTGTCTTATCGGTGTTCGTGCGGGAACTGGAGTTTTTGGAGGAGCTGCAGGAGGATATGAAGAGCAACCAGATTTTTCTGGACGGATATATCTGCAAGGAACCGATTTACCGGAAGACGCCGCTGGGACGGGAGATTGCGGATCTTCTGATCGCCGTCAACCGTTCCTACGGAAAATCAGACTATATTCCATGCATCTGCTGGGGTAGAAACGCCCGGTTTGCCTCCGGCTTTGAGGTGGGAGGACATGTGCAGGTATGGGGCAGAATCCAGAGCCGGGAATACGTCAAAAAGATCTCGGAGCTTGAGACGGAAAAACGGGTGGCTTACGAGGTGTCCGTCAGCAAGGTGGATTTTTTAGAGGAATAATCGAAAGTTCCGTTATTGACAACCGTTGTTGATAGTGCTATGTTAATTTTAACTATATGATACATATTTTGATAGAGGTTGCGTGCTTTAAGAGTAGTTTTCCGGATGTGACAGGCACAGGGGAAGGGAAGCAAAAGGAAAGCATGCCGAAAGAGCAAGGCACCTGCTGCCCTGGTTCTTGGGCATAAAGCTAAGAACTTTATGACTGTCATCTTTGCAGATGGGGCGCTATCGGTTCTGTATAATGGCATGCAGATATGCGGCAGAAGAATCAGACCGGCTCATCGAGCCGGCTTTTTTTTACTTTTTTATTCTGACTCTGATCTGACAGGGGCAAAATTGTACCATGGGCATATATTAACATAGGAGAAACGGAGGATTGACATGGCGATATTCAAGGGCGCTGGTGTAGCGATTGTTACACCCATGAAGGAAAATGAAGAGGTAAATTACGACAAGCTGGAGGAACTGGTCGAATGGCAGATTGAGCAGGGAACGGATGCGATTGTGATTGTGGGAACGACCGGAGAGAGTTCGACGCTCACTACGGAGGAGCATTCCGATGTGATCCGGGCAGCAGTGCGTTTTGCAAAGCATCGTGTTCCGGTCATTGCCGGCACCGGTTCCAACTGCACCAGAGAGGCGATTCACCTTTCCGAAGAGGCGGAAAAGGCAGGAGCAGACGGACTTTTGGCTGTGACCCCGTACTACAACAAAGCGACACAGGGCGGATTGATCCGTTACTATACAGAGATTGCCGAGGCGGTAAAGCTTCCGATTATCATGTACAACGTTCCTGGACGTACCGGCTGCAATATTCTGCCGGAGACCGCAGCCACACTCTTTAAGAACGTGGAGAACATTGTGGGTATCAAGGAGGCGACCGGCAGTCTGGCTCAGGCATCCAGGCTGATGTACTTAACGGACGGCAAGATTGATTTATATTCCGGCGAGGACGGCATCGTGGTGCCTCTGATGGCAATCGGTGCGATCGGTGTGATTTCCGTGTGGTCGAATGTGGCGCCGGCGGATGTGCACGATATGTGCGCGGCTTTCTCCGCGGGGGATCTTTTGCGCGCGAGAGAACTGCAGTTAAAGGCACAGCCGCTTGTGGATGCGCTGTTTTCCGAGGTAAACCCGATTCCGGTGAAGAAAGCATTGAATCTGATGGGACTGGAAGTGGGACCGCTTCGTTCCCCGCTCACGGAGATGACACCGGAGAATGCCGCGAAGCTTGCAGAAGCGATGAAAAATTACGGAATAAAGTTAGCATAAAAGAACAGATGACTCCGGCGGAAGGGAGCCGTAAGGCCATCCGCCGGAGTATGTGTCTGCACCGCTGGCTGCATGCGGCACGCGGAGCGGGCAGTACAGAGAAGAGAGGATAACGTACGATGATTAAGGCAATCATGAATGGATGCAATGGTAAAATGGGACAGGTCATCTCCGCAATCTGCAAGGAGGATCCGCAGATTGAGATCGTGGCGGGAGTGGATCTCTATGACGGGATCAAAAATGACTATCCGGTATTCCCGAATATTTCCGTCTGCGATGTGAAGGCGGATGTCATCATCGATTTTTCCAATGCGAAGGCCGTGGACGATCTTCTGGTCTATAGTGTGGATAAAAAGATTCCAGTGGTTCTGTGCACGACGGGATTGTCGGAGGAACAGATGGAGCAGGTAAAGGCGGCATCGGGGCAGGTAGCAGTATTAAAGTCCGCGAATATGTCGCTGGGAATCAATCTGCTGATGCAGCTTTTAGCGCAGGCGGCAACGATTCTTGCGCCGGCAGGATTTGACATGGAGATCGTGGAGAAGCATCACAACCAGAAGCTGGATGCACCGAGCGGCACAGCGCTGGCGCTGGCGGACTCCATGAATGATGCGCTGGGACATGTCTATGAATACAAATATGACAGAAGCAGCGAGCGCAAAAAGAGAGATCCGCACGAGATCGGAATCTCGGCAGTGCGCGGAGGCAGCATCGTCGGGGAGCATGAGGTCATCTTCGCGGGACTCGACGAGGTCATTGAGTTCAAGCATACCGCATATTCCCGCAGCGTCTTTGGAAAAGGGGCTGTGGAGGCGGCAAAGTTCCTCGCCGGGAAAGAGGCAGGATTTTATGATATGCAGGATGCGATCCGGGCAACGATGGAACAGGCAGACTGATTGGACAGGCAGACGGATAAGGCAGATTGAAAGCAGATACAGATGGATCGAATGGGAACAGGAGCGTGGAAACGTTTTCTGTTCCCATTTTTATACAGGGCAGAAAACGAACAAAATCTGGTCAGCAGTGCGCGGATATGTTACTATTTGAGAGGTATCTTCGATTTTGATATTCTGAGGGGGAACATATGGAAAAATATATGGAAACAGATCTGCGGTATTTAAAAAGTCTGGCAAATCAGTATCCGACCGTGGCTGCGGCAGCGACGGAGATCATTAACCTGCAGGCGATTTTAAGCCTGCCAAAGGGAACAGAACATTTCATTACAGATATTCACGGCGAGTACGATCAGTTCCAGCACGTGATCCGGAACGGTTCCGGAGCGATTAAGCGCAAGATCGAGGAAGAATTCGGGAATGCGATCAGTGCGGGAGAGAAGAAAGTGATTGCGACCCTGATCTATTATCCGGAGCAGAAGCTAGAGCAGGTGTTAAAGACAGAAGAAAATATGGAGGACTGGTATAAGGTCTCCCTATACCGGCTGATCCGCATCTGCAAGAGCGCTTCGTCAAAATATACCAGATCCAAGGTGCGAAAAGCGCTGCCGAAAGATTTTGCGTATGTGATCGAGGAACTGCTGACCGGCAGACCGGATGTCTCCGATCAGGAAGCTTATTATAATGAGATCATCCGGTCTGTGATCCGCACAGGCAGGGCGCCGGAGCTTGTGATTGCGTTCTGCAATCTGATCCGCAGGCTTGTGGTGGATCATCTGCATGTGGTGGGAGATATTTTCGACAGGGGACCGTACCCGAATCTGATTATGGATACCTTGATGCAGCATCATTCCGTGGATATTCAGTGGGGGAACCACGATATATACTGGATGGGAGCGGCGGCGGGAAGCAGACCCTGCATCTGCAACGCGATCCGTATCTCTGCCAAGTACGGCAATCTGAACCTTTTAGAGGACGGATACGGCATCAATCTGGTGCCGCTCGCCAGACTTGCCATGAGCAGATACGACAAGGATCCCTGCACCTGCTTTAAGCTGGATTACCGGGAGGATGAGTACGATGTGCGTGACGCCATGCTGGATGAGAAAATGCACAAGGCGATTACGGTGATCCAGTTCAAGCTGGAGGGACAGATGATCATGCGTCACCCGGAGTTCGGGATGGATGAGCGGCTTTTGCTGGACAAGATCAATATCGAAAAAGGAACGGTGTGTGTGGAGGGGAAGGAATACCCGATGAAGGATCTGAACTTCCCGACGATCGACTGGAAGCATCCGTATGAACTGTCATCGGAGGAGGAGGACGTCATGGAGCGGATCACGCAGGCGTTCTTGAACTGTGAAAAATTACAGCGTCACGTCCGTTTTCTGTTCACACAGGGCAGCCTGTACAAGGTCTACAACGGGAACCTGCTCTACCACGGCTGTGTGCCGATGAACGAGGACGGAACCTTTACCAGAGTAAATGTGTACGGAAAAGAATATTCCGGCAAGGCGCTCTACGATGTGCTGGAGAATTACGCGAGAAAAGGGTACTACGCGATTGATCCCGGGGAGAAGAAAAAGGGGCTGGATATCTTGTGGTTTATCTGGGAAAACCAGAATTCCCCGGTGTTCGGAAAAGCAAAAATGACGACGTTTGAGCGCTATTTTATCGCGGACACAGCGACGCACCAGGAGCCGAAGAACCCGTACTACCGCCTGCTGGAGGAGGAAGAGGTGGTCAACCGCATCCTCTCGGAATTCGGGCTTGAGGGCGCGGAGGCACATATCATCAACGGCCATATTCCGGTGGAGGCGAAGCGGGGAGAGTCCCCGGTAAAATGCGGCGGGAAGCTGCTCATTATTGACGGCGGATTCTCCAAGGCCTACCAGCCGAAGACGGGGATTGCGGGATATACGCTGATCTATAATTCCTACGGTCTGGTGCTTGCGGCGCATGAACCGTTTGAGTCGGTCGAAAAGGCGGTGCAGGACGGAAGCGATATCGCGTCGCATACGATTCTGGTGCAGCATGTCGTGCGACGCAAGCTGGTGGCGGATACGGACATTGGAAGGGAGCTGCGCGCTTCGATCCGTGATCTGGAGGCGCTGCTGCAGGCATACCGGGACGGCATCCTGGTGGAGAAGATTTAAATGAAAAGCCTAATCCCCCAGCTATGCTGGGGAGAATGGAATAGTTGGAAACGGTGAGGATAAAAAAGAAAAACCTCCTGTGGTATATTGAGAATGGTGTCGCAAGCCAAACTCAACACAGGAGGTGGTCCAAGTGGACAATAAAAGCATATCACACACTAGATGGAAATGCCAATATCACATCGTTTTCATTCCAAAATATCGGAAAAAGGTATTGTATGGGAAGGTAAGGGAGGATGTACGTGAAATCTTAAATACACTATGCAAATATAAAAATGTAGAAATAATTGCAGGAGCAGTTTGTGCAGATCACGTGCATTTAAGTGTCGCAATACCACCGAAATTAAGTGTCTCAGATTTTATGGGATATTTAAAGGGTAAAAGCACCCTAATGCTATACGATCGTCACCCAGAGTTGCAGAGTAAGTGGGATAAAGCATTTTGGGCAAGAGGATATTATGTGGAAACAATCGGTAATATCACAGACGAGGCAGTACAGAAGTATATAAAAGAACAAGCAGAAGAATCAAGAAAAGAAGATTCAAGAAGTACCGCTTTATAGCGGACCAGTAAAAATGCTTGTGACACCGCCCTTTGGGGCGAGCAGTAACATAGCCCTTTGGAGGGCTTATAGCAAACCACCAGTTGAACTGGTGGTTGCTGACTTAGAAAGATAGAAGGAAGCAGGAAAAGAATATGTATATCGGAAATCATCTCTCGGCGTCAAAGGGCTATGCGGCGATGGGGCGGATGGCAGTGAAGCTGGGAGCAAATACATTTGCATTTTTTACAAGAAATCCGAGAGGCGGTGCGGCAAAAGCGATTGATCCGGCGGATGTGGAAAAGCTGCTGGAACTGATGCGGGAGCAGCAATTTGGAAAACTGGTGGCGCATGCACCTTACACGATGAATCTGTGCGCGGCGAAGGAGGATATCCGCAAGTTTTCTAAGGAGATGATCGCGGACGATCTGCGCCGGATGGAGTACACGCCGGGGAATTACTACAATTTTCACCCGGGTTCCCATGTCGGACAGGGGGCGGATGCCGGAATCGAATGGATTGCGGAGGCACTTAACGAGGTGCTCACGCCGGAGCAGACGACGACGGTTCTGCTCGAGACGATGGCGGGAAAAGGCAGTGAGGTGGGCAGAAGCTTTGAGGAACTGCGCGCGATTATTGACCGTGTAGAGCTGTCCGATAAGCTTGGCATCTGTCTGGATACCTGTCATGTCTGGGATGCTGGATATGATATTGCGGGAGATCTGGATGGTGTCCTGGAGGAATTTGACCATGTGATCGGTCTGAACCGCCTGTGCGCGGTACATTTTAACGACAGCATGAACGACCGCGGTTCGCACAAAGACCGCCATGCCTGCATCGGCGAGGGAAAGATCGGGCTGGATGCGATGCGGCGTGTGGCGACGCATCCGCTGCTTTCGGACAAGCCGTTTATTCTGGAGACTCCGAATGACGATGAGGGATACCGCAGAGAGATTGCACTTTTCCGGGAGTGGAGGGAGTAGATAAGAATCCGGAGAAATACATTGCTTTTTAGAAGTGTGTGTGTTATACTTCAAATCACATGAATGCGAAAGCTTTTTCATGCAAATATTTGCCCACCAAGAGATTGGTTAAGCCCATACGGACAGGCGGGGCAGCTGCCGATGGTGGAGAGATCCACGTTATTGATTGAGTTAGAAGCTCAAATTTTATAAGTTGATGACGACTGCAGGCGAAGGACTGCAGGACCCTGAATCGTATGCGATAGAGATATCACTTGTGAAACGGTCAATAAGAGTAGTAATAGCAAATATTTGCTGGCGAAGATGCCAACGTAGACTCTGATAATAGTTTTTGCAGCATGTAGGACAGATTACATAAAGTATGACTATGAGAATGTGACAAGGCAGGTGATGTGTGCGCAGCATATAGGCATCTGTCTTTTTTTTGTGTAATAGGAAACTTCGTCCCTATTACATAAAAACGCTCCGGGCAGGATTCTTTCTTGTGCTACAGAAGATGCCATGTTATGCGAAAGCATGAAAGTCATGCTTCCTGTAGAGCCAAAAGCTCTGCCGGACGGCATGCATACCGCATCAGGGAGCATCAAAACAGAATGTGAGGAGAATCATGGAAGCAGGATCCCAGAAGCGCGCTCCGGTCTACGAAGCGCTGGAACAATTAAAAAAGAGAAGAGTCGTTCCTTTCGATGTGCCGGGGCACAAGAGAGGGCGTGGCAACCCGGAGCTCGTGGAACTTCTGGGGGAGAAATGTGTGAGTCTGGATGTGAATTCCATGAAGCCGCTTGACAACCTGTGCCATCCGGTGTCGGTCATCAAAGAGGCGGAGGAACTGGCGGCGGAGGCTTTCCGGGCAGATCACGCGTTTTTTATGGTGGGAGGAACAACGTCCTCCGTGCAGAGCATGGTGTTGTCGGTCTGTCGTGCCGGGGATAAGATCATCCTGCCGCGCAATGTACATAAGAGTGTGATCAATGCACTGGTACTCTGCGGCGCTATTCCGGTCTATGTGAATCCGGAGGTGGACAAAAAGCTTGGCATTTCACTCGGTATGGAGATCTCGGAGGTGGAGCGGGCGATTCTGGAGAATCCGGGCGCGGTGGCGGTTCTTGTGAACAATCCGACTTATTACGGAATCTGTTCCGATCTGCGCTCCATCGTGAAGCTGGCACATGAACACGAGATGCTTGTGCTTGTGGATGAAGCGCACGGCACCCATCTGTATTTCGGGGAGGACCTTCCGGTCTGCGCGATGGATGCCGGTGCAGATATGGCGTCCGTCTCCATGCACAAATCCGGAGGAAGCTTAACACAGAGTTCCCTGCTTTTAACCGGCAAAAATGTCAACTGGGAGTATGTCAGCCAGATTATCAACCTCACACAGACGACAAGCGCGTCTTATCTTCTGATGTCAAGTCTCGACATCTCGCGGAGAAATCTGGCGCTGCGCGGAAGGGAATCGTTCCGCAAAGTGGCGGAGATGGCGGAATATGCCAGGGCGGAGATCAACGACATCGGCGGATATTATGCTTACGGCAAGGATATGGTGAACGGCGGAAGCGTCTATGACTTTGATGTGACGAAGCTCTCAGTCTATACGCGGGGAATCGGTCTGGCAGGAATCGAGGTCTATGATCTGTTGCGGGATGAGTACGATATCCAGATTGAGCTGGGGGACATTGCCAACATCTTAGCCTACATTTCAATCGGCGACCGCATCCAGGATATCGAGCGGCTGGTGGGAGCGTTGGCAGACGTCAAACGCTTGTATTCCAAGGACCCTGCACAGATGTTAAATACAGAATATATAAATCCGACTGTTCTTGTTTCACCGCAGGCGGCTTTTTACGCAGAGAAAAAATGCATGCCGATCCGGGAGACGGCAGGAAAGATCTGCGGAGAGTTTGTGATGTGCTATCCGCCGGGAATTCCGATTCTCGCGCCGGGTGAGATGATTACGCCGGAGATCATCGAATATATCATCTATGCCAAGGAGAAGGGCTGCTCCATGCAGGGAACGGAAGATCCGGCGGTGGAGCACTTAAATGTCTTAGTGGATGACCGGCAGGTGTGGAAATAAGACCGCCGGAAGAATAGCTCTTAAGGAAGAGCATACAGTCAGGAAGAACAGGCGTAAGGAAGCAGCAGACCGTGCGATACGGTCTGGGGAAGGTGGAAGAGAGCGTGGAGTTATGGTTTTCGGATAATCAGACCGATCATGTGAAGGTGTCGGTCAAAGTGGAGAAGCAGCTGTTCGGGGAGCAGACGGATTTTCAGAGGATCGACGTGTTTGAATCCAGGGAATTCGGCAGATTTTTAAGCTCCGATGGCAGTATCGTCTTCTCAGAAAAGGATGAGTTCATCTACGATGAGATGATTGTGCATGTGCCGATGGCGGTGCATCCGCATGTGAAAAAAGTGCTGGTCATCGGTGGCGGAGACGGCGGTGTGGCGAGAGAACTTTCCTATTATGAGGAGATCGAGCAGATCGACGTCGTGGAATCCGACCGGACATTCGTGGATGTGTGCAGGAAGTTTTTCCCGGACAACGCCTGCGGACTGGAAGATCCGCGCGTCAATATCTATTACGAGGATGGACTGCGCTTTCTGCGCACAAAGCATGATGCCTACGATCTGATCATCAATGATGCGATCGATCCGCTCGGGCATACGGCGGGATTGTTCACCAAGGAATTTTATGGGAACTGTTACCGCGCATTAAAAGAAGACGGCATTATGGTCTACCAGCACGGCAGTCCTTTTTATGACGAGGATGAGGAGTCCTGCCGCGTGATGCACCGCAAGGCGAGTCACAGTTTCCCGATCAGCCGTGTGTATCAGGCGCACATTCCGACCTGTTCCTCCGGGTACTGGCTGTTCGGATTTGCGTCAAAAAAATATCACCCGCTAACGGATCTGAATGTGGAGCGCTGGAAAGCGCGCGGGATCAAGACCTGGTATTATACGACCAATCTTCATAAGGGAGCGTTTATGCTGCCAAAATATGTCGAGGATATGCTTGAGGAAGAGGAAGGCAGAAGGTAGATGGCAGATGCGGGACAGAACGGACTCTGACGGGACAGTCAGCGGAGCGTTCTGTCATCCGTTGGCAGAATGATATAATAGAAAATACAGCCGCAGGACGGCAGAATGAGAGGATAAGTAGATGGGAAGATTATTGATTATCGGATGTGGCGGAGTAGCAGGGGTGGCAATTCACAAATGCTGCCAGAACAGCAAGACTTTTTCGGAGATCTGCATTGCAAGCCGCACAAAAGAAAAATGTGACGCGTTAAAAGAAAAGCTGCAGGGAACGACGGATACAGTGATCACGACAGCGAAGGTGGATGCGGATAATGTGGACGAACTGATCGCACTGATCCGTGACTACAAGCCGGATGCCGTGTTAAATGTGGCGCTGCCTTACCAGGATCTGACGATTATGGATGCCTGCCTGGCATGCAAGGTGGACTACATCGATACCGCGAACTACGAACCGGAAGATACCGACGACCCGGCGTGGCGTGCAATTTATGAGAAGCGCTGCAAGGAGGCGGGCTTTACCGCGTACTTCGATTATTCCTGGCAGTGGGCATATCAGAAACGCTTTACAGATGCCGGCATCACGGCGCTTCTTGGCAGCGGCTTTGACCCGGGCGTGACGAGCGTGTTTACCGCCTATGCGCTGAAGCATTATTTCGATGAGATCGAGTACATCGATATCTTAGACTGCAACGGTGGAGACCACGGTTATCCGTTCGCCACCAATTTCAACCCGGAGATCAACCTCCGCGAGGTATCCGCAAACGGCTCCTACTGGGAGGACGGACACTGGGTAGAGACAAAACCGATGGAAATTAAAAGAGAATATAATTTCCCACAGGTTGGCGAGAAAGACATGTATCTGCTTCATCATGAGGAGATCGAGTCTCTGGCAAAGAATGTGCCGGGAGTCAAGCGCATCCGTTTCTTCATGACCTTCGGTCAGAGCTATCTGACTCATATGCAGTGTCTGGAGGATGTCGGAATGCTCTCCACTTCCCCGATCCAGTATGAGGGAAGAGAGATCGTGCCGATCCAGTTCTTAAAGGCATTGCTTCCGGATCCGGCGTCACTGGGTCCTAGAACCGTTGGCAAGACGAACATCGGTTGTATTTTTACCGGCAAGAAGGATGGCAAGGAAAAGACGATCTATATCTACAACGTCTGCGATCACCAGGAGTGCTACAGGGAGGTTGGCTCACAGGCGATCTCCTACACGACAGGAGTTCCGGCAATGATCGGTGCAGCACTTGTTGTAGATAAGGTGTGGGATAAGGACGGCGTCTTCAATATCGAGGAGTTTGATCCGGATCCGTTTATGGATATGCTCAATCAGTACGGACTGCCGTGGGTTGTCGATGAGAACCCCAAGACGGTGGCGTAGCCGTTCGTAAAAAGAGCCGGACAGGGAGAGACGAGAGCAATGAAGTGGAATGAACTTCCGACACCATGCTATGTGGTGAATCAGAAAAAATTAAAAGAGAACTTAATAATATTGCATAATCTGGAGCAGGATACGGGATGCCATGTCCTGCTGGCGCAGAAAGCGTTTTCCACATATGCGCTCTATCCGTTGATCGGACAATACATCAGCGGTACCACAGCGAGCGGACTCTACGAGGCGCGTCTCGGCGCAGAGGAGATGGGGCGTGAGAACCATGTGTTTGCTCCGGCGTACAAGGACAGCGATATGGAGGAACTGGTCACGCTCTGCGACCATGTGATTTTTAATTCCTTTGCGCAGTATGTCAGACATAGGAAGAAGGTGGCGGCGCAGAATGCCGCCAGTGGTACGGAGCACCGTGTCAGCATCGGACTTCGGATCAATCCGGAGTATTCCACGCAGGAGGGACATGCGATCTATGATCCCTGCGCGCCCGGTTCCAGACTCGGCATGACAAGAGAGGCGTTTGAGAAAGGACTTGCCGGACTTGGCATGAGACGGCAGGAGGATGGAAGCTATGAACTGCCGGAGGATGTGGAGGGACTCCATTTTCACACGCTCTGCGAGCAGGACGCGGATGATCTGGAATGCACGTTTTATGCGTTTGAGGAGCAGTTTGCTTCTTATTTAAAACAGGTCCGGTGGCTGAATCTGGGCGGAGGACATCATATTACCAGACCGGGTTACCAGATAGAGCGTTTAAAGAAGCTTATCGGCTATATCAGGGAGACCTACGGACTTGCCGTGTATCTGGAGCCCGGCGAGGCGGTTGCCTTAAATGCGGGATATCTGGTAACGGAAGTGTGCGATATTGTACACAACGGGATGGATATTCTGATTCTGGATGCGTCTGCGGCGTGTCATATGCCGGACGTTCTTGAGATGCCGTATCGTCCACCGCTTCGGGACGGATTTGCGGCGGGGGAGCAGAAATACACCTATCGGCTGTCCTCGCTCACCTGTCTGGCGGGGGACGTCATCGGGGACTACAGTTTCACACATGAGATTCAGATCGGCGACCGTCTGGTGTTTGAGGACATGGCAATCTACTCGATGGTGAAGAATAATACCTTTAATGGAATTCCGCTTCCGTCGATCGCAATGCTCCGGGAAGACGGGGAGGTTGAGATGTTAAAGCAGTTCGGCTATGAAGATTTCAAAGGGCGGTTGTCATAACCGGTTTTGAAAGACATCCGGGACAAGGGAAGATGACTTGGATGAGGGTAGAGGAAATGGAGAAAAAGATGCAAAAGTGTGCAGAAGATCCAAAAGAGAGAATGACAACGCCGCAGGCGGACGGATTTTTTATGCCGGGGGAGTACGAACCGCATGACGGCTGTATTCTGATCTGGCCGTCGCGCCCGGGTTCCTGGATTTACGGCGCACGCGATGCGCGGATTGCATTCCGGGATGTGATTGCAGCGATTGCGCAGAGTGAAAACGTATATGTGGCAGCCGGGCGGGATGCCATTGACTCCGCGCGAGAGATGCTGATCGGTGAGGACGCGCCGTGGAAAAAGCGGGTGACGGTCTTTGAACTGGAGACAGACGATGCCTGGGCAAGAGATGTGGCGCCGACCTTTGTGAAAGACGGCGCCGGCAGGATGCGGGCAGTGAATTGGTCATTTAACGCCTGGGGAGGATCGGTGGACGGACTGTATGCATCCTGGGCGTTGGACGATGCGTTTGCAAAGGCGTTTGCCGCAAAGTATGGCTATGCGTGTTACGATGCCGCGCCGTTTGTACTGGAGGGCGGATCGATTCACAGCGACGGTGAGGGGACGCTTCTGGTGACGGAGGCGTGCCTTTTGAGCGCGGGGCGCAATCCGGGGCTTACGCGCGGGGAGATCGAGGAGAAGCTTAGAACTTATCTTGGCATAGAAAAAGTGCTGTGGCTGCCGCGTGGAATCTATCAGGATGAGACGAACGAACATGTGGATAACGTCTGCGCGTTCCTGCGCCCGGGCGAGGTGGTGCTTGCCTGGACGGACGATGAAACAGATCCCCAGTATCCGCTATCACAGCAGACGCTTGCGTACCTGGAGGGCGAGACGGATGCGCGCGGAAGAAAGCTTGTCATTCACAAGCTTCCGATTCCCGATCATCCGGTCTGCATTACAGAGGAGGAACTGGCAGGTTATTCGTTTGCCGAAGGGGAGGATGAGCGGGAGGCGGGAGAGCGTCTTGCGGCATCCTACGTGAACTTTTATTTTTCCAATGAGGCAGTTATTCTTCCGGCGTTCGGCGGGGAGAATGAGGAGAGTGACAGGCGCGCTGCCGCACTGCTTGCGCAGTGGAATCCGGGGCGGAAGATTATTTCGGTGCAGGCGCGTGCAATTTTAGTCGGCGGCGGGAATATCCACTGTATTACACAGCAGATCCCGGCGGCAAAAATGCAGCAGCAAAACGCAGCAGCAAAAATGTAGCAGCGGTAAAGTGGACAGAGACAAAAAGAGGAAAAGAGCATGAACAGAGTGAAAGTGGCGGCAATTCAGATGCGCTGTGCGGCGTCTGTGGAGGAGAATTTAAAAAAGGCGGAAGCCATGGTGCGAAAGGCGGCGGCAGAGGGAGCAAACGTGATCCTTCTGCCGGAACTTTTTGAGCGGGAATATTTTTGCCAGCAGCGCCGGTATGACTTCTATCATTATGCAAAGCCTGTGATGGAGAACGATGCGGTGCGCATGGGCATGCGGCTTGCCGCGGAGCTTGGTGTGGTGCTCCCGATCAGCTTTTATGAGCGGGATGTGAACAACCTGTACAATTCCATCGCCTGTATCGACGCGGACGGAACAGTGCTCGGCGTTTATCGCAAGACGCATATCCCGGATGATCATTACTATCAGGAAAAGTTCTATTTTACGCCGGGGGATACCGGATTTCAGGTATTTTCTACGCGCTACGGCAGAATCGGCGTGGGAATCTGCTGGGATCAGTGGTTTCCGGAGAGCGCGCGCTGTATGGCGCTTGCAGGGGCGGAGCTGCTTTTTTATCCGACGGCGATCGGATCGGAACCGATCTTAGAGTGCGACAGTATGCCGCACTGGAGACGCTGTATGCAGGGACATGCGGCAGCCAATCTGATGCCCGTTGTTGCGGCAAACCGGATCGGGGAGGAGACGGTAGAACCCTGTGAGGAAAACGGCGGACAGCGTTCGGCGCTTGTTTTTTACGGATCGTCTTTCCTGACCGATGAGACCGGAGAAATTCTGGCGGAGGCAGGGCGCGACGAGGAAGAGATACTGGTGCAGGAATATGACCTGGACGAGCTGGATGCCAGACGGCTGGAGTGGGGGCTGTTCCGCGACAGGCGCCCGGAGTGCTACGGCATCATCAGCGGCAGGTAAAAGAAATATATTGTTGACATGGAAACAATAATGAGATACAGTAGGAACTGGGAACAAAATACCATGTTAGAAAAAGGAAGAGTCTGCATGAAAGATCGGGAAGAGCTGTTAAAAGAAATCGCGCTCATGCTGGAGCGGCAGGATATGCTTTCCAAACTGACGGAAAACCAGTGTCTGGATGAATACGGCTATTCGGAGACACACTGTATCGACTATATCGGAAGACTGGAACTGCCGAACGTCACGAAGGTGGCGGAGCACATGGGGATGACGCGCGGCGCGATCAGCAAGATGACCAAGAAGCTTCTTGCCAAAGGGCTGATCGAAAAATATACGCTGGAGACGAACAAAAAGGAAGTATATTTCAAGCTCACGGATCAGGGCAGGCTTTTGTTTGATGAGCATGCGAAGCGGCATCAGCGATGGGAGAAGCGCGATATGGAATTTCTGGCGCGCTATTCCGTCGAGGATGTGAGGACGGTGAGCCGTTTTATGACGGAGTTCAACGGCTATCTGGAAGAGCAGATCGAGACGATTACAGGGACGCAGGCAGAAGGATGATATTATGTAATAGGAACGAAGTTTCCTGTTACACAAAAAAGAATCCTGCAGGCAGGATTCTCATGTGTTACTGTTGTATGAAATGTAATTGTTAAGCGTTTAACACTTCAAGAAGCGTAAGCAGCTTCTCTACCGTATCCTGGCTGATGTTGTTTGCCGCGATAAAATTGCTTACCGTCGTTGCAACATCTTCGGAAGTCTCTGCAGTGGATGCGGATGCAACGGTGTTCGTATCGCTTCCCATATAGGAGAGAACCTTCTGGACATAATTCTGTGTCTCGCTAAACGGTGGAATACCGCCGTATTTATCGACATTTGCACTGCCGGCGTTGTATGCCGCAAGCGCAAGAGAGGTATCGCCGTTGTACTTGGCAAGCAGCTGGGAGATCAGATTCGCACCGCCCATGATATTCTGGTAGGCATCGTAGGAATCTGTGACACCGAGAGATGCTGCGGTGGCAGGCATCAGCTGCATAATACCGACAGCACCGGCGCTGCTGACAGCGCTTGTATTAAAATTGGACTCTGCTCTTGCGATTGATTTTAAAAGAGTGGAGGAGACGCCGTAGGTGTTCGCCGCTTCATCAAAGATGGCGGAAAGGTCTCCGGAGCAGGTCGTGCTGCCGGAGTAGGCGTCGGTGGCATTCGTTAAAACGGAAGAAAAGTCAGAACTTGCAGCCTGCGCTTTTGCAGCTTCGGCGGCAGCTCTCTCCGCTTCAGCGCGGGCAGCAGCTTCGGCGTTGATCTGATCCACAAATGCCTGATCGTGATAATTTAAGATCGTAATACTCATTGGTAACTCCCTTGAAAACAACTTCACTGAATGTATAACTAGAAAAAGTATAGCATAATTTGCGGGATTAGGAAAGAAAAAAATGAAAACCAAACAAGTCGAGCGGAAAGGAACATATTTACGTGCATTTCGGGCAGCGTTTCCCTACACGGTACCGGTGCTCACCGGCTATCTGTTTATCGGGATGGCGTTCGGAGTGATGATACAGGAAAAAGGTTACAACTTCTTGTGGGCGATGCTCATGAGTCTGGTGATCTATGCGGGCAGCGGACAGTATCTTGCAGTCAACTTTTTCGCGCCGGGCGTCAGCCTCCTCAATGTGATTTTCATGGAATTTATGGTGAATATCCGCCATATTTTTTATGGACTGTCACTGCTGGAACGATTTTCTAAGATGGGGAAAAAGCGGCTTTACATGATCTTTTCCCTGACGGATGAGACCTACTCGCTTTTCTTCGTCACAAAAGTGCCGAAAGATGTGAAGGAGGAGCAGTTCTTGTTTGCGATTGCCGTGCTCGACCAGAGTTACTGGATCATCGGCTCCGGCATCGGCGCCCTGCTTGGAAATGTGCTCCCGTTCTCCACGGAGGGCATTGACTTTGCAATGACGGCATTGTTTGTGGTAATCATGGTGGAACAGTGGATGGAGAAGCAGAACCGTCCGAGCGTGGTGATCGGGCTGGTATGTGGACTGGTGTGCAGGCTGGTGTTCGGAGCGGACAATTTTATCCTTCCGACCATGATATGCGTCATGGTCATCCTGCTTTCCTGCAAAAAAATATTCGATAAAATGATTCCGGAGGACGGAAAGGAAGGAGGCGAGCCGGAGTGCCAGTAAGTGTTGGAAGATCGCTTGCGATCATATTTACCGTGGCGGGAACGATATTTTTTACCAGGCTGATTCCGTTTCTGTTTTTCCCGAAAGGAAAAGAGATTCCGCCGATCATCCGGTATCTGGGGAGAGTGCTGCCCCCGGCGGTCATCGGAATGCTGGTGATCTACTGCCTGAAAAACGTGTCGGTGCTTGCGGCGCCTTTCGGCCTGCCGGAATTTATTGCCGTGGCGGCGGTCATCATGCTTCATGTATGGAAGCGCAACAATCTGCTCAGCATTGGTGCCGGAACGGCACTTTATATGTTTTTGATACAAGTCGTATTCTAGGAAGAAAGGAAGAACCGTATGAAGAAGAAACCATTTGTAACCAAAGAACAGTTAGAGGAAATCGTAAAAAAATACCCAACGCCTTTTCATCTCTACGATGAAAAAGGAATCCGCGAAAATGCGAAGGCAGTGAAGGAAGCATTTGCATGGAACCCGGGATTCCGGGAGTATTTTGCGGTAAAGGCAACGCCGAACCCGTTCATTCTTGACATTTTAAAAGAATATGACTGCGGATGTGACTGTGCGTCGCTGACAGAGCTGATGCTTGCGGATTCCCAGGGCTTCGATGGAAAACACATCATGTTTTCCTCCAATGATACGCCGGCGGAGGAATTTGCATTTGCCAATGAGCTTGGTGCGATCATTAATCTCGACGATTTTACACACATTGATTTTCTGGAAAAAACGATCGGCAGGATTCCGGAGACGATCAGCTGCCGGTACAATCCGGGAGGCGTCTTTAAGATGAGCAACGGCATCATGGATAATCCGGGCGATGCAAAGTACGGTTTTACCCACGAGCAGATCATTGAGGGATTCAAGATCTTAAAGGAGAAGGGAGCCAAGCATTTTGGCGTACATGCGTTTCTTGCCAGCAATACCGTGACAAACGAATATTACCCGAAGCTTGCGAGAGAACTGTTTGAACTGGTTGTGGAACTGCGCGATAAGACGGGATGCGATATCCGTTTTATCAATCTCTCCGGCGGTGTCGGTATTCCGTACACACCGGATCAGACGCCGAACGACATCCGTGTCATCGGAGAGGGCGTCCGGGTGGCATATGAGGAGATCTTAGTTCCGGCGGGACTTGGCGATGTCGCAATCTACACGGAGATGGGACGTTTTATGCTGGGACCGTACGGCTGCCTGGTGACAACGGCCATCCATGAGAAGCATACCCACAAGGAGTACATCGGTGTGGACGCGTGTGCCGTGAACCTGATGCGCCCGGCAATTTACGGGGCATATCACCATATTACGGTGATGGGCAAGGAGGATGCGCCGTGCGACCACAAGTATGATGTGACAGGCTCACTTTGCGAGAATTGCGATAAGTTTGCGATTGACCGGATGCTGCCGAAGATCGACATGGGAGATCTTCTGGTGATTCATGATACCGGTGCGCATGGTTTTTCCATGGGATACAACTATAACGGAAAATTAAAGTCAGCGGAGGTGCTGCTGAAGGAAGACGGATCGACACAGCTGATCCGTCGTGCCGAGACGCCGGAGGACTATTTCCGCACGTTTGACTGCTTTGATATCTTAAAGGATATGAAGCACCCGAAATAAGCGGCAGATCATTCCGGAAAAAGCACAGCAGCGAGGATGAGATATGTGCATTGATACAGAACGTTTTGAGCGTGCCAGGGGCAGAGTCATTGGAATCGAGCGGCAGAGGCTTGGAATCGGCACACTCTCGGAGAAGACGGTACATGCAGTGCTCAAGAATTATTATGCACCGGATGAGGATATGCATGAGATCCCGATTGAGAATTTTGTTGCGGATATTTTTGACGGGGAGGCAGTGATCGAGATTCAGACGCGGTCGTTCCAGAATATGCGGCGGAAACTTGCCGCATTTCTGCCGTTGTACCCGGTGACCATCGTCTATCCGATTCCGCATGTGAAGTGGCTTCACTGGATGGATGAGGAGACGGGGGAGATCTCTCCCGGGCGCAAATCGCCCAAGAAGGGAAATGCATACCAGGCATTCATCGAATTGTATAAGATCCGGCCGTTTCTGAAAGATCCGAATCTGAGACTACGGCTGGATCTCATTGACATGGAGGAATACCGTCTGTTAAACGGCTGGAGCCGGGACAAAAAGAAGGGAAGCGACCGCTTCGACCGGATACCGCTTACCTTCGTGGAGGAAGTGCGTGTGGACCGGAGGGAGGACTACATGCAGTTCATCCCCTATGAGATTCCGGAGGAGTTTACTGCAAAGGATTTTGCGGCATGCGCGAAGATTCCGGTGCGGCTGGCACAGACGGTGCTCCTGCTCCTGACGGATCTATTGATTGTGGAGCGGATTGGAAAGCAGGGAAGAAGTTATCTCTACCGGATCTGCGAGATTGAATGAATCTCTTCCCAAGCGGGGCGTTCTGTGTTATACTGACTGCCGGATGTATATTTATGCAGTATCTATGTGAGAGATAAGGAAGCATGAGGTAGATAGTACGATGAAAAACACAGCAATCAAATTATCCGGCATACTGCTTGCCGGAGCGGTCTTTTTTTCGACGCTGTTAGGTTACGGCACACAGGTTGCCGCGGCGACGGCGATAGGCAGCGACACGGAGGCGGGACAGGCATCCGGCGACGGTTCTGTTACGTCGGTTGCGGATCTTCCGGGAAAGCATATCGGTGTACAGCTCGGCACGACCGGAGATATCATGGTCAGCGACTATGAGACGGACGGCTCGGGCACGGTAGTAGAGCGTTACAATAAGGGCGCGGATGCCGTGCAGGCATTAAAGCAGGGAAAGTTAGACTGCGTGATTATTGACGAATTGCCGGCGCTGGCATTTGTGGAGCAGAACGAAGGGCTTAAGATTCTCGAGGAGAACTTTGTTGAGGAGGACTATGCGTTCGTAATCGCAAAGGGTAACGAGGCACTTGTGGATCAGGTCAATGAGACGCTGCGCGAACTGAAGGACGAGGGTGTTCTCGATAGCATTGCGAAGAATTATACCGGAACGGACGAGGAGATTGGAAAGTATCCGTATGAAATTCTGGATGTGGAACGCACGAACGGCACGCTTACCGTTGGTACGAATGCGGAGTTTCCGCCGTATGAATACTATGAAGAGGGAAAGATCACCGGAATCGACATGGATATTATGCAGGCGGTCTGCGACAAACTCGGCATGGAGTTAAAGATCGAGGACATGGCGTTTGATTCCGTGATTCCTGCGGTGTCCACCGGAAAAGTCGACATCGGTGCATCGGGTTTTACGGTGACGGAGGAACGCAAAAAGAATGTGAATTTCACGGATACCTATGCAAAATCCAAGCAGGTCATCATCGTGAGAGATACATCTGTCACAGCAGAGAAGACAGGGATAGCAGAGAAGTTTTATGATAACTTTATCAAGGACAGCCGATATACCTATTTGTTAAAGGGACTTTTAAATACACTCATCATCACCGTGTTTGCGGTAATGATCGGTATTGTGTTTGGATTTTTGATCGCGATTGTAAGAACCAACCACGACAGAAACGGCGGGCTTACGATCTTAAATGCACTCTGCAAGGCATACCTTGCCGTTGTGCGCGGTACGCCGGTCATGATTCAGCTTCTGATTATTTATTATGTCATTTTCCAGAGCGTCAATACGGGAAAACTGTTCGTGGCAGTCATTGCGTTCGGACTGAACTCGGCGGCCTACGTGGCGGAAATCGTCCGGTCCGGTATTATGGCGGTGGACATCGGACAGTTTGAGGCGGGAAGAAGCCTTGGATTAAATTATAAGCAGACGATGTTAAGCATCATCCTGCCGCAGGCAGTCAAAAATATTCTGCCGGCACTCTGCAATGAGTTTATCAGTCTGTTGAAGGAGACTTCGATCAGCGGTTACATCGGGCTGATGGATCTGACCAAGGGCGGAGACATCATCCGAAGCGTGACGTACGAGGCGTTCATGCCGTTAATTGCGGTCGCGGCCATTTATTTCCTGATTGTCATGGGACTGAGCAAGGCAGTCGGACTGTTGGAAAGGAGATTGAGAAGCAATGAGCGATAATACGGTAATTCTGGAAGTAAAAGAGCTTCACAAGTCTTTTGACGGTCATGAAGTGTTAAAAGGAATCTCGACGACGATCAAAAAGGGCGATGTGCTGGCGCTGATCGGACCGTCCGGCTGTGGTAAATCCACGTTTTTGCGCTCCTTAAATCTGCTGGAGATTCCGACGGCGGGACATGTGCTGTTTGAGGGAACCGATCTGACGGATCCGTCGGTGGACATCAATCATGTCCGGGAGAAGATCGGCATGGTGTTTCAGCAGTTCAATCTGTTTCCGAACATGACGATTCTGGAAAATATCATGCTTGCCCCGGTAAAACTCGGCAAGATGACAAAAGAGGAAGCGAATACGCGCGCGATGGAGCTGTTAAAGCGCATCGGTCTGGCGGATAAGGCGGGCGCGTATCCCGCGCAGCTTTCCGGCGGACAGAAGCAGCGCATTGCCATCGTGCGGTCGCTGGCGATGGACCCGGACATCATCCTGTTTGACGAGCCGACCTCGGCGCTTGATCCGGAGATGGTCGGCGAGGTGCTCGCCGTGATGCAGGAACTGGCGGAGGATGGCATGACGATGGTGGTCGTGACACATGAGATGGGATTTGCCAGAGAAGTTGCGAACCGTGTGATGTTTATCAACGACGGCGTGATCCAGGAGGAGGGAACCCCGCAGGAGATTTTTGGCAATCCAAAGAGTCAGAGACTGCAGGAGTTTTTATCAAAGGTATTGTAAGAAGAAATAAGGACGGGCTGTCCGGCGCAAAAGAGGTGCCGCGGCCCGTTTTTTGTGCAACAGGCAAAGAATGTGTTTTGTATACTGCATCAGGAATACCTCCCGCAGGCGGAGAGCGGGGCGGAACATCGTTTGCAAGATGTGCGATTGTATGATAAGATAAATAACGATTTTTAGGAACGGAATCGTAAGGGAAGGAAGAACGCATATGAAATGGAATAAATACACGATAGAGACAACGACGGCGGCGGAGGACTACATGAGTGCGATGTTAGCCGACCTTGGCATTGAGGGAGTGGAGATTGAGGATAACATTCCGCTGTCCAAGGAAGATCAGGCGGATATGTTCATCGATTTTCTGCCGGAGCTTCCGCCGGATGACGGTGTGAGCCACGTCAGCTTTTATCTTGAGGATGACGGCGAGGACCGCACCGAACTGTTAAAGCAGGTAAAAGAGGCGTTGGAGGACTTAAGAAAAGTCGTGGATGTCGGAAGCGGCGTGATCACCTCCGACCAGACGGAGGATCTGGACTGGATCAACAACTGGAAGAAATTCTTCAGTTCCTTCTATATTGATGACATCCTGATCAAACCGACCTGGGAGGAATTAAAGCCGGAGGATGCCGACAAATTTTTAATCGAGATTGATCCGGGTGTGTCGTTTGGAACCGGCAAGCATGAAACGACGCAGCTGTGCATCCGCCAGCTGTTAAAGTATATCCGCGGGAACGATGCGTACACACCGGAAAACCGCACGCCGAAGGTACTCGACGTCGGCTGCGGAAGCGGCATTTTATCGATTGTGGCGTTGAAGCTTGGCGCGTCCGCGGTAGTCGGAACGGATCTCGATCCGGACTGCATGACCTCCACACATGAGAATATGGAAGTGAACCATCTCGATCCTTCGCTTGGCACATTTTATGTCGGCAATCTGATCGATGATGCAGCACTGCAGGAGAAAGTCGGCACGGAGGAATACGACATTGTGGTTGCCAACATTCTGGCAGACGTCATTATTCCGATGGCACCGGTGATTCCGGCACGCTTGAAACGCGGCGGTTATTTTATCACCTCGGGCATCATCGATTTCAAGGAGAACGCGGTAAAAGAAGCGATCGAAGCGGCCGGACTTACGGTGGTGGAGATCAATCATCAGGGCGAGTGGGTGAACATTACGGCGAGAAAGCCGGAATAAGGAAGACGATCCGGAAAAAGAAAAGACGATCTGGAATAAGGAAAGACGATCCGAAAAAAGGAAGATGATCCGAAGGAATGGCAGGCAGCCCGGAAATGAGGAGTTTATGTATCAGTTTTTTGTGGAAGACGAGCAGATTGCAAATGATCTGGTGATAATTGAGGGAAGCGATGTAAATCACATCCGCAATGTCCTGCGCATGAAATGCGGGGAAAAAGTGCGCATCAGCAGCACATCCGGCAGGAATTTCTTCGGCACGATTGACCGGATCGCAGAGAACGTGGTGGAGGTGTGCATCACGGAGGAGACGGCTTTAGATACGGAACTGCCCTGCCGGATCTGCCTGTTTCAGGGACTTCCAAAGAGCGACAAGATGGAGCTCATCATCCAGAAGGCAGTGGAGCTTGGCGCTGCGGAGATGATCCCGGTGGCGATGAAGAACTGCGTCGTAAAACTGGATGCAAAAAAAGCGGCGGCAAAGACGGCGCGCTGGCAGGAGATTGCAAAGAGTGCGGCAAAACAGTCAAAGCGCAGCAGAATTCCGGTGGTGAGAGAACCGGTGAATTACCGGGAGGCAGTCGCATTGGCGGGAGAACTCGACGTGGTGCTGCTGCCGTATGAGAATGAGCGCGGCATGGCGGCCACAAGGGAAGTGATGGAGCGGATTGCACCGGGGCAGAGCGTCGGCATTTTTATCGGACCGGAGGGCGGATTCGATCCGTCGGAGATTGCGCTGGCAAAAGAGGAGGGGATGCATCTGGTGTCCCTCGGAAAAAGAATTTTGCGCACGGAGACGGCGGGACTTGCAACCCTTTCTATTCTGATGTATCATATCGAGAGTGTGTCGGAAGCGGAAGAAGAGCGGGATCAGCCGTGATTCTGCGTCGGCGTTTGTTAGAAAGGCATGGTTTTAAAACAGATGGAAGCATATTTGGATAATTCTGCCACCACCCGGTGCAGTGAGCGCGCCAAAAACAAGATGGTGCAGATCTTAACGGAAGATTACGGCAATCCGTCCTCCCTGCACAACATGGGAAAGACGGCGGAGGATTATATTAAAGAAGCAAAAGAGCAGATCGCGAAGACGCTCCGCTGCGATGAGAAGGAGATCGTCTTTACGTCGGGCGGCACGGAGTCGAACAATATGGCGCTGATCGGCGGAGCGCTGGCAAACAAGCGCCAGGGAAAGCATATCATCACGACAGCGATTGAGCATGCGTCGGTACAGGCGCCGCTTGCCTACTTAAAAGAACTCGGCTATGAGATCACGGAATTGTCTGTGGATCATGACGGTATTATTTCGCTGGAGGAACTGCGGGATGCAGTGCGGGAAGATACGGTGCTGGTGTCCATCATGATGGTGAACAACGAGATTGGTGCGGTTGAACCGGTCGAGGAAGCGGCGAAGGTCATCAAGGCGAAGAATCCGGACACGCTGTTTCATGTGGATGCGATTCAGGCGTACGGCAAATTCCGCATCTGCCCGAAAAAGATGGGGATTGATCTGCTCTCGGTGAGTGGACACAAGATCCACGCGCCGAAAGGAACCGGATTTTTATATATTCGCGATAAGGTAAAAGTAAAACCGATCATCTACGGCGGCGGTCAGCAGAAGGGAATGCGCTCCGGTACGGAGAACGTTCCGGGCGTGGCTGCACTCGGCGAGGCAGCGGCGGAGATCTATGAGAATTTTGACGCGAAGACCGGTCATATGTATGAGATCAGGCAGAGGTTCATCGATGAGGTGACACAGATCCCGGGAGTGACGGTAAACGGTAAAACGGGACGGGACTCTGCGCCGCAGATTGTGAGTGTCACGATCGAGGATGTGCGCAGTGAAGTGATGCTCCATTCTCTGGAAGAATACGGCATCTATGTGTCGGCGGGAAGCGCATGCTCGTCCAATAAGCCGGCACCGAGCCGCACCTTGCAGGGCATCGGTCTGCCGAAGCAGAAGTTAGAGTCCACGATCCGGATCAGCTTCTGCGTCAACACAACGGAAGAAGAAGTGGATTATGCGGTCGAAAAAATGAAAGAGATCATTCCGTTCCGCAGAAAGTTCACCAGAAAGTAAAGGAGAGAGCCATGACATATAAAGCATTTTTGATTAAATATGCAGAGATTGCCATCAAGGGGAAGAACCGTTATCTGTTTGAGGATGCGCTGGTGAGCCAGATGAATCATGCCTTAAAGAAGGTGGACGGCACGTTCCATATCCGCAAGGAGCAGGGCAGAATCTACGTCGAGATGGAGGGCGAATACGATTACGATGGAGCTGTGGAGGCACTGCAGCATGTGTTTGGCATCGTGGGAATCTGTCCGGTCGTACTGCTGGAGGACGAGGGCTTTGATGCGCTGGCGGGGGAAGTCATCCGCTATATCGACGAGGTATACCCGGACAAGCATTTTACGTTCAAGGTCAATGCGCGCCGCGCGAGAAAGAATTACCCGTTGGAGTCGATGGAGATCAATGCCCAGATGGGCGAGCGGATCTTAGAGGCGTTCCCCGAGACGAGCGTGGATGTCCATAAGCCGCAGGTGATGTTTAATATCGAGATCCGCAACCAGATCAATGTGTACTCGACGGTCATTCCGGGACCGGGAGGTATGCCGGTCGGAACAAACGGAAAAGCCATGCTGCTCTTATCCGGCGGAATCGACAGCCCGGTGGCAGGCTACATGATTGCAAAGCGCGGTGTTACCATCGATGCGACCTATTTTCATGCGCCGCCTTATACGTCGGAGCGCGCCAAGCAGAAGGTCGTGGATCTGGCAAAGATCATTTCCAAATATACCGGACCGATCAATCTGCATGTGGTCAATTTTACGGATATCCAGTTATATATTTACGAACAGTGTCCGCATGAGGAACTGACGATTATCATGCGGCGCTACATGATGAAGCTGGCGGAGCATTTTGCAAAAGAGAACAAGTGTCTCGGACTGATTACGGGGGAGAGTATCGGACAGGTGGCGAGCCAGACCATGCAGTCGCTCGCGGCAACCAATGAGGTATGTACGATGCCGGTTTACCGTCCGCTGATCGGATTTGACAAGCAGGAGATCGTGGAGATCTCGGAGAAGATCGACGCTTATGAGACATCCATCCTTCCTTACGAGGACTGCTGTACGATTTTCGTGGCAAAGCACCCGGTGACAAAGCCGAGCTTAAACGTGATTCACAATGATGAGAGAAAGCTTTCCGAGAAGATCGATGCGCTGATGCAGGAAGCCATCGATACGGTGGAGGTAATCCACATCGAGGCGTAGATGTGCATCCTCGCGGTGCGGGTTTATGTAATAGGAACGAAGTCTCCTGTTACATAAAAAAACAGCCGCGGGAAATCCCGCGGCGTGTACCCCTGTCATGTATGAATTAGATTAAGTATGGCTTTAAAGTCTCCATAATCTCGTCCATGTTGTTCTCTGCATGGATTGCAAGGTCGATAGGCTTGGATAAATCTAAACTGAAGATACCCATGATGGACTTTGCATCGATGACGTATCTGCCAGAGATCAGATCAAAATCATATTCATACTGCGTAATTGCATTGACGAAGGACTTTACCTTGTCGATCGAGTTAAGGGAAATCTGTACTGTTTTCATGATAAAAAACCTCCTTAGGATTATCTGTTTCAAGATAGTTTTATAGTAATAGTTTTTCGTGGAAAAGTCAACACAAAAAGCGGATGAAACCATAAGAAAGCGTGAACAAAAAGCAATACAGAAATGAGGAAACAAGAATGAAAGCAGCATTGCATAATTTGGGTTGTAAAGTGAATGCATATGAGACGGAAGCCATGCAGCAGATTTTGGAGGAGGCGGGATATGAGATCGTGCCGTTTTCGGAGTATGCGGATGTCTATGTGATCAATACATGCTCCGTGACCAATATGGCGGACCGCAAGTCCAGACAGATGCTGCACCGGGCGAAAAAGCAGAATCCGGATGCGATTGTCGTGGGAGCCGGATGCTATGTGCAGACCAAGGAGGCACAGGCTCTCGTGGATGAGTCGATTGACATCGTGATCGGGAATAATAAAAAGCATGAGCTGGTGCCGCTGCTTCGGGAATACGAAGCATCCCACCGCAAGATGGCGTGTGTGGCGGACATCAATCACGAGAAGCAGGCATACGAGGAATTGTCGCTTTCGCGCACGGCAGAGCACACCCGGGCGTTTATCAAGGTGCAGGATGGCTGCAATCAGTTCTGCACATACTGTATTATTCCGTTTGCGAGAGGGCGTGTCAGAAGCAGGGAGCTTCCGGACGTCTTACAGGAGATACGGACGCTGGCAAAAAGCGGCTACCGTGAGGTGGTGCTCACCGGAATCCATCTGAGTTCCTACGGTGTGGACAACGGGGAGTCGCTGCTGCATCTGATCGAGGCGGTACATGAGCTGGAGGGGATCGAGCGGATCCGCCTGGGAAGCCTGGAACCGCGTATCGTGACGGACGCGTTTGCAAAAAGACTCTCGGAGCTGCCGAAGATCTGCCCGCATTTTCACCTGTCATTGCAGAGCGGCTGCGATACGGTGTTAAGCCGCATGAACCGGCGGTACGATACGGCGGAATATGAGGCGGGCTGTGCGCTGCTGCGCAGGTATTTTGAACATCCGGCAATCACAACGGATGTCATTGTAGGATTCCCGGGGGAGACGGACGAGGAATTTGAGACGACGGAGCGTTATCTGGAGCGGATTCATTTCTATGAGATGCATATTTTCCAGTATTCGAGAAGAGAGGGAACGAAGGCGGCGGCAATGCCGGATCAGGTGCCGGAGGCGGTAAAAAAGGAGCGCAGCGAAAAACTGCTTGCACTCGGTCACAGGATGTCGGAGGAGTTCCGCCGGTATTATCTCGGCAGACAGGTGACGGCGCTTCTGGAGGAAGAGTTTTTATATGATGGAAAGCGTTACTACACCGGGTACACAAAAGAGTATGTGAAAGTGGCGGTAGAGACAAAAAAAGACCTTTCCAACACGTTTGTGACGGGCACCTTAAAGACACAATTAACAGAAGACGTCTATCTTTTAGTTGAATTTTAAGACAAACTATATTAGAATAAAAACAGCAATGCTTTTTCGACAAGAGAGCGGTGGCTGGCAGCACCGCTTTAAAGTCCGGGCAGATATAAGGGCGTGACAAATATGCAGGAGATCAATAACACACAATATTTTAAAGTGGAAAAAGGACCGGAACTTCGCGTGAGCGACGTGCTCGCGATTGTTTATCGTGCGCTTATGGAGAAGGGATACAATCCGGTGAATCAGATTGTTGGATATATTATGTCGGGAGATCCTACTTATATCACCAGTCATAATAATGCAAGAAGCCTGATCATGAAAGTAGAACGTGATGAGCTGGTAGAGGAGATGCTGAAGGCTTACATCAGGAATAACAACTGGGAATAGAAGATGCGGATATTAGGTTTGGATTTTGGCTCGAAGACTGTCGGTGTGGCAGTCAGTGATGAACTTATGTTGACGGCGCAGGGACTGGAGATCGTGAGAAGACAGTCTCCGAACAAGCTGCGTCAGACGCTGGCAAGAATAGAACAGATTGTAACAGAATATCAGGTGGAGCGCATTGTGCTCGGCTATCCCAAGAATATGAACAATACCGAGGGAGAGCGTTGCGAGAAGACGAAAGAGTTTGCACAGATGCTGGAGCGCCGCACCGGGCTTTCTGTCGTCCTGTGGGACGAGAGACTTACGACGGTTGCAGCAGACCGGCACATGATGGAGAGTGGAATACGCAGAGAGAATCGCAAACAGTATGTGGATGAGATCGCGGCAGTGTTTATTCTGCAGGGATATCTGGATTCACTCGCGTTTCAGAAACATTGAATGGAGTAAATATGGAAAAAGTAAAGTTTGTGGATCCGGACACCGGAGAATCGCTCGCGTTTTTCGTGGTTGAGGAGACAAAAGTTGGCGGCACGCACTACCTTCTGGCGACGGAAGAGGAAGACGGCGACTGTGATGCGTATATTTTAAAAGAGGTGGAAACGAAAGACGAGGAATCTGTCTACGTGCTTGTGGAAGACGACACGGAGCTTTCTGCCATCGGAAAAGTGTTTGCAGAGCTGCTCGACGACGCGGACATTGCATTTTAAGAGACAAATAATAATGGAGGTAATATTTTGAAAAAAGAAAAAAAAGAGAATAGTGGAAAGCTCAAAATCATTCCGTTAGGAGGATTGGAGCAGATTGGTATGAACATTACTGCCTTTGAATATGAGGACAGTATTATTGTTGTGGACTGCGGTCTGTCTTTTCCGGAGGATGACATGTACGGAATCGATCTGGTCATCCCGGATATCACCTATCTGAAGGACAACATTGACAAAGTCAAGGGATTTTTTATCACACACGGTCATGAGGACCACATCGGAGCAATCCCTTATGTGTTAAGAGAGATCAATGTGCCGATCTATTCTACCAAGCTGACGAACGGTATCATTGAGCACAAGTTAAGAGAGCACAATATGCTCACCAAGGTAAAGCGCAAGGTCGTAAAATACGGACAGCATATCAATCTCGGCTGCTTCCGTGTGGAATTCATCAAGACGAACCACAGTATTCAGGATGCGGCGGCGCTTGCCATCTACTCCCCGGCAGGCATTATTGTGCACACCGGAGACTTCAAGGTGGATTACACACCGGTATTCGGAGATGCTATCGATCTGCAGCGTTTCGGTGAGATCGGAAGAAAAGGTGTGCTGGCGCTGATGTGCGACAGTACAAACGCTGAGCGCCCGGGATTTACCATGTCGGAGAAGACGGTCGGCAAGACATTTGATGAGATTTTCGCGGACAACAAGAATCACCGGATCATCATTGCGACTTTTGCATCCAATGTCGACCGTGTGCAGCAGATCATCAATACGGCGTATAAGAACGGTCGCAAAGTGGTGGTCGAGGGACGAAGCATGGTCAACATCATCGGAATTGCTTCCGAACTTGGATATATCAGTATTCCGGACAATACGTTAATCGACATTGAGGAGCTGAAGCGTTACCCGGATGAGCAGACCGTCATCATCACGACGGGAAGCCAGGGCGAGGCGATGGCAGCACTGTCCCGCATGGCAAGCGGCGTGCACAAGAAAGTGACGATCAAGCCGAACGATACGATCGTTCTTAGTTCCAACCCAATTCCGGGAAATGAAAAAGCTGTATCGCGCATTATCAACGAGCTGTCGATGAAGGGTGCCAACGTGATCTTCCAGGATGTCCATGTTTCCGGACATGCCTGCCAGGAGGAAATCAAGCTGATTTATTCCCTGGTGAAGCCGAAGTATGCGATTCCGGTACACGGTGAGTACCGCCATCTGATTGCGCAGGCGAAAGTTGCGGAGGAGCTGGGAATTCCGAAAGAGAATATTTTCCTGCTCTCCTCCGGAGATGTGCTTGAGTTAAACGATGAGGCAGCGGCAGTGACAGGACGCGTACACACCGGAGCCATCATGGTGGACGGTCTCGGCGTCGGCGACGTCGGCAATATCGTGCTGCGTGACCGCCAGCATCTGGCAGAGGACGGTATCATTATCGTCGTGCTCACACTGGAGGGCGGTTCCGGACAGGTACTTGCCGGACCGGATATCGTATCGCGCGGATTTGTCTATGTCCGCGGCGCAGAGGGACTGATGGACGATGCCAAGCATCTGCTTGATGATACAATGCAGCACTGTATGGATAAAGGCATTACAGACTGGGGCAAGATCAAGACGGAGATCAAGGATTCTCTGGGGGATTTTGTTTGGAAAGAGACGAAGAGACGCCCGATGATTATGCCGATAATTATGGAAGTGTAGAAGATTATGAAATGGAACAAAGTCGTTTTCAAATTTGTCAGTATCAGCTTTTCCATCCTGGTTGCACTGCTTGTTGTGGTGGGACTGATTGAACTTGGCTCCTACTGCTATGACTTCGGATACCGGGTGTTTACCGAGAGCCCGGTGGACGAAACTCCGGGCAGGGATGTGACCGTATCCGTGACGGCGGATATGTCGGAGCATGATATCGGAAAGATGTTAAAAGAAGAGGGGCTGGTGGAGGATGCGAATCTGTTCTATGCCCAGCTGAAACTATCTGCTTACTCCGGAAAACTCAAACCGGGTGTTTACACGTTAAATACCTCGATGACTGCGCGGGAGATGTTCGTGATCATGGCAGCGGATGCCGGTGATACGGAAAGTACCGAGGACACCGAGGATACCGCAGACACCGGGAATACCGGGGCGGCGGATCTGACAGATGAGACGGACGATACACAGACCGCAGAAGATGCAGGGGATGCAGAGGAGACACCGTGATAGTAGATGAGAGACTTGTGACCTATATCAATTCTCTGGATGCGGGAAATACTGCGATGCTCGATCAGATTGAGCGGGAAGCGACAGCCGATTACGTGCCGATTATTCGGAAGGAGATGCAGAGCTTTTTGAAGTTTCTGCTTGCCATGAAGAAGCCGGCACGTATTTTAGAAGTTGGGACTGCGGTGGGATTTTCCGCCATCCTTATGGCGGAGTACGATCCTGTGCCGTGTCAGATTACAACGATCGAGAATTATGAAAAGCGGATTCCGATTGCCAGGGAGAACTTTAAGAGAGCCGGGAAGGAAGCGCAGATTGCGCTGCTGGAGGGCGATGCCGCGGAAGTGTTAAAGACGCTGGAAGATCCGTATGATTTTATTTTTATGGACGCGGCAAAAGGGCAGTACATTCATTTCCTGCCGGAGATTCTGCGCCTTCTGGCGAAGGACGGCGTGCTGGTGTCGGACAATGTGCTGCAGGACGGCGATGTGATCGAATCACGGTTCGCGGTTACAAGGCGGAACCGCACGATTCATAAGCGCATGCGGGAATATCTGTACACGCTGACGCACAGTGAAGAACTGGTGACCGCGGTGCTCCCGGTGGGAGATGGCATCACCTTGAGCACAAGGCGTTAAGGACGGCATGGATTACGCAGGATGGGAAGATGGCGGAATCCGTGCGGGATTACATGAAGCATGAAGATGCGATGCATGCGTGTGAGAATAGAGAGGAACGAGAATATGAGAAGACCGGAGTTACTGATACCGGCGAGCAGTCTGGAAGTATTAAAAATTGCTGTGATCTACGGAGCAGACGCAGTATATATCGGAGGCGAAGCGTTCGGACTCCGCGCGAAGGCGAAGAACTTTTCCATGGAAGAGATCAAGGAGGGGATTGCTTTTGCGCATGCCCATGATGTGAAAGTATACATTACCGCCAATATCCTGGCGCACAACGGAGATCTCGACGGTGTGAGAGAGTATTTTGCCGAGCTTCGGGAGATAAAGCCGGATGCGCTGATCATTTCCGATCCGGGGGTCTATATGATTGCTAAGGAAGTCTGTCCCAAGATCGAGCGCCATATCAGTACGCAGGCAAACAACACCAATTACGGCACCTACCGGTTCTGGTATGAGCAGGGGGCAAAGCGCGTGGTGTCGGCGAGAGAGCTTTCGCTGGCTGAGATCAAGGAAATCCGTGCCAATATTCCGGACGATCTTGAGATCGAGACGTTCATTCACGGAGCAATGTGCATCTCCTACTCGGGAAGGTGCTTACTGTCCAATTACTTTACCGGACGAGATGCCAACCAGGGAGCGTGCACACATCCGTGCCGCTGGAAATACGCGGTTGTGGAGGAAAAACGCCCGGGAGAATACCTGCCGGTCTATGAGAATGAGCGCGGTACTTATATTTTCAATTCCAAGGATCTTTGCATGATCGAACATATTCCGGAATTGATGGAGTCGGGTATTGACAGTTTTAAAATTGAGGGTAGAATGAAGACAGCACTGTATGTTGCCACGGTGGCGAGAACATATCGAAGAGCCATTGATGACTACAAGCAGTCGCCGGAGCTTTACAGGGAGCATATGGCGTGGTATCAGGAGCAGATTTCAAACTGCACCTACCGGCAGTTTACGACTGGATTTTTCTTTGGCAAACCTTCGGACGAAGCGCAGATTTACGACAACAACACCTATGTGAAGGAGTACACGTATCTGGGCATTGTCGGAGAGCGGAACGAAGAGGGACTCTACCGGATTGAACAGCGCAATAAGTTTTCTGTCGGGGAGAGCATTGAGGTCATGAAGCCGGACGGTGCCAATATCACGGTGACTGTGCAGCGAATCGTGGATGAAGAGGGGAATGATATGGAGTCCGCGCCGCATCCGAAGCAGGTGCTTTATATCGACCTTGGACAGCCGCTTGCCATGTATGACATTTTGCGAAGAAAAGAATAGGATGGTGGAAGACGATGAAGCAGGAGAAGTATGTTGCATATGTAGGAACTTATACACACGAGAACAGCGTAGGAATCCATATCTATGATGTAGACGTTGAGGCGGGAAAACTGACGGAGCGCAAGGTGGTTCCGATCAACAATCCGTCGGATCTGGTTGTTTCCAAGGATCGCAGATTTCTGTATTCCATTGCGGATGAGGGCGTAGAATCCTTCCGTATCGAGAAGGACGGTGATCTTACTTCGATCAACAAGCAGTGGATCGGCGGAATGAGAGGCTGCTATGTGGAAGTGGATGATGGCAACCGCTATCTTTTCGTGGGCGGACATCATGACGGCCGCGTGAGCATGATGCATCTGGAAGCGGACGGAAGCATCGGTGGAATCGCGGACGGCATTTTCCACAAAGGAATCGGAAGAAGTATTGCACAGCGCAACTTCGTACCGCACGTGGACTGTGTGAAACTGACACCGGATCAGAAGTTTCTGTGTGCGGTCGACAACGGACTGGATCAGGTAAAAGTCTACCGCGTGGATTATGAGAATGGCAAGCTGGAACTGATTGACATTATCCGTGGACCGCTCGAGTCTGCCCCGCGTATGATCCGTTTCTCAAGAGACGGCGAATATGCATATATTCTCTATGAACTGCTCAATATTGTGGAGGTATATCATTATTCTGTGCAGGATAATGAGCCGGTATTTGAGAAGATCCAGACCATCAGCACTTCCCCGAAGAAGGAGGAAGATATCTGTGCAGCATCGGGTATGGAGATCTCGAAGAGCGGTAAGTATCTGTTCTGCAGCAACGCAGGCGTGAACTCTGTCGTGTGCTATGAGATCGAGGAGAAGACGGGAATGCTTACCCCGGTATTTACGACGAAGGTGAACAGTGATTATCCGAAGATGCTTGCCATCTATCCGGACGAGAAGCATTATCTGACATTGAACAACAATTCCAACGACATTTTCAACTACACGATCGATTACAAGGATGGTTATTCGCTTGAGACCGGTTCCCCGGTGAAGGTAGACAAACCGAACTGCATCTATATGCTGAAGCTGGAGGCGGAATAACAAAATAAAGTGCGAATCAGGAATTGCCGCAATAAGCATAGAGCTCTTTGGGCGATAAGTAATATTACAAGAAATAGATACTTAAAAGTTCCAGATAAACATGCGGCGGCAAATTCTGACCGCAAAATCCGGTATTTCTAACCATGCCGCAGCTGGCATCCGTGATGATCCATGTCTTTCCAAGTTTGGAGCACTCCACGGACTGTGTCCGCAGGCCAGCAGACAATTTTAGAACTTTTGTGTGTGTCCCTTATGGTCACCTCTGAACAAAACATAACCGCGCGAAGCCGCTGTCTGAGTCGCATCTGCCCTATTTTCAATAGCAGATGCCGGCGAGTTCGGTTCGCGCGGTTTTATATTGTCTGTGAAGAGGTGCCATTAGGGACACCAGAAAGTCCGCTCATTGTCTGCGGCTTGTCGGACACATTCCGGGAGTGTTCAAACGTGGAAGAGACACGGAATGGGATGCCAACCACGGCATGGAAGAAATACGTGAATTTTGCTTCAAAGAATTTGCCGCCGTCTGTTTATTCTGGAACTTTTTTGTCCTCTGGCTTCTAATAATATTACTTATCAAAGCAAAGTGCGATATGCTTATTGCGGCAGTTCCTTTTCTGGAAAGGAATGTGCGGACGTCGTGCATGGAATCGCTTCCCGGTGGATATAGTTATTAGGAGAAAACATGACGCGGAGGATTGCCATGGAGCGGGAAGAGCGGATCAGACATCAGAAAGAATTCCTTATTAAGTTTGCATACTGGGCGGTGTGGGGTGGACTTGTCCTCGCGGCGGTAAAAATGATCGGACCGGTGCTCCTACCGTTTATTGCGGCATTTTTTGTGGCGTGGATTCTTTCGTTTCCGGTGGCGTTTGCGACAGAGCGCATGCATATAAGGCGCAGGATTGCAGCGGTGACGGTCGTTCTGCTGTTTTACGGACTGGCGGGACTGGTGATCGGATTCCTTGGAAACCGCATCATGCTTTTGGGACAGGAACTGCTCGGGGAAGTGGTGCGGTTTGTCTCGGAGACGATTTTTCCGATGATGAAGCATTTCTGCGCGTGGACGGCAGGTTTGACTGGAGAGACGGTGGGAGGAGAGGTGCTGCGGACGGCGGGTACGGAGTCGGCGGAGGCGGTCAGCCGGGCAGGGGAGCTTCTGACCGGAATGTCCGGCACCCTGCTGCAGCAGGTCTCCGGCATTGCGGTGAATATTCCGGGGATGTGCTTTAAATTGCTGCTCGCGGTCATATCGACGGTGTTCATGGAACTGGATTTCCCACAGATCATGCATTTCCTCGAAAAGATCATACCGGAAAAATGGAAGGAGACGGTGTCTGCCGTCAAAAAGGGAACCTTCGGAACGATGGGAAAATGTGTGGCGGCGTACGTTTTCATCTTTTTGATGACGTTTGCGGAACTTGCGGCAGGTCTGCTTCTTCTGCAGATCGAGGGTGCTTTCGCGATTGCGTTTCTGATCGCGGTGTTAGATATTCTGCCGGTGCTCGGCACGGGAACCGTGCTGCTTCCGTGGGCGGTGATTGCGTTTGCCGGCGGCAATGCCAGAATGGGAATCGGGGTCATGGGGCTGTATCTGATCATCACGGTGGTGCGCAACATTGTGGAACCGAAGCTGGTGGGAAAACAGATGGGGCTCTCGCCGGTTGTGATGCTGCCGTGCATGATTCTAGGGCTTCACTTTTTCGGAATCCTTGGACTGTTCGGAGTGCCGCTTCTGGCATCGTTTTTGAAAAAACTTTACAGCGACGGCTATTTTTCTGAAAAACTTTCCGGGGATTGTCAAAAGAAAAATTGAACTTGTCCCGCAAAACATGTATAATAGAGCAAGAATATGTTTGACAGGGGAAATGACAATGGCAGAAAAGATTATTTTGACAGGCGACCGTCCTACCGGCAAGCTGCATGTGGGACATTATGTGGGTTCTCTGAAGCGGAGAGTGGAACTTCAGAATTCGGGAACGTTTGATAAGATTTTTATTATGATTGCGGACGCACAGGCATTGACGGACAACGCCGACAATCCCGCAAAGGTGCGCGACAATATTATGGAGGTGGCGCTCGACTACCTTTCGGTCGGAATCGATCCGGCGAAGTCTCATATTTTTATCCAGTCCTACGTGACGGAGCTGACGGAGCTGACCTTCTATTACCAGAATCTGGTTACGGTCTCCAGATTACAGCGCAACCCGACGGTTAAGGCGGAGATTCAGATGCGCAACTTCGAGGCGAGCATTCCGGTCGGATTTTTCAATTATCCGATCAGCCAGGCGGCGGACATTACGGCATTCCATGCGACGACGGTTCCGGTCGGCGAGGATCAGATGCCGATGCTTGAGCAGACCAAGGAGATTGTACATAAGTTTAATGCGGTGTATGGCGAGACGCTCACAGACCCGCAGATTTTACTCCCGGATAACAAGGCCTGCTTAAGACTTCCAGGTACCGACGGAAAGGCCAAAATGAGCAAGTCGCTCGGCAACTGCATCTATCTCTCGGAGAGCGAGGCAGATGTGAAGAAGAAGATTATGTCCATGTTCACGGACCCGGATCACATCCGGATCGAAGATCCGGGAAAGCTCGAGGGCAATACCGTATTTACCTATCTGGATGCATTCTGTACGGACGAGCACTTCGTGGAGTATCTGCCAGAGTATGCGAACCTGGATGAGCTCAAGGCACATTACAAACGCGGTGGCCTAGGCGATGTCAAGGTGAAGAAGTTCCTGAATAACGTCATGCAGGAGGAGTTGTCTCCGATCCGTGCGCGCAGAAAGGAATACGAGCAGCGCATCGGCGATGTGTATGATATTTTAAAGGCGGGAAGCGAAGTGGCAAAGGAAGCGGCTGCAAAGACACTTTCTGAAGTAAAGCATGCCATGAAGATTGATTATTTTGATACACCGGAGTTCCTGGAGGAACAGGTGAAGAAGTATCTTGACAGATAAGAAGCGGCAGGAACAGGGAAAGTAGAGGACAGAAAATTGAATTGTGTGTTGGATCGTTTGGAAGCGACGGTAAGCAGGTATAAAGAGCGGGCGGCGGTCGATGACGGGAGCGTTTCTTACACGTGGGGAGAACTGCTGGAGCTTGCGCAACGCATCGGGTCAGCTTTATGCAGGAAACACGTCATACGAAAGCCTGTCGCTGTCGTGATGGATAAATCAGCAGATACCCTGGCTGCATTTCTGGGAGTTGTATATGCAGGGGCATTTTATGTGCTGATTAATCCGGAATATCCTAATGTGCGGATTGAAAAAATTCTCGCCACACTACAGACGGATCAGATGATTCTGGATGTGCAGTATGAGGAGAAGATGCGTGCATGTGGCTATCAGGGAAATATGGTTCCAATCGAAGCGGCAAAGCAGACTGACATTGATTCTGTGTCGTTGGACCGGGTGAGAGCACAGAGTTTGGATCAGGATCTCTTATATGGGATTTTTACATCGGGATCCACAGGGATGCCAAAAGGAGTGATTGTAAATCAGCGTGCGGTGGTTGATTTTATCGAGCAGTTTGCGAAAACGTTTGATTTCTCGGAGTGTGATGTGATCGGCAATCAGGCTCCGTTTGATTTTGATGTGTCGGTGAAGGATATATATACATCCATTTTTACGGGAGCAAAGCTTGTTCTGATCCCAAAGCAGATGTTTTCCATGCCGCCATCGCTTCTGGATTTCCTGTGTGAGAAGCATGTGACATCTCTGACCTGGGCGGTTTCCGCACTTTGCATGGTGACGACACTGCGCGGATTTGAGTACCGTGTGCCGTCGGAGGTACGCCGGGTGCTTTTCAGCGGGGAAGTGATGCCATATAAGCATCTGAAAGCCTGGCGGGAGGCACTGCCGGCGGCAGAGTTTGTCAATCTGTATGGACCTACGGAGATTGTGTGTAACTGTACCTATTACCGGGTAAGAGGCGATGAACCGGAGGATGCGGCACTTCCGATCGGAAGTGCGTTTGGCAATCGTCTGGTATTTCTGTTGGATGATCAGAACTGTGTGATCAGAGATGCCGGGATACAGGGCGAGATCTGCGTGGCGGGCACTTCCCTGGCAAGTGGGTATTACAATAATCCACAGGCGACGGAGAAGAGCTTTGTACAGAATCCAGAGAATCAGAGTTATCCGCAGGTAATCTACCGCACAGGAGATATCGGTACTTATAATGATGAGGGGCTGCTGTGTTTTGCAGGACGCAGGGATTTTCAGGTTAAGCGTATGGGACACCGCATTGAGCTGGAGGAGATTCAGTTGACATTGGATCAGACGGAAGGTGTGACACGCAGTTGCTGTATCTACGGGGAGCAGGAGCAGAAACTGGTGGCATTTTACGTTGGAGAGATCGATAAAAAAGAGTTGCGTCGAAAAGTAAAGGAACAGATGCCGGCGTTTATGCTGCCGGATAAGTTTTTACATATGGATGAGATGCCGATGACAAAGAATGGAAAAATTGACCGCGCGGCTCTCTGGAATCATTACAGGGAGGAGAAGAGAAGATGAGACAGGAAGTGCTGGCAGAAGCTGCCGGAGAATTTCAGACTCCCTGCTACGTGTTTGACCTCGATCGTCTGAGAGAGGATGTCGCGGAAATGAAGACATTACTTGCAGACCGTGTGGGACTTTGTTTTGCGATGAAGGCAAATCCATTTCTGACAGAGGATATGGCAGAAATGACGGACTATATTGAAGTCTGTTCTCCGGGGGAACTGCGGATCTGTATCGAGCAGAAAATTCCGGCAGAGAAGATGATTCTTTCCGGCGTATTAAAAGAAGAACAGGATATCAGGGAACTTCTGGAAAAGGAGAAGTTGCCGCATTTTACGGCAGAATCAATGGATCAGGTAGATCTTTTTTTGTGTCTATCCAGAGAATATGGACGAAATGTGGAGCTGTTGCTGCGTCTTACGAGTGGAAATCAGTTTGGAATGGATGAGGACGTTTTGCTTGAGTCGGTCGATAAGATTCTACAGCAGAAGTATGTGCAGTTCGCAGGGATCCATTTTTTCTCGGGAACGCAGAAGAGAAAAAGTGAACAGATCCGCAAGGAACTGGGACAGCTCGCGGAGGTATGTGACAGGATCTGGGAACGGTTTGGTCTTAAAGTGCCGCGGCTCGAATATGGACCTGGATTTGGCGTGGAGTACTTTAAAGGTACAAAGAAATGGGGAAGAGAAGAGGCACTGGCGATGCTTTCTGATGCGGCGGACTGTGTCACAGAACTTCATTTTCCGGGAACGGTCACATTTGAGATGGGAAGATTCCTTGCAGCAATGTGTGGCAGCTTTGTCACAAAAGTGCGGGAAGTAAAGGAGAATCAGGGGACGAGGTATTGTCTGGTGGATGCTGGCATGCATCACCTGAACTACGATGGACAGGTTATGGCGATGAAAACACCGTTCTGCACGCCGCTTTTTGCACGTGAGGGGGAAGAAGAGCAGAATTACTGCATCTGTGGTGCACTCTGCACGGCAAATGATATTCTGATCCGCCAGTATCCTTTAAAAGGTGTTCGCCCGGGGGATCTTCTGGTATTTGAGCGCACGGGTGCGTATTCCATGACGGAGGGAATGTCACTTTTTTTAAGCCGGGATCTTCCGGCGGTGGTAAGCTACTGCAAGACGGAGGGCTTTCGGGTGCTGCGGAGCAGAATGCCGGTTTATCCGCTTAATAAAGCGGCAGATAGAATTTTATAAAGAGGGAGAAATGAAGAATGGAAGAATTATTGGAGATTTTAGAGGAGATTAATCCGGATGTGGATTATAGTACATGTACAACACTGATTGATGATCATTTGCTGGATTCGTTTGCAATCCTCTCGCTGGTATCAGAGATCGGGGATACATTTGATGTGCAGATCGCACCAGGAGATATGATTGCAAAGAACTTTAATTCTGCAGAAGCTATCTGGGCAATGATACAGAGACTGGAGGAAGAAGGCTGATATGGCATATCATACAATGCTGTTTCTGCTGGTATTTCTGCCACTCATTCTGATCTGTTACCAGATTGCCGGAACAAAATACCGTCCGTATGTGCTGCTGGCGGCAGGATACATTTTTTTTGCTTCTTTCAGTGGGATACTTCTACTGTATCTGTTTGGGGCGACGGTTATCATGTATGCGGCAGGACTCTGGATCGATCACATCGGACAGGAGTTCAAAGAAAAGAAAAATGGGCTTGCACGCAGTGAGGTAAAGCAGCTCAAAAAAAAGTTTACCGGAAAAAAGCGGGCAGTACTTTGCGGCAGTCTTGTGCTTCTGGTCGGGGTACTGTTTATCGTGAAGTATTATAATTTTTTCGCGGAGAATCTTTCAGCAGTATTTCGCCTTCTGACCTTGCCTATCTGCCTGAAGAGTATTCGGTTTCTACAGCCGATAGGTATTTCCTTTTACACACTGCAGGCGGTCAGCTATGTGGTAGATATCTATGAGGGGAAGAACAGGGCTGAACGACAGTTTGGAAAGGTTGCGTTGTACATGGCATTTTTCCCACAAATCATGGAGGGACCGATCAGCCGGTTTGATCAGACGGCGGATCAGCTGTGGAAGGGAACAGCAATTAGCAGCGAAAATCTTACCATGGGTGCGCAGCGTGTACTGTGGGGATTATTTAAAAAGATTGTGATTGCAGACCGGCTGGATCGGGCAGTAGGAGTTGCCTTTTTGAATTACCAGAGCTATGATGGTGCAATTCTGGCTCTTGCCGCAGTGGCATATACCGTGCAGCTTTACAATGAATTTTCAGGATGTATGGATATTGTGATTGGCGTGGCAGAGATGTTTGGTGTTGTGCTGCCGGAAAATTTCAGGCAGCCATTTCTGTCAAAAAATGTATCAGAATTCTGGCGCAGATGGCATATCACACTTGGCGCGTGGCTGAAAGACTATATTTTTTATCCGGTATCCCTTACCGGATGGGTACAGAAGCTTGGAACCAGAGCTAAGGCGCGGTTTGGAAAGCATGGCGCTAAAGTAGCGGTATCCGCAGCTGCTCTTTTTCCGGTATGGCTGCTCAATGGACTGTGGCACGGGCAGCACTGGAATTATATTTTTTTCGGTATGTATTACTTCGTTCTGATTATGGCAGGAATTCTTTGTGAACCGCTGATTGCGGTATTCTATGAAAAATGCGGCAGACTGGTGAAAAGTAAGGGGTATGCAGTTTTTCAGATCGTGCGTACCAGTGTGCTGGTGGTGATCGGTGAGATGATCTTTCGGGCAAACGGGGCAAAAGCTGCGATTGTTATGCTAAAGACCGTATTCGGACATTCCCACATGACGGCTTTGGGACAGATGGATCTGCCGTCTTTCGGGATTGATAGGGCAGATATCGCGATCGTTTTGTGTGGTGTTATACTGGTAACTGTGGTGGGGCTGCTCCATGAGCGGGGGATCTCTATCCGGCGGAAGATTGTCACACTGCCGACACCGGCACGTTGGTGTTGTTATTATGTAATGATCCTGCTTCCACTTATCTTTGGGGCCTTCGGAGACGGATATCTGGAAGTGGAGTTGATCTATGCGAATTTTTAGGAGGATCAGATGAACAGAGTGAAGAAAATAGTAAGGTATCTTTTGTTTTTTGGGATACTTGCAGTGATTTTTCTGGGATTGTCACGGGTCTTCTATCCAAAGGATAATTCAGTAGAGGCGGGAATGCCGCCGCGTGATGTAAAGGTCAACGGAATCTTTGGGGCAGAGAACAATTCGCTGGACGTTATTTTCTTTGGAGACAGTATCACGTTTACATCGATAAAACCGGTGCAGATATGGGAAGAGCAGGGGATTGCGTCGTATGTGTGCGGGCAGTCCGGTCAGATTATACCGGAAGCGTATAACTGGCTGAAACAGATTCTGGAGAAGCAGTCTCCGGATATTGTTGTATTAGAGACGAATCTGATCTATATGGATGGCAGTATGGCAGATCAGCTTAATCATGCGCTCGAGCTGCAGCTTGCAAGTGATCTTCCGTTTTATAAATATCACAACCGCTGGAAGAATATGGATGAGTCAGACTGGAGCAGGCAGCCGGAGGAACCGAAGCCCGATTTTACGATGGGATATGAGAAAAAGACAGCGATAGTGCCTTACACAGGTGGTGACTATATGCAGACGGAATCGGCAAAGGAGCCTCTGGCTTTTGTACCGGAAAGCTATCTTGACGCAGTGCACAGACTTTGTGAAAAAAATAACATTCAGATGATGCTGGTAAGTATTCCGTCTCCACAGAGCTGGAACGGATCACGCCATGATGCGGTAACAGAATATGCACAGGAGCATGATGTGCTATATCTGGATCTGAATTTGTATGCAGAAGAACTCGGGATCGACTGGAAGTCTGACACACTTGATGGGGGAGATCACCTGAATGAAGCCGGCGCCACGAAGGTATCAAAATATCTGGGGACTTTTCTGAAGGAAAGGTATGGTTTGACAGATCATCGTGGAAATGCTGCTTATACAGTGTGGGATAGACTGGTGGAAGATCAGTAAAAACATAGAAATAAAATAGTATTAGCAAATAAAGGCAATTCATGTTATATTATACTTGCACCTTGACGGTGTATCATGTATGATATTTCATGAGTTGCTTTCTCTTTTTTTGACAGGGAAAGCAGATCGGACGGCAGGCTGTCCGGATTGTAATTGAGGAGGATGCGACATTATGGAAAACGAAAATGTCTCAAAGAATTTTATTGAGCAGATGATTGATAAGGACATCGAGGAAGGGCACTGCAAGGTTGTTCATACCAGATTTCCACCGGAACCGAATGGCTATCTGCATATCGGCCATGCGAAGTCCATTCTTTTGAATTATGGTCTGGCACAGAAGTATGGCGGAAAGTTTAATCTGAGATTTGATGATACAAATCCTACCAAGGAGAAGACCGAGTTCGTGGAGGCGATCACGGAGGACATCAAGTGGCTTGGCGCGGACTGGGAAGGCAGACTTTTCTTCGCATCCGATTATTTCGATCAGATGTATGAGTGTGCCGTAGAGCTGATTAAAAAAGGAAAAGCTTATGTCTCCGATCTGTCTGCGGAGCAGATCCGTGAGTACCGAGGAACTCTGACGGAGCCGGGCAAGGAAGATCCGTACAGCGGCAGAAGTGTCAAGGAGAACTTAAAGCTGTTTGAGGAGATGCGGGAAGGAAAGTACGCGGATGGTGAGAAAGTGCTCCGCGCACGCATCGATATGAGTTCTTCCAACATCAATATGAGAGATCCGGTCATTTACCGTGTGGCGCATATGACACACCACAGAACCGGCGATAAATGGTGCATCTATCCGATGTATGATTTTGCACATCCGCTCGAGGATGCGATCGAGGGAATCACGCATTCCATCTGTACGCTGGAGTTTGAGGATCACAGGCCACTTTATGAGTGGGTCATCAACGAGGTGGGCGCACAGATTATTCCGGATAAGGATGAGATGCCGCCGAGACAGATTGAGTTTGCAAAGCTGTATCTGACCAACGTGGTAACCGGCAAGCGTTACATCAAGCGCCTGGTTGAGGAAGGTATTGTGGACGGATGGGATGATCCGCGTCTGGTATCCATCGCAGCGCTGCGCAGAAGAGGATTTACACCGGAATCGTTAAAGATGTTCGTGGAACTGTGCGGTATTTCAAAGGCAAACAGTTCCGTTGACTATGCAATGTTAGAGTACTGCATCCGCGAGGATCTCAAGATGAAGAAGTCCCGTATGATGGCAGTCCTTGATCCGGTGAAGGTTGTGATTGACAACTATCCGGAAGGACAGACTGAGTATCTGGACGTTGTGAATAATCTGGAGAATGAGGCGCTCGGTTCACGTAAGATTCCGTTCTCAAGAGAACTCTATATCGAGCGTGAAGACTTCATGGAGGAGCCACCGAAAAAGTATTTCCGTATGTTCCCGGGCAATGAAGTGCGCCTGATGAATGCATATTTTGTAACCTGCAACAGCTTTGAGAAGGATGCAGACGGCAACGTGACGGTGATCCATTGTACTTACGATCCGGCGTCCCGCGGCGGCAACAGCCCGGATGGCAGAAAGGTAAAAGGTACGATTCACTGGGTATCCGCAGCACATGCGGTTCCTGCAACGGTCAGACTGTATGAGAATATCGTGGACGAGGAAAAAGGGGTATACAATGAGGATGGAAGTCTGAACCTCAATCCGAATTCACTGACTGTGTTAAAGAACTGTATGGTGGAGGAGAATCTTGCTGGGGCAAAGGCTTACGACAGTTTCCAGTTTGTACGCCAGGGATTCTTCTGTGTGGATGCAAAGGATTCGACGCCGGAGCAGCTGGTGTTCAACCGCATTGTGTCACTGAAGAGTTCATTCAAGCTGCCAACTGCGTAGGACGCGGTCTGAGATTTAGGAGGAATAGATATGAATTTATTATCCGGTTTGGAAAAATTTGGTTTAAAGGCAGAGGATACCACGAATCTTTTTGCGGAAGAGAAGAAAGAAGTCGTGGGAGAGGACGGCACAAAGCAGGAGGCGGCGCCGACAGAAGAAAGCTTTCTTCTGGACAAGGCTGTGCGTTGTGCAGTGTGTGACAAGGTATTTAAGACAAAGATGATCAAGAGTGGAAGATTAAAGCGTCTTGAGTCCGATATGGATCTGCGCCCGCGCTATGAGCACATCGACACCTTAAAGTACAGTGTGATTTCCTGTCCGTACTGCGGTTATACCGCGATTACGCGCTATTTTGAACACCTGTCCTCCATGCAGGTCAAGATGATCAAGGAGAAGATCTGCGTGAATTTCAAGCCGGCGGACAATGTGGAGCCGACGCTGATCGATTATGATACCGCGATCGAGCGCTACAAGCTGGCACTGTTCAACACGATTGTGAAAAAAGGAAAGAACAGCGAGAAGGCGTACACCTGCCTGAATCTTGCATGGCTGCTGCGCGGCAAGCGTGAGTCTTTAGACGCGAAGGATCCGAAGATGGCAGAGCAGATCAAGGAGTGCAGGGAGCAGGAAGAGGCGTTCTATGCACAGGCGTATGAAGGATTTACAAAGGCGGTATCCACAGAGACCTATCCGATGTGCGGCATGGATGAGTGCACGATGGATTACCTGCTCGCGACGATGGCATACCACTACAAAAAGTACGATGTTGCATCGAAGTGCATTGCAAGAATCCTGCAGTCCGCAGCGGCGTCCAAGAAGATGAAGGACCGCGCGTATGAACTCAAGGAGCGCATTGTCGAGGAGATCAAGAGAAGCAAGGCATAACGACGGATAAGGTTTTATAATGATAGAGATTATGATGAACTTACAGGGGGGAGCGAAAGCTCCCCTCTATGAGAAAATATACGAATACATCAAGAGTGAGATTACAGACGGCAGGATTCCGAGAGGGGAACGGCTGCCGTCCACGCGTCTTCTGGCGAAGAATCTTGCAGTGAGCAGAAGCACCGTAGAGATGGCATACGATCAGCTCCTGGCAGAGGGATATATACAAGCGGAACCCTGCCGGGGTTTTTTTGTATGCGACATCGCGGAGCTGTACCGGCTTCAGGGAAACAGCGCTGGAGAAACGGGACGGGTACACAGAGCGGAAAAACCGGTCTGTCTGGTTGATTTTTCCCCGTATGCGATTGATACCCGCAGTTTTCCGTACAACGTCTGGCGGAAGATCAGCCGGAATGTGCTGTTGGATGACAGCGAGGAACTGCTGATGGCGGGGGACGGACAGGGGGAGTACAGCCTGCGCAGTGAGATTGCGGACTATCTGCATCACGCCAGAGGTGTGAACTGCCGCCCGGAAAACATTGTGCTCGGAGCCGGTAATGAGTATCTGGAGATTCTGCTTACGCAGCTTCTTGGGAAAAATAAGACTGTGCTCATGGAGAACCCAGGATATCCGCAGGCATACCACACGTTTCGGAATATGGGATACCGGGTGGTGACGGTGCCAGCGGACGAGCAGGGGCTTAGCGGCGGTACGGTGCGCGCCGTAGAGCCGGAACTGGTCTATATGATGCCATCACATCAGTTTCCGACCGGCAGCGTCATGCCTCTTGGAAGGAGACTTGAACTTCTTGCGTGGGCGGCAGAGCGGGAGGAGCGCTATCTGATCGAGGACGATCATGACAGCGAGTACCGCTACCGCGGAAAGCCGATTCCATCGCTGCAGAGCGTGGATGGACTTGGAAAGGTGATTTACCTTGGGACATTTTCCAAAAGCATCGCGCCGTCTCTGCGTATCAGCTATATGGTGCTGCCACAGCAGCTGATGGAGCGCTACCGCGCCGTCTGCGGATTTTATTCGACGACGGTGCCGCGCATGCAGCAGGAGATTCTCCGGGAGTTCTTGCGGGACGGGCATTTTGAGCGGCATCTTAATAAGATGCGCGGTATTTACCGCGGCAGGCATGATTTCCTGATCGGTGAACTGAAAAAAAGAAGCTGGGTGCTCTCAGTCAGCGGAGACCATGCGGGACTCCATGTGCTCGTGGAGGCAGATACCGGATGCAGCGAGAGGGAGATCTGTGAGCGTGCGGCTGCGCAGGGCGTGAAAGTATCGGGGCTCGGCGAATATGCGCTGACGAAAGAGAATGGCAGTGACAGAAAATGTCCGGTGCTGCTGCTTGGATATGGCAGCCTGACCGAGCAGGAGATCCAGATGGGGCTTGCCGTGCTGGATGCGATACTGGATGCGCAGGAAAGCGCATGATCAGGAAGAAAATTATCGGAATGTGAATAACCGGACAGAAAAGGAACCCCCGGAAATCTGCCGAAACGGCAGATTTCCGGGGGTTCTTGTGTAAGCAATCCGGATGTACGATTTATTCGTATTTGTTTTTCTCGCCGATTTCCTGCATCTTCATTGCACGAACTTTTAACGGCAGTCCGAACAGTGTGATGAATCCGGAAGCATCGTGGTGATCGTAGAGATCGCCGGTGGTGAAGCTTGCCAAGGACTCGCTGTAGAGAGAATACGGGGAGGTCGTTCCGGCCTTGATGATGTTGCCCTTGTAAAGCTTGAACTTGACTTCACCGGTCACATATTCCTGTGTGGAGGTGACAAATGCTTTCACTGCGTCGCAGAGAGGGGTGTACCATTTGCCCTCGTATACGATCTGAGCGAGCTTGTTGCCCATATCCTTTTTCACTTCCATGGTAGCACGGTCAAGTACCAGCTCCTCGAGCTGCTGATGTGCTTCCATCAGAATGGTTCCGCCAGGAGTCTCATAGACACCGCGGGACTTCATGCCGACAACACGGTTCTCCACGATGTCGATGATGCCGACGCCGTGTTTGCCGCCGAGACGGTTCAACTCACGGATAATATCGGAAACCTTCATCTTCTTGCCGTTGACGGAGGTCGGAACACCTTTCTCGAAGGTCATGGTCACATACTCGCCCTCCTCAGGAGCTTTTTCCGGGGAGACGCCGAGTACCAGAAGGTGATCGTAGTTCGGCTCACAGGCAGGATCCTCGAGCTCAAGACCCTCGTGGCTGATATGCCAGATGTTGCGGTCACGGCTGTAGCTGGTGTCTGCGGAGAACGGAAGATGAATGCCGTGTGCCTGGCAGTATGCGATCTCATCCTCGCGGGACTGCATGGTCCACTTGTCGTCTCTCCATGCAGCGATAATCTTGAGATCCGGAGCGAGAGCCTTGATGGCAAGCTCAAAACGGATCTGGTCGTTTCCTTTTCCGGTAGCGCCGTGGCAGATGGCGGTAGCACCTTCTTTTCTTGCGATCTCAACCAGCTTCTTGCCGATTAACGGACGTGCCATGGAAGTGCCGAGCAGATATTTGTTCTCGTAGATGGCGTTTGCCTGTACGCACGGCATGATGTAGTCATCGCAGAACTCGTCGATGATGTCGACGATGTAAAGCTTGGAAGCTCCGCAGGAGATGGCTCTTTCTTCCAGACCGTCCAGTTCTTCCTCCTGACCGCAGTCGATGCAGCAGCAGATGACTTCGTAATCGTAATTCTCCTTTAACCAGGGAATGATGGCGGTGGTGTCCAGACCGCCGGAGTAAGCTAAGATAACTTTTTCTTTCATGGGCTTTTTTCCTTTCTGTAAATCATTAACTGCAATCAATATACAACATATGCAACGGAAAAGCAAGTGAAAAAATATACATATATTTCAAATAAAAATGCATATACATGTACAAAGCATACAGAATGAAAATAGGGAAAACCTATATAAATTAAGGAAAAAAGAAATCTAAAACAAGAAAAACGTTGCATAAATAGTAAAACAATGCTTGCATAAAAGAAAAAACGGATGTATAATTATGCAAGAATATTTCTAAAAAACGGACAAAAAATACTTTACTATGGCAAAGAGGTAGACTAATATAGGGATATAGTGTGAAAAGATTTTTTGCAGGAAAAGGAAAGGCGGAATACGAACATGATAAAGGCAGGAATCATAGGTGCGACCGGTTATGCGGGAAATGAGCTGGTGCGTCTTCTGATGGGACATAAAGAAGTGGAAATCAAATGGTACGGTTCCAGAAGTTATATAGATCAGAAATACGCAGAAGTATATCAGAACATGTTTGAGATCGTGGATGACGTGTGTATGGACGACAATATGGAAGCACTGGCAGAGCAGGTGGATGTGATCTTTACGGCGACGCCGCAGGGATTTCTGGCAGGCGTCTTAAACGAAGGACTTCTTGAGAAGACAAAGATCATCGATCTGTCCGCGGATTTCCGTATCAAGGACGTTGCGGTGTATGAGAAATGGTATAAGATCGAGCATAAGAGCCCGCAGTTTATCGGGGAGGCGGTGTACGGCCTTTGCGAAGTGAACCGCGATAAAGTGAAAAATGCCAGACTGGTTGCCAATCCGGGCTGCTACACCACCTGTTCGATTCTGACGGCATATCCGCTGGTGAAGGAAGGGCTGATCGATCCGGATACCCTTATCATTGATGCGAAGTCCGGTACCTCCGGCGCAGGGCGCGGTGCGAAGCTGCCGAATCTGTTCTGTGAGGTCAATGAGAATATGAAGGCGTACGGTGTCACGAGCCACAGACATACACCGGAGATTGAAGAGCAGCTCGGCTACGCGGCAGGCAGACCGGTTGTTGTGAATTTTACGCCGCATCTGGTGCCGATGAACCGCGGAATTCTGGCGACAGAATATGCCACCCTGACGAAAAAGGCGGACGGAAGTCTTCCTTCTTACGAGGAGATCAAGGCGGCTTACGATAAGTATTATGCGAAGGAAAAGTTCGTCCGCGTGCTTCCGAAGGATGCGTGCCCGGAGACCAAATGGGTCGAGGGAAGCAATTATGTGGATATCGGTTTTAAGATCGATGAGCGCACGGGCAGAATCGTGATGATGGGAGCGCTTGACAATCTGGTCAAGGGTGCGGCCGGACAGGCAGTGCAGAACATGAATCTGCTGTTTGGATTTGACGAGGCGGAAGGGCTTTGTCTGGTGCCGATGTTCCCGTAGATACAGAGCGAAAACAGAACCCGGGAAGGATTTTCCACGGAAGGAAGCAGCGGGAAAATGAACCGGAAATGATAAAGAGAAGAGATGGAAGTATGAAAGAGACAGAACCGGTCATCCGCGTGATGACAATGGATGATTTTGAGACGGTACATGCGTTATGGATGGAGATTCACGGGTTTGGAATCCGCAGCATCGATGATTCCAGAGAGGGCGTGGAGCGTTTTATAAGACGTAATCCGACCACCAGCATGGTAGCGGTGGCGGAGGGAAAGATTGTGGGCGCGATTCTCTGCGGACATGACGGGAGAAGAGGCTGCCTGTATCATGTATGCGTGCAGGAGGCGTACCGCAAGCACGGGATCGGACAGAAACTCGTGGGTGCCTGCGTGGATGCGCTTGCGGCAGAGCATATCAACAAGATCAACCTGATTGCATTCAAGAAAAATGAAGTCGGAAACCGTTTCTGGCAGGGACTCGGGTGGACTTTCCGCGAGGATGTCAACTATTACGAATATGTCACAAACGAGGATAATATCACGACCTATAATCCATAGGAAGAAAAGGAGTGCGGAATGATAAAGATGATAAAGGGCGGAGTGACCGCCGCAAAAGGATTTTGTGCTGCCAGCACGGCGGCTGGTATCAAATATCAGAACAGACAGGACATGGCAATGCTCTACAGCGAGGTTCCCTGTGCGGTGGCGGGAACTTTTACCACGAATCTGGTGAAGGCTGCCCCGGTAAAGTGGGATCAGAAGATTGTATACGAGAGCAAAAAGGCGCAGGCGGTTGTGATCAATGCGGGGATTGCCAATGCGTGTACCGGCGAGGAGGGAATGCGCTACTGCAGACAGACGGCGGAGAAAGTCGGTGAACTGCTTCCGGTTCCGGAAGATCAGGTGCTCGTGGCATCGACCGGAGTGATCGGCATGCAGCTTCCGATGGAGCGCATCTGTGCGGGAATTGAGGCGATGGTTCCGGCATTGTCGGGTGAGACAGAGAGCGGTCATGCGGCGGCACAGGCGATCATGACGACGGATACCCACGAGAAGGAGATTGCGGTGGAAGTCATGCTTGGCGGCGTTCCTGTTACGATCGGCGGCATGTGCAAAGGCTCGGGCATGATTCATCCGAACATGTGCACGATGTTGAGTTTTGTGACAACGGATGCGGCGATCGCACAGCCCCTGCTTTTAGAAGCGCTGCAGGCAGATGTCTGCGACACCTATAATATGATCTCCGTGGACGGCGACACTTCCACCAATGATACCTGTCTGCTTTTAGCGAACGGGATGGCGGAGAATCCGGTCATTTCAGAGAAAAATGAGGATTACGACAGGTTCTGCGAGGCATTGCGGACAGTCAATGAATATCTGGCGAAGCAGATGGCAGGCGACGGCGAGGGAGCCACGGCGCTGTTTGAGGTGAAGGTCATCGGAGCAGAGACGAAGGAGCAGGCGAAGATCATCAGCAAGTCGGTCATCACATCGAATCTGACCAAGGCGGCAATCTACGGACACGATGCAAACTGGGGAAGAATTCTCTGTGCGATGGGTTACTCGGGCGCACAGTTTGATCCGGAGAAGGTGGATCTGTTCTTTGAGAGTGCGGCAGGAAAAATGCAGATCATAAAGGACGGCGTGGCACTTGACTACAGCGAGGAGGAGGCGACGAAGATCCTCTCGGAGCCGGAGGTGACGGCGATCGCGGATATCAAGATGGGCACGGAGGAGGCGACGGCGTGGGGCTGTGATCTGACATATGATTATGTCAAGATCAACGCGGATTACCGTTCCTAAGCAGAGACGTAAAAATTCAGGGAGAGTGGAGAGAAAATGGACGAGAAAAATATGCAGGAAATTCTGGCAAAGGCGGAAGTGCTGATCGAGGCGCTCCCTTATATACAGCGTTTTAACCGCAAGATCATTGTGGTAAAGTACGGCGGAAGCGCCATGGTGGACGAGGAGTTAAAGCGCCATGTGATCCAGGATGTGACCCTCTTAAAACTGGTTGGATTCAAGCCGATCATCGTGCACGGCGGAGGCAAGGAGATCAGCCGCTGGGTTGGAAAAGTCGGCATGGAGCCGGTGTTTGTCAACGGACTCCGCAAGACGGATGAGGCGACGATGGAGATTGCGGAGATGGTCTTAAATAAGGTCAACAAATCTCTGGTCAAGCTGGTGGAAGAGCTGGGTGTCAATGCAATCGGCATCAGCGGCAAGGACGGCGGACTGCTCAAGGTGGAGAAAAAATATTCCAACGGGGAGGACATCGGATTTGTCGGTGAGATCACGGAGGTCAATCCGAAGATCCTCTACGATCTTCTGGAGAAGGATTTTCTGCCGATCGTGTGTCCGGTCGGAATGGATGATGCCTACAACAGCTACAATATCAACGCGGATGATGCGGCTTGTGCGATTGCAAAGGCGGTCAGCGCGGAGAAGCTTGCATTTTTGACGGACATTGAGGGTGTATACAAGGATCCTTCGGACAAGAGCACGCTCATCTCGGAACTGACCATCGACGAGGCGAGAGCATTGATCGGCGACGGCTTTATCGGGGGCGGTATGCTGCCGAAACTGAACAACTGCATCGACGCCATTGAAAACGGCGTGTCCAGAGTACATATTTTAGACGGGCGGATCGCACATTGTCTGCTCCTTGAGATCTTTACCAACAGAGGTATCGGTACGGCGATCCTTAGTGAGAAAGAGAAGAGGTATTACAATGAATAAAGAGACATGCATGAAAGAGGCGGAGGAGAGCATCCTCCATACCTATAACCGTTTCCCGGTGGTGTTTGACCATGGGGAGGGTGTATACCTGTATGACACGGACGGAAAAGAATATCTGGATTTTGCGGCGGGAATCGCCGTGCAGGCATTTGGGTATCATAACAGGGAGTACAGCGAGGCGCTAAAGACGCAGGTGGATAAGCTGATGCACACGTCCAACCTGTTTTACAACGAGCCGATCACAAGCGCGGCGAAACGTGTCTTAAAGGCAAGCCGGATGGATCGCGTCTTTTTTACGAACAGTGGCACGGAGGCAATCGAGGGAGCCTTAAAAGCCGCAAAGAAATACGCGTACACCAGGGACGGTCATGCAGGGCATGAGATCATTGCCATGAATCACTCGTTCCATGGCAGAAGTCTCGGAGCACTCTCGGTAACCGGCAATAAACATTACCAGGAACCGTTTGAACCGCTGATCCCGGGAATCCGTTTCGCGGAATTTAATCAGTTAGACAGCGTAAAAGCTTTGATAAATGAGAAAACCTGTGCTATTATTTTGGAGACGGTACAGGGCGAGGGTGGAATCTACCCGGCAACCGACGAATTCCTTCAGGGGGTGCGTGCACTCTGCGATGAGCATGACATTCTGCTGATCTTAGATGAGATCCAGTGCGGCATGGGGCGCACCGGCGAGATGTTCGCATGGCAGCACTACGGTGTGAAACCGGACATTATGACCAGCGCGAAGGCGCTTGGATGCGGTGTTCCGGTGGGAGCATTCCTGATGACTGAGCGCGTGGCGGAAAAGTCGCTGGCACCGGGCGATCACGGGACGACCTACGGCGGCAACCCGTTTGTCGGAGCAGCAGTTGACACCGTGCTTAAGATGATGGAGCGGGATCGGATTACAGAGCATGTAAAAGAGATCACGCCGTATCTGGAGCAGAAGCTGGATGCGCTTGTGGAAAAGTATGATTTCCTTACGGCGCGCAGAGGTCTGGGACTGATGCAGGGCGTTGTGTGTGAGAAACCGGTTGGAAAAATTGCGTCAGCAGCATTGGAACACGGACTTGTCGTGATCACGGCAGGCGCCGATGTGCTTCGTTTTGTACCTCCACTGATTATCGGGAAAGAGCATGTGGATGAGATGGCAGAGAAGCTGGATGCGGTTCTGGCAGAGATGTAATTCCCTGATAATGAGAATAAAAAAACGGATTAGGGAAATAAAATGAAACGATTATACAAAAGACTGACGGTGGCAGGACTTGTCGTTGTGCTTGGAATGACAGGAATGGCTGTTATGAATACAGCTGGATGCGGCAGCAGTGGGGAGGGTGTGTCCTCCACGGAGACGGGAGAAACGGCGGCGGATGAAGCTTACCGGAGCGCACCGGCAGACCTTACGCTGTGGTATGCGGATGACAGCTATGCAGACTTTTTTACCGAGGCGGCTGTGCGCTATTACGCTAAGACCGGGAAAAAAGTAGCCGTGCAGTATCAGGATACCATTGATTATCTTGGAACTATTTACGATAAGACCATGCAGGATGATGCATTTCCGGATGTGTACCTCTTACCGGGGGATAATCTGGAGGAAGCATACCTCTATGGTCTTGTTTCCGTGAATCAGACGGATCCGTCGGAAAACGGCGTGTTGGAAAAGGCAGTCGAGGCGGCGACCTACGAAGAGCGCGTGCTCGGGTATCCGCTGTCCTACGATGCGTGCGTGTTTATTTACCAGACGGATTATTTTACCGAGGCGCCGGCATCACTGCAGGCAATCATCGATTATTCCAATGAGAACGAGCCGGCAGAGAATGTGGAATATCTGCTGGAGTGGGATGTCAAGGATGCGTTCTATGATTTCCCGTTTGTCGGCAACAGCGTCACGTTCGCAAAGAGAGGATCGGACGAATTGGATGTCACCTACGATGATACGCTCTATCAGCTGGATCTGGAGTATTTTGACACGATATTGGCATCTTTTTCCATTGATGCGGATCAGGTGTCCGAACAGCATATCGTGAACAATTTCCGGGAAGGGCGGACTCTTTCGGCAATCCTGGATACTGATACACTCTGGCAGCTGGACGGATATGACTATGGGCTGATGCAGATGCCGGAGTTAAGCGATACGCTCTCGGCGGCGACATGTGCGTCTACCGATATGATAGTGGTCAATGATTATACAAAAGACAGTGCAGCGGCGGCAGATTTTGCACAGTTTGTGACAGTCGGCATGGCGGACGAATTGCATGGATTGTCGGGACATTACTCCGTGATTCCGTCAGAGACGCCGGATACCGTGGAGCAGACGGCGTTGGACGCGTATGAGGGGGCAGTTTTAATGCCGGATTCCAAGGATGCCAAAAATTTCTGGGTAACATTGGAAGAAACAATTTTGAAATATTTCTGAAACACTCTTGTCACGGCTGTAAAATTTCGTTAGAATATGAATATCGGGCATTGAGGACTCCTTTTATATAGAAGAAGGAGAATGCTTATGATACGAACATGGAAGAAGATAGGGGCTGGCATGATTCTGTGCATTTTTATGGCGGGATGTGGCAGTCAGAACGAGGTTTATCTGGAGACGGAAGTCTCGCAGGATACCGGGAATGTGCAGGAGACGGAAGAAACGGAGGCTGGGGAGCGTCTGGATATACTGGACGTTTCCGGCGGGGAGCAGACGGGAAGTGTGGATCTGCCGGAGGTTTCCGGTGAGGAATGGGCGGCTGAGGCAGCTCTTGCACCGGAGACGACGGAAGATGCTGATAAGGCAGACCGTGCGTCGGGAAAATGTTATGTCTATGTCTGCGGAGAGGTGGCAGAGCCGGGCGTGTACGTGTTAGAGCCCGGAGACCGCATCTATGAGGCGGTCGAGATGGCGGGCGGCATGACAGAGGATGCCGGGATGTGTGCAGTCAATCTTGCGGAGAGCGTGTACGACGGACTCATGGTGTATATTCCTGACAGCGAAGAAGCGGCCGGGATGACGGGCAGTATGACTTCTGCGGGCGGCAGTGCAGTTTCTGCGGGAGGAAGTGTGACTTCTGCGGACAGCAGTGTCAGGAACGGTGAGGGAACTTCGGGAGGGACGGCATCGTCTCCGGAAGACGGACGTCTGAATCTCAACACGGCGTCGCTGGCAGAGCTTATGACGCTTTCCGGGATCGGACAGACCAAGGCGAAGGCGGTTGTAAACTACCGGGATGCGCACGGAGGATTTTCTTCCGTTGAAGAGATTATGAATGTAGATGGAATCAAAGAGGGATTGTATAATCGGATCAGAGATCAGATAAAGGTGAAATAAATGGCGAAAAAAGTTCTTGTGGTGGATGATGAAAAGTTAATCGTAAAGGGAATCCGTTTCAGTCTGGAGCAGGACGGCATGGAAGTGGATTGCGCCTACGACGGTAAGGAAGCGCTTAAGATGGCGACAGAGAATGCATACGACATGATTCTGCTGGATATTATGCTGCCGAAGATGGACGGATTCGAGGTGTGCCAGCATATCCGCGAGTTTTCCAATATGCCGATTGTCATGCTCACAGCCAAGGGCGATGACATGGATAAGATTCTTGGACTGGAGTACGGCGCGGATGACTATATCACAAAGCCGTTCAACATTCTGGAAGTGAAGGCGAGAATCAAAGCCATCATGAGAAGAACTGCCGCATCGCAGTCCAGGAAAGAAGAATCCAAGGTGATCGAGGCGGGAGACTTAAAGCTGGACTGCGAGAGCAGAAGGCTGTTTATTCTCGGCAGGGAGGTCAATCTCACTGCAAAGGAGTTCGACCTTTTAGAACTGCTCGTGAATAATCCCAACAAGGTATATGGAAGAGAGAATCTTTTGAATCTTGTATGGGGCTATGAGTATCCGGGGGATGTCAGAACGGTGGATGTGCATGTGCGGCGTCTTCGGGAGAAGATCGAGAGCAATCCGAGCGAACCGAAATACGTTCACACAAAGTGGGGCGTCGGGTACTATTATTCACAGAATTAACGGGTGTACACAATGTCTAAATTTAAAAAATTAACCGATTTTCTCAAAAGTCTTAAGTGCAGACTGATTCTTCTCTGCATTCTGATCGGAATTGTACCGAGCGTCCTGCTGCGTGCCGGGATGCTCGGCTCTTATGAAAATCGTGCGGTGTCGATCCGCACGAGTGAGATTCTAAGCCAGGCGAAGATTCTCGCCAATCAGATCGTTTCCAATGATTATCTGAATAATGCGGAGAGTGAGTCTGCGATCAACGTGCAGTTAGAGCAGCTGTCAACGATCTATGACGGGCGTGTCATGATTATCGATGAGGAGTTCCATATCATAAAGGATACCTACAATCTTGACACCGGAAAGACGATTATTTCCGAGGAAGTGATCAAGAGTATCCAGGGGGAGGAAATCAGCAAATATGATTCCCAGAACCGTTACATTGAAATGACGATTCCGTTGGTGCATGTGGACCCGGAGACGGAGAACAAGCGGACGATCGGTGTGATTATGGTGAGCGTTTCGACCGACAGCATCAATCTGAATCTGGAATATCTGGCGCGCAATACGCTTGTCATGGAACTGATTGCGATCGTGGCGATCATCTTTGCGGGAACGTTTATCGCGATTCATCTTGTGGCGCCGTTCCATGCCATGGCAAAGTCGATCGAGGAGATTCAGACGGGATATGGGGATGACGCATTAAAGATTAACGCTTACACCGAGACCAGGCAGATCTGTGAAAAGTTCAATAAGATGTTGGGGCGCATGAAGGTGTTGGATGATTCGAGACAGGAATTTGTGTCCAATGTCTCGCATGAGCTGAAAACGCCGCTGACTTCCATGAAGGTGCTGGCGGATTCCATCAACAGCATGGAGGACGCACCGGTGGAGCTGTATCAGGAATTCATGTCGGATATCGGCAACGAGGTGGACCGTGAGACGAAGATCATCAATGATCTGCTGTCTCTGGTAAAGATGGATAAGTCTGCGGGAGATTTAAACATCACGAATGTCAACATCAACGAACTGTTAGAGCAGATTTTAAAGCGCTTAAAGCCGATTGCGGAAAAGCAGAATATCGAGCTGGTGTTGGAGAGTTTCCGACCGGTCAGTGCGGATGTGGATGAGGTAAAGATTACGCTTGCCTTTACCAACCTGATCGAAAATGCAGTCAAATATAACCGCCCGGACGGATGGGTACATGTCTCTTTGAATGCCGATCACCAGTATTTTTATCTGAAAGTGGAGGATTGCGGAATCGGTATTCCGGAGGAGTCGTTAGAGCATATTTATGAGCGTTTTTACCGTGTGGACAAGTCTCATTCCAGGGAGATTGGCGGAACGGGACTTGGACTTGCCATTACGAGGAGCGCGGTTCTGATGCACCGCGGAGCCATCAAGGTGTTCAGTACCGTGGGAGAGGGAACGATTTTCAACGTCAGAATTCCGCTGAATTATATTTCTTAGATAAGGGAGAGTCTATGAGCCGAGAAGCTTATCGATGGAGAAAAAAGTTAATATGTCTGGGACTGGCATGTCTGATGTTCCTGTCAGGCTCGCTCGCGGCGTGTGGCAGGCAGACGGAGCAGAGTGCCTATCATATCGAATATCTGAATAAGGACAAGAACCGTCTGGTGGAAGAACCTTATGAGCCTTCGGCAACCGATACCGACGGAATGATCAAGGAGTTCCTTGCGAAACTGAGTTCGGATTCGGACAATGTGGATTACCGGAAGCCGATTCCAAATGATGTGGAAATCACGAATTATTCACTGGACGGTGTGCTTTTAACCCTGCATTTTGATGAGGATTACAGCAAAATGAGTGCTGTCGATGAGGTACTGTGCCGAGCGGCGGTTGTCCGGACGATGACACAGATCGACGGGGTGGACTGCGTGGCATTTTACATTGGAGACGCACCGCTTACGGATGCGAAGGGGAATCTTGTCGGTACCATGAATCAGGACAGCTTTATCGAAAATCCGGGAGAGCAGATCAATTCCATTCAGAATACAACACTCACGCTGTATTTTTCCAATCTGGACGGGGACGGTCTGGTCAAGGAAGTGCGCGAGGATGTCTACTACAGCAGCAATATTTCCATGGAAAAACTGATTATGGAGCAGCTTTTAGACGGTCCGAAGACCAAGGATGCAAAGTCTGCGATTCCGGAGGGAACCAAGCTTGTCTCTGTGTCGGTGGTGGACGGCGTCTGCTACGTCAGCCTGGATGAAGCGTTCAAGAATCAGGATTACAAAGTAAACGAGGCAATCGTTATCTATTCGATCGTGGATTCCCTGTCGGAGCTTTCCACGATCAGCAAGGTTCAGATTTCCGTCAACGGCGATACGAGCGGAGTCTACCGCGACAATTTCCCGCTCGCGGATATGTATGACCGCAATATGGATTATGTCACGGGGGCAGAGAGCGCCTTTTCGGAAACGGAGGAACCTACCGAAACGGATTAAAGGGGGAAGTGTGTGACAAAACGGCCTTTGTGTCTTGGCGCAGCGGGCGTTCTGTCGGGGATTCTTGCGGCGGCATACGGCTGGAGCGTATTCGCGCGGGCATTGCTAGCCTGCGGCGTCCTGGCCTGCGGAATTCTTGGCGGCATTTTTGCTGACGGGTACCGTCCGGGCGACGGGATTTCCCCGTCGGAAAGAAAGAGAACGGCTTTTGGCGCCGGAGTTTTTTTGCTGATGTTTGCTCTTGGAAGCGGAAGATATTTGGAGGCGGAGGAGAGCAGGCAGGCGTATCTGGGAGAACTGCAGGATGGCATGTATGTGACCGTACAGGGACAGCTTGCGGGAAAACAGGTACAGAAAAATCGATATGTCTATGAATTAACGTCCTGTATGTTTCGGACGGATTCATCAAATTTCTTACAGGCAGAACCGGTATCGTGCGGTGGGGTTCTGATCTATTCTGATTCCGATGATTGTTCCATCGGAGATATTCTCATATATCACGGAGAGATTACATTATGGAAGCGGGCATCAAATGAGGGTGCGTTTGATGCGAAGGCTTATTATTTTGCGCGCGGATTTGATTTTGCGATGGAAGGTTCGGCACTTGATAGAAAGGTGTGTGCAAAGAGGCAGACGGCGGAAGCCCTCTGGCAGCTTGGCCAGCGGATTAAAGAGGTCTACCTTAAGACGATGGGCGAGCGCGATGCGGGGATACTGGCGACGATGGTCGTCGGCGATAGGGAGTTTTTGGATGCAGAGACGAAGAGACTCTACCAGATCGGGGGATTGTCGCACATTCTGGCGATTTCCGGACTTCATATCTCTGTGATCGGGATGGCGCTCTACCGGATGTTAAAGAAAGCGGGACTGCCGTTTGGCATGGCTGCCCTTGCAGCGGCAGGAGTGATGTACGGATACGGCGGGATGGCTGGATGGGGCGTTTCCGTGAGACGCGCGGTTCTCATGTTCCTGCTGTTTCTGGGAGCACAGGTCATCGGGAGGAGCTATGATACATTTTGTGCGCTCGCATTTGCCGCAGTGGCGCTTCTCTGGAAAAATCCCTGCCTGTTCTGGGACGCCGGATTCCGCTTTTCCTTTGTTGCAATCCTTGGCGTCGTGTGGGTCGGTCAGAGCATCTCTTATGAGAAAAAAGGGATGGGAGCGCTGCGCGGAAAAATCTTTGCGGCATCAGCGGTCTGGTTTACGACACTGCCGCTTGTGGCATGGTATTTTTATGAGATTCCGGTCTATGCGGTTTTCGTCAACCTGCTCATGCTACCGATGATGGGGGTGCTGCTCGGATTCGGAGCGGCAGGCGGAATGGTGGGACTCCTGTCGCTTCCATTGGCAAAAGGGATGCTTTTTCCATGCAGAATTCTGCTCTTTATGGGGAAGCATATATGTGCGCTTGCCGGTATGCTTCCGGGCGCCATGTGGATTGTCGGAAGACCGCAGCGCTGGCAGATCGCGGTATATTATGCGTTTCTGGGAGTTGGAACATGCTTATTGCACCGGCAGAGAGAGCAAAGGGAAAGAGAAAAGGAACACGGCAGGAGGGCAGAGCAAAAGAATGGAGGACATCCGGGCGTTTTCCTTGCCGCACTATTGCTGCTTGCCGTATTGGGAGTTTCGCGGAGCGGGGAGGCGGAACTGGATATGCTGGATGTCGGGCAGGGGGACGCCTGCTATCTGCAGACGAAGGAGGGGTACCACCTGTTTGTGGACGGAGGAAGTTCCAATGTCGGAAAGGTGGGCACTTATCGGATTCTGCCGTTTCTAAAGTACAAAGGGGTCAAAAAGATTGACTGCTGGGTGGTGTCTCATACCGATGAAGACCACATCAGCGGACTGCGGGAGATACTGTCGTCGGGATATCCCGTGGAGTATCTGGCAGTGGCGGAACAGATGCCGCGGGATGAAAACTGGGAGGAACTGGAAGCGTTGGCAGAGGATGCGGGAACAAAAGTGGTGTGGCTGAGGCGGGGCGACATCTGGCATTTTGGAAACGCAACGTTTACGGCACTGCATCCCGGTGAATCTGAGGACGCGTTTGGGGGTCAGTCTGTGGACAAAAACGAGGAGTCGCTGGTGCTTTTTTATCAGGAGGATGACTTTGCCGGTGTCTTTACCGGAGATATCGGAGCGACGCAGGAAGAGGAGATTCTGACCTGGCTGCAGAAGACAAAAACGGGAGCTGACGTGCAGAAAATCGATTTTTATAAGGCGGCGCATCACGGATCGCGCTATTCCAATTCCACCGGGTTTCTGGAGGCGCTGGCACCGGAGATCGCACTGGTGTCGTGCAGCAGAACAAACCGGTACGGACACCCCTCCAAGGAGGCTGTCGGGCATATGCAGCAGGCGGGGAGCCAGGTGTATTATACGATGGAAAGCGGCAGACTGTGCGTCAAAAAGACGGACGGACAAGCCGTCTGTCAGGGGTATCTGGAGGAAAAAGAACAGTGGTGGCAGTGAGGGAAGTTTGCGGCACTGGTAAAGGTATGATATAATGTGCGTAAGCAATGAGCAGTGCCATAAGGAGAAAATATCCGATGCAGTGCTTGCACAATGCATCGGATATTTTTGACGAATGATAGGGCGAATGCCCGTCAGTCCAAGAAATCAGGGATTTCTTGGACGTGCACTGCGAGATCAGCAGAACGCGCTACGCCCGGACTTTTGCCGGAGCATAATATGTATATGATGCCGGAGCGGCTGAAACTATTTAAGACAGGAAGAACAGGACAGAAACTTTTATGAAAACAATTGACGAAGATATCAGATCCGGAAATTTAAAACAGATCTATTTATTATATGGAACGGAAGATTATTTGAAACGCCAGTACCGGGACAAGTTAAAGAATGCGCTCACTGCGGCGGGAGAGGATTCCGGGATGGGCGGCATGCTGTCGGGCGGAGACGGCGATATGAATTTTAACCGCTTCGAGGGAAAGGACATCAACCCGAAGCAGGTTATTGATCTTGCGGAGACCCTTCCGTTTTTTGCGGAGCGCAGAGTCATTCTTATCGAGAACAGCGGTTTTTTCAAAAATGCCTGCGATGAACTGGCGGAGTATCTGGCACAGCCCGCTGCAAGCACCTATTTCGTGTTTGTGGAGGAGGAAGTGGACAAGCGTTCCAGGATGTACAAGGCAGTGAAGAACGCCGGAAAAATAGTGGAATTCGCCACCCAGACGGAAGAACTGATTACGCGCTGGGTGCTGGCGCGCCTGAAAAAAGAGGGAAAGAATATTACGGGATCGGTGATGCAGCTTTTTTTGAGTAAGACGGGATCGGATATGGGCAATATCGACCGGGAACTGGAAAAGCTGATCTGTTATACCATGGACAAAAGTGTCATTGAGGCTGCGGATGTGGAAGCGATTGCGACAGAGCAGACGACGAACCGCATTTTTGAGATGGTCAATGCGATCGCGGAACACAACCAGCGCAGGGCGCTCGATCTGTATTATGACCTTCTGACACTCAAGGAACCGCCGATGCGTATCATGTATCTGATTACCAGACAGTTCCAGATTCTGCTTCATCTGCGGGATATGGCGGGCAAGGGATTTGACAATCAGACGATGGCACAGAAGGCGGGGATTCCGCCGTTTGCCGTAAAGCGGAATCTCACCCAGGCGCGCGGTTTTGGCGCAGGGCAGTTGAGACAGGCGTTGGAGGACGGTGTGGCGCTGGAGGAAGCGGTAAAGACGGGACGGATGAACGATCAGATGGCAGTGGAGCTGTTTATCATCCGCTACAGTGCGGCAAAGCAGAAAAAATAAAAAAACACCAGTATGACGGTACTGGTGTTTTTCATACGGTTGGGTTAGGACCGTATGTTAAGATCTATTCTCTGGAATTAAGCCAGCGTGTTAACAAGCTTTGTTAAACGGGAAACTTTTCTACCAGCGTTGTTCTTGTGATATACGCCCTTGGAAGAAGCGCTCTCAATTGTGGAAATAGCTACTGTAAGGGCAGCCTTAGCAGCTTCCTTATCGTTAGCAGCAACAGCAGCCTCAACTTTCTTGATTGCTGTCTTTACTTCACTTCTGATAGATTTGTTTCTTGCAGCTCTTGTCTCTGTTACTAAAATTCTCTTCTTAGCAGATTTAATGTTAGCCAATCTGTACACCTCCAATTTGTTATGATTATGATTCTAACTGGTAACGGCACATGCAGTGCATCGTTACAATGAAATGTACATCGAAGCCGGACACGGACAGTTCAATGTAAACATACTATGATAGTATAGGCTCTTTTGAGTGACCTGTCAAGAGAAAATGCTGAAATTTGTCAGAAAAATTTGCGGATAACTTTTTTTTTCTGTGGCAGACTAGACAGAAAGAAATGTCCTGTCTGCAGGAATACAAAAAAATGGAGGAGACTATGTATCAGATACGCACCGATCTTGCATTGGAGACACAGGAAAAAATGCAGGAAGATCATGTGGAACTTAAGGGAGTCCGTTTCCTGGAGGAAAAACTCAGCCCGAACCTGACGGTCAGCACGGTTGTGATCGAGACGGAGAACGGGGCAAAGACAATGGGAAAACCCAAGGGAACATACATCACCATCGAGGCGGCAGATATGGATGAGGAGGACAAGGACTACCACAGAGAGGTATCCGAACAGCTTGCGCGGGTGATCAGACAGCTTGTGCGGTTACAAAAGGAGAGCCTCTCGGTGCTGATTGCCGGACTTGGGAATCGTGAGGTGACGCCAGATGCACTGGGACCTGGAGTGGTGGACAATCTGTTTATCACGCGGCATGTTGTGAAAGAGTATGGAAAATATGCATTTGGCAAACAGACGGTGAACCGGATCAGCAGCATTGTGCCGGGCGTGATGGCGCAGACCGGCATGGAGACGCAGGAGATCATTCACAGCATTGTAAAGGAGACAAAGCCGGATCTGGTGGTCGCGGTGGATGCGCTGGCAGCGAGGAGCACGAAACGGCTGAACCGTACGATCCAGGTGACGGATACCGGTATCAATCCGGGAAGCGGAGTGGGAAATCACAGACATGCGCTGGATGAAAAAAGTCTTGGCGTTCCGGTCATTTCCATTGGCGTACCGACCGTGGTCGATGCCGCGACAATCGTGAACGATACGATGTACAATCTGGTTACCGCGCTCACACAGAGCCAGGCGTTTGCAGCGATGGGAAATTCATTAGAAAAATTAAATGATGCGGAAAAATATGAACTCATCCGCGAACTGCTGTCGCCGAATTTAAATGCCATGTTTGTGACGCCGAAGGATATTGACGAGTCGGTCAAGAGACTCTGCTACACCATCTCGGAAGGGCTGAATCTCGCTTTTGCGGGCGGGTGCCTGCATGCGCTTTAAGGAGGGCAGATTGGCGGCATAAAAGAAATTGCCGGTGCATAAAGTAAATTATGCATGTTTATCGATACCAGTATAAAAATTATAATAGAAGTCATGATAAGAGAAAAAAGCGGAGACGAATCCTTCCGGTAACCATACTGATTGTGGCGGCGGCAGTGATATTATCCGGCGGCGTAAGACTGGAACCGGGAGAACTGGGGTTTTTGCTGCAGGAGGAGATCATGGGATTTTTCCTGCCGCAGGCTTGCGGGCAGGCGCAGGGGACGGCGGAGCTTACGATTGCAGACCGGCTTCTCGCGCACTTTTTTTTGCTCCCGGAAGAGAGTGGTGTATCTGCCGATTATCAGACGCAGGTGGAGAGTGACTGGTCCTACGAGGCTATTCTGGCGCGGGAGGCGGCGGACGAGAACTATGTGGATGCGGCGACGGGGGAAGTCATCATGACGCAGGAGGCGGCGGAGCAAAGCAGTACAAGCATGCGGGAGGGAGAGACGAAGGAGCAGACGCAGGGAACCGTACCGGAAGCTGCGGAGGGACAGCAGGCGGAAGCACAGACGGCACAGGCGGAAGCACAGATGGAACAGCAGGCGGAGACACAGGCGGCACAGGCGGCACAGACACAGACAGCACAGGCGGCACAGATACAGACGGCATTGGCTACAGAAAAGGTGGTGGTATATCCGCGGGAAAAACTGAATGATTTTGACTATCTGATTCAGAATTTTTATCAGGTGGACAGCACAACGACAATCAACAGCAGCCAGCTGAATGCCGATGCACTGCTGGGAAAAGATCTGCGCCTGTCACACGATGCATCGACGCCGCAGATCCTGATCTATCACACGCACTCGCAGGAGGGCTACGCAGATTCTGTTCCGGGGGATGCATCGACGTCGGTGGTCGGTGTCGGGGATTACCTGACAAAGCTTTTGACAGAGCAGTATGGATTCAATGTGATTCACCACAAGGGAGAATACGATGTGGGGGACAGGGATCACGCCTATTCCAAGGCAGGACCGGGGCTTGAGGCGGTGCTTGCGGAAAATCCCGGGGTGGAGGTTGTCATTGATCTGCACCGCGACGGCGTGGCGGAGAGTACAAGACTGGTTACGCAGGTCAACGGAATACAGATGGCGCAGGTCATGTTTTTTAACGGGCTGAGCAGGACGACGGCGATGGGGGATATTGATTACCTCTACAATCCTTATATTGCGGATAATCTGGCAATCTCGTTTCAGATGCAGCTAAAGGCGGCGGAGTATTATCCGGGATTTACCCGAAGGATCTACCTGAAGGGGTACCGCTACAATATGCACTACTGTCCGAAAACACTGCTGATTGAGGTGGGAGCGCAGACCAATACGGTGAGTGAGGCGATGAATGCGATGGTGCCTTTGGCAGATCTTTTGAATAAGGTGCTGACCGCACAGAGATAGCACGTCCGGTGATGGCGCAAGGCACAAAAAGAAACGCACTTGTAAGCGGCGCAGACGGGTGCTATAATAAGAATCCTCAAAAGAGAAAAAGAGGGGATACATAACAATGGAACAATTTTTGATTGACTGGGAAGGACCGGTGCTTCTGTGGATTCAGGAGCATATGCGGAATGATTTCCTCACGCCGGTACTCACGTTTCTCACACATCTGGGCGACCACGGTTATTTTTGGATTGCGCTGACGATTCTGTTCCTTCTGCTGCGGAAGACCAGGAAGGTCGGCGGATTGATGACCTGTTCACTGCTGCTCAATACGCTTGTGAACAACGTACTGCTGAAGAATCTGGTGGCGAGGACGAGACCCTACGAGGTCGTGGATGGGCTGCACAGGATCATAGAGGCGCAGAGCGATTACTCGTTCCCATCCGGGCATACGGGGAGTGCATTTGCGGTGGCAGTCGTCGTATTTCTCATGGGTCCGAGGAAGATCGGCGTTCCGGTGCTGGTGTTTGCGTTTGTGATTGCATTCTCAAGACTGTATGTCGGCGTACATTTTCCGACGGACGTACTGGGAGGAGCGCTGATCGGAGCGGTAATCGCATATCTGGTCTGTGCCGTCTACCGGAGAAAAACCGGGCAGAAGGGATCAATATGGAACTTCGAGCGCTGAATGACTTCCTTGCGATCGCGCGGGAGGAGAATATTACACGGGCGGCGGAGCAGCTTCATGTCACCCCGCCGATGTTATCCCGGCAAAGCGCCGATTTGGAAGAAGTGCCAGAAGTTCAAGCTGTGTTATAGAATGACAGGATGCATGTGTATATGGGAGCATCCCAAAGTTTGTGTAAACCTCCAAACTGATGTAAGATAAAATTACTCAGTTTGGAGGTTATTTTTATGGCAAGAAGAAAAGACAGCCCACAAAAAGCAGCAATGCGAGAAATGATGCGTGATTATCTGAAGAATAATGATATCAGCATCAAAGACGGCACCGATGTAAACAGTATCATGCGTGACATGATGTCTGTTCTTCTGGAAGGTGCTTTGGATGAGGAATTGGATGAGGAATTAGGTTATTCCAAGTATGACTATCGAAACAAAGAAACAGATAACAGTCGGAATGGGCATTCTAGCAAAACTATGCACACAAGCTATGGAGATATGGATGTAGCTACTCCAAGAGATCGTAACGGTGAGTATGAGCCTCAGCTAATCAAAAAATATCAGAATACTGTGACTCAGGACATGGAAGAAAAAATCCTTTCCATGTATGCAAAGGGAATGACTACCGGAGATATCGAATCTCACATGCGGGAACTGTATGATATTGATATTTCTGACAGTACCATCAGCCGGATTACGGATAAAATCCTTCCAATTGTAAAAGAATGGAAGGAACGTCCGTTGGAAGAAGTGTACGCTGTCGTATTTATGGATGCTATCCACTATCATGTCCGAAGTGAAGGACGCATTGTAAAACGTGCAGTCTACATTGCTCTTGGCATCGATATGAACGGAAAAAAGGACGTTCTTGGTATGTATGTTGGAGAAAACGAAAGCGCCAAGTTCTGGCTCTCCATCATGAATGGACTAAAGAACCGCGGAGTTGAGGATATCCTGATTGCATGTGTGGATGGACTAAATGGATTTCCACAAGCAATTGAAGCTGTTTATCCAAAAACAGAAATCCAGCAGTGTATCATTCATCAGATCCGTAATTCAACGAAGTTTGTTTCCTACAAAGATATCAAAAAACTGATGGCTGATCTGAAGCTTGTATATGCAGCTCCAACGGAAGAAACGGCATTAAATGAATTGGAATTATTCAAAGATAAATGGGATTCCAAGTACCCCAAGATCTATAAATCCTGGCATGATAACTGGGCTACATTATCCACATATTTCAAGTACCCGGAGGCAGTAAGGCGGCTGATTTATACCACCAATGCGATTGAAGGCTTCAACCGTCAGCTTCGGAAAGTAACCAAAAGCAAGACCGTTTTTCCATCGGATGACAGCCTTTTAAAAATGCTGTATCTTGCGACTATGGATATCACCAAGAAATGGACAGGACACCGGCAGGACTGGGGACAGATCCATTCCCAGCTTGAGATCTATTTTGAAGAACGTCTGGCTGGACGAAACCTGTAAAACAAGCTTGTTTTAGGCAGGTCTTATTGCCATGCCCAAAAACTCCTGTATAATGCAGATATGGGCAGAACCTGGAAAATCGGCTCTGCCCATTTGCAACTATTCACAAATCTTATATCAGCTTTTGTAGTTTACACAAAACTTGAAACGGTCTCTTGCAGTGGGTTCTTAATCATCAGGCATAAATTGCTGTCCCCATTCGCACATAGAGTCCAATAAAGGAATCAGTGTCTTGCCCAATTCACTTAAGCTGTATTCTGTTTTGGGAGGAATGACAGGATATATTTTTTTGATGATTAAGTTATCACTTTCAAGCTCGCGTAACTGTTGGGCAAGCATTTTGTCTGTGATAGCTGGGATTTTTTTCCGAATCTGGTTATACCGCAATGTGTCGCTACCAAGATGATATAAGATTACGGCTTTATATTTGCCTCCAATTTTTGAGATTGTTGCGTCAACAGGACAATTATATACATTTTGCATTTTATGTTTTACACTTTCTTTTTGGTTAGTATATTACAAAAAAGTACGTTCTTGTCTTTTTTATATCGAATCCATTATAATCAAATTGTCTAGACAATACAATCATAATTTTAAGGAGATTTTACAGAAATGAGTATTTTAGATATTGCTAAGCGGCGTTTTTCAGTAAGAAGCTATCTGGATAAAGAAATTTCACAGGAAACATTGGAGACAATTTTGAAAGCAGCTCATGTAGCACCAACCGCAGCAAATATGCAGCCTGTGAGACTATTGATCGTAAAAAGTGATGAAGCGAAGGAAAAACTGGCAAAGGCAGCTAACATTTATAATGCGCCAGTTGCAATCATCGTGTGTGCAGACACGAATAAAGCATGGACGCGCCCATTTGATGGAATGAAAACAACAGATATAGATGCGTCAATTATTACCGATCATATGATGCTTACAGCTACAGAGCAGGGTTTGGGTTCTGTCTGGATTTGTTATTTTAAACCAGATGTGATAAAAGAGGAATTTCATCTTCCGTCGGGACTTGAACCAATCAATATATTGGCGCTTGGTTATACAGAGGAGAAAGCAGATGCAAATAGACATGAATCCCAGCGTATACCAATGAATGAGTTTGCTTCATTTCTTTAATATTGCAGACATGATTAGAAGACAGGGCAGTGAACCAATAATGGGTTGCTGCCCTTTTCACAACAAAAAAAAGTCATTTCACAACAACTGTGTCAGAGACCATCTGTTTGTCCGATATAATAAATATATTTATCAGACAAAAAGGAAGTGACAATATGCGAATTGCTATCTGCGATGATGAAGTATCTATGGTTCAGATATTGGAGGAAAAAATAAAAAAGTTATTGCCGGATGCGGTTATAGAGAAATATTTATCGGGTGAGAAACTGATTGCAAGTGGCTGTAAGCCGGATGTTCTATTTCTGGATATTCAGATGCCGGGAATGGATGGAATGGAAACGGCAAAGATGCTTCGGCAGGACAATGAGGATATGATACTCATTTTTGTGACAGCAGCAGAGGAGTATGTTTTTCAGGCATTTGATGTCGGAGCATTTCATTATCTGGTGAAGCCATTTTACGATGAAAAATTGAAAGAGGTTGTGACAAAGGCAGTCCATGCCGTAAAAAGGAGTTCCAGACTTGAAAAAGACGAAAAATATATCATGGTACAGACCGCCGGAAGCCATATAAAAATTTTCCTGCGTGATATTGTGTATGCTGAGGTGTTTAACCGGAAAGTTATTATCCATACACGAAATACGGATATTGAATACTACGGAAAGCTGCAGGATTTGCAGAATATGGCTGGGGAAGATTTCTTCCGAACACACAGAGCATACCTTGTACATTTTAAATATGTAGAAAAATATGATGCAACTTGTGTGACTATGAAAAATGGAACTGCATTGATTGCAAAACAGAACTATCCGGAGTTTGTCAGGAGGTATCTGAAATACAACCAGAGGAAAGGAAATGAAGTCAGATGAGTTTCGTGGAAAGATGCTGGATGATCACATCGAAGTTTTCTGTTATTGCAATTTTGATTTTTACAGGAATCTGTTTTGGTGTTTTTGTATACCCATATATGAAAAAGAAAAGGGAAGCTGCTCTGGTCAGTATTGTTTATATTGGAATTATGTCTGTGCTGTATCTGATACCGCAGCGGATTGGCAATTTTTCTGCATATTTGATGGGAGTTGTGGCTGCATTTCTTGTGATGTATGTACAGGACAGACGAAACATCTATCAGAAACTATTTCTTGCAGTGACATTCTTTTCTATCCGTTGGCTTGCGGTTGCAATGGCAGGCAGACTGGATGATTTTATCACAAAAGCTCTGGTTTTTGGGAATACGATTGCCGGAAGACAATGGCTGCAATATGGACTTTATGCTGGAACAAGAATTCTGGATATTGTGCTCTGCATCGTTTTCCTTGCAGTCGCAATCGGTCTGATCAATAAAGCCTATGTATACAAAAAAGATGAGATGAGCGGCAAAGAGCTGGTAATGCTCATCATGCCTTCTCTCGTAGGTGTAACAGGATATGGTATTCTGCAATATTATCTGAATATTTATGAAAAGGATACAGGAAAGAGCCTGATTGATACGTATGGATTTTATGGAGCTTTAAGCTTCGTGCATTATTTTATCTCTATCATAGCAATTCTTGTTATGACAATCATGTTTCAAAACTGGAAGGTGGCACAGGAAGAACAGACAGGGCAGGAACTGGTATTAAATCAGGTCAGTGATATGAAAAAGCATATCGGGGAAGTGGAAAAGCTGTATCAGGATATCCGCAGCCTGCGTCATGACATGGGGAATCATATACAGATACTGGAACATCTTGTGGCAGAGAACCATATGGATGATGCAGCAGAATATATGGAGCATTTGAAAAAGGAGTGGAATGAAATATCTCCTGAGATAAAAACGGGGAGTCCTGTCCTTGATGTGATTTTCATGGAAAAGTTAAGAGAAGCGAAGGAGAGGCAGATTCGTTTTACATCAGATTTTCATTATCCGAAGGATACGAAATTAAATGCATTTGATTTGAGCGTGATTTTGAACAATGCACTTAACAATTGTATGGAGAATGTTAGTGGTGAAAATCCTTATATCAGTATTACGTCTTTTCGGAAAAACAGTATTTTTATGATAACTATAAAAAACAGTTACGAGGGCACATTAAAATATAAGGAAAGCGATCTGCCGGAAACAAAGAAATCCGGGAAGGAGCATGGAATTGGACTGCATAATATCCGAAGGGTTGCAAGGATGTATCTGGGAGATATCTCTTTAGAGCAGGAGAATCAGGAAGTGGTTCTAAGTATTATGTTACAGGTAGAATAAAAAGAAGTAGTATTTCAGGAAAGGCACTAACAATAAGAAGTTAGTGCTTTTTATTTGCTTCACAACAAAAAAAGGGCGGTTCACAACATCGCTGTTTATTGTGAAGAAAGATGTGCCGAAGGAATCAGTAAAGAGAAATCATGTTGTACAGATTTTTAAGGAAACGGATTTCAGAATTTAAGTTCAAGGAGTCTAAATCCTCTCCTCACCAGTGGGTTCGGATTTTGCTCCGCAAAACAAGGAGTCTAAATCCTCTCCTCACCAGTGGGTTCGGATTTTGCTCCGCAAAACAAGGAGTCTAAATCCTCTCCTCACCAGTGGGTTCGGATTTTGCTCCGCAAAACAAGGAGTCTAAATCCTCTCCTCACCAGTGGGTTCGGATTTTGCTCCGCAAAACAAGGAGGATTAAATGAGAATTAATGGATTTAGTGGGACAAATATGCAGTCAGGGACAATGGGAATGGCACAGGGGAATGATTCTGTAAGTAAAAATATTCAGAATCAGATTGCAAATGCCAAACAGAAGCTACAGGACTTATCATCGAATGAAGAAATGTCATTAGAGGATAAGATGAAAAAGCGTCAGGAGATACAGCAGGAGATTAACAATCTCAATCAGCAGTTAAGACAGCACCAGATCGAGCAGAGAAAGGAACAGCAGAGTAAAAATTCGTCATCTATGGATGATATGGTGGCTGGAACAAATAACACTTCGAAAAAGAAAGGCACCGGATTGTCCAAGGCAAGTATGCAGGCAATGATCTCCGCAGATTCTTCCATGAAACAGGCAAAGGTGCAGGGCAGTATGGCAACACAGATAGAAGGACGTGCCAGTGTGCTTGAATCTGAAATCAAACAGGATGCCGGAAAAGGAAATACCGAGAAGAAGGAAGAAGAACTGGCAGAGCTTAAGGCAAAGGCACAGTCTGCGACAGCAGCACAGATGTCTACACTTGCTGATGCAAATAAATCAGTAGAAGAAGCTACAAAAGCGGATAACAGCAATACAGAAGGCACAGCAACAAAGAATAATACTGAAAAATCTGAGAAAACACAGAAAGCTACAGGAGCAGCAGAGGAGACAGACAGCGTAAAGAATACGGATATCAAAAGGGAAACACAGGTGACAGTAGAAACACCGACTCCGGAAAATGCACAGAATGCAACACAACAGGCAGTATATACACCGATTGATATTCGCTTATAGTTGGTAAAGGAGAATGGGATTATGTCAGAGATTAAGAGTTTTAGTGATTACACAAGTAAATATAACAGCAATGTAGATTATTCCGCATTATTTGGCGGAACTTCCGACAGTTCATCCGTAGGAAACACCAATATGCTTTCTGATTATGCTGCAATTAAAAACGGAAGCTATGGAAAACTTATGAAAGCATATTATGCAAAGCAGGATGCAGAAAAATTATCGGGGAAAGGCGATACTTCACAGAAGCTTACACTGATGAAAACAAGTGCGGATTCCCTGAAAAAATCAGCAGATGCACTAAACGATGCGTCACTCTGGGAAAAAAAGAAAATTAAAAAGAAGGATGAAAAGACCGGGGAAGAAACAGAGGTAGAGGATTATGACTGGGATGCAATTACCAAAAAAGTGAAAGCTTTTATTGATGATTATAATGACGTTGTTAAGGAGGCAGGAGAATCCAATACAAAAGATGTCCTCAGAAATGCTTCATGGATGACAGGCATGACAGACAAAACCAGTCATTTACTTTCTAAAATAGGTATTACCATAGGAAAGGGGAATAAGCTGGAGCTGGATGAAGATGCATTGAAGAAAGCAGATATCAGTTCATTGAAAACGGTTTTTACAGGTTACAATTCCTTTGCAGGCAAAACAGCCCAGAAAGCAGCTGGTATATCAAATGCTGCAAACCGCGCAAGTGTGACTTATACAAACAATGGTACATATTTGAAAACGGATTCCTCTCTAACGTCAGGTAAGATAGATAAGGAAGTATAATGGTTATTTCGACCAGAAAGCATGACGATTACAAAATCAGTGGGAAATATGTCTGCTGATTTTTTTATTACAAAAAAAAGGTCGGTTCGTTACATTTGAGTAGATAATAAATGAAGAAAGGGCGATATAAAAAACAGATAAATAAAATTTCAGGGAAAGGATAATAGGATAATGAAGATTCAAAATGATACAGGTGTTACCTATGCTGCAAACACGAATCGTTATAGCAACACACAAAATGCTGGCAGCAAAACGGGCAGAACATATAAGAATGCCCATGAATATAAGAACTATTTAACACAAAAATATGATTGCTTAAGAAGCAAAGATTATTCCGTAAATATAAACAGCTCTCTTTTGTCAGAGGTTATGGGAGATGAAAAGACAAAACAATGGCTGGAGTACAATTTATCGCTAATACCAAAAACAATAGAACAGTCAGAAGCTTATGTGGCAGCAAGAGGAGCAAAGATACTGAGTTATAGTATTACTATAAATGGATATGATAGCATGAGTTCTGTAATGTGTACTCAGGATGAGGCTGATCCAGGAACAGAAAAAGCAAGGAAAGAACTTGAAGAAAGACTTGAAAAAAGAAAAGCAGAAAAGAAAGAGACAGAAGAACGGCTGGAAAAACAGCGTGCCGAAAAACAGGAGCAGGAAGAACGGCAATATAATCTGAGAATAGATGGCAAAGATGTGGCAGATCTGACAGGAAAACTGGTGGAACTGCTAGGTACTTCAACATCTATAGGAGTGATGGAAAGCGGAACATCGTCATTTGATGCGTTGGCATAGAAGCGTTGAAAAGGAGCAATATTGATTTAGTTGTTGGAAGAAAAACACTGATAAAGTTCAGAAAGAAACTAGTCAGACAAAGTAAAAACAGATAGGAAGGTAAGATTATGGCAATCACAGGATCCCAACAACGGTATCTGTATCAAGTGCATTTTTAAAGAAGTGCATGAATGACCCAGAAAAAGCAAAATATTTGGAAGAAAATTTAGCGGCTATTCCGGATTGTGCCAAAAGTGCAGTTGCTGGTTGTCAGGGAACCTTGACAAATCTTAGTTATCAGATTGATGCAACACAAATTTACACGAAATAATCCAAGAACAGAAAGCGAAGGAGAAGCAGAAAAATTCATAGTATAATTGTGACACTTATGGTAAAATCGCATCAGATGTCGAAAGATATCTGATACGAAGAGAAAAGGACGAGAAATATGAACAAAAGTGTCAGTATTATTACGGATTTGGATGGTTCAAAAATAGCCCTTATTAATGATATAAGATTTAAGTCGAGGAAGGGGATAGATTGGAATGAAGTAGAGCAGTATCTGAAAGAATATATTGGAGAATACTTTGAAATATCCGAAACCTCAGAGAAAATATATATCGGTTCTGATTTTCCAGATGAGTTCAGTCATTCAAATGATACAAAGGGATTAAAAGGTGCTAATATGAAAGCGAAAGCAAACATTACGCCTGCTATTGGTGAACTTATCCAGATTGCTTCTGAAAAGGCACAGTATCCTGATTATAAGAATAAACATGGGGCAAAGGCACAATTTGGATGGTATCGTTATAATACAAGATTTGGAATACCGGTTTATGATGAAGATGGAAATCTGGAGCGTTATAACATTTTTTCAACAAGAATGCTTGTAAGATGTGATGCAGATGGAAAACTTTATCTATATGATTTGGTAAGAACAAAAAAAGAAACGAGCAAGCCGCATGAGCAATAGCTGTACGGTAGTAAACTTCGTTTCTTCCTAACACCTATAGTAAAGGTATATGTATTGTTTGTCAAGAAGAAAATCTTGAAAGGATGTGATTTCATGGCATACAGCCAGCAACTTTGGGACGAAGCAAAAAGAAAATGTAAGCTTGGGGAAGAAGAAATAAGAATGGCAAAAGAAATGAGGCTTAATCCCAAGAGCCACAAAAGGAAAAAATAACATTTAACTAAGCCGTTATGGAGAGTACATCTTCATGGCGGCTTTTTTTGTTGGCATTTGAAAGAAGGTGAGAAAATTGAAAATCAAAAAGGTTGATAAAGCAAAGAAGGGAATGTTCAGGCAGTATCGGGCAGCATTAAAGGAATCCAAGCAGTCCATTAAGACAAAAAATTCTTCCATTAAGATGAGCATTCGCAACTGTGTCTGCACTTGGAAACTCGGAAAGCAGGGCATAGACGGAAGCCATATGAAGTGTAGGAACGAGGTTTCCCAATTCGGGAAAAAGGATACAAACAAGTCTGGAAACGGAAGATTTCAGTTTTGCTCGTTCTCCAGCTAACGGAATATCCCACTGAAAAAGCGGTCGGCGAGGCGCAGCAGGAAAGCTGCCCCGACCGCTCTGCCAACAGCACTCCTTGCGGCAGGAGAGGATTGTGGCGATTCCGAAGTCAGTTCACGCGGAGCGCATCCAGCAGAATTTCAATGTGAATAATTTTGTTCTGTCTCCTGCGGATATGGTGCAGATTGGCTCCGATATCACTTCGGTTCCAGATTCACCGCCGGGCGGAAGAAAATCCACTGTAGTATCTGCTTTGCGCATATTAGGAGGACACGATTCTGGAGGCGTTTTCTTTTCCTTACACGGACAGATGATATTTTCCCATCCAGTCATTGAGCTGGATAAAATATGCCATAAGCTGGGGTCCCGCCATGAGCTGACCGAACCACGGTCTGCCAAGCTCCTTGGGAGCGGCGAGGAATGCCTTGGCTTTTTTTGGATCGATCAGCGGGTAGACCGGCGCGTTCGGATCGCTTATGATCCGGCGCAGGTGATCCGCGAGAAGCTTCTCGTAGCCCGGGTGGTAAGTCTTCGGGTACGGGCTTTTTTTTGCGGTGCAGCAGTTCTGCCGGAAGCAGATCCGCGCAGGCGTCGCGCAGCAGCGTTTTTTCCACGCCGTTCTGATACTTCATGCTCCACGGCACGTTGAAGACGTACTCCATGATGCGGTGGTCAGCAAAGGGAACGCGCGCTTCCAGACCGGAGTACATGCTGGTGCGGTCCATGCGGTCGAGGAGCGTCTGCATGAACCACTTGATATTCAGGTAGCCGACGGCACGCCTGCGGGCTTCCTCGGGCGATTCGCCGGGAAGCTTCGGGGAAGCACTTATAGTCTCTTCATAGCGGGCGCGCGAGTAACCGGCGAGATCCAGGCGGTCAGTCACGTCGCCGGACAGGAATGCGGCGCGCGCAGAGACATCGGCAGACCACGGAAAACCGTCACGGTTTAAAAGCTCCGGGCGGTAGAACCAGGGATAGCCGCCGAAGATTTCATCGGCACATTCTCCGGTCAGTGTGACTTTGTTGTGTCTGGCGACCAGAGAACAGAAGTAGAGCAGAGAGGCATCCACATCGGTCATGCCGGGAAGATCCCTGGCGTCGACCGCCGAAAAAAGTGCCTCATAAAGCGTGCTCTGGGAGCATTCCAGATAGGTGTGGTGCGTCTGGCAGTGGGCGAGCATGATGTTGACGTAGGGCAGATCGCGCTCGGGCTGAAAGGCGTTTGACTGGAAATATTTATCGTTTTCCGCAAAATCAAAAGAGAACGTATTTAGAGTCTGCCCGTCCTTTTGCATGCAGCCTGCGGCGATCGCGGTTACGATGGAAGAGTCGATGCCGCCGGAGAGAAAGGTGCAGACCGGGACGTCCGAGACCATCTGCCGCTTTACGGCATCGCGCACCAGATAAGAGACCATCTCCACCGTTTTTTCATAGGAATCGGTGTGCGGGGCGGCGGTAAGATCCCAGTAGCACACCTGCTTCGTGCCCTCCCGGGAGAAAATCTGATAATGACCGGGGAGAACCTCGTGCATGCCGGAAAAAATGCCGTTGCCGGGTGTGCGTGCCGGACCGATGGACAGAAGCTCCAACAGGCTGTTTTCATCGATGGTGGGCGTGATATCCGGGTGGCAGAAGAGCGCTTTTGGCTCGGAGCCAAAGACCAGTGTGCCGCCCGGGGTGCTGTAGAAGAGCGGTTTGGTACCGGCACGGTCACGGTACAAAAGCAGTTCACCGGTTCCGCCGTCCCAGATCGCAAAGGCAAAAATGCCGTTCAGGCGGCTGACAAAATCCCTCCCATAGTGCAGATAGGCGCAGAGAATGACTTCCGTGTCGGAAGTGGTGGAAAAAGTATACCCAGCGGCGAGAAGCGGCGGCAGCAGTTCGTCGGTGTTGTAGATCTCGCCATTGTAGACGATCGCGCAGGTGCGTTCCCCATCCTGCCGGATTATGGGCTGACTGCCGCCCGCAATATCGCGGATGCTGAGTCTGGCGTGGGAAAGCCCCACATGCGTGTCTAAATAGGTGCCGAAACTGTCGCTGCCGCGGTGGGCGAGCGCGTGATGCATGTCGGTGAGAATACGTTCCCAGAGGACGGGTTCCTTTTTAAAATTTTTAGAAAAGTCGCAGAAACCGGAGATTCCGCACATATAAAATACTCCTTTCATGGGAGAATGCGCCGGCAGGCTGCCGCACATTCAGATACTGGAATAGTGTATGCCGCGCAAACGGAAATTATGAGCCGGCAGAAAACGGGTACTTGCGCATCTCACGTAAACCGCTATAATAGAGAAGAATGTGAAAGGGTGAGAGATACTTATGAACGAGAAAAAGAACGAACTTCAGATGTCAGAGGCATTTCTGACCAGTATTTTTCTGGCGGTCTCCGGAGGATTTCAGGATGCCTATACCTATAATACGAGGGAGGAGGTCTTCTCCAATGCCCAGACCGGCAACGTGGTGCTGATGAGTCAGAATTTTATGGTGGGCAGATGGATGGACGGACTGCGCTATCTGTTCCCGTTGCTGGCGTTTGCGTTTGGCGTGTTTTTTGCGGAGCGCATACAGGGGCGTTTCAAATACGCGAAGCGGCTTCACTGGAGACAGGGAATTCTGCTGCTTGAGATTGTGATTTTATTTGCAGTGGGATTTATCCCGCAGGAATACAACATGGCGGCGACGGTGCTGGTGTCTTTTGCCTGCGCGATGCAGGTGCAGACGTTCCGCAAGGTAAATGGCTATTCCTATGCGAGCACGATGTGCATTGGCAATCTGCGGAGCGGCACGGCGGCATTTTCCATGTATCTGCGGGACAAGAGACCGGAACAGTTAAGACAGTCGCTCTACTATTTCGGAATCATTCTTTTCTTTGCGATCGGGGCGGGCATCGGCGGCAATCTGTCCATGCGCTACGGTATTCACATGATCTGGGTGTCGGTGGGATGTCTTCTGGTCAGCTTCTTTATGATGTTTTCTGAGCGGGTGAAATAAAAAACAGACAAAAACAGAATACAGGCAGACATAACGGTCTCCGCGGCGGCATCTAATAGAAATAAGATGTTGTTGCGGAGATTTTTTATGCCGAACGAAAAAATGGAGAATCTGCTGAATCTGGCACTGGCGGCGACACAGGAGGAGCGGGAGAAGTCGCTGGAGCTGGACATCGGCTACGATAGTGCCGAACAGACGTGGGAGGTCATTGTAAAATTTGTCGGGACAACGGAGGAGCTTGAGGCGCTCCTTTTTAAAAATTTTCCGGAGGAATATCCGAGGATTCGACTGACAAATCTGCAGAATGAATATGCCGTTTTAGTGCTGCCGGAACATCTCGTGGAGCCGGTGGCAGCGCTGGATAAAATCGAGTACATGGAAAAGCCGAAACTTTTATTTTTCGCGGTGGACAATGGAAAGCGTGCATCCTGCATTACGCAGCTGCAGGAGAGAACCGGCCTGTCGGGTGCCGGTGTCCTTGTGGCGGTCATTGATTCCGGCATCGATTACGCGCATCCGGATTTTCGGAGGGCGGACGGTACGACCCGCATTGTCAGTCTCTGGGATCAGACGATCCCGGCGTCCGGGGGCTTGTCGGCGCCGGCGGGGTATTTCCTTGGAACCGAGTACGATGAGGCGCGCATCAACGAGGCGCTCGCGCAGCCCACGGAACAGCAGCGGTATGCGGTCTGCCCGAGCAGGGATGCATCGGGACACGGGACACACGTGGCGGGAATTGCCGCCGGCAACGGAAGAGCGTCGGAGGGAAGATACCGCGGTGTGGCGTATGAGAGCGATCTTTTGATTGTAAAGCTCGGCAACCAGCGGGAGGGGGCGTTCCCGCGGACAACGGAACTGATGCAGGCGGTGGATTACTGCATTAGAAAAGCGCAGGAGCGGCAGCAGCCGGTCGCTATCAACTTAAGCTTTGGGAATAATTACGGAAGCCACACGGGAACGTCGCTCATCGAGACTTATCTGGATGATCTCGCAAACTACTGGAAGAGCTCGATCGTGATCGGAAGCGGGAATGAGGGAGCGGCTGCCACGCACACGGCGGGAGCGCTTGGAATGGGGCAGGCGGAAAATGTAGAGTTCGCGGTGAGCGCGTACGAGAGCGCCTTAAATCTTCAGATCTGGAAATCCTATGCGGATGAGATGGCGGTGCTTCTCATTCATCCGGGCGGCATGCAGATCGGACCGATCCGCCAGATACAGGGATCGCAGCGTTTTACGCTGGGGCAGACGCAGATTCTGCTCTACTATGGAGAGCCGAGCCCATACAGCCCTTACCAGGAGATCTACCTGGATTTCCTTCCCGTGCGCGACTATGTGGACAGTGGAATCTGGACGGTGCGCCTGATTCCGCAGCGCATCGTCACGGGGCGCTATGATATGTGGTTCCCGGCGGGAGGCGTTTTAAACGAAGGCACCGGATTCCTTCTGCCGCGGGAGGAGACAACGCTTACCATTCCGTCCACTGCGGCGAAGGTGATTACGGTCGGGGCGTACGACGCGCGGTTCGGGCAGCTGGCTGGATTTTCAGGCAGAGGATTTACCGGAAACGGACAGGTCAAGCCGGATCTGGCAGCGCCGGGCGTGGAGATCACCTCCTGTGCGCCGGGCGGAGGCTATACGGCGCGTTCCGGAACTTCGATGGCAACTCCGTTTGTGACGGGGAGCGCCGCGCTTCTGATGGAGTGGGGGATTGTGCGCGGAAACGATGTGTACCTGTACGGAGAAAAAATAAAGGCGTACCTGATCCGCGGTGCGCGCCCGCTGGGAGGAGGAAGAGCTTCTGGTCTGCTGCAGGAATATCCGAATCCGCAGGTGGGGTGGGGAACTTTATGTTTGTCGGACAGTCTGCCGGAGTAGGGAAAACAAAAGAATTGTGGAAGTGCGAAAAAAGACGAAAAAAGAAGACAAGGGAAATTGTGCAGTATTTCAAAGAAAGATAAACAAAATATAAATTAATTGTGAAAAATAAATGAGAAAATTGAAATTTATGTTATACTTTTAACAAAATAAAAAACATACAGTATATTTTATGAGGATGGCTGGTGAAAACCGGCGGTTTCAGCTTACTGCGCGGTAATGAAATTTTGTTAAAGGAGACCGAAGTGGAGTGAATGATATTGTTTATCAGCATGAAGTGATCGTTCCGGACAGGGGACTTCCGTTTAAGCTGTTTCTCTTTGAGGGCGGCGGCGGAAAATACATCAGGGAGAAGCACTGGCACCGTTCTATCGAGATATTTGCCGTGAGACAGGGGCAGCTTGAGTTTTTCCTGAATGAGAAAAAATATGTACTTGCAGCGGGGGATTTTGTGCTGGTGAACAGCAATGAGGTGCATGCGATCCATGCTCCCCTGCCAAACGAGACGATTGTGCTGCAGATTCCGCTTGCCGTCTTTGCGGATTATTATACGGAAGAACAGTTTATCTGGTTTTCCCACAGCGGAAAAGAGGATGACCGTCAGGTGTTTTCTCTGCTCGAGACAATGTTTGTGGCGTACGGTGAGAAACAGACCGGTTACGAATTAAAAATGCTAAGCTGTTTTTATCAGCTGGAGTATCTTCTGGTGACAAGATACCGGAAGTTTGAGGTGGGCGAAGAGATACTTAAGAACAATAAGCAGCTTAAGCGTCTCGGAAGGATTACCGGGTATCTGAAGGAGCATTATACGGAGGATGTTTCGCTGGAAAAACTGGCGGGGATTTTTGGTTATTCACCGGCGTATCTCTCCCGGATGTTTCAAAAATATGCGAAGATCAATTACAAGGAATATCTGTCGAGTGTGCGTCTGGAGCATGCCGTGAGGGATCTGGAAGAGACGGATCTTGCGATTGGCGAGATTGCATTAAACCACGGCTTTCCAAACAGCAAGGCATTTTCCAATCTGTTCCGGAAGCGGTACGGAATGCTGCCGAATCAATACCGGAAGACAGTCACATCAGAAAAAGAACGGTTCTCCTCACATTACTTACCGCATAAAGGCAGCCGTTTATTTCTGATGTGACGGCTTCCGGTAAAACGCTCCGCGGGGGCAGGGGCAAGAACACTAATTTATCGTAGTAATATCTATAGTTTCTCCCGCGTATCCGGAAGGAAATCTGTGCTACCATAGATGTATATAAAATAAAATGGCAGGAGGAGCACAGAATGACAGGACCAGTGGCACCGAGAGACCCGGAAAAAGCAAGAGCACATTTTTATATTATGCGTGGAAAAGAGATCTGCGGACTGAAGCAGGGAGATGGCAAAGCAGTGCAGTTCATCTATGAAAGTGACGGCCGTCTGGCAAACAGTGCACAGATTGTCGGAAATATCACGGATAGCAGAATACTTGAACTGCTCGGTACAGTGAAAGGCTTCCGCACGCTTGTACACAGTATTGGTGTGTCGGTTGAGATGGAGCATCCGGCTGAAAAGATAGAATTTGTTTTTCAGATGTACGGCAAAAAGGATTTGTATGGGGGCGGAACGAATCTGGTGGCAACACTGCAGGGAGATGGGATGGAACAGAGGATCTGTCTGTCGGATTATGAATGGAGTCTGGATGATGATGTGCCCGGACAGATCCGCTTTACATTTGACCAGCCGGAACGGGTGGGAAAGGCAGATGTCCGTTTTTATTTAAACGACGGATTTACGGCACCGGAAGATCTGACAGAAGAAAAAGTGGATCTCCATTCGGAAGAATATTATAAGATGGTGCAGCGCTCTCTTATGAACCTGGGAAATACCTACCGCATCCGGAAAGTGATTGAGAAAGCGCGAGCCGGAAAAGAAGTGACGCTTGCTTTTATCGGAGGGTCCATCACACAGGGGGCAGGGGCAGTGCCGATTCACACAGAGTGTTATGCATATAAGGCATATCAGCTGTTTCAGAAACGATTTGCACGGAACAATAATGTCAGATTCATCAAGGCGGGAGTAGGAGGAACCCCATCGGAGCTTGGAATGATCCGTTTTGACAGAGATGTGTTGCGTGAGGGGGAACAGCCGGATCTTGTTGTAATCGAGTTTGCGGTGAATGATGAGGGAGATGAGACCAAAGGGGACTGCTATGAGAGTCTGGTGCGTAAGGTATTGAAGCTGCCGTGGAGACCTGCGGTGGTACTCTTGTTTTCCGTATTTGCAAATGACTGGAATCTTCAGGAACGTCTGCAGCCGGTGGGAAGACAGTACGACCTTCCGATGGTAAGTATTCTGGATGCGGTTACCCCGCAGTTTTCCGGAAAAGAACAGAAAAGAGTGATTACGAAGAACCAGTTTTTTTATGACATGTTTCATCCGACCAACCTTGGACATACCATTATGGCAGATTGTCTGGAATACCTGATGGAGATATGTGATACGTCCGACCATGCGAGGGTGGACAGCTTCCGGCAGGGCATGACGGAGGAGGAAGTCTTAGAACAGTGTCTGCGCGGGGAGCCTGCAATCGGCAATTCGTTTGAAAAAGTAAAACTCTTAGACCGGCGGGACGGATATGAGGGTGCCAGTATGAGAGAGGGAGGCTTTGATGCGACAGATCACGAACTGCAGTGTGTGGAAATGGATCAGGATCTTTGCACTACGCCGGAATTCCCATATAACTGGATGTATGATGGAACTAAGCCGGATCGGGCGTTTTTTGAACTGACGATCACATGCAGAGCGTTATTTCTGATATTTAAGGATTCCGGCGAGGTGGATGCCGGGACAGCGGATGTGCTGGTGGATGGGGAATTCCGGTTCACAGCAGATCCACATGTCAATAACTGGCTGCACTGTAATGCGGTGCTCGTATTTCAGGAGAAGGAAACGGCAGCACATACCGTGAGAATCCAGATGAGCGGTGAGAATCTGGATAAGAAATTTACGATTCTCGGATTTGGATATGTGGAGTAGGGGGGAAAAGCTATGGTTACAGTTAAGAATCCGATTTTGACGGGATTTTATCCGGACCCGTCGATCTGCCGGGTAGGAGAAGATTTCTATCTGGTAACATCCAGTTTTGCATATGCACCAGGTGTTCCGCTGTTTCACAGCAGGGATCTGGCACATTGGGAGCAAATCGGAAATATTCTGCAGAGAAAAGAGCAGCTTGCTGTTGGGGGAGAGGAGATTTCCAGGGGAATCTATGCGCCGACCATCCGATACCATAAGGGTATTTATTATATGATTACCACAAATGTCAGCTATGGAGGTAATTTTATTGTGACGGCGGAGCACCCGGAGGGACCGTGGTCAGATCCCTGTTATCTGGGAGAAGAAGCAGCCGGGATTGATCCCAGCCTGTTTTTTGATGAGGATGGCAGGTGCTATTATTGCGGAACCAGACCGAATCCCGATGGAGTAAGGTACAATGGGGACTGGGAGATCTGGGTGCAGGAACTGGATCTGACGACGAAGAAGCTGGTCGGAGAGAGTATGGCAATCTGGAAAGGGGCTGTGAGAGGGGCAATCTGGCCGGAGGGACCACATCTGTACAAAAAAGACGGCTATTATTATCTGCTGCATGCAGAAGGAGGAACCGGACCGGAACACAGCATCAGTGTGGCGAGAAGCCGAAAGCTGTTTCAATGGTTTGAGGGATGCCCGCGCAATCCGATCTTTACACATCGGAATCTTGGGGCGGATTATCCTGTGGTCTATGCTGGGCATGGGGATCTGGTGGAGGATCAAAACGGGAACTGGTATGTGGTGATGCTCGCCACGAGACGCTGTAAGAACCATGGAAGTATGGGGCGCGAGACTTTTCTGGCAAAAGTTGTATGGCAGGATGGATGGCCGGTAATTGCTGCCGGAACCGGACGTCTGGAGAAGACACTGGAAGTGCCGCTAAAAGAGTACCGGTTTCCGGAAGAAACAGGAACGTGCGATACCCTGTGTTTCTGGGAGACGAGACCGGATCAGAGGCTGCTTGGGATCGGGGGAAGAAATGAGGCATCCTATTCGCTGACAGAAAAACGCGGTGTATTCCGCTTATACTGTGGAAAACAGACGATCGGTGAAAAAGGATGCAGCAGTTATTTCGGACTCCGGCAGAAAAGCTATCATTTCCATGCAGCGGTCAGATTCCGCTTTGAACCACAGTCGGAGGATGAGACGGCGGGAATGGTATTATACCAGAACCATGAGAATCATCTGAGGATGGAGATCGGGAAAAAGGGAACAGATGTCTGCTTTCGGGTGAGCACATATGTTCATGCCAGGGAAGAGGTCATCCGTGAAGTTCTTCTGAAAGAAGAGCAGGAGTTATGGGAGATTCTGATCCGCGGAGAGGAGCAGAGTGCGGGTATCTGGGTAAGGCTGGGAGAAAAAATGATCTGTGCCTGCGATAAGGTCAGCCTGCTTGCGTATACCACGGAAGAGGCGGGAGGCTTTGTGGGATGCACCATTGGAATGTACGCGTCTTCGCATGGAACTGACAGTAAAAATTATGCGGATTATGTGAGCTTTACGTGCAGTGGAGCAGAAGAATAGAGCAAAAGGAGAGGGAGAGATGAGTCTGGAGACGAAAGAATATGCAAAAAGACTGGTGGAACAGATGACGTTGGAGGAGAAGATCAGCCAGATGCGCTATGAATCACCGGCGATTGAGCGGCTGCATATTCCGGCGTATAACTGGTGGAATGAGGCGCTTCACGGAGTGGCAAGATCCGGTGTGGCGACAATGTTCCCACAGGCAATTGCCCTGGCAGCGACTTTTGATGAAGAACTGATTGAGAAGATCGGAGATGTGGTGTCCACCGAGGGACGGGCAAAGTTTGAAGCGTATTCAGGAAGAGGAGACAGAGGTATTTATAAAGGTCTGACTTTCTGGGCGCCGAATATTAACATTTTTAGAGATCCACGCTGGGGGAGAGGACATGAGACGTACGGGGAGGATCCCTGTCTGACGGCAAAGCTTGGCTGTGCGTATATCAGAGGGATTCAGGGCAAAGATCCGGATCATTTAAAGGCGGCTGCGTGTGCCAAGCATTTTGCCGTGCACAGCGGTCCGGAAGCATTGCGCCATGAGTTTGATGCAAAGGTGTCGCTGCACGATTTGTACGATACGTATTTGTATGCATTTAAGCGGTGTGTCAAGGATGCCGGTGTGGAAGCCGTGATGGGCGCTTATAACCGCGTCAACGGGGAACCGGCGTGCGGAAGCAAGACACTTCTGCAGGATATTTTAAGAGAACAATTCGGTTTTGAGGGACACGTAGTGTCCGACTGCTGGGCAATTCTTGATTTTCATGAGCACCATCATGTGACAAAGACGGTAGAAGAATCTGCGGCAATGGCTGTCAACCATGGCTGTGATTTAAACTGCGGGAAGGCATTTTTGTATTTAAGCCGTGCCTGTGAACAGGGACTGGTGGAGGAAAAGACGATCACAGAAGCGGTGGAGCGCCTGATGGATGTTAGAATCCGGCTGGGGATGATGGAGGATTATCCGTCTCCATATGCGAACATTCCTTATGATGTGGTGGAGTGCCCCGAACATATTGCACTGTCCTTAGAAGCCTCGAAAAGAAGTATGGTGCTGCTTAAGAATGACAACCATTTTCTTCCGCTGAAGCAGGAACAGGTCCATACCATTGCAGTGATCGGACCAAACGCGAACTCCAGAGCAGCGCTGGTTGGAAATTATGAGGGGACATCCTCCAGATACATTACACCGCTGGAGGGAATTCAGGAATACACCGGAGAGAAAACCCGCGTCCTATATGCGCAGGGCTGCCATCTGTATAAGGATCAGGTAGAATTCCTCGGGGAGCCGAAGGACCGGTTTAAGGAAGCGCTGATTGCTGCGGAGCGGGCAGATGTCATTGTGATGTGTCTGGGATTGGATGCGGGCATCGAAGGCGAAGAGGGAGATGCGGGAAATGAGTATGCCAGCGGTGACAAGCTGGGATTAAAGCTTCCCGGACTGCAGCAGGAACTTTTAGAGGCGGTCGCAGCAGTCGGAAAACCGATTGTGCTCACCGTGCTGGCGGGAAGTGCACTGGATCTGTCGTGGGCGCAGGAACATGCACAGATACGGGCAATACTGGATTGCTGGTACCCGGGAGCGAGAGGTGGAAAAGCAATCGCAGAGGCATTGTTCGGAGAATTCTCTCCATGCGGAAAACTGCCGGTTACCTTTTATGAAGGAACGGAATTTCTTCCGGATTTTACGGATTATTCCATGGCAGGACGTACCTACCGGTATACGGACAGACATGTGCTCTATCCGTTTGGATATGGTCTTACCTATTCGCAGATCCGTTATTCTGATGCACATGCAGATGTCACAGATTTTGGAATACTGGAGCCGGTAACGGTGCATGTAACGGTGGAGAATACCGGTACCTACCCGGTACAGGAAGCGGTACAGGTATATGTCAGATTCAGTGAAAGAGAAGCTTACGATCCCGGCTATCAGCTGAAGGGAATCCGGTCGGTTGCACTGGAATGTGGGGAAAAGAAAGAGGTTTGTATCACCCTTTCTCCGCGTGATTTTGCACTGATCTCCGAGGAGGGAAAATGTCTGGTACACCCGGGAAGCTATGAGATCGCAGTCGGAGGGCAGCAGCCGGATGAGAGAAGCAGCCGTCTGACCGGACAGACGGTGAGCACACTTTTTATATGCAAAACGGGAAATGTGACGGAAGTGGAATACTGATGCTGCCGGTATCCGTTGCACTCGATGAAAAACAATGTTAGTATAAAAATACTGGGAGAGGATATGAAGAGAATTCTGCATGCGGTTGAAGCCTGGATGGATGACTTTAAAATAAAAAATAAATTTTATATCCTGTATATCTTGTGCGTGCTGGTTCCGCTGATTGTGACGGACAGTGCGGTATTTTCTGTTGTCATGAAGTCTGAGCGGGAAGCCAGAGAGCATGAGATGGCGAATATTGCCAATGCAGTTGCATACAGTATTTCAAATACGGTCAACAATGCAGCAGAGATCGGGAAGAGTATTTATACGAGCAAATATATTAACCGTTTTTTGGCGAATACCTACAGCGATCCGTTGGACTATGTGGTGAGTTATCAGGATTTTTTTAAAGATACCCTGTTTGAGAGCGGACTTGGCATGAACAACATGGTAATCACGATGTATGCGGATAATGACACGATCGTGAATGGGGGAAAGGTATGTAATATGAAGGAAATACGCGGTACAGAAGTGTACCGCTATTTTCAGGATAACGGATTGAATAAGGGATTATATTTCCAGTATGATGACAGCAGGGCACCTTCGGTGGAGCCGCAGAGACGGATGCTTTTTTTCCAGAAGCTGGACTTTTATGCGGAAAATAATATGGAAAAGGTGCTGCTGATCAACATCGATTACAGTGCAGTAAACCGGACATTAGAGAAAATGAATTATGACACGGATGTATTTATCTGCCAGGGAGATAAGATTGTCTTATCAAATGGCAGATATTCCAGTATCGGAAAGGAATTTCAGACATTTGACCAGACGGGCAGGGTCGGATACTGTCAGGAACTTGAGTTTTACGGAATGGATCTGGATATTTATGTCATGCAGCCCAAACGCCAGCTGTGGACGGAAATCCGGAAAAACCTGCCGCTGATTGGATTCTTAATTGTTGTAAATGCGATTCTGCCACTCCTTCTGGTGCGGGGATTTAACCGGTCATTTACGCAGAGAATCAGCGAACTCAGCAAAGTGTTTGAGACAGTCGGCGGGGAACATCTGGTGCCGATTTCGTATGTGCGTGGAAAAGATGAGATTGGAAGCCTGATGAGCAATTACAACCGCATGGTTGCGAGAACAAATGAACTCATTCAGATTGTGTATAAGAATAAGATTAAAGAACAGGAGATGCTGGTGGAAAGACAGAATGCAGAACTGCTCGCGCTGCACAGCCAGATCAATCCGCATTTTCTGTTTAATGCGTTGGAGAGCATCCGCATGCACAGCCTGTTGAAAAACGAATATGAGACGGCAGACATGGTGGAAAAGCTGGCGCTGATGCAGCGTCAGTATGTGGAATGGGGAAACGACAGTGTCGAGATCCGCAGGGAAATGGAATTTGTGAGAGCGTATCTGGGGCTTCAGAAGTATCGGTTTGGAGAGCGGTTAAGTTACAGTCTTGAAGTGGAAGAGGATTGTTTGGACATTAAAATTCCCAAAATGACAGTTGTCACCTTTGTGGAAAATGCCTGTGTACATGGAATTGAGGCAAAGACAGCTCCCGGCTGGATTTTTGTGCGGATCTGCCAAAAGCAGAAGGCACTTTATCTGGAAGTGGAAGATACCGGATGCGGCATGGACGCCTCCCAGATGCAGGAATTAAAAGAGCGCATGCTAAACGCCAGTATTGATATGCTAAAGGATGGCGGAAGAGTGGGAATCATCAATGCATGTCTGCGGCTGAAAATGGTATTCGGGGAGCAGGTGGCATTTGATATAGAGGGGGAGCAGGGTATCGGTACGACAGTGAGTATCCGGATGCCATTGTAGAGAAGGGAAGGAAAAAGATGGGGGAAGCATTGTTAAAGGTATTGCTCGTGGATGATGAGCCGTTTATATTACAGGGACTGAAGATACTGATTGACTGGGAGCAGGAGGGATTTGAAGTTGTTAAGACGGCGGCAAACGGAGAGGAAGCACTGGAATATCTGCGCGGGGAGCAGGTAGATCTCATTATTGCGGATATAAAAATGCCGGTCGTCACAGGACTGGAACTTCTGGAAAAAATACGCAGGGAAAAGATTTCCGATGCACATTTTGTGATCCTGAGCGGATATGCAGATTTTGAGTATGCGAGAAAGGCGATCCGTTACGACTGCACAGATTATATTTTGAAACCGGTAGACCGGGAAGAATTGCTGAAGGTGCTGAATAAAGTCCAGGTATTGCGAAGGGCGGACAACCAGAAGAAGCAAAGCAGCCGGGAAATGGAGCAGGCGTATCTGTCCAGACATCTGATCGCATTGATTCAGGGAAAGTTTGACAGTGTGAATCTGGAGTATGTGAAGTCGCATATGGATGGGGCATCCGGTATACGGTATGTAGAGATTCAGATGGATGATGACGGCAGAGCCGAGGAAATATCAGATAAGGAAAAACGGGGCTTTCAGCGGCAGCTGTACCAGTATTGTATTGAGTTCCTGGGACCCCATGCATCACATTGTGTCTTTGATGTCTCAACGCATGAGAAGATTTATGACATCGGGTTATTGTATTGTGATGCGTTTGCAAAGGAGCAGGGGATTGATGGGAAAACATATCTGAACCGGTTTCTTGAGTATCTGATTGCTAACATGCACCAGCCGGTCATCATGCTTGTAGGGAAAAAGGTGCAGGATATCAGCAACATTGCCAGATCTTATGGAAATGCGTGTATGCTCCGGTCTTTTCAGGGATTCCGCACAAAAAAGCCGATCTATTACTATGAGGAGGAAGTGCAGGTTACTTCCGGAGGAATTGTTTTATGCAAGAGCAGTCTGGATCGTCTGTTAAAAGCTGTGGAGCAGAACAACCATGTAGAGATACGGAGTGCGATTGAGCAGTTTTACGGGGAGATGATAAGCAGGGAAATGACCGGTGAGACGATGAATCTGAACATCAATTATCTTCTGTTTCAGCTGATCCATCTGGCGAGTGAGCAGGATGACGGGGTAAATCAGGAAGAGATTCTGCGCCTGATCAGTGAGAGTAGCTTTGAAAAGGGGGTAATGCGCGGCAGCAAGGCGCATCTGACCCGGTTTGCATGTGAATACGGGGACTATCTGTCGCAGCTTCGCAAAAATGTATCCAGAGGAGTGTTAGGAGAGATTGAGCGTGAGATCCGGGAAAACTATGCAAAGAATATCACATTAAAGAGCCTGAGTGAAAAATATTACGTCAACAGCGCATATCTGGGACAGCTGTTCCGTAAGAAAAACGGGCAGTCATTCAAAGATTATCTGAATAATTACAGAATGGAACGGGCAGCGGATCTGCTGTTACATACCGATAAGAAGATTGTCGAGATTGCGGAGGAAGTCGGGTATCATGATCTTGATTATTTTGTGAACCGTTTTATTCTGGTAAAAGGCTGTACACCGGCGAAGTTCCGGCGTGAGGCATAAAGGAAATACGGCAAGTTCAAAAGCAGGGCAAAGTATGGAAATAAGAACCTATACTTTGCCCTGCTTTTATCTATACTTCCTCCAATTGTCTGAATCTGCCAGAAAGGTAAAATAGTATTATCAAATAGGGAGGTAGTTACAAGATGAAGAGAAGGAAACTTATCAGTGTATTGCTGGCAGCCACAATGATGGCAGCCATGTTTGCCGGATGCGGGAGTGATGCGGCATCGACAGACGCAAAGGAAAACGCAGACGGTGCAGACAGCACGGAAGCCGGTGGGGTAAAAGAATTTACGGCTTTTTTTGCAGTTCCCGGTTCAGAGATCAATGACGACAATGAGATTCAGCAGATCATTGCCGATAAGACCGGCGTGAAAGTGAAGGAAACATGGCTGACCGGACAGACGGCAGAGGAAGCTGTCGGCATGATGATCACCGGTGGTGAGCTGCCGGACTTTATCTGCGGGGGAAGCGGACAGTCACAGCTCTATGATGCAGACGTTCTGGTAGCACTCGATGATTATCTGGATGATTATCCGAATATCAAAAACTTCTTTACACAGCAGCAGTGGGATCAGCTTCGCCAGGACGACGGACATATCTACTGGATACCGCAGTTCAGCAATATCAAGGGAGAAGAGAAGGTTTGTACACACAACGATGAGGCATTCTGGATTCAGGCCAGGGTATTAAAATGGGCGGATTATCCAGAGATCCGTACCATGGATCAGTATTTTGATCTGATTGAGAGATATAATGAGGCAAATCCGACCATGGAAGACGGAACAGAGAACATTCCGTATACGATTCTCTGCGATGACTGGAGATATTTCTGCCTTGAGAATGCGCCGCAGTTTCTGGATGGATATCCAAACGACGGCTCCTGTATCGTAGATCCGGAGACATTGACGGTGATCGATTATAATACGACGGATACCGCAGTAAAGTATTTCCAGAAATTGAATGAAGAATATCAGAAGGGAATTGTAGATCCGGAATCCTTTACACAGACCTATGATGAGTATATTGCCAAACTGTCAACCGGACGTGTACTTGGCATGATTGACCAGTGGTGGGATTTTGCTTACACTGCGGGAGATGCAATCAAGCAGGCAGGGCTGGATGCACAGGGATGCGATTACATTCCGCTTCCGATTACCATTGATGAGAGTGTCAAAAACCAGTGGCACTGTTCCGGCGGTGTGTTAAATGTATCAGACGGTCTTGCGATCACCACAAGCTGTGAGGATGTGGAAGCTGCACTGCAGTTTGTAGATGACCTCCTCTCACAGGATATTCACAACCTGCGTTTCTGGGGAGTGGAAGGCGTTGACTATAATGTGGATGACAACGGTGAATTTTACCGCACAGAGGAGCAGAGAACCAGAGCGGTTGACACTGCATACAAAGCATCCCATACCTGTACCTATTCTTATTTTCCGCAGTATTCCGGTACAAGTGATGACGGAATCAATGCGAATAAGCCGGATGGACAGGCGAATGAATTTTTTGACGGATTAAATGATGATGTAAAAGAAGCATTTTCTGCTTATGGCGCAGAGACCTATGTGGATATGATCGGAACAAATGAAGCTCCGGGTGCATGGTATCCGATGTGGTCCTATTCAAACAGCTTCACTACCGATACGGAAGGCGGTATGGCATGGAATAAGATCGGTGAGATCAAGCACGAGTATCTCCCACAGGTCGTGATGGCAAAAGATTTTGACGCGGCATGGGCAGAGTACATGGATGCATACAACAGCTGCGATCCGGGTGCGTTTATCGGTGAGTTACAGACAGAACTTGATAAGAGAATGGAAGAAGCAGCGAAATACGAATAACACATAAAATGAAATTGGAAACAGGCAGATGCAAGGAAGATTTCATCTGCCTGTTTTTTTAAGGAGTGGGGTATGGCTTTGACGAGAACAAGATCCAAAGAAAAAGAAAATCAATATAAAGCAAAGATCACCTGGAAAGAAATAAAGAGACAGAAAGTTCTGCTGTTCTGGAGTGGTGTGATGGTAATCTATGGCATCATTTTCTATTACCTTCCACTGGCGGGATGGGCGATGGCGTTCCAGAATTATAAGCCAAAGCTTGGAATTTTCCACTCTGAGTTTGTGGGACTGCAGAAGTTTCAGACCTTATTTTCGGATATGACATTTATCCGTGTCATCCGGAATACGCTTGCGATGGGTGTGATAAACCTGGTTGTGACATTTGTGACAGCAATCGCATTTGCGATTCTCTTAAACGAGATAAAATCACATGGCGGGAAAAAGGTTGTTCAGACCATCTCTTATCTGCCACATTTCCTGTCCTGGATTATCGTAACGGGAATTCTGCATGATATGCTCTCGGGAAGCGGAATCATCAATGAGATATTGATGAATCTGCATGTGATTACACAGCCAATCAATTTTTTTGCACATCCGAATTATTTCTGGCCGATCGTCGCGTTTGCCAATGTGTGGAAAGAGACAGGATGGAATGCCATTATTTACCTGGCAGCCATCACATCCATTGATCCGTCCCTGTATGAAGCGGCTTCCATTGACGGTGCGGGAAGATGGGCAAAAATCAAATACGTGACACTTCCGGGAATCAAACCAACGATTATGATTCTTCTGTTAATGAATGTAGGAAATGTATTAAATGCCGGATTTGAGATTCAGTACCTTCTGGGAAACGGACTGGTGCAGAAAGTGTCTCAGACGATTGATATCTATGTACTTAAATGGGGTATCAGTCAGGGAGATTATTCCATTGGTACGGCTGCAGGTATCTTTAAGAGTGCGGTAAGTATCATTCTGATTGTCATTGCAAACCAGATTGCAAAGCGCAACGGAGAAGAAAGGTTATTCTAAGGAGGGTAATAGCATGCAACAGCTGGCAGGAGCAAATAAAAAAAGAAAGAGAACAGGATCCGTTGATGCATTTCCCATTGTGAACGGAATCATTATGCTTGTGATTGTTGTAATCACATTATATCCGGTGCTGAATACGCTGGCGATTTCATTAAACGATGGCACGGATGCATTGCGTGGCGGAATTTATCTGTGGCCGAGAAAATTTACATGGAAAAATTATATCACGGTATTGCAGAAAGATAATCTGATTACCGGTGCATATGTCACGGTTGCGCGAACAGTTATCGGAACAGTGCTGGCACTGGCTGCAAACGCGATTCTGGCGTTTGTTGTCAGCCGGAAACGATTTCTGTTTAAGAGAAGCCTTTCCCTGTTCTGGGTCATTACAATGTATGTGAATGGAGGAATGATTCCGACATTCCTGCTTTACAAAGGACTCGGTCTTACCAATAGTTTCTGGGTGTATGTAATTCCGGGCATGGTAAGTGCGTTTAATATGCTGGTAATCCGCACTTACATGAATGGTATATCGGACAGTCTGGAAGAATCCGCACAGTTAGACGGTGCCGGATATACGACAATTTTTCTAAAGATTTACTGTCCGCTCTGCAAGCCGGTATTTGCGACGGTGGCATTGTTCGTTGCAGTCGGACAATGGAATTCCTGGTTTGATGCCATGCTGTACAACCGCATGAATTCTGATCTGACGACGCTGCAGTATGAGCTGATGAAGCTGCTGTCATCCGTCACGAATCAGGGAACTTCGGCAGAAGCCATGAAGAATGCAGTGGGAACCGTTACACCGACGTCAGTCCGCTCTGCGGCAACGATACTCACGATGCTGCCGATTATCTGCATCTATCCGTTTTTACAGAAATATTTTGTCACCGGTCTTACACTCGGTGGCGTAAAAGAATAATTCCATATAAAAGCGAAGGAGCGTATGCAATCCCATCTTGCCGGTGTCCCTTAAAAACAGTATAATTGACTGGAAAAGAGGGAAAACAGATGAAAAAGAGACTGGCAGAAGGAATGACCTTAATGGTACTGCTTCTGGTGCTGTGGAACATGGCGGCACACACAGACCGCATGGCAGAAGCGCAGATAAAGCATTTTACGGCTTTTTTTCCGACGGAGGGAAACAGCCTTGAATATGGAAATATCATGAAAGCGAAGATTGCAGAGGTGACAGGAGCAGAGTGTGAAGAACTCTGGCTGTCCGGTCAGACCAAGGAGCAGGCACTCAATTCATACATTGCCCGCGGCAGATATCCGGACTTCATACAGGGGGAAAAAAACTTATACGAAGCAGAGGCATTGATTCCGATTGATGAGTACTGGGAGGAATATCCCAATATCCGGCAATACATGACGAATGAGCAGTGGGATATGCTGCGCCAGGAAGACGGACACATTTACTGGATTCCACAATTCGGGGTGACAAATGGAAAAAGCAGCGATGTGATCCATGACGGGGAAGCATTCTGGATTCAGACGAGGGTTTTAAAATGGGCAGGATATCCGGAAGTTCATACGGTAGAGCAATATTTCGATCTGCTGGAGGCTTATGTGAATGCCAATCCCATGATGGAGAACGGAACCAGGAATATCCCATTTACGGTTCTTAGCGATGACTGGAGATATTTTTGCCTGGAGAATGTGCCGCAGTTTCTGGATGGATATCCCAATGACGGCTGCTGCATGGTCGATCCGCAGACCTTTCAGGTGATGGATTACAACACGACAGAGACGGCGCGGGCTTATTTTGAAAAATTAAATGAAGAATATCGTAAGGGAATACTGGATGCGGAGGCGTTCACAAACAGCTATGAAGAGTATCTGAATAAGCTGTCCACCGGAGCGGTCCTTGGAATGGTGGATCAGTGGTGGCAGTTTTACTATGCGATTTATCCGGCATATGACAGACAGAAATTGAGTGAGCAGGGATGCGATTATGTACCGCTTCCGATTACGATGCAGGAGGGGGTGGAGAACCAGTGGCATGTCGAGAGAGCGGCATCTATCGATACGTCCTCCGGCCTGTCGGTTACGGTCTCGTGTGAAGACATAGACGGTGCCTTGCAGTTTGTGAATGATCTTTTAAAGCCGGAGGTGGAGATTCTGCGTTTCTGGGGGCAGGAAGGAACGGACTATTGCGTGGATGAGGAAGGGGTTTTCTATCTGACGAAGGAACAGTCAAAGCGTTTTTCGGATGATCTGCTGGCATCGGACTATTTCTGCTATTACTCGTATTTCCCACGTTGGGAGGGAATGCTTCCGGATGGGAAAAATGCTTTTTCACTGGAATACCAGCCGGCAGAATTTTTAAAAAGCCAGCCGGGGGACGTCCAGAAATGTCTCAGGGCGTATGGCTGTGAAAGCTATGTGGATATGATTGGGAATCATAAGGCACCGGGAAACTGGTATCCGATGTATTCTTACGCTACATCGCTTTCTGATACCACAGAAGCAGGAATGGTATATGAGCAGATCAATGAGATCAAGCACGAGTGGCTTCCGCGGGTTATTATGGCAGAGGATTTTGATACAGCCTGGCAGGAATACATGGATGCATACAATGCCTGCAGTCCACAGATTTTGATGGAGGATCTGCAGCAGGAAGTGATGCGCCGCATCTGCCGGTAGAACCTTTCATTCTATACGATATTCTCACAGAAGATCTTATAGAATGGGAGGTTTTTTTATGGGGACAGAACTTAACCAGGCGCTGGTGCAGCAGGCACTTTCGTTTGCGCCGGAGATAACGGAAGAACGGCAGGCGGTGAAGGTGTGGGAAGATGGGACGGTAGAATTCTATCTGTATGCACCGACGGCTGAGACGGTGGAAGTGGCGGGTGTGGGCGGTTATTTTGATGCGGCGCCGCTTGCACTCCTGCCGGATGGAAACGGAGGGTTTTACAGGAAGATAGAGAACTTCCCGCGAGGAATGCACTATTATCACTGGTTTGTGGACGGAGTGAAACTGTTTCATCCGAAAGCCGGTTTTTCTTATGGCTGCTTTGAGACAATCAACACATTTGAGGTGCCGGAGCGCGGAGCAGAATTTTACTATCTGAAAGAGGTACCGCATGGAACGGTGCATCTGGCAAAGTACGCATCCGGTGTAAACGGTCACCTGAAAGAATGTTATGTATACACGCCTTATGGAAGCCAGAAAGATCCCAGCCGGCGGTATCCGGTCTTATATTTACAGCATGGTGTCGGTGAAAATGAGACGGGATGGATCTGGCAGGGGAAGCTAAATTACATCATGGACAATCTGATCGCGGAGCATAAATGCAGGGAAATGATCGTGGTGATGAGCTGTGATTATGCGTTTATCGAGGGTGAGGAGGCAATTTTCTTTCCCGGGGATTTTGACAGAGAGCTGATGGAGGATCTGATTCCTTATGTGGAAACACATTTTCCGGTAAAACGGGGCAGAAATTACCGGGCACTGGCAGGTCTTTCACTGGGGCCTGCACTGGCGGCAAGAAGTGTATGCAGGCACCGGGATAAATTTTCGGCACTTGGAATGTTTTCCGGGGTATCGCTTTATGACGCAGAGAGGATCTGCACGGATGAGGCAGAAAAACCGGATGTTGTGTTTTTCTCCTGCGGGAGCAGGGAAGAGGAGATTTCGCGCGGAATAGAGGATATCTGTAAAAAAATGCGCGAATCAGAAACGCTTTGCGTAAAGAAAGTATATGAAGGCTATCATGAATGGCATGTCTGGAGAAAGAGTCTGAGAGATTTTGTGCCGCTTCTGTTTTGTGGCGCAGAGACTGTGGAAGAAACGGCATCTGCATGCTGCATGGAGCGCCGCCTGGATGAAAAACAGCTGTCCGTCCAGAGCATGGAGGAGCAGATGCTCTTTTTTGATCCGGTACACCGGCAGATCCGGTTTGAAACGGATGCGCAGGGGAGACCGGCAGGGAAATATCCAAAGACCATACCGGGCGTAAAAGTGTGCAGTGACGGCACGGCAGAATTCTATCTGGAGGCACCCGGTGCGGCTCGTGTGGATGTCCGGCTTAAGGAGAAGCATGAGATTTTGGCTACGTTAACGGAGCAGCAGCCAGGAATATGGCGAGGAAAAATAGGAGGACTTTCTGCCGGCTATCATGAGGTACATTTTATCGTCAACGGCGTGGAGACGATTCATCCGGAAGTTCCGGCAGGGTATGCCGGATATAACGAACAGGGCAGTTTTGCATGCAATTATTTTGAGATTCCGGAACCGGAGTTCTGTTATCCGCAGCTGGCGAATGTGCCGCATGGCATGCTTCATATGGAATGGTACCGGGAGGAAGAAAATGGCGGATACCGCCTGTGTTATGTGTATACACCGGCAGGATATGAGAAGCATGCAAAACAGAGGTATCCTGTTCTTATTGTGGAGAGCTTTCGGTGGGAGAGCGAATGTGTGTGGATTCATCAGGGAAAAATCGCCAACATGGCTGACCGGCTTATCGCAGAGGGAAAAATGACGGAAATGATTCTTGTGATGCAGAAGTGCAGCAAGCGGAAAGAAGCGAGGATTCCGGAGGAGATCATTCAAAAATACCGTTTGATACCGGGAGAAGAGCATCGGGCGATGATAAAGGTACAGGATGGATCTGACTGGACATCCCGCAGACATCAGCTGGCAGAGCAGCTGAAGAACTCTTTCCGGTAAGGAGAAGGATTGAAAATATGGAAGAGATTATATTTTGGATGGAAGATGCAGCAGATTCCGGGGTAAAGAAGATAGCGGATAAAGTTGCCGGCGATGTGGAGCTGGTAACGGACAGACGCCCGCGGGTGCTGTACGGCACATCACAGGAAGAACTTGCGGATGTGGCAGAACGGGCAGAGACTGTGATTGTTCCGGCTACGGTTGGAAAAAGCAGACTTCTGGAGCAGATGGAGGAAGAAAAGAGAATCGGTCTGGAACAGATCCGGGGAAAACGGGAGTGTTATGGCTGGTTTTTTCTGAACGATCCAGAATGGCATGGAACACAGATTCTTCTGATTGCAGGGAGCGATAAGCGTGGAACAATCTACGGACTGTTTCATCTGTCAGAACTTCTGGGCGTATCTCCGTTTGTCGACTGGTGTGGTATCAGGCCACCTCACCGTGAACATGTGGGGCTTCGTGCATCGATGGCGTGTGTGGCGGGAGAGCCGTCTGTAAGATACCGCGGTTTTTTTATCAATGATGAATGGCCGGCATTTGGAACATGGTGCAACCGGCGCTTTGGGGGATTTGGAACTTCGGTTTATGAGCATGTGTTTGAATTGCTGCTAAGGCTGAAAGGAAACTATCTGTGGCCGGCGATGTGGAGCGCCAGATTTGGGGATGACGGCCCGGGACTTGCAAACGCAAAGCTGGCAGACGAATACGGAATCATTATGGGAATGTCGCATCATGAGCCGTGTCTGAGACAGGGGGAGGAGTATAAGTACCTGCGAGGAAAAGATTCGGTATATGGCGATGCATGGAATTTCCGGACGAACCGGGAAGGCATCATCCGGTTCTGGAAAGACGGACTGCTTCGGAGAGGAAAATTTGAAAATGTGATTACCCTGGGCATGCGTGGAGAGGCGGATACGGCAATTCTCGGAGAAAAAGCAACATTGGAAGACAATATTGAACTGCTGCGCGATGTGCTAAAAACGCAGAATGAGCTGATCCGGGAGTGTGTGGATGAGGACGTAAAGCGTGTCCCGAGAATGCTTGCTCTCTACAAGGAAGTGGAAGCGTTTTTTTATGGAAATGATCAGACGGCGGGGCTGATGGGATCGGAAGAACTGGAAGATGTTATTTTACTGCTGTGTGATGACAACTATGGAAACCTCAGGACACTGCCGACAAAGGAGATGAGGACGCATAAGGGCGGATATGGGATGTACTATCATCTGGACTATCACGGCTGGCCCATTTCCTATGAATGGATCAACAGTTCGTACCTTCCGAAAATCTGGGAACAAATGACAACGGCATATGAATTCGGGGTGCGGGAACTTTGGATTGTCAATGTGGGGGATATTGCAACGCAGGAGTTCCCACTGTCGTATTTTCTGGATATGGCATATGATTTTGGACGTTGGGGAAGTGGTGCCGTCAATCAGACCGCAGAGTATACCAGACAGTGGACGAGGCAGCAGTTTGGAAGCTTTACGGAGGAAATACAGGAACAGATTGCGGACGTTCTGCAGGGATATACCAGATTGATACAAAAGAGAAGACCTGAGGCAATGCGTGCAATGGTGTATCACCCGGTGCATGGAAGAGAAACGCAGGATACACTGGAGGAGATTAAGCGGATACTTACGGAAGCGGAGCGTGTGTATGCGTGGGTGAAGGAACATGCGCCGGAATACGAAGCGGCGTTTGTGGCGCTCATCTATTACCCTGCGGCAGGAACACTGAATCTGACCAGGATGCATCTTCTGGCAGGGATGAATCAATACCTGGCAAAGCTTGGAGCACTTCGCGCGAATGATTACGGGGATGCGGTAGAACAGTGTCTGAAGCGTGACCGGGAACTGGTGACGGCATATCATCAGATGGATCACGGACGCTGGGATGGCATGGGAGCATCGGAGCATATCGGATTTGTGCACTGGAATGAGGATGAATGTTTAAACCCTGTGATTCACCGGGTACTGCCCGCGGATAAACCGAGACTGGTTGTGACAGTGGATCAGACGATGCAGCATGCAGAGGGAAGCCCGTGGCTTACGGAATCCATGAAACTGCCGGATTTTTTAGACCCTGCGTGCAGGAGCGCCGGGATCACCCTGTATGGGCTGAGTGAATGTGAGGCTGCATACGAGGTCACAGAAAAACCGGAATGGCTTTCGGTGTGTCCGATGCAGGGCGTGCTGGACGGGAAAAAGCACAATTATGAAAAGCTGGAACTTGTAATGAACCGGGAGCGTTGGGCAATGAACCGGGATGGAAATACAGGTACGTCTGCTTGTGGAGTGCTTGAAATAAAAACGCCTTCCGGCTGCTGCCGGATCGAGATACCGGTATGTGAAAATCTGCCGGAAGTACCGGAAGGTACCTTTGTGGATACGGCAGGTTATATTGTGATGGAGGCAGAGCATTATGCAGACCGGAAGGATGGATATGCAGCGGATGGTAAGCGGGAAGGAAAAAACGAAAAGGTACGGTTTCAATGCATCAGGGACTATGGAAAAACGCGGTCTGCCATGAAAGCATTTCCGGTCACAGCGTATGGTGTGCCGGGAGAAAATGCACCGTATCTGGAGTATCATTTCTGGGTATCAAAGCCCGGCGGGTATGTACTTACGCTTTATATGCAGCCCTCCAATCCGGTGGCGAACGATCAGAAACTCTGCTACGGTGTGCAGAATAACGGTGGTGAGATCCGGATTTATAACGCAGTACCTGAGGGATACCGGATCGGAGATCAGGGAGAGTTCTGGGCAAAAGGTGTATTAGACCAGATACGCAGACAGGAGATTCCGGTTTCATGCAGAAGTGGTATCAACCGTCTGCGCATTTATTCCGTCACACCTGGGTTTGTTCTGGAAAAGCTGTTGATCCGCCCGGAAGGAACGGATGTCCTGGAAAGTTATCTGGGACCCAAAGAGACGTATCACACATAAAGGAAAGAGGAGAAAAGGAGTAGAACGATGGCGGGAGCATTTGAGACGGGAAAGTATCGCAATGTGTTTGCAGAGTACGGGTATCCGGAAGCGGAGATTCAGAGAAGAGTGGAGCAGACATTTGAGACAATTTTTTATGGGAATGAGGAGGAGCGTTTCTATCATGAGGTGGGAGCCGACATGGCATACATAGAGGATACGGGAAACCATGATGTGCGCACAGAGGGAATGTCCTATGGAATGATGGCATGTGTGCAGATGAACCGCAGGGAAGAGTTTGACCGGCTGTGGAAATGGACCCGGACATATATGTACATCGAGGATGGACCATGTAAGAATTATTTTGCGTGGTCCTGTGCAACAGATGGCAGTAAAAATGCGGAAGGTCCGGCTCCCGACGGAGAAGAATATTTTGCCATGGCACTGTTTTTTGCGGCAGACCGCTGGGGAAATGGAACCGGAATATTCCACTATGCAGATGAGGCGCGGGCAATTCTGCGGGAATGCATCCACAAGGGAGAGCCGGGGCATCCGGGGGAACCGATGTGGGACACATCCAGGCATCTGATCAAGTTTATTACAAATTGTAATTTCAGCGATCCGTCTTACCATCTGCCCCATTTTTATGAATTATTTGCCAGATGGGCGGACGAAGATGACCGGGAGTTCTGGAGAGACGCGGCAGAAGCGAGCAGAGCGTATCTGCATCTGGCATGTCATCCGGACACCGGTTTGTCGGCGGAGTATGCGGAGTATGACGGGACTCCGCATGAGGGACATCAGGAGATTTTCGGCAGGCATGACTGGTATTACAGTGATGCGTACCGGACGATTGCGAATATTGCCATGGACTGGCTGTGGTTTGGGAGAGATCCCTGGCAGCAGGAGATTGCGGGAAAATTACAGAGCTTTTACTGCGAAAAGCAGAGCGGACACTGGGATGGTGTGTTTCTGACGGACGGCACGCTTCTTAGAGAGCGGGCGCTGCACCCGGTTGCGGTGATAGCGGTAAATGCAGAGGCTTCGCTGGCTGCGAAGGGAGAAAATGCAAAGGAGTGCATCAGAAGGTTCTGGGAGACGCCGCTTCGGACAGGGGAACGCCGTTATTACGACAATTTCCTGTATCTGTTTGCCATGCTGGCACTGTCCGGGAATTATCGTATTTACTGAATAAAGTTAGGTCATGAATCTGATATTTTAATGTCGTATCTGGTATTCTGATTTTCAAAGGAAGGTTATATTTAATGTAGAAAACCTTAGAAAATCAAAACAGGAGAAAGCATATATGAAATATGGATATTTTGACGAGACGAAGAAAGAGTATGTAATTACAAGACCGGATACACCGGCACCGTGGGTTAATTATCTCGGTTCCCCGGAATATGGCGCGATTATTTCAAACAATGCAGGCGGATACAGTTTTGCAAAATCCGGAGCTAACGGAAGAATTTTAAGATACATCTTTAACCAGTTTGACGAACCCGGAAGATATATTTATATCAGGGATAATAAAAGCAAAGACTACTGGTCGGCTTCCTGGCAGCCGGTGGGAAAGGATCTGAAAACTTACCGGAGTGAATGCCGCCATGGAACTGCTTATACAAAAATGCAGGCGGATTACAGCGGTATTCACTCAGAAGTGAGATATTATGTGCCGCTAGACCGGGCGTATGAGGTGTGGAATGTATGCATTGCCAACACATCTGCAGAAGAAAGAGAACTGACGGTTACCGGGTACGCTGAATTTACAAACAACAGCAACTATGAGCAGGATCAGGTGAATTTACAGTATTCGCAGTTTATTACGCGCACGGTTTTCTGTGGGGATCATGTGCGGCAGATGATTCATGCGAATCTGGATCAGATCGAGGAAGGCAGCGATGTCGATGATAAAATCGTTGTCAGCCGTTTCTTTGCACTGAAGGGAGCGAAAGTGACATCCTGGTGCGGCGACAGAGAGAAGTTCCTCGGAAGATATCATGGATATGGCAATCCGGCAGGTGTGGCAGAGGGAACATTGTGTAACGAGGGAAATGAGAACGGCAACAGCTGCGGAGCACTCAGTACGGTGGTGCGGCTTGCACCGGGAGAGCACTGTGAGTTCGCATTTCTGGTTGGAATGAAAGAGGAACCTGAGGTGGCAGAGATTTTGGCCTCCTATGCGCTGCCGGAGCAGGTCTGTGGAAAGGAATTGCAGCAGCTGACCGATTACTGGCATGGAAAGCTTGCACATTTTCAGATAAAGACACCGAGTGAAGAATTCAATGCCATGATAAATACATGGAACGCCTATAACTGCTTTATGACATTTATCTGGTCGCGTGCAGCGTCGTTTGTCTACTGTGGACTGCGCAATGGATACGGTTATCGTGATACGGTACAGGATATACAGGGAGTCATTCACCTTGCACCGGAGATGGCAGTTGAAAAAATCAGGTTTATGCTTTCCGCACAGGTGGATAATGGAGGCGGACTGCCACTGGTAAAGTTTACACACAATCCGGGACATGAAGATACGCCGGATGATGCATCTTATGTAAAGGAGACCGGGCATCCGGCATATCGTGCAGACGATGCGCTCTGGCTGTTTCCGACCGTCTACAAGTATATAGCGGAGACCGGACATCTGGAATTTATGGATGAAGTGATTCCGTATGCAAACCGGGGAGAGGCGACTGTTTACGAGCATCTGAAGCGTGCCATCGATTTTTCCATGAACCATCTGGGAAAACACGGTATGCCGGCGGGGCTGTATGCCGACTGGAATGACTGCTTAAGACTGGGCAAAGAAGGGGAATCCACATTTGTTGCCATGCAGCTTTATTATGCGATGAATATATTGCGAAAGTTTGCAGAATACAAGCAGGATAAAGAAACGGCTGCCTATCTTGATGAAAAGCAGGAGGAACTGGGGAAATTGCTGCAGGAACTCTGCTGGAATGAGGACCGTTTTATCCGTGGATTTACAGAAGCAGGCGAAGTGATCGGAAAGCGCACGGATCCGGAGGCAAATATGTGGCTGAACCCGCAGAGCTGGGCGGTGATCAGCGGGCTGGCAAAAGCGGATCAGGCGGATATGGCGCTTGAGAGGGTATATGAGAAATTAAACACGCCGTATGGTGCAATATTGATGGACCCGCCGTATCATGCGCACGCCTTTGACGGAGCACTGGCTGTCATCTATAATCCGGGTGCAAAAGAAAATGCAGGTATTTTTTCACAGTCGCAGGGATGGATTATCCTGGCGGAGGCATTGCGGGGACATGGAGACAGAGCATTTACTTATTTTATGGAAAATGCACCGGCTGCACAGAATGACCGTGCACAGATCCGCGTGATTGAACCTTATTGCTATGGACAGTTCACGGAAGGAAAGGCAAGTCCGAATTTCGGAAGGTCACATGTGCACTGGCTCACGGGAACTGCTTCCACGGTTATGGTCGGCTGTGTGGAGGGAATTCTGGGTATGCGTCCGGATTTCTATGGACTGCATCTTACGCCTGCAATTCCGCATGAATGGGAGGAGTTTGAAGTAAATAAAGTTTTCAGAGGCTGCCAGTTACATATTGTTGTGAAAAATCCGGGACATGTGCAGTCGGGATGCGACAGACTACTTGTAAATGGAGTCAGGATGCAGGGAGATTATATTCCGCAGGAAGTATTGAAAAAGCAGACAGAAATCGTATTGTATATGTCATAAGATGGGAGGAAAGATTCGTGGGAAAGATAGAATTTTTGGATCAGCAGGGAAGCTTCCGGGTGTATCAGCCGGAAGACTACAGTGGATTGTATTTTCCTCTTGCAGGAGACGGTGGGTTAAAATCCTGCATTACACCGACACTCGGCGGCGACAGCAAAAGGGATCAGAACCATTTCCTGATGGAGCCGGTCAGTATTGAAAATCTCCATAACAATAAAAATACAAGAAATTTCTGGTGCCGTATCAAAAACCGGGGATACTGGTCAGCCTGCGGTTCGTCGGCAGAGGCAGAATTTCTGCGGTTTACCGGAGAACAGGAGAAAAGCGTACTGGAAGCCGGATTTATGTGGCAGAAACTGACGCGGACATCCGCAGTCCATGGACTAAAAGCAGAGATTACTTCTTTTGTTACGGTAGACGGAGCGATGGAAGTGATGATGACGGAACTTACCAATATAACAGAGGAACCGCTTGAAATGACACCGATTGCAGTGATGCCGGTCTATGGAAGAAGTGCGGACAATATCAGGGATCACCGCCATGTGACTTCCCTGCTGCACCGGATCTGTACCACGGATTATGGGGTGGAGGTGACGCCTGCGATGTCGTTTGATGAGCGGGGGCATCAGAAGAATCATACAACGTATTTTGTATATGGTTCCACCGGAGAGGGAGAGGCACCGGCAGCTTTTTACCCGACCGTCGGGGAGTTTATCGGGGAGGGAGGTTCCTATCTCATACCGGAGGCAGTCCGGACAGAAAAGCCGGGAGCTGTGGCAGGAAGTAAGGCAGAGGGAAAAGAAGCAGTGGGAGCTCTTAAATTTGCGGAGATTTTATTAAAACCACATGAGACAGTCTGCTATCTGACTCTGGGCGGAATGACCGACGAGAGATCACAGATCGAACCTCTTACAGCATCTCTCAGACAAAGAAGCCAGGTAAAGGAAGCTTATGATGAAGTAAAACGGTACTGGACAAAGAAAGTAAACATCACATTTAAAACGGGTAATCCGGATGCAGACAATTATCTTAAGTGGATTACGTTCCAGCCAATTCTGCGGAGAATTTACGGCTGTTCGTTCCTGCCGTATCATGATTACGGAAAAGGAGGACGTGGCTGGCGGGATCTGTGGCAGGATTGTCTGGCATTGCTTCTCATGGACCCTTCCGCAGTCCGGCAGATGATCATCGACAATTACGGCGGTGTCCGGGTGGACGGAACCAATGCCACAATTATCGGAAATGCGCAGGGGGAGTTTATTGCGGACCGGAATCATATTACCCGTGTGTGGATGGATCATGCGTTCTGGCCGTTTGTGACGACAAAATTTTATATTGACCAGACAGGAGATCTCGAGATTCTTTTTGAGAAGGTTCCGTATTTTAAGGATCTGCAGTCCAAAAGAGGCACAGATCACGATACCGGATGGGACGAGACATATGGAAAATGCCAGCGCACAGAGGGTGGCGTCGTCTATTTCGGAAGTGTACTGGAACATCTGCTTCTTCAGAATCTCTGTGCATTCTACGATGTCGGCGCGCACAATGAGATGCGGCTGCACGGGGCAGACTGGAATGACGCGCTGGATATGGCATGGGAAAATGGAGAAAGCGTGGCATTTACAAGTGCTTATGCGGGAAATTTAAAAGAGATTGCGCACTGTATCCGGCTGTTAGAGCAGGAGACCAGCTGCAAGCGTTTTGAGATTGCAGAAGAGATGGGAATGCTGTTTGCAGGTGGCAGGGAGCTGTATGAGAATGTGGAAAAGAAACGAGGGATACTGGACGCCTATCTGGAGAAATGTGCACATAATCTCAGTGGTCAGACCATGATCGTAAAAGCAGAGCAGATCTGTAGCAATCTGGAGGAAAAAGCAGACTGGCTGATGGAGCATATAAGGATGCAGGAGTGGATTGCTGAGGATGAGGCACGCGGATGGTTTAATGGCTATTATGACGATCATAAGAATCCGGTGGAGGGCTGTAAAGACGGAAAGGTACGGATGATGCTGACGAGTCAGGTTTTTGCGATTATGAGCGGCACGGCAACACCGGATCAGATCCGCAAAATCTGCCAGAGTGCCGATAAATATCTGTATGATGAGAAAGCGGGCGGCTACCGTCTGAATACGGATTTTGGTGAAGAAAAAATGGATCTGGGAAGAATGTTTGGATTTGCTTACGGGGAGAAGGAAAACGGAGCAGTATTTTCCCATATGGCTGTCATGTACGCCAATGCACTGTACCGGAGAGGATTTGCGCGGGAGGGTAATAAAGCCCTGCAGGCTCTTCTTAACGCGGCAATGAATTTTGACAACAGCAGGATGTATCCGGGACTGCCGGAATATTATGATCTGTCAGGAAGAGGCATGTATGCATACCTGACGGGTGCGGCAAGCTGGTATCTCCTTACGATGGTTACGGAAGTATTCGGCGTAAAGGGGGTCATGGGAGATCTGGTAATTGCGCCGGCATTCATGCCGGAACAGTTTGATGCGCAGGGAAATGCAGAAGTAAAGCTGATTTTTGCGGGAAAGAAATTCGACATCCGGTTCTCAAATCCGGAAAAGTGCGAGTGTAAAAAAGAGTGGATAAAAAGTGTCCTCTGCGATGAAAAGCAACTGGAACCGGAAGCGGGGGCAGCATATGCCGTGCGGATCAAAAAGGAATGGATCAAACAGCTGGATGCAGAAAAAGAGCATGTCATAAAAATCCTGTTTGGAAGATAGGAAGCAGATAGTGGTCTTCACAGGAGGCATATACGGTTCTTCGGGGGTAAACAATATTGCAGGAAGCACAGCATGCCAGATTCCTGGAGAAAAGCAGCTGGAGCATTCGTCGGGAAAAAATGCGCGTATTTCTTCCAGCCAGAGCTTTGCAGCTGATTCCGTGTCTCTTCCACGTTTGGACACACTGGCGGGCACATGTCCGACACACCGGAGACAATGGGCGGACTTTCTGGCAGCACTAACTGTGCTCCCTCATAGACAATATTAAACCGCGCGAACCGAAACTCGCTGCTATCAGCTATTGAAATCAGGGCAGATAGCAGCTCAGACATCGGCTTCGCGCGGTTATGTTTTTTTCGGGAGCACAGGTAAGTGCTGCACAAAAGTCCTACAAATTGTCTCGCGGAGTGCGGACATGCCCCGCCGGAGTGCTCCAAACTTGGAAAGACACGGATCATCGCAGCTGCAAATCACGGCTGGTTAGAAATGCCGTATTTTTTGTACCGAATGCTCCGGCTGTCTTTCTCTGGGAATCGCAGGACATATACTTTCTGCAATATTGCTTACCGCCAAAGGGGAACCGTGCCTGTCTCCGGTGGTGGCTTCTTCGCGGGGAGTTACCACATGGATTTGTAATATTTATTGCGGTATTTTTTGGGAGTCATACCGGTAAAGTCCTCGAACGTCTGGATAAAGTGGCTCTGCGAAGAAAAGGAAAGGTAATTGGCAATGTCTATGATGGACTTGTCAGAGTAGCGCAGGAGATGCGTTGCCTTTTCTATTTTTTTCTCGCGGATATAGTCACTGATGGAAATGCCGAGGTTCTGCTTGAATACCCGGGAGAGATAGCTCTCGGATAATCCGGTATATTCTGCCAGCACGGCGACGGTAATGCGTTCTTTGATATGACTGTAAATATAATCCACACACTGTACGACCGGCTTGGATAAGATGGAACTTTTTTTCTGAAGAACCATCTTGCCGGTAAAGTCTTTAGCCATTTCATGGTGAAGATCCGCAATCTGCCGGACGGTTGTGCAGGTGTCCATTTTCAGAATGTAAAAGTCGCTCAGACGATAGGCCTGTTCCGGCTCCAAACCGCCGTCAATGCAGTAGCGTGTAAGCATGGCGGCAGTGACTACAAAATGATATTTTATGTTGGTAAGCGCATTGCGCGAGAGCACACCGGTTCCCTCCAGATGGATAAATGCATCCTCTTTGCAGTTGGCGACAACAGTTTCCATATCCCCTGTTTTGACTGCCGTATAAAAGGAATATTCCACGGTTGGCGGCCGGTGAAGGGTCTCAAGTTCACTGCTTTTTAATTCGGTCTCGTACCATTCTTCTGAAAAGGCCATTGGCTGTTTCCTCCGTAAAATAAGAATATGGTTATTATGACATGAATCTGATATTTTTACAATTGATTTAGTATATTCCAGTCATAAAATTCAGTACAATTCTATCTGTAATCAAGAAGACGGCAGACATTATAGGGAAAGGGTCTGACGTTGAAAAACTAAAATACAGGGAGGAATTGAAGTATGAAACAGCGGGTTATCAGCTTAATGCTGACAGTGGCTATGGGGGCTACTTTACTTGCAGGATGTGGAAGCAGTGCCACAGACAGTGCCAATGCCGGAGCAGACAGCGGCAAGGAGAGTGCAGCGGCTGCAGGCACAGAGTCGGACGAGAAAGATTTCAGTGGTGAGGGAAAGGTAATTAACATCTATTCCTGGAACGATGAGTTCCGTACACGTCTTGAGGCAGTATATCCGGAGGTGGAATCTACTTCCTCAGACGGAACGGTAACAACGCTGAAGGATGGAACAGAGATTCACTGGGTGATCAATCCGAATCAGGATGGTGTTTATCAGCAGAAGCTGGATGAAGCGCTTATGAATCAGGCAGATGCTGCGGCAGATGACAAGGTAGATATCTTCCTGTCCGAGACGGATTATGTATTTAAATATACCGATAAGGATGCGGATGTTGCCATGCCTCTGACAGATCTTGGAATTGATCCTGAGACGGATCTGGCGGATCAGTATGATTTTACGAGAACTACGGCTTCTGATTCTGACGGTGTGCAGAGAGGATCTACCTGGCAGTGCTGTCCGGGACTTTTAGTATACCGCCGCGATATTGCAAAGGATGTATTCGGAACAGATGATCCTGAGGCAGTCGGCGAGAAGGTGAAGGACTGGGCAACCATCAAGGACACCGCGGCAGAGTTAAAGGCAAAAGGATATTATACCTTTGCATCCTATGCGGATACGTTCCGTCTGTACGGCAACAGTATTGATGAATCCTGGGTTCAGCCGGGAGATACCACCGTCAAAGTAGATCAGAAAATCATTAACTGGGTGAATGATTCTAAGGAATGGCTGGATGCCGGTTATCTGGACAGCAACATCAAGGGTCAGTGGAATGATGACTGGAATAAGTCCATGGGCTCCCAGTCCAAGGTTTTTGCATTTCTGCTTCCGGCATGGGGCATTGACTTTGTGCTGAATCCGAACTGGGATGGAGAGGCCGGCAACTGGGCAGTTACGAACCCGCCACAGGAATATAACTGGGGTGGTTCCTACATCCATGCGGCAACAGGAACAGATAATGTAAAATATGCGAAGGATATTATTCTTGCAATGACAAGCAATCAGGACAACCTGTTAAAGATTTCACAGGATTACTCTGATTTCACGAATACGAAGTCCGGAATGGCAGAGGCAGCAAAGGATGATGCAGACTTCTCGTCAGAATTCCTTGGCGGACAGAATCCGTTTGTCTACTTTGCACCGGTAGCTGAGAATATCAAGATTGCTCCGTTATCTGCATACGATCAGGGATGCGTGGAACTGATTCAGAATTCGTTCAGCGATTATCTGCAGGGAAATGTAGATTTTGATAAGGCAAAGGCAAACTTTGAGACAGCAATCAAAGAGCGTTATCCGGATATCACAGAAGTTCAGTGGCCGGAATAAGACCATGACTGCGGAGCAATTTTGCTCCGCAGAACTATTATGGCAGAGAGGGCAAAGGAATGAAAAAAAAGAAAAAAAGTATCAGCTATGGAAAATGGGGACAGATATTTATTCTTCCGTTTTTTATTATCTATTTTATTTTTTCACTGATTCCGTTGGCAGATACCGTCAGATACAGTTTTTATGAATATTACCGTTCCGGAATTAAGGAGGTCGGACCTAATTTCGTTGGAATGGCAAATTATATCAGTCTGTTGAAATCCGATATGATGGCATATGGAAAAAACACGCTGATTCTGTGGCTGATCGGTTTTATCCCGCAGATTGTGATCGCACTTGTTCTTGCGAGCTGGTTTACGGATGCCAGATTAAAGATACATCACAAACAATTTTTTAAGGTTGTCATTTATCTGCCCAATCTGATCATGGCATCTGCATTTGCACTTTTATTTTTTACACTGTTTTCCACGAGTGGACCGGTCAATTCCATTCTGATGTCTCTGGGATGGATCAATAGCCCGATTGATTTTATGGGATCTGTTTTTGGCACGCGTTCCCTGATTGGACTTATGAATTTCCTGATGTGGTTTGGCAATACGACGATTATGCTGATGGCAGCAATCATGGGAATCAGTGTGGAGGTATTTGAGGCCTGCGAGATCGATGGGTGCAACAGTCTGCAGAGATTTTTCTATATTACGCTTCCGATGATCCGGCCGATTCTTGCATATACACTGATTACCTCGATTATCGGCGGATTGCAGATGTTTGATGTGCCACAGATCTTAACGAACGGTCAGGGAAATCCGGACCGGACATCCATGACACTGATCATGTTCTTAAATAATCATTTAAAGAGCAAGAACTATGGTATGGCAGGAGCGTTATCTGTTTATCTGTTCATCATCAGTGCGATCTTATGTTTTATCGTGTATAAGATGACAAATGATAATGATCCGGACGGATCGAAGGCAGCGGCGAAAAAAGCTGCCAGAGAAGAAAGAAGAAGGAGGAGATAAAACATGAAATCAAAATCAGGAAACAGTTTGCGGAGTGTTCTGGCGCATATTGTGTTGATTGTACTGTCATTTATGTGTCTGTTCTTCTTCTATATTCTGATTATCAATGCAACCCGTTCTCATGCGGAGCTGCAAAAGGGGTTTTCGGCATTGCCGGGCACCCATCTGCTGGAAAATTTAAAGAATGTGGCAAATGACGGAAGCTTCCCGATGTTTCGCGGAATTATAAACAGTATCTGTATCTCGACTGCCTGTGCGGGTTTGTGTACTTACTTTTCCGCGTTGACGGCATATGGTCTGTATGCTTATGAATTTAAGACCAGAAAGATAGCATTTACCTTTATCATGGCAATTTTGGTCATGCCGACTCAGGTAACGGCAATGGGATTTTTGCGGCTGATCACGAAAATGGGGTTGTATGATACCTGGTATCCGCTCATTATTCCAAGCATCGCGTCGCCTGCGGTATTCTATTTTATGTACAGCTACCTGCAGTCATCACTGCCCCTGTCCTTAGTGGAGGCGGCAAGAATCGACGGCTCAGGCGAATTCAGGACGTTTAACTGTATTGTGCTGCCGATTATGAAGCCGGCGCTCGCGGTACAGGCGATTTTCACTTTTGTCGGTTCCTGGAATAACTACTTTGTTCCGGCACTGATTCTTCAGACCAAGAGCAAAATGACAGTGCCGATCTTAATTGCGACATTGCGTGGAGCAGACTATATGAACTTTGACATGGGAAAAGTTTACATGATGATTACGGTGGCGATTGTGCCGATCATTGTAGTATATCTTTTATTATCAAAATATATTATCGCCGGTGTGACACTTGGTGGAGTGAAAGAGTAAACACGATCTGGACAGAGAATCATATGGAAGAAAATTCTGTATGGTTCTTTCTGTCATTTTGAAGGGAAAAGCAGAGAATATGGAAAAAAGAGAATGGAGATATAGTGGAACCATAGAGGAAAGAACGTCCATCCGGGAGCAGGTGCATGATGTTCTGGCAAGAAAAGTGGCAGAAGAGGCAATGGTTTTATTAAAAAATGAATCGCTTCTGCCGCTGCCTTTGGATGTTCCTATGGCGCTGTTTGGAAGCGGGGCAAAAAAGACGGTAAAAGGTGGAATCGGCTCCGGGGATGTCAACAACCGGAAGACAATTTCTGTCTATCAGGGACTGCTGGAAGCGGGCGCAATGATCACAAGTGAAGCGTGGCTGTGCGACTATGAAAAGCGGTATGAGCAGGCGAGAGAGGAATGGAAAAAACTGGTTCTCGAAGAAACAAAACGGGTTGAGAATCCGTTTGACGCATATTCCAATCATCCGTTCTGTTTCCCGGAGGGAAGAGCGGTTACAGAACAGGACATTGCCGGGGCAGGGGTGGCAGTTTATGTGCTGAGCCGCATTTCAGGTGAGGGAAGTGACCGCAGAAAAGAGCGCGGCGACTATGAATTAAGCCGCAGGGAACAGGAAGACCTGTTATTTTTGAATGAGAAAAAGATTCCGGTAGTGCTCCTGCTGAATACCGGTGGTCCGGTAGAACTGACAGATATTTTAGAGCAGGCAAAAAATATACGGGCTGTGTTAAATATTTCCCAGCCGGGACAGGCAGGTGGTTATGCGGTGGCGGACATCCTGTTTGGAAAGGCGGTTCCAAGCGGAAAACTTACGGCAACATGGGCGAGACATTACGGGGATTATCCGTCAGCGGATACTTATGGATACAGGAACGGAGATCTGGAAAAGGAAGAATACCGGGAGGAAATTTTCGTTGGATACCGTCATTTTGACCGGGAAAATCTGCCGGTATTATTTCCGTTCGGGTACGGACTTTCCTACACATCATTCCTAATCCGCCAGCGGTCTGTACGCGAGGAAACGAATTCCCTGGAACTTGCAGTGTCTGTGCAGAATACGGGTGGAACCTATGCCGGGAAGGAGACAGTGCAGGTCTATGCGACATTCCCGCAGACCGGAATGGAAAAAGAAAAAAAGCGGCTGGTGGGATTCGCCAAAACAAAATGTCTGCTGCCGGGGGAAATACAGCAGCTGGAGATTAAAATACCAAAAAACATGCTTGCAAGTTTTTCGGAAGAACAGAGTGCCTGGTATCTGGAAGACGGAACGTATGGCATATGGATCGGTGCCGATTCACAAAAGTTAGAACAGGCATGGGAATTTGATGTGTACGAACGGACGATCACAGAGCACACATGCCGGCTGGAGGCAGCAGAGAGTGATGCAGGAAAGCTTTCTGCCGCTGAAGAGCAAAAAGTGCATCTGACCGGAAAAATACCGGCAGAGGAACTGATTCCGCTCTTATATGGCCATGTGGAACAAAACAGCAGTACACTCGGCGCGGCGGGAATCCGTGTCCCGGGATCGGCGGGAGAGACAACACATGCGCTGGAACAGCCCTATGGAATAAGGGCGTTAATCATGGCGGACGGACCGGCAGGAATCCGGCTGCATCAGTCGTATGAGGTAGACGCAGATTCGGGGAAAGTCTATGGAAAAAGTGTACTGGGAGCACTGGAAAATGGCTATCTGGAGCCGATGCAAAAGCATGAGAATGCCAAGACCTACTATCAGTTCTGTACGGCGTTTCCGGTCGGAACGGCAATGGCGCAGACCTGGAATGAGGAACTGCTGCAGTCTTTCGGAAGAGCGGTATCACATGAAATGAAAGAATTCCATATTGATCTGTGGCTGGCACCGGGAATGAATATCCAGAGAAATCCGCTGTGCGGGCGGAATTTTGAATACTATTCGGAAGATCCATTTCTCTCAGGCAAGATGGCTGCTGCGGTTGTCCGAGGTGTACAGGAGGAGGGAACCTGTGGAGCTGTGATCAAGCATTTTGCATGCAACAATCAGGAAGACAACCGTATGGGGGTCGATGTGCATATTTCAGAGAGAGCCCTAAGGGAGATCTATCTTAGGGGATTTGAGATTGCAGTCAAAGAAAGCGCACCGGTTGCAATCATGACATCCTACAACCGGGTCAATGGAGTTCACGCGGCAAACAGCAGAGCGCTATGCACTGTAATTGCCAGAGAAGAGTGGGGATTTGACGGTGTACTCATGTCGGACTGGAGTACAACAGCGCCGGAAGACGGCAGTATTCCATGGAAGTGTATCGAAGCCGGAAATGATCTGATTATGCCGGGAAGTGAGAAAGATGATGCGGATATCCGGCAGGCGTATGCAGACGGAAGGCTGTCGGAAAAGAAAATCCGTCTCTGTGCGGGAAGAATTATTTCACTGATAAATAAATTAGATAAAAAGACAAAAAAGTGACATTGGAAAGACAAGAAACAGGTAGTCTCCATGACTGTCTCCTGTTATACTCTGCTTATAAGGTACACTTATGGAAAGGAGCACAAACAGGGGGGAATCATGGAGATTTATTCAATTAAAGACGAAAAGTTCCGCAGGTATGGGAAAGTCTGGAGCGGCTTTGACTGCACGAGACTGATCCGCGAGATGGAACACACGCCGCTGCCGGAGGATGTCATTTATGTGCCATCCATGGAGGAACTGGAGGTGCTGCCGGAGGCGGGAGAGTTTGCCAGACGGATCTACGGCGGACTTCCGATTCAGATCGGTTATTGTAACGGCAGCAATCACAGATTAAATGCGTTGGAGTATCACCGCAATTCGGAGATCAATATTGCGGTAACCAATATGGTGCTGCTGTTAGGATGGCTGCCGGATGTGACCGATGCGTTTACTTATGACACATCCAGGGTGGAAGCATTTTTTGTCCCGGCGGGAACGGTTGTTGAGATGTATGGAACGACACTTCACTATGCGCCGTGCAATGACGGGGAGGAAGGATTTAAATGTATTGTGATTCTTCCGAAAGGGACGAATACGGAGATTGATTTTGCCTTGCCCAAAAGCGGAGAGGATGCGCTTATGACTGCGAAGAACAAGTGGCTGATCGCACATGAGGAAGCAGGAATCCGTGGTGCTTTTAACGGACTTTTGGGGGTCAATATTGAGGTGTAAGAAAGATACAGGGAAAACGGAGCAGGAAGGTTTCTATTTTTGAAACGGAAAGGAGATTTTTATGAACAAAGAAAATATGCCGGAGATTAAGATCGGAGTTGTGGCAGTCAGCAGAGACTGCTTCCCGGAGAGCCTGTCGGTGAACCGGAGAAAGGCGTTAATGGACGCTTACACGAAAAAGTACGGAAAGGATCACATCTATGAATGTCCGATCTGCATCGTGGAGAGCGAAATACATATGGTGCAGGCACTGGAGGATGTGAAGGCGGCCGGGTGTGATGCACTGGTCGTATACCTCGGCAATTTTGGACCGGAGATCGCCGAGACACTGCTGGCAAAGCATTTTGACGGACCGAAAATGTTTATTGCTGCGGCGGAAGAATCCGGGGACAGTCTGCTGGATGGCAGAGGGGATGCTTACTGTGGAATGTTAAATGCCAGCTATAACTTAAAGCTTCGCAATATCAGGGCATACATTCCGGAGTATCCGGTTGGAACGGCAGAGGAATGTGCGGACATGATTCATGAATTTGAGCCGATCGCCCGCGCGGTAGTTGCGCTTTCCAATTTAAAGATCATAAGCTTCGGACCAAGACCGTTAAATTTCCTTGCCTGCAACGCACCGATAAAGCAGCTTTACAATCTGGGTGTGGAGATTGAGGAAAATTCAGAGCTTGATTTATTCGAGGCGTTCCATAAACATGACGGGGATGAGAGAATCCCGGCGGTTGTGGCAGAGATGGAGGCGGAGCTTGGAGCCGGGAATAAAAAGCCGGAAGTGCTTGCAAAGCTGGCGCAGTATGAACTGACCTTAAAAGACTGGGTGCGCGATCACAAGGGCTACCGCAAGTATGTGGCGATTGCGGGCAAGTGCTGGCCGGCATTCCAGACACAGTTCGGTTTTGTCCCGTGTTACGTCAACAGCCGTCTGACCGGACAGGGAATTCCGGTGTCCTGCGAGGTGGATATTTACGGCTGTTTAAGCGAGTTCATCGGCACCGTGGTGAGCGAAGATGCCGTGACACTGCTTGACATCAATAACTCGGTGCCGGCAGATATGTATGAGGAAGAGATCGAGGGAAAATATCCATATACGTTAAAGGACACCTTTATGGGATTCCACTGTGGAAATACCACTTCCGGAAAGCTTGCGTTCTGTGAGATGCGCAATCAGAAGATCATGGCGAGAAGCCTTCCGGTCGAGGTGACAAACGGAACCCTTGAGGGGGACATCATGCCGGGGGACATTACGTTTTTCCGTCTGCAGAGCACCGCAGACTGCGAGCTCCGCGCTTATATCGCACATGGGGAGGTGCTTCCGGTGGCGACAAGATCTTTTGGATCGATCGGTGTTTTCGCCATCCCGGAGATGGGAAGATTTTACCGCCATGTGCTGATTGAGAAGAATTTCCCGCACCACGGCGCGGTGGCATTCGGACATTACGGCAAGGCGCTGTACGAAGTATTTAAGTATATCGGTGTGCCGGTGGAGGAGATCGGCTACAATCAGCCGGCAGGCGTGCGCTATCCGACGGAGAATCCGTTTGCATAGAAAAGTCTTGCAGTGCATAGCGAAGTCTTGCAGTGCATAGCGAAGTCTTGCAGTGCATAGCGAAGTCTTGCAATGATAAGAAAAGGGGAGAGTATGTTATATATAGGAATTGATCTTGGCACATCAGCAGTAAAATTGCTGCTGATGGATGCCGATGGTAAAATAAAAAAAATTGCATCGCGCACCTACGATCTTTCATTTCCACATCCGGGCTGGTCGGAACAGAATCCGGCAGACTGGTATGAACAGTCGATCGACGGCTTAAAAGAACTTCTGGCGGAATGTGATAAAAGCCGGGTGGCGGGGATCAGCTTCGGGGGGCAGATGCATGGTCTGGTGACATTGGATGAGCGGGATGAAGTGATTCGTCCGGCGATCCTCTGGAACGACGGGCGCACGGCAGAAGAGACCGATTACTTAAATCAGGTGATCGGAAAGGAAACACTGTCGGGATATACCGCGAATATTGCCTTCGCCGGATTTACGGCGCCAAAGATTCTCTGGATGCAAAAGCATGAGCCAGATCTGTGGAAACGGGTGAAAAAGATCATGCTACCGAAAGATTATCTCGCATACCGCCTGTCCGGAACGTTCTGCACCGATTATTCGGACGCCTCCGGTATGCTGCTCCTTGATGTGGAGCACCGGGCATGGTCGGAGCAGATGCTTGAGATCTGCCATGTGGAAAGAGAGCAGCTTCCGAAGCTTTATGAGAGCTATGAGGTGGTGGGAACCTTAAAGCCAGAGATCGCGGAAGAACTGGGACTTTCTCCTGAAGTAAAGATCATTGCGGGAGCGGGCGATAATGCGGCGGCAGCCGTCGGCACCGGGACGGTCGGTGAGGGGAGATGCAACCTGTCGCTTGGAACGAGCGGCACGCTCTTTATCTCCAGTGAAAAGTTTGGTGTGGACGCACACAATGCCCTGCATTCCTTTGATCACGCGGATGGCGGTTATCATCTGATGGGGTGTATGCTCTCGGCGGCATCCTGCAACAAGTGGTGGATGGATGAGATTTTAAAGACGACGGAGTATGCGCGGGAGCAGGAAAAGATTAAAAATCTGGGAGAAAACCGGGTATTTTTCCTGCCTTATCTGATGGGGGAGCGCTCTCCGCACAACGACCCGGATGCGAGAGCCATGTTCCTTGGAATGTCGATGGACACCACACGGGAAGATATGACGCAGGCGGTGTTAGAAGGCGTAGCGTTCGGTCTCAGGGATTCCCTCGAGGTGGCGCGCAGTCTGGGCATCCGGATCGAACGCTCCAAGATCTGCGGCGGCGGTGCAAAGAGCCCGCTGTGGAAGAAGATCCTTGCGGCTGTTTTAAACCTTAAGCTTGATCTCATAGAGAGCGAGGAGGGACCGGGATATGGCGGAGCGATCCTTGCGGCAGTGGGCTGCGGGGAATATGAGAGTGTACAGGCGGCATGTGAGAAGCTGGTGCATGTTGTTGACACCGTTGAGCCGGATCCGGTGCTGGTGGAGAAGTATGAGGCGCGCTATCAGGAATTCCGGAAGCTGTATCCGGCTGTGAAAGCACTTTTCCCGTTTACGTGAAATAGAATTCTGCAAAAATGCGGCTGTCGCATTAGAGGAATCGTTGGCTTTCAGCGATAAGTGATATTATGAGAAGTATGCCACTACGATTTCGGTTGGAATACCTACGGAACATTCTGTTCAAAAAATGCGGTATTTCTAACCAGCCGGTGACTGCATCTGCGATGATCCGTGTCTTTCCAAGTTTGGAGCAATCCTAGGGTGCATGTCCGCACCCCAGAGACAATTTGTAGGACTTTTGTGCAGCACTTACCTGTGCTCCCGTAATATAACATAACCGCGCGAAGCAGATGTTTGAGCTGCTATCTGCCCTAATTTCAATAGCTGATAGCAGCGAGTTCTGTTCGCGCGGTTTAATAATGTCTATGAGGGAGCACAGTTAGTGCTGCCAGAAAGTCCGCCCATTGTCTCGGGTGTGTCGGACATGCACCCGTCGGATTGTCCAAACGTGGAAGAAACACGGAATCAGATGCAGTCATCCGGCTGGAAGAAATACACCCATTTTTTTCAACGAATGTTCCATCTGCAGTTCCAGCCGAAATCTGTATCATGTGCTTCCTGTAATATCACTTATCGCTGAAAGGGATAACATCTGCTACATGCGACAGCCTTATTTTTGCGGATATTTCACGTAAAGTGAAAAGGCTTTACTTGCACTGGGCGAAGAAGGCGCTTATAATGTGTTCTGATAAGAGAACGGCGCAGGGAGGAAGAGAAGATGATCATAAGACATGCGGCAATGGAGGACTTAAAGGCGGTTACAGAGCTGGAAGCAAAGTGCTTTCCTGCGGCGGAAGCGGCGGGGAGAGCGGCATTTTTCGATCGGCTGGCAAGTTTTCCTGATCATTTCTGGCTGCTCTACGAGGATGAAAAACTGGTATCCATGATTAACGGCATGGCAACCGACGAGGAGCATCTGACCGACGCGATGTATGAACATGCCGATATGCACAGCAAGGATGGTGCGTGGCAGATGATCTTTGGTGTGGCGACGGACCCCGCAGAGCAGGGAAAGGGATATGCGGCAGCGCTGATGCGCAGGGTAATTGCGGATACAAAGTCACAGGGGAAAAAGGGACTGGTGCTGACCTGTAAGGAGAGGCTGCTTTCGTTTTACGGGCAGTTCGGCTACCGGAATGAGGGGGTATCCGGATCGGAACACGGAGGCGCTGTGTGGTATGAAATGCGTCTGACTTTTTAGAATAAGGAGAAAAACATGGAAGAATATCTGATCAAAAATACAACAAGAGAACAGCGGGAGCAGATCGTAAAAGATTCCCTGGGATACAGTGAGTTAGGATGCGATGATGCCATGGACGGGTATGATATGTATCTGCCTTATATTGAGGGAATCAAGGAACTTCGTGAGATCACGATGGAATATCAGGCGCAGTATGTGCGTGATATGGAGCGCGAGGAGCGCGGGCGCTGCAATCTGTACTAGAAACGGTGCCATTTTTCCTTCAAGAAACATCAAAATATAACCTTGAAATTATCATAAGAACCCGTGAGAACATATCTGAATTGCGGAGATGTTCTCACGGGTTCTTTTTTTCAAAATCTTTAAAAATGTAAAAAAAGAAAAAACTTGTACACTAAGTGTATATGATCAGCAGAAACATATACACTAAATAAGCGGAGAAAGAAGCGACAGGAAGAAAAGAAGCGGATTATTGGAAAAAACAGACAAAAAGAGAGTTGAAAAAGAAAGCATTTTGTATGAAAATGAGTATAGATGAAGGATACAAAATTTATACACTATGTGAAATTGACAGTCAGAAAGAAAAAACATATAGTAAGCGTATCGAAGAGATCAGCGATTTCTTATGAGGAACCATATGAAGGGAAACAGAGAGCAGATATACGAATTTGTAAAACTCCACAGCTCCGTGAATGCCAATCACGGGATCTCTACTAATGAGATCGCAGAGGCACTCGGAATGCAGCGCACCAACGTCAGCACTGCACTGGGCGAACTCCTCCGGGAAGACAGGGTAAAAAAGAGCAGCAGCCGGCCGGTCTTATATTCGCTGACGGAAGCGTTTGCGGATGAGGAGGGAGCGTTCCGGGAACTGGTGGGATATGACGGCAGTTTAAAATACGCCGTTCAGCTTGCCAGGGCGGCACTTTTGTATCCGCACCGCGGACTGAATGTTCTTCTGATCGGAAGAGAGGGAAGCGGCAGAAAATACATGGCGGAAGTGATGCACAAAGCTGCCGTACAGCAGGGACTGGTTGCGGAACAGGCGCCGTTTGTAATGTGTGACTGCATGGATTTCGGAGCGGACGATACGGCAACGATCGCAGAACTGCTCGGAGACGGCGTGCAGGGAGGAATGCTCGCGGAGGCAGCCACGGGAATCCTGTTTTTACATAAGGTACAGTTCCTGTCGGTGAACGTCAGACGTAAGCTGCTCCGCTGTTTTGTGGAGGCGGAGGATGCGCGGGAACTGCCGATGATTTTTCTATCCTGCGACGACAAGGCGCTGGATGTGATTTCCATGCTGGAAGACCACGTGCTGGCGGAGATCCGGCTCCCGTCCCTTACGGAGCGTCCGCTTCCAGAGCGGCGGAAGCTGCTGGAACATTTTCTGGTGGCGGAGGCATGCAGAACGAAGCGCACGATCACGCTGGAGTCCGAGGTGCTCACCTGCCTGATGCTGTTCCCTTGTGAAAAGGAGATACTGACCTTAAAGACACAGATCCGGAAAGCCTGCATGAATGCTTATCTGCGGGACTACATGGATCACGGGGGAGAACTTCACCTCTACATCAGCGACTTTGATCCGTCTGTGCGCAAGGGATTCTTAAACTACCGCGCGGACAAGGAGGCGGTGGATGCGCTGGTAAAACCGCAGATGCGCTATTTCTATCAGGAAGGGGGCGTGACGGTACTTGCACCGGAAATGCCGCCTGCCGAGGAGACGCAGGTCAGCGAGCCACAGATCCGGACGGACGAACCGTCGCCGGTACTTTTATTTGTCTTTTACGGACAGGGAGTCGCGCGGGCACTCTCAGATACCATCGAGGAGCAGCTTCACCGCGGAAACGTGTATGCCGTTGACATTCCTTACGAACAGAAGGATGAACAGACCTACGAGTTGCTGCGGCAAAAACTGCTCGCGATCGATAGAGGGGCGGGAGTCCTTGCCGTGTATGACCAGAAGGTATTGCAGCAGATGTTGTATACAATTTCCTGCGAGACAGGAACACAGCTCCGCGCGGTAGCGCTTCCGGTCACAAGATTCGGAATGGAGTGGTCGAAGGGGGCGGCAATCGCCGATGGGGTGGACCGGGTTTACCGGATGGCGGCAGAGTCGCTCGGGGCGCTGCGGCATTCCCCAAAAAAAGTAATCGTTACGCTCTGCACCACAAGTGAGGGTGTTGCGCTGCAGATGAAGCAGTATCTCATCCAGCATAAAGCCTGCACGGACGCGGAGGTGATTGCCTTATCCTTATCGGACCGGAACCTGCTGCGGGAAAAACTGCTGGAACTTATGCAGGGAGCAGTGATCCTGTGTATTATCGGAACGTATGATCCGGACATTCTGGCGATTCCGTTTCTGTCAGCGGCGGATGTGCTGGCGGTGCCGGTGGAGCGTCTGCCGGAGCTTTTGCGCACACAGCGCATGGAAAAGGCGGAGGTTGATTTTGATGAAATGTTCCGCTGTCTGGGCGATCATCTGGAATATGTGGACATCGGCCGCTTAAAGGAGGCGCTCATGGAACTGGCGGAGCAGATTGAGGGAAAATATCCGATGTCGTTAGATACCAAGACAGGACTTGTGATGCACATTGCCTGCGCAGTCAACCGGATTGCGGGAAGGGGCGTTTCCATAGAGAATCCGCACCGCGAGGAAATTGTGCAGAAGTATCACGGGGTATACCGGGATCTGCGAAAATATGTAGCGCCGGTCGAGCGGAAATTCCACATGATTTTTTCCGATGACGAGATGGCGAACATCATTTCCATACTGATGCAGATTCAGGAATGAGACAGAGTCGGTCACGGAGGTGAGCAGGATGGATGAAATCGATGAGACAGAACAGCAAAGAGAAGCAGCGATGGAGATCATTGCGAAGGCAGGTGCGGCGAAAAGCTGTGCATTCGCAGCGATTCATAGAGCTAAGGACTTTGATTTTGCGGGAGCCGCGGAGCAGTTGGACGAGGCGGAACGCTATGCCACGGAAGCACATAAGGTGCACACCGATCTTCTGGTACGGGAGGCGGGCGGACAGCAGACAGACGCAGGACTGCTGATGACACACGCGCAGGACCATTTCATGATGGCGACGCTGGCGCAGGAAATGGCGGAGGAGATCGTGGATGTCTACCGTGCGCTTGAGGAGGCAAAAGGAGGCAGCCGATGAAGATATTACTTGTCTGCAGCGCGGGAATGTCGACCGACATTCTGCGCGGGGAACTGATAAAATATGCAAAAAAGGAACAGATTCCGCTGGAAGTAAAGGCCGTCGGGGTACATGCCTACAGGGAATGCTGCACGGGGTATGATGTGATCCTTCTGGGACCGCAGATTGCATACCGCAGGGAAAAGATTGCGGCGGAGTGCGGAAATCTGCCGGTGCTTGCCATTGCGCCGGGGGACTATGCCGCGGGAAATGCCGCACACATACTGGAACAGGTAGAGACCACACTGCGTGGATTAGATGAATAAGCGAAGAATGAAAGGAGAATGCATATGATTTGTATCGAGGGAAAAACCGCTTTTAGCGGAATCGCAATCGGCCCGATCCGGGAGTTTGCCAAGAAGAGCAGCGCGGTGAGAAGATCACATGTTGATGATACCGCAGCTGAGTGTATACGCTTTGAGGAGGCAAAAAAAGTCGCGATGGAGGAGCTGGGAGCACTCTATGACAAAGCGGTAAAGGAAGTCGGAGAGGACAATGCAGCGATCTTCGAGGTACATCAGATGATGCTGGACGATGAGGATTACTGCGATTCCATCCGCAACATTATCACGACACAGGAGGTCAATGCAGAGTTTGCCGTTGCTACGACAGGGGACAATTTTGCAGCGATGTTCGCCGGCATGGATGACGAGTACATGAAGGCGCGTTCGGCGGATGTCAAGGATATTTCCGAGCGCCTGATCGCCGTGTTGCATCACGGCAGCGGCGCGCAGTCCATGGAGATGGAGCAGGCGATCATTCTGGCGGACGATCTGGCACCGAGTGAGACGATCCAGCTTGACCGTTCCAAGGTGCTGGCGTTTGTGACGAGAGAAGGATCGACGAATTCCCACACCGCAATCCTTGCCCGCACAATGAACATTCCTGCACTGGTATGTACGCCGGTAGCGGACGGCATGGACGGCAAAATGGCGATTGTGGACGGCATGGCAGGCAAAATCATCATTGAGCCGGAGGAGAGCGTCCTGGCGGAGTATCAGAAGAAGAAAGAAGACGAGAGCAAACGCAAAGAACTGTTATCGGCATTGAAGGGCAAGCCGACCGCAACAAAATCCGGCAAATCCATTAAGCTGTACGCGAATATCGGCGGCATCGGCGACGTTGGCGCGGCGTTAATGAACGATGCGGAGGGAATCGGTCTGTTCCGCAGTGAATTCTTATATCTGCAGAATGACCATTATCCGACGGAGGAGGAGCAGTTTTCCGCATACAAGAGCGTTGCGGAGATGATGGGTGGCAGAAAAGTTATCATCCGTACGTTGGACATTGGTGCAGATAAAAAGATCGACTACTTTAATCTGGACAAAGAGGATAACCCGGCGCTCGGCTACCGCGCAGTGCGCATCTGCCTGGATCGTCCGGAGATTTTTAAGACACAGCTTCGCGCGCTGTACCGTGCGAGTGCGTTCGGCAACATTGCCATCATGGTGCCGATGATTATTTCCGTCTGGGAGGTACAGAAGGTCAAGGAGATCATGGCGGAGATCCGTGCAGAACTTGATGCACAGAAGATCCCTTACGGCAAGGTGGAGTTCGGTATTATGATCGAGACACCGGCGGCAGTCATCATTGCCGATGAACTGGCAAAGGAAGTGGACTTTTTCAGTATCGGAACCAACGATCTGACACAGTATACACTGGCAATCGACAGGCAGAATGCAAAGCTTGATATGTTCTATGATTCCCACCATCCGGCAGTGCTTAAGATGATTCAGATGGTCATCGACAGTGCGCATAAGGAGGGTATCTGGGCAGGAATCTGCGGGGAACTCGGCGCAGATACAACATTGACGGAACAGTTCGTTGCGATGGGAATCGACGAATTGTCCGTATCACCTGCGATGGTACTTCCGGTGCGCGAGCGCGTTGTCGGAATGGAGTAAATAAAAGCCACATAAATTAAGAAAAGAAAGGAAATGGAAAACATGAAAACATTTGATTACACCGTAAAAGACGAACTTGGAATTCACGCAAGACCTGCAGGTCTTCTGGTAAAAGAGGCAAAGAACTTCACCAGCAAGATCACCATCAAGAAGGGTGAGAAGGAAGTGGACGCTACCAGAGTGATGGCAGTGATGGCGCTTGGCGTAAAGCAGGGCGAGACAGTGACCGTCAACGTGGACGGCGCGGATGAGGATGCCGCTGTTGCAGCGATGAAGGCATTCTTCGAGAAAGAACTGTAAAATCTGAAAAAAGAGTAGCTCCGGCGGATTCGTAAGAGTCTGCCGGAGTTTTTTTATGGGGCTGCCGCGATAAGCATAGACCTCTTTGGGGTGATAAGTAATATTATTAGAATAGTAGAGCACAAAAAAGTTCCAGAATAAACATGCGACGGCAAATTCTTTGAAGCAAAATTCATGTATTTCTTCCATGCCGCAGTTGGCATCCCATTCCGTGTCTTTGCCACGTTTGAACACTCCCGGAGTGTGTCCGACAAGCCACAGACAATGGGCGGACTTTCTGGTGTCCCTAATGGCACCTCTTCACAGACAATATAAAACCGCGCGAACCGAACTCGCCGGCATCTGCTATTGAAAATATGGCAGATGCCGACTCAGACAGCGGCTTCGCGCGGTTATGTTTTGTTCAGAGGTGCCATAAGGGACACACACAAAAGTCCTACAAATTGTCTGCCGGCTTGTGGACACAGTCCGTGGAGTGCTCCAAACTTGGAAAGACATGGATCATCACAGATGTCATCTGCGGCATGGTTAGAAATACCGGATTTTGCGTTCAGAATTTGTTGCCGCATGTTTATCTGGAACTTTTAAATATCTGTTTCTAATAATATTACTTATCAGAGCAAAGCGTAATATGCTTATTGCGGCAGCCCCATAAAAACGCTCCTCTGTACATGTGAAGTGGGATTTGGTAGAATAAGGGATATGAAAAATGATGCTTGACAAGAAGAAAATAGTTAGGATAAACTAATTCGGCGGATAAAAGGAGCGGGAGACAAATGAAGCTGTTTCGGGGAGCGGTAGATACGATAAAAAGAGTGTACCGGTATGAGAAGACAACCGGCATGGATGTTGGGGCACTGCAGGGGGTCATGCTGATCTTTGCGGTGGTGTTGTTTCTGATTGACATTGAGAATTTCCGGCTGGGAAAGTATGTCATCGGAATTGTGACACTGGTCGTGGGAATTGTGAGCGTGACGGCGGTGTTTGTAATCCGGCGGTTCCAGAAGGTGGTTCTCGTGTGTCGGATTGCGGTCTTTTTGTTCCTGCTGCTGGCGGCTGCCATTCTGTACGCGGGTGCGAATGACGGCTTTTCCCTGCTGTGGTATCTGCTGCTGCCGGTTATCACGCTGGTTCCGCTTGGAATGCCATTTGGGGCGCCGGTGTGCATCGGATTTGGTCTGATGATTATGACTTTTTTCTGGACGCCGCTTGCGGATATATTAAGGTATGATTATCCGAGGGATTATCGGGTGTTCTATCCGATTTTTTACTGGGGATTCTGCCTGATGGATGTGGCGATGGATATTTTTTACAAAAATTATCAGATCCGGCAGCGCCAGAATGAGGAAAATCTGGAGAATGAGGTGCAGGAGGCGGTTGCGGGCACGAAGAATCTGATGATTCACTCAGTCACGGCGATCAGCCAGCTGATCGATGCCAAGGACCGTTACACGAGAGAACACTCCCAGCGTGTGGCGGAGTATTCCAGGCTGATCGCGGATTATATGCGGGGAGGCTGCGCATCAGGGGAGGAACTGGAACTGATCTACCGCAGCGGTCTGCTTCATGACATCGGCAAGATTGCGGTGCCGGACGCCGTTTTAAATAAGCCGGAACGGCTGACGGATGAAGAGTACGAGGTGATGAAAAAACATACGGTCTGGGGCAGAGAGATCTTATCCGGTCTGGAGTTTTTGCCGCAGGCGGATCTGGGCGCGACATACCATCACGAGCGGTACGACGGAAGCGGCTATCCTTATGGCATGCACGGGGAGGAGCTTCCGGAGATGGTCCGCATTATCAGTGCGGCGGATGCGTTAGACGCGATGAATTCCAATCGCTGTTACAGAAAGCACTGTGACAGGGATTACATTATCGGCGAATTCCGAAAGGGAGCCGGGAAACAGTTTGACGCCGGAGTGGCGCAGGCGGTTGTTGCATTGATCGAGGAAGGCAGGATTACGGTATAAAGGATGAAGAACGCAGAGACAAAAGCAAAGAGAATAAGAGAGAACTTCTGGGATACGGTCAATGCTCCTTATGAGGACAGGGAATTGGCACTCTGGATGAAAATTGTTTTCGGATTTATCTGGGCAATCAGTATTTTGAACGGCATATTTTACGGTGTCAGGGCATCCTATCTGATTGCGTTGGGGATCATGGTGGCGCTGCTTTTTGGCAATATTGCGGTCTGTCGGAGGCATTACCGCAGATGGATCGATGTGGTGACATTCACGTTGCTCAGCATTCCGATTTTTTATGTGTATTACCACGCGAGCATTGGGTACTTCAGTGTATTGTTCCCGATGCTGTTTTCCTGCGGAATTGTATTTATCTTAGGAATCCGCAACAGTTTTGTCATCAATCTGTTCTATCTTGCGGCGATGATTTTGTGCTTCCGGTTCGACCTGAATGCTTCCGCGGAAGATATCTACGGGGAGAATGTGGCACTGCGTTTTCCTTATCTGTATGTGTGCTTTGTGTTCATGGCATATCTGTTAATGTACTCCATCCAGCATTACTGGGTGGAGAAGCAGAGACGGCAGGAACGGCTGGAGCGGCGCGTGCGCGAGGAAAAGGAAAAGCTGTGGGGAATGTCCATGCGTGTGATGAATGCGATGTGCCGCGCGCTGGGCGCGAAGATTCCCGGTGAGGAGGAACACTGCAGGCAGGTGGCGGAATACGCAAAAGAGATTGCAAAAAGACTGGATCTTCCGGAGGATATGGTGTCCGGGGCTTATCAGGCAGGTCTTCTGCACGAGATTGGAATGATCGGCATTCCAGACGAACTGATCCAGAGACGGAACCTGACGGATGAGGAGTACGGTGTGTTCCAGACTTATGTGAAGATGGGCTATGATATGATCAGCGAACTGCAGGTGGCGGATACAATCGCGGAGACCGTGTACTATCATCGGGAGAATTATGATGGCAGCGGTTATCTGGCGGGAAAGTGCGGCAATGAGATACCGGTGCTCGCGCAGATCCTCGCGGTGGCGGACTATGCGGACCGCCATCTACGCTGGGGCGAGAGTACGGAAATGGTGAGAGGCAAGATAAAGGAGCGGGAAAATACAAGGTTTGAACCAAAGTGCGCCGGGATAATGGAACAGATTTTAAAGGAGAGAAGTGAGGACTAGGGAATGGAGAAAATGACGGCGCAGGAGATAGAACAGAAGCGTGCGGGGGAGAAAGAGACCGTGGATTGCATGATCGGCATCTACTGCCGCGGAGTGCACGGGACGAAGCGGGGAGAACTCTGCGAGGCGTGCCGCCAGCTGCAGGCGTACGCCGATCTTCGCACGGAAAAATGCCCGTTTATGGAGACGAAGACGTTCTGCAGTGCCTGTAAGGTGCACTGTTATTCGAAGGAGATGCAGGAGAAAATCCGTGAAGTGATGAAGTATGCGGGACCAAGGATGTTGTTTGTGCATCCGCTGCTTGCCATCCGGCATGTGCATATCACACTTCGGAATAAGAAAAAGCAGAAAGAGATCAGTACAAGGGAAAAGGGAGAGAAACATGTTTCATAAAAGACTGTTAAAGGAATTTTCCGATAACCGGAAATACGTGGCGGGAATGGTTATCATGCAGTGGGCGGCGCTTCTTGCCAATGTGGCGCTTATGTATGTGCTGGCAGCGTATGTCGGGAGAATATCCGGAATTGTAAAAGGGGAGAGCCTCACGACCTCCCCGTCCGACGGAGTGCTGCTTATCGTATTTGCGGCGGCGCTTTTTGTGCGGATCGCGGCGACGAGTGCGGCAAACCGGATGTCCTATCTTGCGTCCACGCAGGTGAAGCGCAGACTGCGCGACCGGATCTATGAGAAGATGATGGAGTTCGGGGCGGCTTACCGGGAGGCGGTGGCGACCTCGGAGGCGGTGCAGATCGCGACGGAGGGAGTGGATCAGCTTGAGATCTACTTCGGAAAATATGTGCCGCAGTTTTTTTACAGCATGCTGGCGCCGCTGACCTTGTTTGTGATTGTTGGCACCATGAGTATCAAGGTGGCGGCAGTGCTGCTGCTCTGCGTACCGCTCATTCCGGTGTCGATTGTGGCGGTACAGAAGTTTGCCAAGAAGCTGCTGGCAAAATACTGGGGAACCTACACGGAACTCGGCGATTCCTTTCTGGAAAATCTGCAGGGACTTGTCACGTTAAAGATTTATCAGGCGGACGGGCGCTATGCGAAGAAGATGGATGAGGAGGCGGAAAAGTTCCGCAAAGTGACCATGCGTGTACTGATCATGCAGTTGAATTCGATCAGCGTGATGGATCTGGTTGCCTACGGCGGAGCGGCGCTCGGCATCATCTTAAGCGTGCTTGAATACCGGGCGGGAGCGGTCACGTTTGCGGAGTGCTTTTTTATCATTATGATCTCGGCGGAGTTTTTCCTTCCGCTGCGTCTGCTCGGCTCCTTCTTTCATATTGCGATGAATGGAAATGCCGCTGCGGACAAGATTTTCCGGTTTTTGGATACGTCGGTGCCACAGCATGGTACTGTGCAGAAAACGCAGGGCAATGAGATCTGTTTTTCCCATGTGGACTTTGCTTACACACTGGATGCCCCGGTGCTGCGCGATGTGGATTTCTCCGTGCCGGGCGGGAGTTTTGTCGCGCTGGTCGGTGAATCGGGTTGTGGAAAAAGTACGGTCGCATCGCTTGTGATGGGGGAAAACCGTCCAAAAGAGGGCGGCAGTGTTACGATCGGTGGAGTGCCGGTCACAGAGCTTACGGCGGAGGCACTTTACCGGAAGGTGACAAGAGTGCGCCATGACAGCTATCTCTTTGCGGGAACCGTGGAGGACAACCTTCGGATGGGAAAGGCAGATGCCACGCAGAAAGAGATGGAGGACGTGCTTTTGAGAGTGGATCTGCTTCAGACGATCCGGGAGAAAGGCGGACTTTCCATGCAGCTTGAGGAGCGCGCGGCAAACCTTTCCGGCGGGCAGAAGCAGCGTCTGGTGCTGGCGCGGGCGCTGCTGCATGACAGCGATATCTATATTTTTGACGAGGCGACATCCAACATTGACGTGGAGAGTGAGAACCGGATTATGGAAGTCGTCCGCGGGCTTGCCCGTGAAAAGACGGTGCTTCTGATCTCACACCGCCTTGCCAATGTCACAGTGGCGGATGAGATCTTCGTGCTGCAGGCGGGGACGGAAGGGATCGCAGAGCACGGCACGCATCAGGAGCTGATGCAGCGGCAGGGATATTACTGCAGGCTGTATGAGGCGCAGCAGGAACTGGAATCCTATGCGGGCACACAGCAGAAGGAGGTGACGGTGTAATGAAGCAGAACAAAGACAATCAAAATAAAAAGCAGAGAAGCGGATTTGCCGTCATGTGCGGGCTGATCGGGATGATAAAGCCGCTGCTTGGCATCATGTGTCTGGCGATTCTGATGGGCTGTGCGGGCAATCTGATGGCGACGTTTTTAACAATCCTCGGAGGCTATGCACTGCTTACCGTGACCGGTGTATACAGTGGAATGAGGCTTTCCGTGATCTTTACGCTGCTGGTCTGCTTCGCGGTGGCGCGCGGAATCCTGCGTTACGCAGAGCAGGCGAGCAATCATTATATCGCGTTTAAACTTTTAGCGCGCATCCGGCATCAGGTGTTTGATTCCCTGCGCAGACTGGCACCGGCCAAGTTGGACGGCGCGAAAAAGGGCAACCTGATCTCGATTATCACCAGCGATATCGAACTTCTCGAGGTGTTTTATGCACACACGATCTCGCCGATCGCAATCGCGGTCATCACATCGGTGGTTATGACGATCTTCTTAGGAAGGATACATCCCGTTTTCGGAGTGCTGGCACTTTTCTTCTATGTGCTTGTCGGAGCCGTGATTCCGGTTGTCAACGGACGGATCGGAGCTGCCGGCGGCAAGGAATACCGGGAGGCATTCGGCGCTTTGAATACCTGTGTGCTGGACAACCTTTACGGCCTTGAGGAGACGCTGCAGTACGGACAGCAGGAGGCACGCATCGCTAAGATGGCGGAGCAGACCGGACATCTGGAGACGGTCAACGGCGCATTAAAGCGGGGGGAGAACTTACAGCGCGTGATCACCGACGGTGTGATTCTCTTTGCGGGTGTGCTTGCGGCGCTCGTGGGTGGAACGCTTGCAGAAAACGGCAGCATCCCGGGAAGCGGGGCGGTGATTGCGGTGATCGCGCTCGCAAGCTCCTTCGGACCGACAGCAGCACTCTCGGCGCTGTCAAATAATTTAAACCACACCTTGGCGAGCGGAAACCGTGTGCTGGATATCCTGGAGGAAAAACCGCTCGTGGAGGAAGTGACCGGAAAAGAGGAGACGTGCGGTCAGAATATACACTGCGACCATGTGTCCTTTGCCTACGCGAACACGCAGGAGAGCGGGGAAGAAGACGGACGCGACGTGCTGCGGGATTTTACGGCGGATTTTACGGAAAAGCGGATTCACGGCATTCTCGGAAAGAGCGGCTGCGGAAAATCGACCTTGTTGAAGCTTCTGATGCGGTTCTACGAGCCGGATGAGGGAGTGATTGCCTACGACGGAACAAAGATCGGAGAGATCAATACAGCGGCGCTGCGCGGCGGTATCTCCTATGTGACGCAGGAGACGTTTTTGTTCCATGACACGGTGGCGGAGAACCTTAAGGTGGCAAAAGAGGATGCCACAGAGGAGGAGCTGGAGCGGGCGGCGCGGGCGGCGTCCATCCATGATCTTATCATGAGTCTGCCGGACGGTTATGAGACGAAGATCGCGGAGCTGGGGAGCTCCCTGTCGGGAGGAGAGCGGCAGCGTCTCGGAATTGCGCGCGCCTTTCTGCACGATGCAGACATCCTGTTCCTCGATGAACCGACCAGCAACATTGACAGCTTAAACGAGGGTATGATTCTGCGCAGCCTGAAAGAGGAATGTGCGGACAAAACGATTCTGATGGTGTCACACCGGAAGTCCACGATGGGCATTGCGGACGACGTGCTGGAAATGTAGGCGGATCAAAGCCGTACAAGAGACCCGTTTGAAGATAAGAGAGACAGAAATGTCCGGCAGCGTCTGCTGCCGGACATTTCTTTAAAAACATAAAAAAAGATGGAGATAGGGGGACTCGAACCCCTGACCTACGCGTTGCGAACGCGTCGCTCTCCCAGCTGAGCTATATCCCCGGATTCTGATTCAGACGATATCAAAAATCTTTCGCCCGAACAATATGTATTATGCCACATTTGTTTTTGAAATGCAACAGGTAACGAAACCTTTTGCGGGTAAAGTTATTGACTTTTCCTGTAGCGGAACATAGAATATTTATAATTGCAGGGAACCGGCAAAAGACAGTGCATGTGAAGTGGCTGCAGGGAGTATTCCCGCGGTCATTTTTGAATTTTAAGAGATAAAAAGGGACACAGATATGAATATCAGGCAGGCAAAAAATGAGATCAAACATACCGTGGAGGCATACTTAAAGAAGGATGAGGCGGGGGATTATGAGATTCCGGAGATCCGGCAGAGACCGGTGCTTCTGATGGGACCTCCGGGCATCGGCAAGACACAGATCATGGAGCAGATCGCCAGAGAACTCGGGGTCGGGCTGGTGGCATACACGATCACGCACCACACAAGACAGAGCGCCGTCGGACTGCCGTTCATCCGGGAGGAGGAATTCGCGGGGAAGACCTACTCTGTGACGGAGTACACGATGAGTGAGATCATCGCCAGTGTATACCGCAGGATTCGTGACAGCGGGCAGCGGGAGGGAATCCTGTTTATCGATGAGATCAACTGTGTGTCTGAGACGCTTGCGCCGACGATGCTGCAGTTTTTACAGTGCAAGACCTTCGGCAACCAGAAGATACCAGAGGGATGGGTGATTGTGGCGGCGGGCAATCCGCCGGAGTACAACAAATCCGTGCGCGATTTTGATATGGTAACCCTCGACCGTGTGCGCTATATGACCGTGGAGGCGGATTACAGGGTCTGGAAGGAGTATGCGAGGGCACAGCACATCAGCGGAGCGATCTTAAGCTACCTGGAACTTCGCCCCGGCAACTTTTACCGCGTGGAGGCGGATGTGGACGGCATGCAGTTTGTGACGGCGCGAGGATGGGAGGATCTCTCCAATCTGATGGCGGTCTATGAGAAGCTCGGTTTTCTGGTGGACGAGCAGGTTATCCGGGAATATATCCATCACGCCGATGTGGCGGAGGATGTGGCGGCGTATCTGGATCTCTACCGCAAATATCAGGATGACTACGGCATTCCGCAGATTCTGGACGGCTGCGTCAGACCGGAGATCTACGCGCGCATCTATGCGGCGGCGTTTGATGAGCGGCTCTCGGTGGTACATCTGCTGCTGGACGGTCTGGCGGTGTTTTTCGGCAGGGCAGCGTCTGAGCGGGCATTGACGGATGCGTGGTATGCCTTTTTAAAAGAGTACCGCAGACAGGTGGAGACAGCCGCAGATCCGGCGGAATGTTACCGGACGCTTGTCGCAGAGCGGGAGCAGGAGATGCTGCGGCAGATTGCAAATGACGCTTACACCCGCGAGGAGGCAAAGCGGGAGAAGCTTTTGATGGAAAAATTAAAAGCAGCGCAGCAGGAAGTGACAAAAGATTCGGCACAGCGCTGTTTTGAAGCGGCAAAAGTGGGATTTGACCGGCAGCGGGAGGTACTGGTGCAGACCGAGGAAGCAGCGGGCGCGGCGTTGGAGCACGCGTTTGACTTTATGGAGCAGGCGTTCGAGAACGGTGAGGAGATGGTGGTGTTTGTCACGGAGCTCACGATTACGTCGGAGTCCGCAAGGTTTCTCTCCGAGCATACCTGCGAGCGCTATCTGACATACAACAAACAGCTTTTAATTGGAACGAGACGAGCGGAGCTGTTGTCGGAGCTGCGTCGGGACAACTGACGATTTCGCAGGAAAGAATATAAAAGGAATATAAGAAGGAATAAAAAGATGCAGTCACAGAATGAACTTAGAAATCTGTTACAGAGAATTGATCATAAGAGTTATCCGGCTTACAAGGATACGAGAGGAAGCTACGATTTCGGCAATTATGTGTTGTCGATCGACCATGTGCAGGGAGATCCGTTTGCCGCACCGTCGAAGGTGAGCGTCCATGTCAGGGGAGGGGCAGCGAAGTTCCCGGCGGATCTCTACCGGATGAAATGCCGCAGGCTGGCAGTGTGCGACTATCTGCTGCGTCAGTTCGGGCAGGAACTTGAGCGCGTGTCTTTCAAGGCAAAAGGCTCCGGAAAGAGCGGACTTCTGGCGGTGAGCCGCCCGGGACAGGAAGTGTTGGAGCGCACCGCATGCCAGATGGATGAGGCAAAGGGGGATCTGGTGCTTCGCTTTGAGGTGGGATTCCCTGCCAACGGGAGAACCGTCAATGCAAGAGAACTGGAGAAAATCTTCTTTACGTTTCTTCCGGAATGTGTATCACACAGCCTGTTTTATAAGGCGCTGGATGAAAAGGCGGTGTACCGTGCGGCGGATCTCGCGGAGGATCAGCAGTATATCCGGGATCATTTAAAGGAGCAGGGGCTGGTGGCATTCGTGGCGGATGCATCCATCCTGCCGCGTGAATCCGGCGTGTCCGGCAGACCGATGAAGGACGCCGTGAAGTTTACGGCGCCGGAATCCATGAAGGTAAGCTTTGCGCTGCCGCATGCGGGAAAGATACAGGGCATGGGAATAAAGAAAGGAATCACACTCATCGTCGGCGGCGGATACCACGGCAAATCCACGCTGCTTAAGGCGCTGGAGCTTGGCGTGTACAACCATATTGCCGGGGACGGCAGGGAGTATGTCATTACCGATGATACGGCGATGAAGATCCGCGCGGAGGACGGAAGAAGCATCAAAAAGGTGGATATTTCCATGTTCATCAACGATCTTCCGAACGGAAAGGATACGAGTGCCTTTCGCACGGAGGATGCGAGCGGAAGCACCTCCCAGGCTGCCAATGTGGTGGAGGCCATGGAGGCGGGAGCAGAGACGTTCCTCATCGATGAGGATACGAGTGCAACCAATTTTATGATCCGCGACGAGCTGATGCAGAGGGTGGTAAACCGCGAGGATGAGCCGATCACGCCGTTTATCGACCGTATCAGGGAGCTGTATGAGCAGTACGGTATCTCCACGATTCTAGTGGCGGGAAGTTCCGGCTCCTATTTTCATGTGGCGGACTGCATTGTCCAGATGAACCGCTACAAACCGCAGGAGATCACCGCTTTTGCGAAGGAGGAAGCGGACAGATTCCCGCTGCCGGAGGTGAAGCCGCCGAAACAGGCGGCTCCGACGTTTGAGCGTGCGGTGCGGCCGGATCGCGCATTCAAGGAAGATGCCCGCATGAAGTTAAAGACAATGGGACGCGACGGCATCTCCATCAACCGCGATACGATCGATGTGCGCTATGTGGAGCAGCTGGCGGATACGGAACAGCTCGCGGCGCTCGCCTACTTTTTAAAGTATGCCGAGATCCATGTATTCAACGGAAAACGCACCTTAAGGGAGAGCGTTTCCCTATTGATGCAGTATGTGGAGGAGCACGGACTTGCCGCGGTGACGGAGAGCAGCTATGTGCCGTGCGGGCTGGCAATGCCGAGGGCACAGGAGATTTTTGCATGCATCAACCGTTACAGAAGAATCAGTTTGTAGGAAAAGGAACCGGAGAACGTGAGTGACAAAGCGAATATTGCAGCAGCAGTTCTGGCACATGTAGATGCCGGGAAGACAACTTTATCGGAGGCACTGCTCTATGAGAGCGGAATGATCCGCAGGGCGGGCCGTGTGGACAACAAGGATGCGTTTCTGGATACCTTTGCGCTTGAGAAGGAGAGAGGAATCACCATTTTTTCCAAGCAGGCGGTATTAAAGCTGCCGGAGGAGACGGTCACGCTTTTAGATACGCCGGGGCATGTGGATTTTTCGGCGGAGATGGAGCGGACGCTTCAGGTGTTGGATTATGCGATTCTTGTCATCAGCGGGGCGGACGGTGTGCAGGCGCATACGAGGACGCTGTTTGGGCTTCTGGCGAAGTATGAGGTGCCGGTGTTTTTGTTCGTGAACAAGATGGACCAGCCGGGAACGGATCAGGAGGCGCTGCTCCTGGAATTGAAAAAGGAACTGCATGAGAACTGCGTGGATTTTTCGGATCAGGAGAGCGCGGCTTTTGCGGAAAATGTGGCGGTGTGCGATGAGCAGGTCTTAGAGCAGTATCTGGCAGGGGAAGCGGTCGGAACGGAGCAGATCAGAAAGCTGATCCGGGAACGTAAGCTGTTTCCGTGCTATTTCGGATCTGCGCTCAAGATGCAGGGGGTGAAGGAGTTTCTGGCGGACTTTATCCGGTATGCCAGTATCCCGGCCTGCGGGGAGACATTCGGCGCGCGGGTATTTAAGATTGCACGGGATGCGCAGGGAAACCGCCTGACCTACTTAAAAGTGACCGGTGGAAGCTTAAAAGTCAGACAGGTCATCGGGGAGGAGAAGATCAACCAGATCCGCATTTATTCCGGCGAAAAATATGAGACGGCAGAGGAAGTTGGCGCCGGAGGCATCTGTGCGGTCACGGGTCTGCTTCACACATTCCCGGGGGAGGGACTTGGCGCAGAGAAAGCGTCCAGGCTGCCGGTGTTAGAGCCGGTACTGACTTATCAGATCATACTGCCGGAAGAGGTAAGCCCGGCAGTCATGCTTCCCAGACTGCGGGAACTTGAGGAGGAGGAACCGCAGCTTCACATTGTGTGGGATGAGACCTTAAAAGAGATCCAGGTGCAGGTGATGGGGGAAGTACAGATCGAGGTTTTGAGCGAACTGATCCGTCAGCGCTACGGAGTGCAGGTCACATTTGGCGCCGGAAGGATTGTATACAAGGAGACCATTGCAGGTACGGTGGAGGGCGTGGGACATTTTGAACCGCTCCGCCATTACGCCGAGGTGCATCTTTTGCTTGAACCGGGAGAGCCGGGAAGCGGGCTCGTATTTGAGACGGACTGCAGCGAAGATGTGCTCGACCGCAACTGGCAGCGGCTGGTGCTCACCCATCTAAGAGAGAAGGAACACGTCGGTGTGCTGACAGGATCGGCGCTTGCGGATATGAAGATCACGCTCGTTGCCGGACGCGCGCACACAAAGCACACGGAGGGCGGTGATTTCAGGCAGGCAACCTATCGTGCGCTGCGTCAGGGACTGATGCAGGCGGAAACGGTGCTGCTGGAGCCGTGGTATGATTTCAGACTCTCGCTTCCGGCAGGAGCGGTCGGACGCGCCATGAATGATATCGACCGCATGAAGGGAACGATTGCCTACAGTGCAGACGGCTGCATTGTGGGAAGTGCGCCCGTGTCCGCCATGCAGAATTACCAGCGTGAGGTGATGGCATACACCGCGGGAGAGGGGAAGCTTTCGGTTGCCTTAAAGGGATATTTTCCCTGTCACAACACGGAGGAAGTGGTGGCGCAGATCGGGTATGATGCCCAGAGTGATCTGGAGAATACGGCGGATTCTGTATTCTGTGCGCACGGAGCAGGATTCATTGTGCCGTGGGATCAGGTGTTTTCCTATATGCACCTGCCGCCGGTGCTCGGGCAGGATAAGAACGGGGAGGAATGGTATCCCGGACAGTGGCTGCCGGATGCGGCGAATTTCCACGCAAAGACGGGGGAGGAAGAAGCCTGGATCGGCACGGAAGAGATTGACAGAATCCTTGACCGGACATACAATGCTAATAAGAGAGACAAAGATGCCGGCGCAACGAACGGCTATAAAAAGAAGCGCATCATAGAAAGCAGTCCCGCTTCTGCTTCCGGAGGCGGGAAGCAGAAGGATGCCGGCGTGGAATATCTGCTGGTGGACGGCTATAATGTGATTTTTGCGTGGCAGGAACTTGCGGAACTTGCCAGAGTGAATATGGATAGCGCGCGCGGGCGGCTTTTGGATATTCTCTGCAACTATCAGGGAATCCGCAGATGTGAGCTGATTGTGGTATTCGATGCGTACCGTGTCGAGGGACATCAGACGGAAGCGTGTGATTATCACAATATTCATGTGGTGTACACGAAGGAGGCGGAGACGGCGGACGCGTATATTGAGCGTTTCGCCCATGAACACGCGTCGAGATACCGCGTGACGGTTGCCACTTCCGACGGGCTGGAGCAGATTATTATCCGCGGAGCCGGATGCATCCTGCTCTCGGCGAGAGAGTTTGAGCAGGAAGTAAAGGAGAAGAACCGGCAGCTGCAGGCAGAGTACGACAGCAGAAAAGACCATGGAAAGGTCTATCTGCGGGATCAGATGCCAAGCCAGGTGCTTGACGGATCTTTGGAGGAACAGCAGTAATTTTGTTCCGGAATGGAGATTGGAATGAGAAGGGAAGAAGAAGTCAGACTGACACATTCGGGTATCTTTGCAAAAGACGGCAGACGCTGTGTGTCTGTGCGTTTTGAGCGGGGAAGGGATGTCGCGGAAGCCATATTGCCGGCATGCCGCGTGACGAAGAATGAGGGCTTTACGGACGAAGAAGTCCGCGGACTGGAGCAGTATCTGGAGAGTAAAAATGATGAGATTTTTGCAAAGGCAAAGGAAATCAATCCGATCAGGGGAATTCTTTAAATGCCATCTCTGCCTTTTGCTCATAGCCGCGATGCTTGTGGCGGCGGCACTGCCAAACGGAGTGCGGGAGTCCGGACCTTTGGACAGTGTGAAGCGGATGGGGCAGACCGGTGGACAGGAATTTTGTCCGGACCGTAAGCAGACCGGCACCATGGTCGCGTCACCGAACGAGGAGCGCCCGGAAGTGGAAGCCGCAGGCAGGGAACTGAGTGAGGCGCATGTCATAGAGACGCTGAGGCAGAAGAGTGCCTACCGCTACCGGAATGTCCAGCAGCTTCGGCTCCTAGTGTGGCTTCTGGAATGTGGTCTGGCGGGACTTTTGGGCGCGCTGTTTCTTTTGGCGGGGAGAGAGCGCGGGCAGCAGTGGGAACTGATTCCCTCGGGAAGAAGGATTGTAGCATACATAAGGAGGGCCGACGGAAAAAAGAACGGCCTTGTATCCTCCATAAAATAGCAATTATTATTTTATGAGAGGATAAAAACTATGAATATTTTAATATGGATTCTGATGATCGTTGGTGGAGCAGCCGGAATGTTATCGACTGCATATCTGGTGCTGGCTATGCCGGTAATCTTTGGATGGAAAGTATACCGCAAGTTCAAGTATCACATCGGTCTGTATGATTAGAAGAAACGGGAGTTTTGGCTCCCGGGGCAAAAGAGGAAGTCATCCGGCAGGAACGGATGGCTTTTTCTTTTGTGCATCAAACTACAACCGGAAAAGTGTGCGAAGAATAAAAAGGAGGATGTATGGGCATCCTTGAAAGAAAAGGCAGGTGTGAAAGATGGAGAGCATACGCAGATTGCATGAGGAAATATTAAAAAGAGAGCACAAAGCGGAGAAACAGAGGAAAGAAGAAATGCGATATGATCAGATGGACTGTCTGCTTTTGGCGGGAGAAGAAAAGACGGAGCGCACAATTCCGGTCTGTGAGACGGTCTTTCCGGAAAAGTTCGCGGATTTAAATGCGGTGCGCGAAGTGCTGCTTACACCGGAAAAACAGGTATATGCGCTGATTGCGCCGGCATTTATGGGACAGTTTGGAGAGGGGGTCTCCCCGGGAGCAATCCGTGCGGCATTGAAACGCGCGGGATTTTCCGGGATGGTGGAGGTGGCGGTATTTGCCGACATTTTAACCTTGAAGGAAGCGCTTGAATTTGACCGCCATGTGAACCGGGATACGGATTTTTTGCTTACGAGCTGCTGCTGTCCGGTCTGGGTGTCCATGATCCGCAATATTTACGGGGAACTGGTACCGTATATGCCGGGGGCGGTGTCTCCGATGATCGCTGCGGGCAGGGCGGTGAAAAAGATGCATCCGGATGCCGTCACCGTGTTTATCGGTCCGTGCCTTGCCAAGAAAAAGGAGGCGAAGGAGCCGGATATCTGCGATGCGATTGATGTGGTGCTGACCTTTCAGGAGACGGCGATGCTGTTTGAGGCAATGGGGATTGCGCCGCAGCAGATGGAGGAGGATGCAAGCGAACATTCTTCGGGAGCAGGCAGAATCTATGCGCGGACCGGAGGCGTCAGCGAGGCGGTCGTGCGGACGGTAGAACAACTTCACCCGGGACGGAAAATTGCGGTCCGCCCCATGCAGGCGGATGGCGGAAAGGCGTGTAAGCAGATGATTGAGGCAATCCAGGAGGGGAAGACGGAGGCTAATTTTTTTGAGGGAATGGGATGCGTCGGAGGCTGTGTCGGAGGACCGCGGGCGCTGCTGCCGCGCGAAGAGGGCAGTGCCTACGTGGATCATTACGGAAAAGAGGCATTGTATCAGACACCTCTGGAGAACCCTTATGTAATCGAATTGCTTGAAAAGCTGGGATTTTCCACCGTGGAGGATTTTCTGGAAAAAAGTGATCTTCTCACGCGCCATTTTTAAATGCAGTAAGTATTGTTCAGGGGCATGCATTTAAAATGCGTTGCCGGGGGGGACGGTTCGTGCTACAATAGGCGGCAGAGAATCATGCAGAGACAAAGGAGAGAAAGATGCTGCCACAGGAATTTTTGGAACGGATGGAGAACATGCTGGGGGAGGAGTATCCTGCATTTTTAAAAAGCTATGATATAGCGCGCTACCAGGCGCTGCGCTTGAATCCGCAGAAGGGGGACGACGCGTCATTTTTAAACCGCATGGTATTCTCGCTGGAGCGTGTACCGTGGGCAGAGCATGGCTACTATTACACGGCGCAGGATACGCCGGGAAAACATCCGTATCACGAAGCCGGCGTATATTATATCCAGGAGCCGAGCGCCATGGCTCCGGCAGCGTATCTGACGCAGCAGATGGCAGACGGTGCGGGCGAGCGGATTCTTGATTTGTGCGCGGCACCGGGAGGAAAAAGCACGCAGATTGCGGCGGCGATGGCAGGCAGGGGAATCCTCATCAGCAATGAGATCCATCCGGCGAGGGCAAAGATTCTCTCGGAGAATATCGAGCGCATGGGAATTGCCAATGCGGTGGTGACGAATGAGACGCCGCAGCGCCTCGCAGAACATTTCAGTGAGTATTTTACCAGAATCATGGTGGACGCACCGTGTTCCGGCGAGGGGATGTTCCGGAAGAACGAGGAGGCGTGTGAGCAGTGGAGCACACAGAATGTAGAACTGTGTGCCGACAGACAGGATGAGATCTTAGACTGCGCGGCATCCATGCTTGCGGGCGGCGGGAGACTGGTCTATTCGACCTGCACATTTGCACCGGCGGAAGACGAGGGAAGTATCGGGCGATTCCTGGAGAGACATCCGGAATTCTACGTGGAGGAGGTGCCGCTTGCGGAGGGAATGTCGCACGGACTGGGAGAACTTTCCGCGACGATCCGTCTGTGGCCGCATAAGCTTCGCGGGGAAGGACATTATGTGGCGGTGCTGCGCAAGGAGGGAACGCTTGCGGACGGCGGATCGGGTCTGTTAAAGAACGGGTATGAGAACGGACTTGCGGCAGGAGATTCTAAGAGCGCTGCGGCGGGCATCCCGGAATATCTGGCATTTGCCGGGGAGACTTTCGCCGGGGACGCATTGGAGAAGTATGCAGGACGGGAGTGCCGCTATCTGAAATTCGGCGAGCAGCTCTACCGGATCCCGGAGGGCATGCCGTCGGTAAAAGGTCTTAAGGTGCTGCGCCCGGGACTGCATCTGGGAACGGCGAAGAAAGGCAGATTTGAGCCTTCACACGCACTTGCGCTCACACTTCATGCGGCGGATGTTTTACATACGATGGATCTTCCTTCGGACGGGCGGGAGATCCGTGGATACCTAAACGGGGAGACGTTCCCGGCGCAGGGAGAAAAGGGCTGGTATTTAATCACGGTGGACGGATACAGTACCGGCTGGGGAAAGCTCGCGGGCGGAATCATGAAGAATCATTACCCGAAGGGACTGCGAAAACGGCTTTACTAGCACAACACCGACTCTGTAATGCAGTACAATAAGAGCAGGAAAGGGAGCGCAGTGTGGAACGAAGATACATAGAGAGCCGGCTCTGGACCTGTCTGACAAGTGTGTTTTTAGAACAGGTCAGGAGCCGGTATCATTTTGAGGAAAAAGATAAGGCGCTTTTGAAGGGTGTGGCATCCGATCTGGCGGGCTGCCTGAAATGGAAGGAAGCGGCGTATCTGATGTTTGAGGATGGGACGGATACGGTACGCCGGGCGACTGCGGTTGTGACGCTTGGAAGCGATGTGGACCTGCTGCAGGAACGCTACCAGAACACCGGACGCATGCTGGAAAGCTATATGCTTGAGAGTATCGGCGGAGAACTTCTGATGTTAGGCTATGGCATGCTGGAGGCATGGATACGGGAGAATACCGGGTATCAGGTGGCGGCATATCATTTTTTCGGTGATGACGAAGCACATCCGCTGTCTGCGATGCCGGAGATCTTAGCGCGGGCAAAACAGCACAAGGTCGTCTGTACGGCAGGGTATTGCCTGAAACCGAAGAAAAGCGTGGTGTTTGAGATGGAGCTTGCGCCGGCGGAGGCGTGCGGGGAGACGGCACATGGCGGCAGAATCTGCGCACATTGCAGCAGGAGGGACACATGCCCGAACCGTAGGTAGAACTGCACTTTCAGGGGGAAAAATGAAAAATTGCAGTGGAAAGTTTTTCAAATCCTGTTATAATAAAGCATAGTTTGTTTTTTTGAAATAAAGGAGTATGCAGAATGGGAGACGCGAAATCCATCAAAGAGCGCGGAATACTGGAGCAGGTCATCAAGTCGGAACTCGATTTTATTACCTATGTGGATGTACATACCGGAACATTTCATGTGATCGTGACCAATGACGATACGGATGTGACTCCGCCGCCGGAGGGAGATTATACACAGGTAAATGCGCAGATGATACCGCTGTATGTTCATCCCAAGGACCGGGAGGCATGCGCGGCTGCGTTAGAACTGCCGCATATTCTCTCGGAACTGGAACAGAGGGATGATCTGGTTGTTTCGTACCGCCTGCTGTGCGGGGAGGTATACCGCAGAAAAGAACTGCATATTTCTTATCAGCAGGATGACCGTGACACGGTGGTTTTGGTGCGCCGGGACGTGACGGAGAGCTATGAGGAAGAACAGCGGCAGCAGGAGAGACTGATGTCGGCGCTGTTTGACGCAAGACATGCCAATCAGGAGAAGAATGAATTTTTGGAGCGCATGAGTCACGAGATCCGGACGCCGATGAATTCCATCATAGGTCTTACGTATCTGACCAGGGAATATGTGAACAATGAGAAGCAGGTGCTCGAGAATCTGGACAAGATCAGCCAGTCAGCCCGTTTTATGCTGTCTTTTGTGGATGATATTTTAAATCTTTCCCAGATCGAGAGCGGCAACGTCGCATTGAACAGCCAGAAGGTGGTCTTAGATGCCTTTTTGGAGGAGACGGTGGAAGAGGCGATGCGGCAGGCGGCGGAGCGTCGCGTTCACTTTGCGGTGGACAGACGCGGAAGCTTTGATGCTACCTATTGCTTTGACGCGGAGAAGCTGGAGCGGGCGCTTTCCAATATTCTGGAGAATGCCGTAAAATACACGATGCCGGACGGAAAGGTTGACTTTATTGTGGAGCATACCGGCGATGACGGGGAGGATGCCGGCTTCCGGTTTGAGATCCGGGATACGGGAGTCGGAATGGACGAAGCGTTTATTCCGCATATGTTTGAGCCGTTTGAGCAGGAGGATGAAGGAATCACGACGCTAAACGGCGGTACCGGTCTTGGCCTTCCCATTGCGCGCAACATTATTGAATTTATGGGCGGGCACATTGACGCATACAGCGAAAAGGGCAAGGGCTCGACGTTCATTGTGAATGTGAACTTAAAGCGTGTCAGAAATTCCGGAGAAAAGCTGCGGGGACAGGGCGATGTACAGGCGCCCGACTACGATTTTACCGGCAAAAGAGCGCTGCTGGTCGAGGACAATGAGGTCAACATTGAGATCACGCGCAATATCCTGCTGCACAAGAATCTGCAGGTGGATGTGGCGGTCAACGGAGAGGAGGGCGTGACGCATTTTCTTTCCCATGAGCCCGGATATTACGACGTCATCCTGATGGATATCCGGATGCCGGTCATGGACGGACTGACGGCGACCAGAAAGATCCGGGAATCCGGACGTGAGGATGGCAAAACGGTTCCGATCGTGGCGATGACAGCCAATGTGTTTGAGGAGGACGTGCGAAAGTCCCTCGATGCCGGGATGGATGCACACTTAAGCAAGCCGATTGAGATTACACAGATGTATGCCGTCCTCGACAGTATGATTTACCGTTGAGAAGAAAAAGGGGCTGGTGCTTCAAGCACCAGTCCCTTTTTGTGTCGAATTTTGTAGAAGAGGAAGGACAGGGGCGCTGGATGTTAAAAAACGGTACGGATTTTGCTGAGAAATAAAAGATGGTATGTTATATTTTAAAAGATATGTTACCGATACGATAAAAGAATGGAGCCGAATCAATGCAAAAGAACAGAGTGATGCTGGTAGCGGATGATATCGACGTAAACAGAGCGTCGTTTCGCGCAATGTTTGAAGAGGAATATGAGGTGCTGGAAGCCGGGAACGGAAATGAGACACTAAAAATTTTAGAAGAGCGGAAAGTGGATATTGTCATACTGGATATGTGTATGCCCGTAAAGAGCGGGAAGCAGGTATTAAAGCAGATGAAGGCAGATCCGAAGCTTCTCGATATCCCGGTCATCGTGAAGACGGTCATCGGTGAGGAGAGAGAACTTGAAATGTTAGAGATGGGGGCGGACGATTTTATATTTTCTCCCTGCGAGCCGGAGGTGGTAAAAAAGCGGGTGTTCAATATCATGACACGCTATGAGACACTGGCGGAGCGGCTTGAGAGCCAGCGGCATTTAAGCACGGTCAGAGAACATCTGCTGTTTCAGGTGGCGCGGACGGTGCGCACGGACGTCGCGGTAATCGAGGAGTGTTACAGAGAAATGACAGGTCAGAGAACGGAAAATAAGTCTGTGGGACTGGAGGATATGTACAGGCATCTGGAGCACATCCGGGAACTGACGGACAGTGTTTTGGACGGGCAGATTGTAGGTGCGGGCGAGAGTGTCTGCGACACCTTTCAGATTTCGGATGTGGTTGCGGAACTGACCTCAGAGTGCAGGACAATCTGTACGGAAATGGGGATTGAGGTGACGGTGCAGGAGGGTGAGATTTTCTGCGAATATCTGGTGGGCGATGTCAGGAGGCTCAAGCAGATCTGGGCAAGACTGCTAAAGAAAGCGTATATCAACGCGCGGCCGGGATGCCGGATTTTTACAGGCTATCGGGAAGTAAGAACGGGGGAGGATGAGCTTGAACTGGAACTTGCCGTGCAGGGCAGCATTGACGGAGGAGAAGACTATCCGCTGATCAAGAGCCTCGTAGAACTTTTGCACGGAACGATGTGTGTGGAAGTACAGGAGGATGCGCAGATTCTCTGCAGGGTGTTCCTGCCTTTCGGAATCGGAAAAGCGATCGGACAGCCTAAAAGTTTTGCGGGGTTAAAGACGCTTCTTCTGGACGACAATGAACTGTCGAGAGATTATCATGCAGCGGTTCTTGCGCGTCTCGGGCTTCCGGTTGACGTGGTGCAAAACGGGGCGGACGCCGTGGCGTATTTAAGGAGAGCCGCGTCTAAGGGCAACGCCTATGATCTGTGTTTTGTGAACTGGTATATGCAGGGCGGTGAGCCGTTTATCCGGTCGGTGCGGGAAAATTTTCCGAAGGGAAGCCTTACGATCTGCTGTTCGACCAATGAGAAGGAACTGGTGGAGTGTCAGATGCTTGCCGCAGGAGTGGATTGTGTGGTGGAGCGCCCGATTTACCAGGAGGGAATGTACCGGTTTTTGACGGAACTGTGCAGACAGGAGAGTGGAAAAAACGGAACCGGATCGGAGAAAATATAATTTTTTATACGGCAGCGAAACTTTTTTGGTGTCCGGACGGTCTAATAGTTAAAAGGAGGTGTGAGATCGTATGTTTTTCTCCGGGAAAAACCATAAGGAACAAAAGATAGAACAGCTTTTGCTGGAAAATTACAACAAATACTATCGTCTTGCCTACAGTTACGTACATCATGAGGCGGATGCCGCGGATATCGTACAGAACGGAGCGTACAAGGCGATCAAAAACAGCGATGCGCTAAAGCAGGAGGAATATGCGCAGACATGGATTTACCGCATTATGTTAAACGAGATCTTCGGATATGTAAAAAAGAACCGGGAAGTTTCCCTGGATGAGATGCCGGCGGAAGAGGGAAGAGAAGACCGCTATGAGAACATTGATCTAAGAAGGGCATTGGACGCCATGGAAGAACGGGATAAAGCGGTCATTGAACTGCGCTATTTTGAGGACATGAAGCTGGAGGATATTGCGCGCGTGCTGGGGGAGAACCAGAATACGGTAAAGAGCCGGCTGTACCGCGGATTAAAGAAGCTACGGCTGGAACTTACGGATACATGGCAGTGGGAATAGAGGAAAGGATGGTGCCGCATATGGGAAATAAGAAACAGGATTGTAAAAAGATCGAGGAATTAAAGCGACAGTATGCCGGATCGGAAATGTCCGGCGAGCAGGTGGAGCAGATGAAAAAACGGATCGAGGAAGCAAAGATGGAAAAACGAAACGAGAGCAGAAAAATGCATACCGTGAGAAATATTGTGGCAGCGGCTGCTGCAGTGGCGGCAGTCTTCGTGGTGCTGCCGAACACCTCGGGGAGCGTGGCGTATGCCATGGGGAATCTACCGGTGGTCGGAAAACTCGTGGAGGCTGTGACGTTCCGGGATTATCAGTACGACAACGGAGGTCATGCGGCGGACATTAAGACGCCGGAGCTGACGGTAAAGGAGAGCGATACGGAACAGATGACGGACACTGAGGTCCAGGTGCAGGAGAACTTAAAAAAGACAACGGCAGAGATCAATGCGGAGATTGAAAAGATTACGGATCAGATCGTATCGGAGTTCGAGGAGAGCAGGAAGGAAGAAGAGGGCTATCAGGAGGTCGTGGTCAAGCACGAAGTTATCAGCACGACCGACGATTACTTTACGTTAAAGCTGATGTGCTATCAGGCGGCAGGCAGCGGCGCGGAGTGGGACTATTATTATACGATTGACTTAAAGACGGGGGAGCGTCTGACACTTTCGGATTTATTCCAGAGTGGCGCGGATTATATCACCCCGATCAGCGAGAATATCAAGGAGCAGATGCAGCAGCAGATGGCGGAGGATGACGGTAAGATGTACTGGGTGGATAATGCCGAGGTTCCGGAATGGAATTTTGACAAAATTACGGATGAGACTTCATTTTATCTGGATTCGGACGGCCATCTTGTGATATGCTTTAACGAGGGTGATGTGGCACCGATGTATATGGGATGCGTACAGTTCGTCATTCCGGATGAGGTGGTTGCAGATATCCGAAAGTAACGGAAGCAGATTCCGGTGTCGGAGGATGAGAGACAATGAAGCATGCAAAAGCGGTGCGCAGAATTATTTTTACGGTTTTAATCGTGGCAGCCGTGATTGTGGGATTTAATACCTATACGGCAGATTATTATCATGCGAAGGACTATGAACTTCAGACAACAGAGGTATCGGAGACGGATGCCTACATCGCTTACGGAGATCCGCAGAGTGAGACGGGACTGATCTTTTATCCGGGAGCCAAGGTGGAAGAGACGGCGTACGCACCGGTTATGGATGGGCTTGCGCAGCAGGGAATCTTTTGCGTGACGGTAAAGATGCCGGCGCACCTTGCCATTTTAAAGCCGAATGCGGCGGATGAGGTGCGGCAGGAGTTTGGAGAGGTAAAGCGCTGGTATCTGGCGGGACATTCTCTGGGCGGAGCCATGGCGGGCAGCTATGCGGCAAAGCATGAGTCAGAGCTCGCGGGACTTATTTTTCTGGCGGCGTACCCGACCAGGAAACTTCAGACGCTTCCGGTGCTCTCGCTCTACGGGAGCGAGGACGGCGTTTTGAATATGGAAAAATATCAGGAAGCAATCGGTCTTGCGGCGGACTGCCGCGAGTATGTCTTAGAGGGCGGCAACCATGCCGGGTTCGGCAATTACGGATCGCAGAAGGGAGACGGCGAGGCCGGGATTACGGACAGGGAGCAGTGGCAGGAAACGATCGATTACATCATGGACATGATCCGGCAGCAACAGGGGGAAAAGTAGCGGAACCCGGAGAATAATGAAACGGAATCTGAGCGGAAAACGAAGGAAAGCGGTTTACAGTACCGCCGCCTTTGTGGTATGATAGTACCAGTGCAAACTCAGGATAAAGGAGCGATTGGATCATGCAGGACAATTTGAGAGAGGAATTGATTAAGCAGTTTCCGGCGGAAGTTGTGGAACTGGTGGAGCCGTCCGGTAAGAAGTTTTATGCCTGTCCGACCTGCAAGCGCGTGGTGACATTGAACGAGAGCAAGTGTGCCGGTTGCAGCCAGGTATTGAGCTGGGATCACATCCGGCAGGAAGAGATGGTGAAGGGTGTGAAGACGGCAACCTTAAAATTTGAGGTTGGCGGAGATTTTAATAAAGGCGACTGCAGAAAGTGTCCGCTTTCTTACATTGCAAAAGAGAATAATGAGAACGTTTATGAATGTCCGTTAAAAATGCGTGCGAACTGTAAGCTGGAGATTTCGTAACAAGATTTGTAACAAGAGAGGACAAGAGCGGCCCGCTTCGGCGTGCCGCTCATTGCTTTTTGAGGGAGGTAAGATGGCACGGATGCATTGGTGGATAATGGCAGTTGGAGCCGTATTTTTCCTGTGGTTTTTCATTCCGGCATTTGTCGTGGTTAATATCGGTAACATTACGGGAATGGCGGTGTCAGCCCTTGTGCTGCTGTACGGTATTTTTTACCGGCAGGTACAGGATGTGGCAGGGAGACTTTGGCAGACGCGCGGTGGCAGAGCGGGATTGTCCGCCCTGGGCATGGTGCTCCTTTTTATTCTGCTTATCGTGACAGTGGAGACGGCGGGGATGATAAGAAGCGCGGCAAACCGTGCGCCGGAGAATACGACGGCGGTGGTCTTAGGATGCAGCGTCAAGGGGGAGCGGCCGAGCCGGGTGTTGAATGAACGGCTTTGCGCGGCGTATGAGTATCTGAACCGGAATCCAAAAGCTGTGTGCGTATTATCCGGCGGACAGGGAGATGGAGAGGAGATCAGCGAGGCAGAGTGCATGTACCGTTACCTGACCGGGCGGGGGATCGACGGGGCGAGACTGCTTCTGGAGGACCGGTCCACGACGACGGCGGAAAATCTGCAATATTCCATGGAATTGTTACAACAGCACGGAATCGACGGACCCATCACGATTATAACCAGTGAATTCCATGAGTACCGGGCGAATCAGACGGCAAAGAGACTTGGCATTACAAGCTACAGCACACCGAGCCGGACATTTTTTCTCTACCTTCCGACCTTTTATGTGCGGGAATTATATGGTATATTGTATTATAAAATATCGAAATAAAGGATGACGAGATGGCAGTAAAATATTATGCGGTAGCGGTTGGTAAGAAACCGGGAATATACACAAAATGGGACGAGTGTAAGGCGATGGTGCACGGGTTCCACGGAGCGGTTTACAAGAGTTTTAAGACGCTGGAAGAAGCGGAGACGTTTCTGGAAAGCGCACCGGCGCGTGGGGGAGAAGCTCATGCAAAAGGAGCGGCGCAGCAGAATGCAACGCAAGGAGCAGCACAGCAGAAATCAGGAACAGCCGGAGACGGCAAGGCAGAGACGAGAGGTGCGGAATCTGCCGGAGAGACAGAGGATCTGCCGGAGAATTACGCGTTCGTGGATGGCTCTTTTCACGCCGGTACCGGCGTGTACGGTTATGGAGGTTTTTTGATTCATGCCGGCGGAAAAGAAGTGCTGCAGGGTGCGGGGAAGGAGCCGGAGATGGCGTCGATGCGCAATGTGGCAGGCGAGGTTTTCGGGAGCATGGCAGCCATCGAAAAGGCGCTCGAACTTGGCTTAAAGGATCTTACGATCTATTACGATTATATGGGAATCGAGATGTGGGCAAAAGGACTCTGGAAGCGCAATAAAAAGGGTACGGTGGCCTACTACGAGTATGTGCGCTCGGTGGAGGATAAGATCCGGCTTTCTTTTGTGAAGGTAAAGGGACACTCGGGCGTCATGGGCAATGAGGAGGCAGACCGCCTGGCGAAGGAGGCTGTCGGGATAACGGGCTGACGGCGCGCAAAGAGAGAAGGCATTCAGGGGGATCGGACGGAATGGATAAGAGATTAAAATATTATGATCTGATGGAGCAGCTCCACGGCAAGATCATGTCGGGGGAGATACGCCCGGGAGAGAAGCTTCCCTCGGAGAATGAACTGTCGGCGGAGTACGGGGTCAGCCGGCAGACGGTGCGCAAGGCACTGCAGATTTTGCAGAATGAGGGATACATATATGCGGAACACGGCCGCGGAACCTTCTGCTCGGAGATGTTACGGCACACGATGCCATCCAAAAATATCGCGGTTGTGACAACTTATCTTTCGGATTACATTTTTCCGCGCATTGTGCAGGGAATTGACCAGGTGCTCACGGAGAACGGTTACAGTATTCTCCTAAAAAATACGCGCAACTCGAGAAGCCTTGAGGCGAAGTGTCTCGAGGAACTGCTGCAGAAGGATATTGACGGACTCATCATTGAGCCGAGCAAGAGCCAGATTTTCTGCCGGCATGTGAATCTGTATGAGATGCTCGACAGCTATCATATTCCCTATGTATTTATCCAGGGAGTACATGCACAGCTTCTGGACCGGCCGCAGATTCTCCTGGACGACTGCCGGGGCGCCTATCTTGCGACCAGATACCTGATTGAACTGGGACACCGGCGCATTGTGGGCGTCTTCAAATCCGACGACACGCAGGGACAGCAGCGCCACAAGGGGTATGTGCAGGCATTGCAGGAAGCGGGAATTGCGTATGATCCGGATAAGGTGATCTGGTTCTACACGGAGGACCGCAAGACCCATCCGTTTGAGCGGATCAGGCAGATGGCGAGAGATCGCGGCAATCATCCGTTTGAGGCGGTGGTGGCGTACAACGATCAGGTAGCCATCGAGGTGATCCGCGCGCTGAATGAGGAGGGGCTCTCCGTGCCCCAGGATGTTTCGGTGACGGGGTATGACAATTCCTATCTGGCACAGACATGCCGCGTGCCGTTGACGACGATCTCCCATCCGCAGGAGGAACTGGGAGCGGCAGCCGCCGAACTGCTGCTTCGGATTATCCGGGAGGGGAATTCCAATATCGAAGGAAAATGCGTCTTGATGGAGCCGGAACTTGTGATTCGGGAATCCTGCAGAAGAAGAGACGATACGGACATGACACAGGACGATAAAAACAACTTGTAAGTACGAAAGTACAAGTCATACACTTGGAAGCAGGATGTATGACAACAAAAAGCCGCTGCATCTGCAGCGGCTTTTTGTGTTCTATAGGAAATATCGTGAATGGGGAAGAGAAGGAGAGAAGCATGAAATACCGGATGAAACATGCCCCGATGGGGTGGAACAGCTATGACTATTACGACACCACAGTGACGGAGCGGGAGGTCAGGGCAAACGCGGATTATATGGCGGCGCACTTAAAACCGTACGGCTGGGAATATATTGTGGTGGACATCCAGTGGTATGCAAAGAACACCGGAAGTCAGAGGGAGAAGTATCAGTATATTCCGTTTGGGGAGGTGTCGATGGATGAGTACGGGCGGCTGCTCCCCTGTACGGACCGCTTCCCGTCGGCGAAGGACGGCGTGGGCTTTCGGGCGCTGGCGGATTATGTGCACGGGCTGGGGTTAAAGTTTGGAATCCATATCATGCGGGGAATTCCGCGGGAAGCGGCACACCGGCATCTGCCGATTTTGGGAAGCGACGCGCTGGCGAGCGATATAGCGGATCCGTCGTCGATCTGTAAGTGGAATCCCGACATGTACGGCATCCGTATGGGAGAGCCGGGCGCACAGGAATATTACGATTCCATCGTGGCGCTGTACGCACAGTGGGGTGTGGATTTTATCAAATGCGATGATATCTGCAATACCAATCTGTACGTGGAACATCCGTATTCGGCGGCGCATGAGATCGAAATGCTGCAGCATGCGATTGAAAAGTGCGGCCGGGACATCGTGCTCTCCCTGTCGCCGGGACCGGCGCTGATCGAAAAGGCATGGCATTATGAAACCTATGCCAACATGTGGCGCATCACGGATGATTTCTGGGATACGTGGGAGCTGCTCTACGACATGTTCCGGCGCTGTGAACTGTGGCAGAACCATGTGGGCTGCGGATCGTTTCCGGACTGCGATATGCTGCCGGTCGGCCGGCTCGGAAAAGGGTTCGGGCAGGAGCGGCAGACAAACTTTACGAGGGATGAGCAGAAGACGATGATGACGCTCTGGTGTATGTTCGGCTCGCCTTTAATGATCGGCGGTGAACTGACGAAGCTGGATGACTGGACGCGTTTTCTTCTGACGAGACAGGAACTATTGCAGATGCTCGATGCAGACTATGTGGGCAGGCAGGTGGCGCGCGATTTGCGGCATGCGGTCTGGAGCTGTGTTAATGAAAAAAAGGGCGAACGGTATCTTGCCCTGTTTAACTTTATGGAGCAGCCGGCGCAGTGTGAGGCTGCATTGCCGGAGACGGAAGCGTTTGCAGACATGTGCGGGCAGCCAGGAACCATCCGTGCGCGGGAACTCTGGGATGGAACGGAACTCATTGTGCACAATGACTGCCTTTCGGATGAAATCCCGGCACACGGTGTACATGTTTTCCGGATAGATAAAAAATAGAGAACCACACGATATAAAAATGAATAAAAAACAACTTGTTATTACGAGCATACAAGTTTTATGCTTAAGATAACATCAACAAGATGAGTGCAGGGAAATCATGGGTGTATGAGAGATGCGGCATGGTTTCGGAAAGGGGTTTGTTACACATGGGAAACGCAAAGGAGAGGATTGAGAGCGGGAAGGCGGTGCTTGGTATTGAGTTCGGTTCTACCAGAATCAAGGCAGTGCTGGTGGACGAGACACATCAGCCGATCGCGTCAGGCGCGCACGACTGGGAGAATCAGCTGGTCGACGGAATCTGGACGTACAGCCTGGATATGATCTGGGACGGTCTTAGAGACTGCTACCGCAAGATGACCGAGGATGTACAGAACAAATACGGTGTTGCCGTCACAAAGCTTGGTGCTATCGGATTTTCCGGAATGATGCACGGCTATATGCCGTTTGATGGGAAGGGGGAGCTTCTGGTTCCGTTCCGCACCTGGAGAAATACCATCACGGGCGAGGCGGCCGCAGCACTGACGAAGGAGTTCTCGTTTAATATTCCGCAGCGCTGGAGCATCGCACATCTGTATCAGGCAATCTTAAACGGGGAAGAGCATGTGGATAAAATCGCATATTTTACCACGCTTGCGGGATATATTCACTGGAAACTCACTGGGGAGAAGGTACTGGGAGTCGGAGAGGCATCCGGTATGTTCCCGATCGATGCGAAGACAAGAGATTACAACCGGAAGATGCTGGCACAGTTTGATGCGCTTCCTGCGGTAGGGAAATATACATGGAAGTTAGAGGAGATTCTTCCGAAGGTGCTCGTGGCAGGGGAGAATGCTGGAACACTGACAGAGGAGGGAGCAAAGCTTCTTGATCCGAGCGGCAGGCTGGAAGCCGGAATTCCACTCTGCCCGCCGGAGGGAGATGCCGGTACCGGTATGGTGGCAACGAATTCGGTGGCTGTGCGCACCGGAAATGTATCTGCCGGAACATCCGTGTTTGCAATGGTGGTTTTAGAGGAAGACTTAAAGGCGGTACACGAGGAACTGGATATGGTGACCACACCGTCCGGCGATACCGTGGCGATGGTGCACTGCAACAACTGTACCTCGGATCTGAACGCCTGGGTCGGTCTGTTCCGGGAGTTTGCGGAGAACTTCGGAATCAATGTCGATATGAACGAGCTTTTCGGAAAGCTTTACAATAAGGCGCTGGAGGGTGACAAGGACTGCGGCGGACTTCTGGCATACAACTATTTCTCGGGAGAGCCGGTGACCGGAGTGAACGAGGGACGGCCACTGTTCGTGCGCAAGCCGGATGCACATTTTAATCTCGCCAATTTCATGCGGACACATCTGTATGCAGCGCTTGCAACCTTAAAGATCGGTCTGGATATTCTGCTGAAGGAAGAAAAAGTAAAAGTGGATCGCATCTACGGACACGGCGGACTCTTTAAGACCAAGGGCGTCGGACAGGGAATTTTGGCCGCAGCGATGGATGCGCCGGTGGCAGTGATGGAGACAGCCGGCGAGGGCGGTCCGTGGGGCATGGCGCTGCTGGCATCCTACATGCTGCAGAAAGCGGACGGCGAGAGCCTGGAGCAGTACCTCTCCGAAAAAGTCTTCGGCGGGGAGTCCGGAAGCGTGATGGAGCCGGATCCGGCGGATGTTGCGGGATTTGACGCTTACATCAAGGCGTACAAAGCGGCGCTTGCAACAGAGAAAGAGGCAGCCCGGACGATGCCGTTATAAGACAGGCACGAAGGCGGCAGCCTGGACGATGCCGTTATAGACAGATACGGGGGCAGCGGCAGATGCTGCCGCTGCTTACAGATTGGGATTTACACAGCAGTTACTGCTGAAACATAAATATATTTCATGGAGGGAACATTATGTTAGCAACAAAAAATTACAAGTTCTGGTTCTGCACCGGATCACAGGATCTTTACGGAGACGAGTGCCTCGCACATGTGGCAGAGCATTCCAAAATCATCGTGGCAAAGTTAAACGAGTCCGGCGTGCTTCCGTATGAAGTGGTATGGAAGCCGACACTGATCACCAATGAACTGATCCGTAAGACCTTCAACGAGGCAAATGTAGATGAGGAGTGCGCAGGCGTCATCACATGGATGCACACATTTTCCCCGGCAAAGTCCTGGATTCTCGGATTACAGGAGTACAGAAAGCCGCTGCTTCATTTACATACCCAGTTCAATGAGGAGATTCCTTACGACACCATCGACATGGATTTCATGAACGAGAACCAGTCGGCACACGGAGACCGTGAGTACGGTCATATCGTGACACGTATGGGAATCGAGCGCAAGGTAGTCGTGGGACACTGGAGCGACGTCAATGTGCAGGAGCGCATTGCATCCTGGATGCGCACAGCAGTCGGCGTGATCGAGAGCAGCCATATCCGCGTGATGCGTGTGGCAGACAACATGAGAAACGTAGCTGTTACCGAGGGGGATAAGGTCGAAGCACAGCTGAAGTTCGGCTGGGAAGTGGATACCTATCCGGTCAACGAGATTGCGGAGGCAGTTGCAGCTGTATCCGAGTCCGATACCAACGCTTTGGTAGATGAGTATTATGACAAATATGACATTTTATTAGAGGGACGTGATCCGCAGGAGTTCAGACGCCATGTAGCCGTACAGGCACAGATCGAGATCGGTTTCGAGCGTTTCCTGGACGAGAAGAATTATCAGGCAATCGTAACACACTTCGGTGATCTCGGTGCCTTAAAGCAGCTTCCGGGACTTGCAATCCAGCGCCTCGAGGAAAAAGGCTACGGCTTTGGCGCAGAGGGTGACTGGAAAGTGGCAGCGATGGTGCGCCTGATGAAGATTATGACAGCAGGCAAGAAGGAGGCAAAGGGTACTTCCATGCTGGAGGATTACACCTACAATTTCGTAAAAGGCAAAGAGGGAATCCTCGAGGCACATATGCTTGAGATCTGCCCGTCCATCGCAGACGGCCCGATTTCCATCAAGTGCCAGCCGCTTTCCATGGGTGACAGAGAAGACCCTGCGAGACTGGTATTTACCTCCAAGGAAGGAAGCGGTATCGCGACATCCTTGATCGATCTCGGCAACCGTTTCCGTCTCATCATCAACGATGTGGACTGTAAGAAGACAGAGAAGCCGATGCCGAAGCTTCCGGTAGCAACGAATTACTGGACACCGCAGCCGGATCTCTACACCGGTGCGGAGGCATGGATTTTGGCAGGCGGCGCACACCACACCGCATTTACCTACGACCTCACCGCAGAGCAGATGGGCGACTGGGCAAATGCCATGGGCATCGAGGCAGTTTATATTGACAAGGATACAAAGATCCGCGAGTTCAAGAAGGATCTGATGCTTGGCAATCTGTTTTACCGCTAAAAAACAATAAGAAGCATACGGGGATGTCAAAACGGCATCCCCCGGTAAATGAGAATGGTACCGGGGCAGACCCGGATACACATATAGGGTGCGCGCACAAGCGCAGAAAGGGAGAGGAATATGAAGTTTTTTATTGACACAGCAAACGTAGAGGACATCCGCAAGGCAAATGATATGGGAGTGATCTGCGGCGTTACCACAAACCCGTCTCTGATTGCCAAAGAGGGCAGAGATTTCAACGAGGTCATCAAGGAGATTACGACGATCGTTGACGGTCCGATCAGCGGCGAGGTAAAAGCAACCACTGTGGATGCAGAAGGCATGATCAAAGAAGGACGTGAGATCGCAGCGATCCATCCGAACATGGTAGTCAAGATCCCGATGACCGTAGAGGGATTAAAGGCAGTCAAAGTGCTGTCCGCAGAGGGAATCAAGACGAATGTGACGCTTATTTTCACAGCAAACCAGGCGCTTCTTGCAGCGCGCGCAGGCGCAACCTATGTATCTCCGTTCCTTGGCAGACTCGACGACATCAGCACGGCAGGTATCGATCTGATCCAGGACATCGTGCAGATCTTCGACAACTACGGACTTGAGACCGAGATTATCGCTGCATCGATCCGCAACCCGATCCATGTGACAGACTGTGCATTAGCAGGCGCACATATCGCAACGGTTCCGTACAAAGTTATTGAGCAGATGACCAAGCATCCGCTTACCGATGCGGGAATTGAGAAATTCCAGGCGGACTACAGAGCTGTATTTGGTGACTAATTACCGAAGATGCTCTGCGGTATTTGATGACAAAGTTTTGCAGTAGCAATGACAAAGAATGCATGAAGGGGGAACTATGGATAAGCTGGCACTTCAGAAGATGGCTGTTGAAGTCCGCAAGGGAATTGTATCGTCCGTGCACAGCGCGAAGGCGGGACATCCGGGCGGATCACTCTCAGCAGCAGATATCTTCACCTATTTATATTTTGAAGAGATGAATATTGATCCGAAGGATCCGAAGAAGGAGGACCGCGACCGTTTTGTGCTGTCCAAGGGACACACGGCGCCGGGACTTTACTCGGCACTGGCAAACCGCGGTTATTTTCCGGTGGAGGATCTTTTGACCCTGCGCCATACCGGATCGTATTTACAGGGACATCCTGATATGAAGCACATTCCGGGCGTGGATATGTCTTCCGGTTCTCTGGGACAGGGACTTTCCGCAGCGTGCGGCATGGCTCTGGCAGGGAAGATGAAACAGCAGGATTACCGTGTGTATGCACTTTGCGGCGACGGCGAGATCGAGGAGGGACAGATCTGGGAGGCTGCCATGTTCGCAGGTTTCCGCAAGCTGGATAACCTCTGCGTGATTGTGGACAACAACAACCTGCAGATCGACGGACCGATCGACGAGGTCTGCTCGCCGTACCCGATCGACAAGAAGTTCGAGAGCTTTAATTTCCACGTCATCAACATCGACGGCAATGATTTCGATGAGATCAAGCGGGCGTTTGATGAGGCGAGAACTACGAAGGGAATGCCGACCGCGATCATTGCGCACACCGTAAAGGGAAAAGGCGTCTCCTACATGGAGAACAGTGTCGGCTGGCACGGAAAAGCGCCGAACGATGAGGAATACGCAGTGGCGATGGAGGATCTTAGAAAGGCAGGTGAAGCATTGTGTCAGAAGTAAAGATTGCAACGAGAGAGAGCTACGGCAATGCTTTGGTCGAGCTTGGAGGAGAGCATGAGAATCTGGTTGTCTTGGATGCGGATCTCGCAGCGGCAACCAAGACCGGAATGTTCAAGAAGGCATTCCCGGACCGCCACATTGACTGCGGTATCGCAGAGGCGAATATGACCGGCGTGGCAGCCGGAATGTCCACATGTGGATTTGTACCGTTTGTGAGCACCTTCGCCATGTTTGCGGCAGGACGTTCTTACGAGCAGGTGCGCAATTCCATCGGATATCCGCATCTGAATGTGAAGATCGGTGCGACACATGCCGGAATTTCCGTCGGGGAAGACGGCGCGACCCATCAGTGCAACGAGGATATTGCCCTGATGCGTGCGATCCCGGGAATGGTTGTCATCAACCCGGCGGACGACATCGAGGCTCGCGCGGCAGTGAAGGCTGCCTACGAGTACGTGGGACCGGTGTATCTGCGCTTTGGCAGACTGGCGGTTCCGGTCATCAACGACGGCGCGGATTATAAGTTTGAGATCGGCAAGGGCGTGACGCTCCGTGAGGGAAGCGACTGCTCCATCATTGCAACCGGACTTTGTGTCTCGGAAGCACTGGCAGCAGCGGATACGCTGGCAGAGCAGGGCATTCATGCGGAAGTCATCAACATTCACACCATCAAGCCGCTCGACGAGGAACTTGTGGTAAAGACTGCAAAAAAGACGGGGCGCGTATTCACGGTGGAGGAGCATTCCATCATCGGAGGACTCGGCGCTGCAGTGGCGGAGACGCTCGGTGAAAAATGCCCGACAAAGATTACCAGAATCGGTGTCAACGATGTCTTTGGCGAATCCGGTCCGGCAAAAGAACTTCTTCACAAATACGAACTGGATGCAGAGGGAATCGCAAACCGCATCCTGCGTGAGATGAAGTAGAACGGCGCAGCACAGGAGGAAACTAAGAGATGTTAGAAGAATTAAAAAAAGAGGTCTATGAAGCCAACATGGAACTTCCGCGCAGAGGGCTCATTACCTACACCTGGGGCAATGTCAGCGGAATCGACCGCGAGAGCGGCTATTTCGTCATCAAGCCGAGCGGTGTGGATTATGATGCCTTAAGCCCGGACGATATGGTAGTCATGGATCTTGACGGAAATAAGATCGAGGGCAGATATAAGCCGTCCTCCGACACGGCGACCCATATCGAACTCTACAAAAAGTACGAGGAGATCGGTGGTATTGTACATACCCATTCCCCGGAGGCTGTCGCGTGGGCGCAGGCGGGCAGAGACATTCCGCTTTACGGCACAACGCATGCAGACTATTTCTTCGGACCGATTCCGTGCGCCAGAAATCTGACGCCGGAGGAGATCGACGAGGCATATGAGAAGAACACCGGACTTGTGATTATTGAGACCTTTGAGACAAGAGGCATCAAGCCGATGTACACACCGGCGGTTCTCTGTGCGAATCACGGACCGTTTACCTGGGGTAAGGATGCCGCAGAGGCAGTCCACAATGCGGTCGTGCTGGAGGAAGTGGCGAAGATGGCGCGCAACACCGAGCTTATCAATCCGAAGGTGAAGCCGGCGCCGGATTGTATCAAGGAAAAGCATTTCTACCGCAAGCATGGGGCAAATGCCTACTACGGACAGAATTAGTACGTCAGAAGAAACGGTCTGCCGTTTCGCAATAAATATGCTTAGAAATGAGGATCAGTATGCAAAAACGAAGCTTTGGCCAAACAAAGGAAGGCAGGGAGGTCACGGAGTACACGCTTGTCAATGCGCAGGGAATGACGCTTTCTGTCATTGATCTCGGGGCAACGATCGTATCGATCACAATGAAGGGCTCAGACGGAAACGTATATGACGTTGTGCTGGGATACGATACACCCGTTGATTATCAGAACAATACCTGCTATTTCGGAGCTGTGATCGGGCGCAATGCGAACCGGATCGATCATGCACACATCCATCTGGACGGAAAAGACTATTCGCTGGAAGCAAATGACAACGAGAACAATCTGCACAGCGGATCGCACGGTTTTCACGCAGTGATCTGGGATGTGGTGCAGGAGAGCGCACAGAGTATTACGTTTTCCTATGTAAGCCGCGACGGGGAACAGGATTTCCCAGGCAATATGACGGCGAAGGTCACGTACACGCTGGACGATAACGGGGAGGTCGCGATCGCCTATGAGGCAGTCTGCGACCAGACGACGGTGGCGAACTTTACGAACCATGCCTACTTTAATCTGGACGGACATGATTCCGGCGTGATAGAAGGGCAGAAGCTTGAACTTCACGCATCTTACTATACGCCAGTCATTGATTCCAAGGCGATTCCGACCGGAGAACTCGCAAAAGTAGCCGGGACGCCGTTTGATTTCCGGGAGATGAAGGAGATCGGACGGGACATCGAAGCGGACGATACGCAGCTTCGTTATGCGGGCGGTTATGACCACAATTATGCGCTGGACAAGGCGGACGGCACCATGCAGCTTGCTGCGCGCGCCAGAGGTGCAAAGTCCGGCATCTGCATGGATGTGTATACGGACTGTGTGGGGATCCAGCTCTATACCGGCAACTTTATCACGCCGCAGACCGGCAAGGGCGGCGTGCAGTACGGCAAGCGCCATGCATTCTGTCTGGAGACGCAGTATTTCCCGAATGCGGTGAATGAGAAGAATTTCAAATCACCGGTGTTAAAAGCGGGCGATACGTATCGCTCGGTGACAAAGTATTGCTTCGGGCTGGAAAAATAAAAACAAATAATCAGGAATAAGGAAAAGTGGATTTTATCACGGAAAACGGTGGTAAGATCCACTTTTTTTATTCGGAGAAGTCTGATACTTGACAACGGGTGTGGCCTGTGTGGATAATTGTAGAAGAGAGCAGACGTGCTGGTGACAACGGCAGGCGGGGCGCAGAGTTTTACAGAAGGGCAGCAGAGCGGCGATGAGAGAAGAACTTCTTAACGAACTGATGGTCATTTCAGAGGAAGAAAAAAAGTACAGAGCGGGACAGGGAATGGTCGAGCGTCAGCTGTATGCGAGAGAGTCGATCGGGGAGATTGACCGGGATCTGCTGTTAAAGCGGGGACGGCTCATCACCGTGCGCCCGCACAGCCGCTTTGTGGATTTCCCGGAGCACCGGCACAATTATGTGGAGATCATGTATGTCGTGCAGGGGAGCATCACGCACATCATTGAGGGGAAGGAGCTGACGCTTCACAAGGGGGATGTGCTGATGTTGAACCAGCAGGTGCGCCATGCTATCCGCAGGGCAGAGTATGAGGATATCGGCATCAATTTTATCGCGCTGCCGGAGTTTTTTGAGGTGCCGCTTTCCATGCTGCACGAGAAAAATGTGCTTGCGGAATTTATCGCCGGCGCTTTCGGACAGAAAAATCCGGTATCGCACTACCTGCTGTTCCGCTTAAAGGAGCAGCCGCAGGTGGAAAATCTCATGGAAAATATGATCGAATCCATGTTGCATGAACATTCCGATGAGGATGTCATGAACCAGTATACGATGGGACTGGTATTTTTATATCTTCTGAATCACCTTGAGAATTTAAGCCACAATTCCTCGATGGATTACCGGGAGACGATCGTGCAGGCGGTGCTCGGGTACATCAAGAGCGACTGCAAAAATGCGAATCTGACGAAGATCGCAAAAGATACCCACCAGTCGGTCTCGGTGTTAAGTAAGCTGATCCGGCAGAAAACCGGCGATACGTTCAAGGAGCTTTTGCAGCAGCGGAGATTTGAGACGGCGGCGCATCTGCTTAAGGAGACGGATCTGGCGGTGGAGGAGATCGCGCTCGATGTCGGGTATGAGAATCTGAGTTATTTTTTCCGGCAGTTTAAGAGCCGGTACGGCGTGACGCCGCGTGCGTACCGCATGATGAATTTACGTGATGCCGGGAACCTTGATGAAAAATCATAGAGAATTATAGAGAACATTTGAGAATGGAAAATAAGGACAGTTTTTTAGTCGAATCAGAGCCTAAAAAACTGTCCTTATTTTTGTTATGCTGACAGCAGAAATGAGAAGGAAAGAGAAAGGAGCAGGGGGATGGAGACGACGTATTATCTGGCGGTGGACATCGGAGCGTCGAGCGGACGGCACATGCTGTCCCATCTGGAAGACGGGAAGCTGGTATTGGAAGAGATCTACCGTTTCCCGAACGGAATGACGGAGAAGAACGGGCACAAGGTATGGGATGTCGAGCGGCTGTTTGCGGAGATTTTAAACGGCATGAAGCAGTGTGTCAGACTGGGAAAAATTCCGCACAGCATGGGGATTGACACCTGGGCGGTGGACTATGTACTTTTGGATGGGCAGGGAAGACGTATCGGAGATGCGGCAGCCTACCGCGACGGCAGGACGCAGGGCATGGATGAAAAAGTGTATGCGCACATTACGGAGGAAGAACTCTACCGCAGAACGGGAATCCAGAAACAGATTTTTAACACGATCTATCAGCTGGCGGCAGTAAAAGAGCAGCATCCAAAATGGCTGGAGCAGGCGGACTGTCTGCTGATGATGCCGGATTATTTTCATTTTCTTCTGACCGGGAAAAAGGTGCAGGAGTATACCAATGCGACGACGACCCAGCTGGTCAGCCCGGTGACAAAGGACTGGGATGAGCAGCTGATCCGGCAGCTGGGCTATCCGAGACGGCTGTTTCAGGAGATCCGGATGCCGGGGTATGAACTGGGGAGCCTGCGGGGGGAGATCCAGAAAGAAGTGGGATTTTCCTGCAAGGTGATCCTGCCGCCCACACACGATACCGCCTCGGCGGTGGCGGCGGTGCCAACGCAGGAGGAAGAGACGCTCTATATCAGCTCCGGCACATGGTCGCTCATGGGAACCGAACGGATGACGGCGGATTGCAGCAGTGCGGCGAGAGAGCACAACATGACAAACGAGGGCGGTTACGACTGCCGGTTCCGCTATCTGAAAAATATCATGGGACTCTGGATGATCCAGTCTGTCCGAAAGGAGAGTGCGCCGGAACTTGGGTTTGGAGAGATCTGTGCGCGCGCCGCAAAGGAGACGATTGCATCGCGTATCGACGTCAACGATGCGCGCTTTCTGGCGCCGAAGAACATGACGGAGGAAGTAAGGAGGGCATGTCGGGAAGCGGGGGAGCAGGTTCCGCAGACCATCGGGGAACTGGCGGCGGTCATCTACCACAGTCTTGCGCAGTGCTATGCCGGGACGGCAGAGGAGATCGAGGCGTTGATGGGAAAACAGTACCCAGAGATTCACATTGTGGGCGGCGGCGCGAATGCGCAGTATTTAAACCGGCTTACCGCAGAATACACCGGAAAGACGGTCGAGGCGGGACCGACGGAGGCGACGGCGCTCGGCAACCTTGCCGCGCAGATGATTGCGGCGGGAGAATTTGAAGACCTCAGGGCGGCGAGAGCATGCATTGCGGATTCGTTTGCAATGGAGAAGTTTGAAGGAGAGAAGGGAGAAACGAGATGACAGGTTATGAAGCAGCAAAGGCAAAGTATGAGGCACTTGGCGTGGACACAGACCGCGCGATCGAGCGGTTGAAAAAGGTTCCAGTATCGCTGCACTGCTGGCAGCTGGACGATGTGATCGGATTTGACAATGACGGCGGACTCACAGGCGGAATCCAGACGACCGGAAACTATCCGGGGCGCGCCAGAACGCCGCAGCAGCTGATGGAGGACATGGAGGAGGCAATGAAGCTGATGCCGGGAACGGCAAAATTAAATATTCATGCGTCCTATGCGATTTTTGAGCCGGGAGAATTTGCGGACCGCGACGCCTTAGAGCCGAAGCATTTTGCAAAGTGGGTGGAATTTGCGAAGAAGCACCATATGGGAATTGATTTCAACCCAACGTTTTTCTCCCACGAAAAAGTAAAAGACGGACTTACCTTATCAAGCCCCGATGAGGAGACCAGAAAGTTCTGGATCAACCACGGAAAGGCATGCATCCGCATCTCAGAATATTTTGCAAAGGAGACCGGCGTGCCGTGCGTCATGAATATCTGGACGGGGGATGGATTTAAGGATGTTCCGGCAGACCGTATGGGACCGCGTCTGCGCTGCAAGGATTCGATCGAGCAGATTTTATCCGAACCGTATGACAGAAATCTCGTCAAGCCGTGCGTGGAATCCAAGGTATTCGGTATCGGTGTGGAGTCTTACACCGTGGGTTCGGCAGAATTTACATTGAGCTTCGCCGCACAGCATGAAGGCTGTATGCCGCTCATGGACAACGGACATTATCATCCGACGGAGTATGTTTCGGACAAGATTCCTGCCATGCTCTGTTTTTACCCGGAGTTTGCGCTTCACATTACCAGAGGCGTGCGATGGGATTCGGATCATGTGCTGCTCTTAGATGACGAGACGAAAGAGATGGCAAAAGAGATCGTAAGAAACGATGCGCTTGACCGTGTATACATGGCGCTGGATTACTTTGATGCGAGCATCAACCGTGTCCTGGCGCTTGCAACAGGCTTTCGGAGCTGGCAGAAAGCCCTGTTAACGGCACTGTGCACGCCGAATGAAATGTTAAAGGAGCTGCAGGATACGAATCAGCTGGGAAAACTCATGGTTATGCATGAGGCGGTAAAAATGCTTCCGATCGGCGAGATCTGGGAGGAATACTGCCGCAGGGAAGGCGTGTGCGACGACCTTCATTTCTACGACGAGATCGAGCGTTACGAGCGTGAGGTACTGACCAAAAGAGGATAAGCAGATAGAAGCTGAATCAGAGAGAAGAGAGGAAGAGAATCATGAAATTTTTGGATGCAGAATTTGTACAGGGATTTATCCGCATGGCAAACGACGGATGGGAGCAGGGCTGGCATGAGAGAAACGGCGGAAACTTATCTTACCGCGTGAAACCGGAGGAAGTGGAAGCGGTGCGGGAGAACTTTCAGGAAAAGGAGTGGCAGCCGATCGGCACCACGGTGCCCAATCTGGCAGGAGAGTATTTCCTTGTGACCGGAAGCGGAAAATATTTCCGCAACGTCATCTTAAAGCCGGAAGATTCGATCTGCATGATTGAGCTGGATGAAAAGGGCGAGAACTACCGGATCGTGTGGGGACTGGTAAACGGCGGAAGACCGACCTCGGAGCTGCCGAGCCATCTGATGAACCTGGAGGTAAAGAAACTGCAGAATCCGAAGTACCGCGTGGTCTATCACGCGCATACCACCAATATCATTGCGCTGACGTTCGTGCTTCCACTGGAGGACCGCGTATTCACGAGAGAACTCTGGGAGATGGCAACGGAATGTCCGGTGGTATTCCCGGCGGGTGTCGGCGTGGTGCCGTGGATGGTTCCGGGCGGCAGGGAGATTGCGGTTGCGACCAGCGAGCTGATGAAAAAATATGATCTTGCGATCTGGGCGCATCACGGCATGTTTGCTGCCGGCGAGGACTTTGACTTAACGTTCGGTCTGATGCACACCGCAGAAAAATCCGCGGAGATTCTGGTGAAGACGCTCTCCATGCGTCCGGATAAGCTCCAGACGATACAGCCGGACGACTTCAGACATCTGGCAGAGGATTTTCATGTGACCCTGCCGGAAGAATTCCTGTATGAAAAATAAAAGAGAAGCCTGCCTGCAGGCATAAGAAAACCCCCGGGCGCAATGGAAAGGTACGAAACCTTGGATTGTCAACCGGGGGCCTTCTTATGAAATTCTTTTGTCTGATTCATAGAACCTTTCTCTAGGCAGTGGCATCGAACGAATGAACATCATCCTCCTCTGTCACCGTCATTGCCTGATGCAGCAGTGTGGCGAACGAAGAAGAAGGCTGCTGTTTGGAACGTTGCTGCTTTCTGCTCTCTGGTGCAAGCCGGTCGATCCGGTTTACGGGGTGAACGGGTAACACGAAAACACTATCATAGTAGATTGCGACAATCATCCTCCTTGACAAATAAATCACAACTGATAGGGGTTAATGAGTTCCTTCTCTACTATATATATCGGCTGACATCAGAAATAATTAAGAGAAAATAGAGAGAATATTATTTGGAAGAAGCGTGCACCTGTGTTAAAATATTGCTGTGAACAGGGGGCACGTTTTTTATGTCATTACAGTTTGTGTTCGGCAATTCCGGAAGCGGAAAGTCCGATTATTTATATCAGTCGATATTGGAGGAAGCGGAAAGGGAACCGGAGAAGAATTTCCTTTTGCTTGTTCCGGAACAATTTACGATGCAGACGCAGCGCGAACTTGTGTGGCGGCAGCCCAATCATGCCATCATGAACGTGGATGTGCTCAGTTTTGTGCGTCTGGCGTACCGTGTGTTTGACGATCTCGGAATGCAGGATCTGGTCATTTTAGAGGAGACGGGCAAGAATCTGGTGCTGCGCAAGGTGGCGGAGCTTAAGAAAAAGGAACTCTCGGTGCTCGGTGGCAATCTCAACAAAATGGGATACATCGGCGAGATCAAGTCCCTGATCTCGGAGATGGCGCAGTACAATATCACGCCGGAGGATCTTGGCGCTTTTCTAGGCGCGCAGGATGTCGGGGATACCCTGCGCTGTAAGATGCAGGATATTCTTACGATGTATGAGGGATTCCGGGAGTATATTGACGGGAAATACATCACGGCGGAGGAGATTCTGACGCTCTTGTGTGAGGTGGCGGAGGAATCCGAGCTCATCAGGGACAGTGTGATTGTCTTTGACGAATTTACGGGATTCACCCCGATCCAGAACCGGCTGCTTAGGGTGATGCTGCCGCTTGCCGACCGCGTCATCGTGTCGCTCTCCATGGATATCCGGGAGGATTTTTACCACAGCAGAGGCGTGCACGAGCTTTTTTCCATGAGCAAGGAGACCGTACAGACACTGCTTAAGATTGCGGCGGATGCGGGATGCGAGGTACTCTCTCCGGTGATTATGGAGCCGGGAGAGCACAGGCGCTATGAAAATGCACCGGAGCTGTTTTTCATGGAACAGAATCTGTTCCGTCCGATGTACCGGAAGTGGCGGAAGCCGGTTAATGACATCAGCATCACCAGCTTAAAGGATCCGCGCCAGGAGCTTTCTTTTGTCGCAAGGGAGATTGTGCGTCTGGTACGGACAAAGGGCTACCGTTACCGGGATTTTGCGGTGGTGACCGGAGACGTGCCACAGTATGCCAACTACGTTCCGGAGACGTTTGCACAGTACGGGATCCCGTTTTTTATCGACCAGACGAGAAACATTCTGTTTCACCCGTTCATCGAGTTTATCCGCGCGGCGCTTGAGGTCGTGGAGTTTGATTTCTCCTATCAGAGTGTGTTCCGCTTCCTTCGGAGCGGACTGGCGGGACGGCTTCTGACGGAGAATAAGACGGAGCAGACGGCAGACGAGGACGGCGCTGGAGCCGGAGCCGGAGTGAATGATGAGGACGGCGCTGGAGCCGGAGCCGGTGCGGATGCAGAGGATGTGATTGACCGCCTGGAGAATTATGTGCTTGCAAAGGGAATCCGCGGCAGAAAGCGCTGGAGCGAGAAATGGACGTCTGTGACGAAGCGGGATGCCTGCCATCCGGAGGCGGCGCAGGAGGAGATGGCTCTTTTGAACCGGGTGCGGGAGCGGATCGTTCTGGCATTTGAGCCGCTGTGTGGACTTTTTTCCGGGAAAAAACACACGGTTGCGGAGCAGACCTACGGACTGTATGAGTTTATCTCGGCGCTGGATATTGAAGCGCAGCTTAAGGAGAAGCAGTTCCTCTTAGAACAGGCGGAGGAGACGGAGTACAACGGCGTGCGCAGGAACCAGACCAGAGCGCAGGAGTATGGTCAGATTTATAAGATCGTGATGGATCTTTTTGACAAGGTTACATCGTTGCTCGGGGAGGAGCAGATGTCGATCCGGGAGTACGGAGATATTCTGGACGCAGGATTTTCTGCGGCAAAGGTCGGTATGATTCCGCCGGGAAATGACCGCGTGACGGTCGGAGACATTGAACGCACCAGATTAAATCATATCCGGATTCTGTTCTTTGTGGGGGTCAATGACGGTATCGTGCCGAAAGCCGGCAGCACCGGAAGCATCATCTCACAGTTCGAGCGCGAGAAGATGGCGGAGCATCATCTGATGTTAGCGCCGGGGGCGCGGGAAAAAGTTTTTATCCAGAAGTTTTACCTGTATCTGAACTTAACCAAGCCGTCGGACGGATTGTATGTCACCTACTCGAGGGTCAGTCCGGAGGGAAAGGCGCTGCGCCGGTCTTATCTGATCGGAACGCTCTGCAATATGTTCCCGGAACTAAAGATCCGTGAGCCGGAGGAGGAGACGGAGGCGTCCGCGATTTTAACGCCGGAGAGCGGGATCGATTATCTGTTGGAGGGACTCTGGACAGAACAAAAGTCACATACCTGGAAGGCGCTTGCAAAGTGGTATCTCTCGGATGAGACTTATCATGCGAAGGCGCTGCGCCTGCTTGCGGCATCTTTTTACCGTTACAGCGGAGAGCCGATCGGAAAAGAGGTTGCGCGCGCCTTATACGGCACGGAACTGGAGAACAGTGTCACAAGGCTGGAGCAGTTTGCGGAGTGTGCGTTTGCGCATTACATGACCTACGGACTGGGACTGTCGCAGCGGGAACTGCAGGAGTTTGCCGGCGTGGATATGGGAAATATCTATCATGACGCGCTGTGGCATTTTGCGGAGCGCATCCGCAGGTCTTCGTATACCTGGTACGATCTGCCCGAACAGACGCGTGAGGCGTGGATTGAGGAGAGCATGAATGACGCGATTGCGGGCTGTGCGAATGTGGGCGCATTCGACGAGGCGAAGAACCGCTATCTGCTGTCGTGCATGAAAGACACGATCCGGCGCACGGTGTGGGCGCTCACGATCCAGGTGCAGAAGGGGCGTTTTACGCCGAGTGATTTTGAGGTGTCGTTTTCGCAGGCCGATCATCTGGAGGCAATCCGCTTTCAGCTGACAGAGGAGGAAAAAATGCGTCTGCGGGGCAGGATTGACCGTGTGGATACCTGTGAGACGGACGATAAGGTGTATGTAAAGATCATTGATTACAAATCGGGCAACACCACATTTTCCCTGCTGAATCTGTATCACGGGCTGCAGCTGCAGCTGGTGGTTTATATGAATGCGGCGCTCGAACTGGAGGCAAAAAAGCATCCGGGAAAACAGGCGGTGCCTGCGGGAATGTTTTACTATCACATTGAGGATCCCATGGTTGACGGCAGCGGCACAGAGTCGGAGGAGGAGATCCGGCAGGCCGTGCTGGAGGAATTAAAGCCGAACGGGTTAGTCAACGACGATCCCGAGATATACGGGGCGATGGATACGGAACTTTCCGGAAGCTCCGCAGTCATTCCTGTGGCGCTTAAAGCGGACGGTTCCTTAAAAGCGACGTCCAAGACGGCGAGTACGGAAGAATTTGAGACAATGTCGGACTACGTGAAGGAGACCGTGACGAAGGCGGGCAGAAGAATCCTAGGCGGAGATGTGGCGGCGGCACCGTATGAACTCGACGGGAGAAGCGGCTGCGATTATTGTCCGTATCACATGGTGTGCGGATTTGACGCGCGGATACCGGGCTTTTCTTACCGGAAGTTAGAAAAGCCGGACGGTGCCGAGGCGATTCTTGCGAAAATGAGAGAGACGCGAAGCGAGGAGAAGAGACAGTAGATGGGTGTTTCATGGACCAGAGAACAACAACAGGTAATCGATTTAAGAAAGCGCAACATTCTGGTATCGGCAGCTGCCGGTTCGGGTAAAACGGCGGTTTTAGTCGAGCGCATTATCAAGATGATCACGGAGGGAGAACATCCGGTGGACATCGACCGGCTTTTGGTGGTGACGTTTACGAATGCGGCTGCGGCGGAAATGCGGGAGCGCATCGGGGCGGCGATCGAGAAAGCGCTGGAGGAGCATCCGGATTCGGAGCATCTGCAACGCCAGCTGACGTTAATCCACAATGCGCAGATCACGACTATCGACAGTTTTTGTCTGTATGTGATCCGCAATCATTTCCACGAGATTGACCTGGAGCCGGATTTTAGGATCGGGGACGAGGGAGAGTTAAAGCTGTTAAAAGAGGACGTGCTGCGCGGCGTGCTGGAGAGCAATTACGAACAGATGACACCGGAGTTTGCGGCATTTGCAAAAGGGTATGTGTCGGGGAAGAGTGATGCGAAGGTGGCGGAGATGATCCTCTCGCTCTATGAGTTCTCCATGAGCTACCCGTGGCCGATGGAGTGGCTTACTTCCGGCATCTGTGGCTATGAGATATCGGATGTGCAGGAGATGGCAGAAGCGCCATGGATGCAGCCGCTCGTGCTGCATCTGCGGTCGGTGCTGGCGGATCTGGTAAAAAAGCTTCGCATCGCGCATGTGCTTACGCGGGAGGAAGACGGACCGAATATCTATGAGAAGGTGATCTCGTCGGATCTCGCAAAGTTCGAGGGACTGGCGGCGTGTGAAAATTTTCTGGAACTGTACGAAAAGCTTACCGCCGTCACTTATGACAGGCTGCCGTCGAGCCGCGGCTTTTCGGGAGATGCAGGGAAGCTTTCGCGTGTGAAGGAACTCCGCGACCAGGTGAAGGATACGGTAAAAAAGATCAACAAGCAGTATTTCTTTGCATCGCCGGAAGTCATGTGCGGGCAGGTGCGCCGGGCAGAGCCGATGGCGAAGGAACTGGTGCGTCTTGCCATCGCATTCTCCGAGGCGTTTGCAGCGGAAAAGCGCCGCAAGAATCTGGTGGATTTTCACGATCTGGAGCATTTCGCACTGGAGATTCTCGTGGATGCAAAGACAAAGCAGGCGCGCGCTGCGGCGGAGGAGTTCCGCGACATGTACGAGGAGATCATGATCGACGAGTATCAGGACAGCAATCATGTGCAGGAGACGCTTCTTAGGGCGATCTCGAGAGAGGAGTGCGGAGCGTACAACCTGTTCATGGTGGGGGACGTCAAGCAGAGTATCTACCGCTTCCGTCTGGCGAGACCGGAGCTTTTTATGGAAAAATACGATACCTACACGCTGGAGGAAAGCAGTACGCAGCGTATCGATCTGCACAGGAATTTCCGGAGCCGGTCAGAGGTGCTTGATCTGACAAACGATGTGTGTTACCGGATCATGGCGCGCGATCTCGGCAATGTGGCATACGATGAGGATGCGGCGCTCTACGCGGGCGCAGATTATTGTGCGCCGGATGAGGCAGGGATGTTTGCACCGGAGATTCTTGTGGCGGACAGTGCCGAAGAACTCTTAGAGGGCAGCGGGTACGAAGACCGGAAGCTGTATGAGGCGAAGCTTGTGGCAGAGCGCATCCGGAAGCTGATGACAGAGCAGAAGGTGACGGACAAGGCGACGGGGGAACTGCGCACCGTGCGTTACAGCGATATTGTGATTCTGCTCCGCAGCCTAAGCGGGTATGCCGATTCGTTTGCCGCCGTGTTGAACGAGGCGGGAATACCGGCGCATACGGTGTCAGCAACCGGCTATTTCTCGGCGGTGGAGGTGCAGACGGTGCTTGCGATGCTTCGGATTCTTGACAATCCGAGACAGGATATTCCGCTTGCGGCAGTGCTTAAGTCTCCGATCGCCGGGCTTACGGACGAGGAGCTGGGACGGCTTAGGGCGCACGACCGCAGCGTGCCTTTCTGTGAGTGTGTGCTCGCACGCTGCAGGGAACTTGCGCAGAGTGAAGAACCTTTGGCGGAAGGTTATGAGAAAAAACTGTGGGAGTTCTGGAAGCTGTATGAGAGGCTGCGGGCGCTTGTGCCGGACACCCCGATTCACGAGCTGATCGAGATCGTGTTGAAGGAAAGCGGCTACGGAAATTATGCGGCGGCGATGCCGGCAGGAGCCAGACGCAGAGCGAATCTGCGCATGCTGGTGGAGAAGGCGATCGCCTATGAGAATACGAGCTACAAGGGATTGTTTCATTTTGTGCGCTACATCGATGAACTCCAGAAATACGATGTTGATTTTGGCGAGGCGGACATGGTCGGGGAGAATGAGGACGTCGTGCGCATTATGAGTATCCACAAGAGCAAGGGACTGGAATTCCCGGTGGTCTTTGTGTGCGGTCTGGGAAGAAATTTTAACAAGCAGGATACCAGAAGCCGCATGGTGCTGCACCCGGAACTGGGAATCGGAATTGACTGGATCGACGGCGAGCGCAGGATCAAGACGCCGACCATATTAAAGCGCGCCATCGCAAAGCAGATCGAACTGGAGAATCTGGGCGAGGAGCTCCGCGTGCTCTATGTGGCGTTCACACGCGCGAAGGAGAAGCTGATCTTAACGGGGTGCAGAAAAGATGCAGAAAATGATCTGGCGGCGCTAAGGGAAGCGGCACAGGAGGAACTTTTCCCGGAAACGGAGCATGTTCCTCTGCCGTATCTGCTCCGGGAGAGCGCGGCAGGCTATTTCGACTGGCTGCTTCCGGCGGTGTTTTCCTATCACGGACGCTATCAGGTGCGCGTTGTGCCGGCGGAGGAACTGCTCGACGCAGAGAGCCGTCACATGAAGGAGGAGACGGAGAATCTGGAACAGTGTCTGTCACGCATTGCAGCGGCGGATGCGGCAGACGTGGCGGAATTTGACGGGAAGTTTTCATTCACCTATCCGTACGAGCGCGATCTGGAGCGCAAAAACAAATATTCCGTGTCGGAATTAAAGCATCGGGCGATGCGGGAAAAGCTTCTGGAGGAGGAGACGGATGTTGTCCCGGCGTTTTTAGAGACGGAGGGAAAATCCTATGTTCCGCCGTTTGTCCAAAAAAAAATGGAGCAGGAAGAAACCGGCGGACAGAACCAGGGTGCACTGCGCGGAACTGCGGTTCACAGGGTGATGGAGTGCTACCAGTTTTCGGCGGCGGCAGGAGTCACGGAACAGATTGAGGCGATGCTTGCCGGAGGACAGATCACGGAGGAGATGAAGCGCCTGGTAAAACCGGCTCTCATCGAGACGTTTCTCACATCGGCGGCGGGAGAGCGGATGAAGCGTGCGGAGACTGCCGGAACGCTGTACCGGGAGAAACCGTTTGTGATGGGATTTACGGGCGAGGAGCTCGCGGCATTCGGATTCGGAGACGGAGAGAAATGTGCGGATGACAAAGAGCTGACGCTGATCCAGGGAATCATCGATGTGTTCTGGATTGAGGAGGACGGCATTGTGGTGCTGGACTATAAGACGGACCGTGTGAAAACCGGCAAGGAACTGGCGGACCGTTATGCTTCGCAGTTAAAGCTCTACGGCGAGGCGCTGGAGCGGATCTATAACCACGGAAGTGAGAGGACGCTTCGCGTGAAGGAGCGGCTTCTCTACTCGTTCCGGCTGGGCGCAGTGATACCGGTGTAACGTAAATGGAACATAAGAAACGATAGATTTCAGAGATAAGAACATCAGAAAGGAAGAAAAAGAGATGGGACAGATCATACTGGCATCCGCCTCACCGCGGAGAAAGGAATTGTTAGAGCAGATCGGGATTTCGTTTGAAATCTGCCCGGCCAAAGGTGAGGAGCGGATCACGAAGAGCGTACCGCACGAAGTCGTGGAGGAACTGGCGTCGCAGAAGGCCATCGAGGTGGCATCCATGGTAAGAACCTACGAGGAGACGCATCAGGAACTGGTGACACCCTCGGATCTTATGGTGATCGGCGCCGACACGATTGTCTCCTGCGGGGGACAGATCTTAGGGAAGCCCAAAGACGAGCGTGATGCCTGCCGCATGCTTAAGCTTCTCTCCGGCGGCACACACCAGGTATACACCGGAGTGTCGATCGTGCTTTTGGATGCGTCCGGAAAGGCCGGTCAGGTGATGTTTCATGAGAAAACCGATGTCACGATGCGCGCGATGAGCGAGGAGGAGATCCGGCGCTATGTCGCCACCGGCGAGCCGATGGACAAGGCGGGCGCATACGGAATTCAGGGGAAATGTGCGATTTTTGTTGACAAAATCGATGGCGACTATAATAATGTTGTAGGGCTTCCGGTAGCAGCCATTTACCGGGAATTAAAGAAGCTTGGAATTGATATCTATTTATGGTAAAATAAAACGTTGGCGGAGGAAAAGATATGTACGATGAAATGTGCCTGGATACATTTTTGGCGCAGCAGGAGAAGCTGTTTCGGGAACCTGTGGCAGAAAGCAGGGAAGAGGCGGAGGAATTTCTTTCGGACTGTTTCGCAACGGTCTGTGAGAATCTGAAGGAAGTGCGGGCGTACTTTAAGGAAGAGGGTGCGGATATCGCCGGAATGAGCAGCGAGGATCTGGCGGAGCAGGCAGAAGTGTTCGCACTGCCGGACGGAAGATACCTGATCGTGGAAGCTTAAGCCGTCTGCTTTGGAGAACGTAGGAAGATACATAACAGAATGGTAGAATATATAGAAAGAACGAGGGAATGTAATGAAGAATTATGATGTGATCATTATAGGAGCCGGTCCTTCCGGAATTTTTTGTGCGTATGAGCTGATTCATGCGAAAAAGGATCTGAAAGTGTTAATGATTGAAAAAGGAAGACGGATTGAGAACCGTGAATGTCCGAAGCGTAAGACCAAGGTATGCGTGGGATGCAAGCCGTGTTCCATCACGACCGGATTCGCCGGTGCGGGAGCTTTCTCCGATGGCAAGCTGTCCTTATCGCCGGATGTCGGCGGCAACCTGCCGGAGATTTTAGGCTACGATAAGACCGTGGAGCTGTTAAAGGAATCGGATGATATTTATCTGAAATTCGGTGCGGATTCCAAGGTGTACGGTGTGGATAAAGAGAAGGAAATCCGCGAGATCCGTAGAAAAGCGATCATGGCGAACCTAAAGCTGATCGAATGCCCGATCCGTCATCTCGGCACGGAGGAAGGCTACAAGATCTATTCCAGACTGCAGGAGCACCTGTTAGAGGAAGGGGTCGAGATGGAGTTTGGCACCATGGTCAAGGACATCATCATCGAGGACAACCAGGTCAAGGGTATCATTACCGACAAGGATGAGACATACACGGCAGCAGAGGTCATCTCCGCTGTGGGACGTGAGGGTGCAGACTGGTTCTCCCATATCTGCAATCAGCATGATATTGAGACAAAGGTCGGCACTGTGGACATCGGTGTGCGCGTCGAGGTGCGCGATGAGGTGATGGAGTTCTTGAATGAGAACCTCTACGAGGCGAAGTTAGTGTACCATACGCCGACGTTCGATGATAAGGTGCGTACCTTCTGTACCAACCCGTCCGGCGAGGTTGCAACCGAATACTACGACAACGGACTGGCGGTAGTCAACGGCCACGCCTACAAGTCCAAGGATTTAAAGACCAACAATACCAACTTTGCCATTCTGGTATCGAAGAACTTCACAAAGCCTTTTAAGACGCCGATCGAATACGGCAAGCAGATCGCACAGCTCTCCAATATGCTCTGTGACGGCAGGATTCTGGTGCAGACATTCGGAGACTTTAAGCGTGGCAGAAGAACGACGGAGGAGCGCCTGTGCCGTAACAACCTCATCCCGACCTTAAAGGATGCGGTACCAGGAGATCTCTCCTTAGTATTCCCGCACCGGATCATGGTGGATATCGAGGAGATGCTGATGGCTCTCGACAAGGTAACGCCGGGTATTGCAAGTGATGAGACACTGCTCTACGGTGTGGAGGTCAAGTTCTACTCCAATAAGGTAGTGGTAAACTCTGACTTCGAGACGAGTGTCAAGGGACTCCGTGCGATCGGAGACGGCGCGTCCGTGACGAGAGGACTGCAGCAGGCATCCGCGAACGGAATTTCTGTGGCGAGAAGTATCTTGAAAAATATCATGTAGATGTTGAGATAAAGGGTGTTTCACGATGAGAAAAAGATGGGCGATGGGAATGACAGCGTGCGTATGCGCGCTGTCAATGGCTCTTACGGGATGCCAGATTGGCAATAAAGATATTGTGGTCTCGGGAACGCTAAGCAGCAGGCAGGTGTTTACACTGGACAAGTCTGCATGCAGCTTAAAGGAGGCAAAGGTATATCTGGCAAATTATCAGAATATCTATGGAACAGCATATACGATTGACCTCTGGCAGCATGACTTTGGAGACGCATCCCTGCTTGACTATGTGAAGGACATCACGCTGGAGGAGCTCACCCGTGTATACACGATGGATCTGCTGGCACAGTCGCAGGAAGTGACGCTCTCGGAGGATGAGACTGCGAAGGTGGCGGAAGCGGCAAAGGAATATTATGCATCCCTCTCGGAGGATGAGACCGCCTATATGGACGTCGCCGAGGCGGATATTGCGGAGTATTATACGCACTATGCGCTGGCGCAGAAGCTGTATCATTCACTGACGAACGGTGTCAACGAGGAGGTCAGCGACGATGAGGCGCGCGTGATGGAAATCATGCAGATTTATGTCACGGACGAAGACCGGGCGCACGAGGTGGAGCAGAAGCTGGCGCAGGGGGATGATTTTGCCTCCGTCGCCAACAATTATAACGAATTGTCGGCGATTCAGGTGACGGTATCGAGGGATGATCTGCCCGACGAGGTGGAGGAGGTGGCATTTCAGCTGGACGACAATGCCGTCTCCGGAATGATCGCTGCCGGAAATGGATACTATTTTATCAAGTGCCTGAATAAATATAATGAAGAGCTGACGGAAGCGAATAAGTCCAATATTGTGGAAAAACGTGAAAAAGAAGCATTTGACGATGTCTACAATGAATTTGTCGCATCGTTATCCTCGAGGCTGAACACGGATCTGTGGGATGGAATTGAGCTTACCACGGATGGCAGTATTCAGACGAACAGCTTTTTTGCGGTATTTGAGAAGTATTGCGGTGAGATCTGAGATACAGTATGAAATGAGGTAGATTCTATGACGAAAGATATGACAAGCGGTTCACCGATGAAGCTCATTTTAGGATTTTCGGTGCCGCTGTTGTTTGGATTTTTGTTTCAGCAGTTTTATAATCTGGTGGATACCCTGATTGTTGGAAGATTTCTGGGAGTGGATGCACTTGCGGCAGTGGGATCGACCGGTTCGCTGAACTTTCTGATTATTGGATTCTGCATGGGAGTGTCCAACGGTTTTGCCATTCCTCTGGCGCACCGGTTTGGAGCCGGCGATTATAAGGCAATGCGTGCGTTTATGATGAATGCAGTCTATCTGGCGGTGATCTTTTCTGCGGTCATGACGGTGTTTACGGTGGCATTCTGCCGGCCGATCTTACAGTTGATGCAGACGCCGGAGAATATTATTGATGACGCCTACACCTACATTGTTATTATTTTTGCGGGGATTCCGGCAACCTATCTGTACAATCTGGTGTCCGGCGTGATAAGGTCGATGGGTGACAGCAAGACGCCTCTGATTTTTCTGGCGCTGGCTGCATTTGTGAATATCGGACTGGATCTGCTTTTAATCATTGTATTTCCGATGGGAGTTGCCGGAGCAGCGCTTGCAACTGTGATCTCGCAGGCATTTTCCGGTATCGCGTGCGTCATCTACAGCAAGAGAAAGTTTGAGATCCTGCACACCGATGAGGAAGAGCGGAAAGTGAATAAGGGCTACATGAAAACCCTCTGCGGCATGGGTGTGCCGATGGGATTACAGTATTCGATCACCGCGATCGGCAGCGTGATCCTACAGAGCGCAGTCAACACGCTCGGATCGAATGCCGTGGCATCCATGACGGCGGGAAGCAAGATCGGTATGTTCTTCTGCTGCCCGTATGATGCGCTCGGTTCTACAATGGCAACCTACGGCGGACAGAACGTGGGAGCGAAGAAGTTAGACCGCTTGAGCGGCGGATTAAAAGCGGCGGGAATTCTGGGAATCGGATATTCGATTCTGGCGTTTGTGGTGCTGTGGCTTTGCGGCAATCAGCTTGCCATGTTTTTCGTGGAGAGTGCACAGGCGGAGGTCATTGCAAATGTAAGGCTGTTTCTGGTATGCAACAGTGCCTTCTACATTCCGTTGGCTTTCGTGAATATTGTACGCTTTTTGATTCAGGGTATGGGATACAGCAAGTTTGCAATTCTGGCAGGCGTCTTTGAGATGGCGGCGCGTACCCTGGTCGGATTTGTGTTTGTTCCGATGTTCGGCTATCCGGCAGCGTGCTTTGCAAGCCCGGTCGCATGGATTTTTGCTGACTGTTTCCTGTTCCCGGCATATTTCCATGTGTTGAAGAAGACGAAGAAAATGTTGAGCGAGCCTGTCCGCACGAGCGTGGCATAGCAAGCAGGCATGGTACCGGCTGAGCGTGGCATAGCAAGCAGGCATGGTACCGGCTGAGTGTGGCATGGCAGCGGCTGATGCATAGCAGTTATGAGAAGAATGGAGTATTTATGGCAGAGATTTTAAAGGCAATTATATTTGGTATCGTGGAGGGAATTACGGAGTGGCTGCCGATCAGCAGCACCGGACACATGATTCTCTTAAACGAGTTTCTGACACTGGATGTGAGCGCAGAGTTTTGGGATATGTTTCTGGTAGTGATCCAGCTGGGAGCGATTTTGGCGGTTGTGGTGCTGTTCTGGAATCTGATCTGGCCGTTTGCGCGCAGTTCCTCGGAAGCAGTCGTGGCCGCAGAACAGAATGAGAAGAGCGGTTCTCTTGCAAAGAGAGAATACTGGGTGTTAGGTCCCGTCACGGTGCGCATGCCGGTCATTATCAACTGGTGCAAGATCGTGGTGTCCTGCCTGCCGGCAATCGTATTTGTTGTGCTGGGGCTGGATGAGACCTGCGACAGACTGTTTTACAATCCGGTGTGTGTGGCGGTGGCACTGATTGTGTTCGGTGTTGCCTTTATTCTGGTGGAGAATCACAATGCAGCAAAGCAGGCGCCCGTGGAGCAGATGCGGGACATTACGTTTCAAATGGCGATTCTGATCGGTTTGTTCCAGCTGCTCGCGGCTGCGTTTCCGGGAACGTCGCGCTCCGGTGCAACGATTATCGGTGCGCTCTTAATCGGTGTATCAAGGAAGGCTGCGAGTGAGTTTACGTTCATTCTGGCGATTCCGGTGATGCTCGGTGCAAGCCTGCTAAAATTGATGGACTTCGGACTTCATCTGACCGGGACGGAGTGGGCGGTTCTGCTTTCCGGTATGGTCAGCGCGTTTCTGGTGTCGGTTGTCGTCATCAAGTTCCTGCTCGGATATATCAGAAAGCATGACTTTAAAGTGTTTGGCTGGTACCGCATTGGGCTCGGCGTGGTGGTGCTTTTGTACTTTTTTCTGCTGAAATAGAGGTGATGGATGAGTATTTTAAACGTAGAACATTTGACGCATGGATTCGGTGACCGTGCGATACTGGACGATGTGTCCTTCCGCCTGTTAAAGGGGGAGCATATCGGTCTTGTCGGAGCGAACGGCGAGGGAAAGTCGACGTTTCTAAATATCGTTACGGGAAAGCTGATGCCGGACGAGGGAAAAGTGGAGTGGGCGAAAAATGTGCGGGTCGGTTACCTCGACCAGCACTCGACACTCACCGCGGAAATGACGATTGAGAGTGTCTTAAAGTCGGCATTTTCGTGGCTGTTTGCGTTGGAAGAGAAGATGAATCAGATCTGTGATGCGCTCGGCGAGGCGGACGAGTCGCAGATGGATGCCATGATGGAAGAACTCGGCGTGATACAGGACACCCTGACGATGCATGATTTTTATACGATCGACGCAAAGGTGGAGGAGGTTGCCAGAGCGCTCGGACTCTTAGAACTCGGGCTGCACCATGATGTGACCGATCTAAGCGGCGGGCAGCGCATGAAGGTGCTGCTGGCAAAGCTTCTTCTGGAGAAGCCGGACATTCTTCTGCTGGACGAGCCGACGAACTATCTGGACGCGGAGCATATCGCGTGGCTGACACGCTATCTGCAGGAGTACGAGAATGCGTTTATCCTGATCTCGCACGACATTCCGTTTTTGAACGATGTTGTCAATATCATCTACCACATGGAGAACCAGCACCTCGACCGCTATGTCGGCAACTACGACAAGTTTGAGGAAGTCTACGCGGTAAAAAAGGCACAGCTTGAGGCGGCATACCGCAAACAGCAGCAGGAGATCAGTGAATTAAAAGATTTCGTGGCGCGCAATAAGGCGCGCGTATCCACCCGCAACATGGCGATGTCGCGGCAGAAAAAGCTGGACAAGATGGACGTCATCGAGCTTGCGGCGGAGCGCCCGAAGCCAGAGTTTTCCTTCCTGGTGGGACGCACGCCCGGCAGATATATTTTTGAGACGAAGGATCTGGTGATCGGCTATGAGGAGCCGCTCTCGAAGCCGCTTTCGATCGCACTGGAACGCGGACATAAGGTGGCGCTGATCGGTGCAAACGGAATCGGCAAGACAACACTTTTAAAGAGTCTACTAGGTCTGATTCCCGCGCTTGGCGGCGGTGTCGAGCAGGGCGAGAACCTCATGGTCGGCTACTTTGAGCAGGAGATCAAGGGGGAGAACAAGCGCACCTGCATTGAGGAGATCTGGGAGGAGTTCCCGGCATTTTCCCAGTATGAGGTGCGTGCGGCGCTTGCAAGATGCGGTCTGACCACAAAGCATATCGAGAGCCAGGTGAGAGTCTTAAGCGGCGGCGAGCAGGCGAAGGTGCGGTTGTGTAAACTGATGAACCGAGAGACCAACGTTCTGCTTTTAGACGAGCCGACCAACCATCTGGATGTGGACGCGAAGGAAGAATTAAAGCGTGCGCTGAAGGAGTACCGCGGAACGGTTCTGTTAATCTGCCATGAGCCGGAGTTTTACCAGGATATCGTGGGAGAGGTCTGGGACTGCTCGAAGTGGACGACGAAGATTCTCTGATAAGAGGCCGGCAGAATGACATGAGGGGGAACGAAATGAAGCCCGATTATTATGATGAGTTTCAATGCATCGCGGATGCGTGCAGTCTGACATGCTGTCAGGAATGGAAGATTGCGGTGGACCGTAAGACGGCTGCCGCATGGAAAAAAACAGAAACGCCGGAAGGGGTCCGTCCGAAAAGACGGACCTTATCTGATTATACAAAAAAATACGGGGATGGACGAATCATTACGCTCGATGAAAAAATGCGCTGTCCGTTTCTGGATGAGAGAAAGCTCTGCCGGCTGGTTTTAACTTACGGGGATGCGGTTTTGTCGGAGACCTGTACGGTGTTTCCGCGCGAGAAACATGAGGTGGCGGGGATCACGGAATATTCTCTGATGCCCTGCTGTCCGGCGGTCGTGGATCTGCTTTGGGGGCGGGAGTGCATCCGGTTTTCGGATGAGGCAGACAGTGCCTCCTACGGCGCATATGAAGCGGTGTATGGGGTGAGAAAACGTTTCCTCACAATCATGTCAGACCGTGCGTACCGGCCGGCACAGAGTCTTTGCATGCTGTTTTACATGGCGCTTGATCTGTGCGACGCGGGAACTTCATGGAAGGCGGAAGTCCCCAAATACGGGGATGCGCCTTTTAGAAAAGAACTTGCCGATGCGGTGGAGCATGCCGGGGCGGATTGCCGGGCGGCATTTGTGGAGCGCAATGAGCTGTTTCTGGATCTGGCGGAAAACTACCGGAAGGAAGGGCTGTACCGTACTTTTTTAACACCGGCGGCAGAGGAAGCGGAACAGATCGCGGAAGATTACGGGAAGATCCGTAAGGAAGATCTCGATGCATTTGCGCAGGCATTTTCTCCATATGAGGCACTGATGCGGTGCTATCTGCAGTCAGAGATTTTTTCGGAGTGTCTGGGGGAGCCGGACGACGTCGAGTATGTGACGGTAAAGCTGCAGTGGATTGCATTAGAGTATGCAGCCATCCGGCATGCCGCTTTTCTGTGCTGGCACAGGGAAGGCGCACTTTCCTATGAGACCATGCGCAGCTGTATGGTAATTCTGTCGCGCATGCTGGGATATGAAGACGAGGATATCTGGGAATACCTGGAGAACAGTTTTGAACGGCTGATCTGGGACTGGGGATATTTTGCCCTTGTTGTCTCGTAAAATGAGATGCCCTGCGTGTCAGGGCATCTCATCAAACGGATGGAGATGATGCTCCTTCAGATAGGAGACAGATGCTGCAAGATCCTCATAGCTGCGCACCTCAATTAACAGTGTGAAAATTGTGTGAAAGAGAAGGGATTTTCCGATAGAAAAAGCAGGACGGGGCGCGAAATTCACCCGCATAGAGTGAATTTCGCGCCCCATCCTGCTGTCTGTGAGAAGACGAATTGATTTATTTGGCAAGAAGCATCATGATCTTGTTGCTGCGCTCCACGAACTTGCTCATGGCATCGACGGACAACGGTTGGTTGGACAGCATTGCCAGGTCATAGAGCTGCTCGCAGAACATCGGAACGTTCTCGGAATCCTTGTGCTCGAAAATGTATTTGACCAGTGCATGGTTCGCGTTTAAGGTTAAGGTCTGGTCTGCGGCGAACATATTCGGGTCCATACCGCCCATGCCGCCCATAGCGTACATCTTCATCATATCCTGCATACGTCTGCCTTCCTCGGAGAGAGTGATGATGGAAGCAAGATTCTCATTCTTTAACTTCTCCACCTTGACGGTCAGCTTGTCGTTGCCAAGTGCCTTTTTAAACAGGTCGGTCAGCGTGTCGGTCTCTTCCTTTAAATCAGCGGCATCGTCTGCATCCTTTAAGGAGTCTGTGACATCCGCATCGATTCGCATGAATTTATAATGCTCGTTGCGTTGCTCTAACTGGGAGATGAAGGAGGTATCGATGTTGTGGTCTAAGATCACAGCGTCCATTCCCTGCTCCTTGAAGAGCTTGATGTACTGTCCCTGCTGTACCTTGTCGGTCACGTAGTAGATGACCTTGCGCTCGTCCTTTTCCTCTTCGGAATCGTCCTTTGCATCAGCATCCTCTGTGACGGAATTGCCGTTCTTGTCAACAACATCGGAAGCAGCATCGGTGTCTTCCTTTTTCTCCTCTTCTTTTACGAGAAGCTCCGGAAGGGTAAGGTACTTGTCATCCAGATTTTTAAAGAGGATATAGTCGTTCATCTTGTCGCAGAACTTGGGGTCTTTTAAGCAGCCGTATTTGATGAACGGACTGATGTCATCCCAGTATTTCTCGTAGGATTCCTTGTCTGTCTTGCACATGCCGATCAGCTTGTCAGCCACTTTCTTCGTGATGTATTCCTCAATCTTCTTGACGAATCCGTCATTCTGCAGAGCGGAGCGGGAGACATTGAGCGGAAGATCCGGACAATCGATCACACCCTTTAAGAGCATCAGAAATTCCGGAATGACTTCCTTGATATTGTCGGCGATAAATACCTGGTTGTTGTATAATTTGATAGTTCCCTCGATGGAATCGTACTCTGTATTGATCTTCGGGAAGTAAAGGATACCCTTTAAGTTGAACGGATAATCCATATTCAAGTGAATCCAGAACAGCGGCTCCTTGTAATCTAAGAATACCTTGCGGTAGAACGCCTTGTATTCCTCGTCGGTGCAGTCGTTCGGGTTCTTAAGCCACAGCGGGTTAGTGTCGTTGAGCGGAACCGGGCGTTTTAAAATCTTTAACTTATCCTTGGCAGGGGAGATCTCGACAGTCTCCTTCTCACCGTTCTCGTTCTCTTTTTCCTCGGTCTTTGCCTCCTCGTGAATCTCCTCCACGACCGTATCGGTATCGCGCTTGTCAGCAGCGTCGATGGTCTCGTATTCCGGCTCGGCATTTGCCTTGCTAAGGTAGATCTCGGTCGGCATGAAAGAGCAGTATTTCTCGATCACTTCGCGTGCACGGTACTCGTTTGCAAATTCGAGACAGTCCTCGTTCAGATGAAGCGTGATCTGTGTACCGATCGTTGTCTTGGTGCCGTCGGTCAGTTCGTAATCGGTACCGCCGTCGCAGGTCCAGTGTACCGGTGTGGCGCCTTCCTTATAAGATAAGGTATCGATCTCAACCTCGTCCGCTACCATGAAAGCGGAGTAGAAGCCCAGTCCGAAATGTCCGATGATCTGATCGTCCGTGGACTTGTCCTTGTACTTCTGAATGAAATCGGTCGCACCGGAAAATGCGATCTGGCAGATGTATTCCTCGACTTCGTCTGCCGTCATACCAAGACCGTTATCGGTAAATGTCAGGGTCTTAGCCTCAGGGTCTACGGTGACGCTGATCTTTGCCTTGAAATCAGCTGGGAGCGTGTACTCGCCCATCATGTCTAACTTTTTTAATTTGGTAATGGCATCACAGCCGTTGCTGATCAACTCACGATAGAAAATGTCGTGGTCGGAATACAGCCATTTCTTGATAATCGGAAACAGGTTATCGCTGTCAATTGAAAGACTTCCATGTTTGTTTGCCATAATAAAACACTCCTTTATCTAAAAATAAAATATGTACGGTAGAACGGAAGACGACAGTAACATCGTCATTCCCTTTTAAATAAGAGTTTATATCCGTCATTCCAAAAAGTCAATACAAAATCAGCACTCTTTTCACATGAGTGCTAACAACATTCCCGGAAGGCTGAAAAACAGGGAAACAGCGGAATTATTAAAAGTTTATAAAGTGAGGGGATGGTTTCTTGAAAAAAAATATTTTTTGCATGCGAGATTTGAAAAACGCCTCATATATGAGTATACTGTTGGTAGAAAGCGATGGATGAGAAGTGAGGTTGCGTCTATGATACTGTTGAGAGCAAATACGGAATTGCACCAGACATTTGAACGCCTGATTGAGGCGATGAAAGTTCCGGTCAAATGGAACGGCATATTTGTAGTGATTGACAATTACATGATTTTACAGGGGGAGGTGCGTTCCCTGTTTTTCCATTTTGACACGCGCAATGTGGCGACGAACATCATCGACATACCGGTAAAAGAGGACGAGATCGGTGAGGTCGGCACGAACATGCGGGTGCAGAATGCCATCAACCTGATTTTATATGCATTCGGAAAATGGGGGACGATCAAGGGCGTCCGCGTAGACAAAAGTTTTGAACAGTTAAATACGCTGTTTACGGACATTATGAAGGAGATGCAGGTCGAACCGGAGTACACGCCGTCCTATCTGCGTTTCTACCGGAGCGGAATGCGGATCACCTATGAGGATGTTATCCAGACGGCGCAGGAAGAGGAGCAGGCACAGCCGGAGGATGAGGAAACGAACGAGGGCGGACTCTGGCACAAGGTCGTCTGGAAACGCGCTCAGGCGGAGTTCGCCCGGGCGGACATCACGGTGAGCGAGCGGAGAAAGAGCCGGATCGGGAATAATTTTTACCTCGTGGGGTATCTCTGCCCGGCATGCTGCGGCAAGCTGCATATGGCGGTCTATCCGGCTGGAAAGGAATTTAAGATCGAGACGGAGGAGGGCGGCGTGCTGCTGGCGAGAGCCGCGACCTGCAATGCCTGCAGGCGGTTTTACACGCCGCGTCCCGGCAGATTGTTCTCGGAGGGCGATATTTACACGCTGGATTTTGCGACGGACGACGCGGCGTATGACGATTATCTGGAGCTTTTGGGGAGAAATGCCGACCGGGTGTCCAACTATCACACGAATGTCTATGCCGACGGAAGACGGCCGGATACGGAGGAGGACGGGGAGGAATCCCTGGAGGATCTCTGCAACGCACTGCCGGAATTGTCGGATCTTGAGGTGAAAAAGCTGTCCGCGCGGATGGAGGAGGGCTTTTATCCGGAAGAATCCGTGGAAAAATACGAGGCAAAAGTGCACAGCCGGGAGAGAGAGCGGCACGACGAGGGACGCTCTTTGCCGCAGCGGGAACAGGCAGCGGAAGAACCGGATAAGCAGTCTGGAACGCGGACACCGAAAGAGACGGCGAAGCAGTCAGCGGGGCGGAAGGAGACAGACAGCGTAGGGAGTGGACGACCGGCAGACCGCGGACGCGGTATGGCTGCAGAGACGGAAACGCGCAGAGCAGACCACAGAGCGGCGGAGGCAGAAATGCATGGAGCAGATCGCAGAGCGGCGGAGGCAGGAAGCAGCCTGCGTCCGGACGCGGATGGAGCGGGCAGACCCGCCGCTAAGGAGCGGACAGGCGGAAAAGACATCCATGCGGCAACGCAGACGCCGGAGGGAGGAATGACCGTGGACGGCGTCATTGTCACACCGGAAGAACGGAAAAGCGTGCAGGAGCACTATGAGGCGCGTCTGGCGGTCATGGACCGCTATTCCGACCGGCAGCTGCAGGAGTTAAAGCGGCAGCTGGAAGGAGAGCGCAAGCTGACGGAGGACGAGAAGAAGCCATATATAAAGAAGATACAGGACCGGATTTATGAGGGGCGTGTCCGGGAACTTCAGGAAAAAGCGGATGCCTGTGAGGGGAAGAACTACACGCTGACCAAACGGGTATTGGAGGAAGTGGAAGCTGCGGATCTTCCGGAAGAACAGAAGCATCCGCTGCGGGAGAAGCTGCAGCAGCTCAAACAGAGCCAGGCGGAGCGCGAAGTGGCGGCGATGGTGGCAAAGATGCCGGCGAATCTCGACCGGAAGCAGTACCGGCTCTATGTCGACCGGCTGCACGATTACGACGGAGTGGATCTGACACCATACGAACAGAAGATTGTGGCGGGGAGAGAGGCAGCGGAGAAGCAGGAACTTTCCAACATGATCCGGCGCGCGAGAAAAGTGAGCAGGGAGGACTACGTGGATCTTGCAGAGCGGCTTAGGGAGGGAGATTTTCTTCCGGGGCTTGTGGCACCCTATCTGGAGAAGGTCAACGACCGGATCAGGGAGCTGGATGCGGATGCCATCGCAGCAATCTGTCCGGCACCGATGCAGATGAATTTTGAGGAGGGCATAGAGGCATACCAGAAGATCAAGGAGGGAGATTTTCTCCCGGAGCTTAAGACGGATGCGCTTAAGACGCTCGAAAAGCGGCTCTCCAAAATCAAGGCGGACGAGTGTGAGCTTCTGGTGGGAAAGCTGAAAAAAGAACTGGAGGAGAACGGTGTCGGGGAGAATCCGAGACATCATTTTTATCCGGCGAGGAAAGTGCTGCTTGGGCAGGCGACGCCGGAGGAGACGGATGTGATCGAATATGCCATGGCGTCCTATGCGGCCGGCAGAGGTCTGTTTGAGTACCCGATTCTGGTGGTGGATGTGGCGCGCGATGCGTCTGGAAAAGAGGGGATGATTTTAACGCCGGAGCATCTTTACTACAGCACGGCATTTACCTCCTACGGAATCCCGGTCGCCTCGATTGCGTCTGTCACGGCGTCTACGGGACTGCTCAATAAGGGACTTTACGTGCACCAGAAGAACGGAACCAAATTAAAGATCCCTTATGCGGTTGGCACGAAGGAGCTGCCGGACTATGCCGGGGAACTCGATGATTTTATTCATTATCTGCAGGAGAAGCCGGAGTCCAGAAAGCTTACCTATCTGGCGAGCGAGAAGCACGATACAATCTGCTGCTTCCGCTGCGGCTACCAGTATAAGGGCGGCGGCGTCTGCCCGAAGTGCGGCTATCAGAATAACGGCTGATTCTGTCATGGGACAGGGCGGTTTCCGATATACATAGATAACAAGAGAACAGACAGGATCTTGTTATGCAGCAGAATTGTAAAAAGGGCCTGTGCCTTGCGTTTTTATTTTCCGCGATGTTTTTAACCGGGTGGGAGATCGCCGGGATGCGGAGCAGACAGACAAAAGAGACGGCGGCGGTCGCGTACGAGGCGGGCAACTGGGGGCTCGGCTTTGGCGCGGAGGGAACCCAGCCCACCGGCAATGCAACCTCTGCGGAGTTGGCGCAGTACGATGCACACTATGTCGGGGATCCGTCCGGGAAGGTGCTCTATCTGACCTTCGACTGCGGATACGAGAACGGGAATACAGAGCCGATTCTCGATGCATTAAAAAAGCACCAGGCGCCTGCCACTTTCTTTGTGGTGGGACATTTTCTGGAGAGCGCGCCGGAGATTGCCAAGCGGATGGTGGCGGAGGGACATACGGTGGGGAACCATACCTATCATCATCCCGATATGTCGTCGATCGCGGATCTTACCGCGTTCCAGAAAGAGATGGACGACAACGCCGCGCTTTTTTCCGAGGTGACCGGGCAGAAGATGGCGAACTATTACAGACCGCCGCAGGGAAAATACAGCACGAAGAATCTCGAGATGGCAAAACAGCTCGGCTATCACACTTTTTTCTGGAGTCTTGCCTATGTGGACTGGAATGTCGATGCACAGCCGACGAAGGAGGAGGCGTTTGAAAAGCTGCTGGGAAGAATTCATCCGGGGGCGATTGTGCTGCTGCACAGCACCTCGAAGACGAACGGGGAGATTCTGGATGAACTGCTGACCAAATGGGAGGAAATGGGATACACGTTTCATCCCCTGTCGGAGCTTTGCGAAAAATAAAAGCGAAAAGAATTGTTTTGTTGGAAAAACAACAGAAAAATCTCCGGAGATTTCATACAATGCGTAGGTAATCAATCAGGAAATCAAAGGAGAGATCAATATGGAACATAAAATGTTTTGTTTTCAGTGTGAGCAGACAGCGGGATGCAGCGGCTGCACCGGGAATGCAGGCGTCTGTGGAAAAAGCAGTGCGACGGCAGCGCTGCAGGATGAACTGACCGGCGCGTTGATCGGGCTTGCAAAGGCGTGCGGCAACAATCCACGCACCGAGGACACCACACATATTTTAATAGAAGGATTATTCACAACGATCACGAATGTCAACTTTAATGATGAGACACTGCGTGAGATGATCGCAAAGGTTCATGCGGAGAAGGAACGCGTGGTTCCGAACTGTGCCACCTGCGCATCGCCGTGCGGCAATACCTCGGATTACGACATGAAGGAGATCTGGGAGGCGGATGAGGATATCCGTTCCCTGAAGTCTTTGATTTTATTTGGCATCCGGGGCATGGCTGCCTACGCTTATCATGCGGCGGTGCTCGGCTATGAGGATGAGACGGTCAATGCATTTTTCTATAAGGCGCTTTCGTTCCTGGGCTTTGATCTGGAGATGGGAGACCTGCTTCCGGTGGTTCTGGAAGTCGGCGAGGTGAATTTAAAGTGTATGGAGCTTTTAGACCGCGCCAACACAGAGACATTCGGCAATCCGAAGCCGACAAAGGTGCCGCTTACCGTGGAGAAGGGACCGTTTATCATCATCACCGGTCACGATCTCTACGATTTAAAACTGCTTTTGGAGCAGACGAAGGATAAGGGAATCAATGTCTATACGCACGGTGAGATGCTTCCGGCACATGCGTATCCGCTGTTAAAGCAGTATCCGCATTTAAAGGGAAACTTTGGAACGGCATGGCAGAATCAGCAGAAGGAGTTCGACGGGGTTCCGGCGCCGATTCTGTATACAACGAACTGTTTGATGCCGGTGAAGGAGAGCTACCGTGACCGTGTATTCACAACAGAGGTGGTTTCTTATCCGCAGATGGTGCATATCGGTGCGGACAAGGACTTTACGCCGGTGATCGAGAAAGCGTTAGAGCTCGGCGGTTACAAGGAAGATACGGAGTTCACCGGCATCAACGGCGGTAAAGAGGTGATGACCGGATTTGCACACGGCACGGTGCTCTCCGTTGCGGATCAGGTGGTGGATGCGGTAAAGAGCGGCGCAATCCGTCATTTCTTCCTGGTGGGCGGCTGTGACGGTGCCAGACCGGGACGCAATTACTATACCGAATTTGTAAAACAGACCCCGAAGGACAGTGTGATCTTAACGCTTGCATGCGGAAAATACCGCTTTAACGATCTGGATCTCGGGGAGATCAGTGGTCTGCCGCGCCTGATGGATATGGGACAGTGCAATGATGCGTACAGCGCGATCAAGGTTGCGGTGGCGCTTGCCGAGGCGTTTGGCTGCTCGGTCAATGAACTGCCGTTATCCATGGTATTGTCCTGGTATGAGCAGAAGGCGGTCTGTATCCTTTTGACGCTGCTGCATCTGGGCATCCAGAACATCAAGCTGGGACCGACACTTCCGGCGTTTATCTCCCCGAATGTGTTAGCATATCTGGTGGAGCATTACCATATTGCACCGATCACGACACCAGAGGCAGACTTAAAGGAGATTCTCGGAGCGTAAGGGAACGGGAAAATTTCATTCTAATCGAAGAAGGCAGGTACAAAAAAGCAGTTTGTACTTGTCTTTTTTGTTACGGTATCTAAAAAACACGGCCGGGCGCTAGACGCCTAGCACCCGCATGGTATTTTCCTTGATCTTTTCCGTCACTTTCGCATAGCAGATGAGCTCTTCCTCGCTCAATCCGGCAAAGCGCGCCATATCAAAATCGTTTTGTGCGGTGGCGAGCTCCGGGAGGAGCGCAGTCGCTGCCGGAAGCAGATCCACGTGCAGGTATTTTCTGGTGCTGTTGACGCGGATATAATCTTTGGCGGAAAGCTTTTGCAGGGTGCGCGCGAGCGAGCTTTTGGATAATCCGGCAAAATCGGCAAGTTCCGTGCGGCTGCAAAATGTATGCATCTGGCTTAAGGACAGCAGGAGGGACAGCTCGCCAAGCGTCAGATCATTGCGCAGGGCGATCGCCTCCAGACAGCGGTCCAAAAGCTTGCGGCTCCGGTAGAACTCCGATAGGATACCCTCTCCGGAGATCGCGGAAGGACAGACCGGGATGCGCTCTGTGCCAAGCTTTTTTGCACCCGGCAGAAGCGTCGGCGGCACAGTGCCGTCACTGGCGGCATCCAGAAAAAAGCGGTAGACGGACAGCCGCTTTTTTTCGTATACTTTTTCGTCGTAGACATTCTTATAAAATTCATTGTAATATTCAAAGACCATGAATTTCATCTTGACGGTCTTTGTGATGCTTAATCCCTGACTTGCAAGGGAACCTTTTGTCTTGACATAATAGTAGACCGGCGCCTGCAGGGCGTAGAAGACGTTGGCATGTAAAATATATTCCAGATTAAACAAAAAGTCCTCACACCAGTTCACCGAGACATCCATGCGCAGATGATATTTTTCCACAAGATCACGCCGGTACAGCTTGTTCCAGAGAACGCCATAATAAAAATCAGCGGGATTCTCCATCATATGCGCAGCAAACTCTTCGCGTGTGAGGACACCGTTATCCTCAATATCGCCCTTGTGCGAGACGCGCTCTCCGACGACGCGGTAGAAATCGGCGATCACCAGATCGCAGTCATGCTCTGTGGCGGCGCGCACGAACAGCTTTGTCGCATCCGGTGTGATCCAGTCATCACTGTCGAGAAACTGCAGGTAAGTGCCGCGAGCCTGGCTGATGGCGAGATTACGGCTGTCCGATACGCCGGTATTTTCTTTGTGGATGACTGTAATGCGGGCATCTGCGGCGGCGTAAGCATCGCAGATGTCACCGGAGCCGTCTGTACTTCCGTCGTCGACTAAGAACAGTTCGTAGTCGGTATATTCCTGATGCAGAATGCTGTCAATGCAGCGCTGCAGATAATTTTTTGCATTGTAGACAGGTACGATAATGCTTACTGTAGGGTTCATGAAAAGAGACCTCCCGAAAAGATACTCCTTTTATCTTACCTTTGATTTTTTAAATTTGCAATGGCAAGATGGACATATCTGACCGATATATAAAGTAAAGAGAGCAGACCTGCCGAAACGGATTTCGGCAGGTGGAAATGGCGAAAGGGGAGATTTGTATGAGTTTGATACCGGATTATGCAAATGCAGTGGGAAGTGCCATGTCCTATAACCGTAAGGCGGCAGACACAAAAGGAAAAGAAAAGACGGATGGAAACGCATCGTCAGAGAAGACCGGGAAAGCCAATAAGGCGGACAAGACAGACAGGACAGGAAAAACCGGAACGGTGACTGGAAGAACGATCGGCAATCCGAAACTCAGCGAAAAAGCGGCAAAGTATTATGAAGAACTGAAAAGAAAATATTCCAATATGGACTTTATTCTGGTCAGCGAGGATCAGAAGGAGAAGGCAAGGGCGCAGGCGGGAAGCTATGCCAATGCATCGAAGATGGTAGTTCTCATCGACGAGGACAAGATTGAGCGCATGGCGGAGGATGAAAATTACCGCAGACAGTACGAGGCGATCATTGCGAATGCGGGAAGCGGCATTGCACAGATGAAAAGTTCGCTGGAGGCTTCCGGTACAAAAGTAAAAGGCTACGGCATGCAGGTGAATGATGGCGGCACCGCCACCTATTTTGCCGTGCTGCAGAAGTCTTCCGACGCGCAGAAGGAGCGGATTGAGAAAAAGCGCGAGAAGGCGGCGGAAGAAAAGAAGGCGGAGGCGAGACGGGCGCAGAAAGAAGCGCAGGAGAAGCGGATCAGGGACGGAAAAAATCAAAGAGATGAACATGCAACAGAGCGTGTGAATAAGACAGATGAGGCGTCTGAGGCAGACTGGGAAAATACGGTGACGATCACGGCGTCAAGTATCGGGGAGCTGTTAAAAAAGATCAGCGATTACCAGCAGAATGAGCGGATGAATACGGTGCAGACGAAAGAGGAACGCTTGGTCGGCGGACACATCGATTATAAAGGCTGACCGGATGCCGGGAGAATGAAAACAAAGAGAAAGAGATACGACAATGAAGGACGGACAGAAGCAATATCGGATTCTTAGGATTGACGAGCCGGATTTTGGCTGTGAAGGACGTGATGACGGGGAAGCGGCGTATGATGAGATCACGCTGGTAAACGAACAAGGAGAAACCTGCCTGGTGCGCATGGAGGAGCAGCAGGTGTGGAACATGGGACTGGATGAGGGAATGCTTGTCTGGGTCGGAAAAGACGGACAGATCCGGGGACGCTGTAAGAGAATGGACATCAGCCGCTGGTCGGAAAAATATCAGGTGCGCGCACTGACAGAGCAGGATGTGGGAGCTATTTATGAACTCTCCCGGAAGAACAATCTGTATTATGAATATTGTCCCCCGTATGTGACAAGAGACAGCATCCTGTCAGATCTTGTGGCGCTTCCGCCCGGAAAACTCCCCGATGATAAGTATTACGTGGGATTTTTCCGGGGAGAGACACTGCTTGCACAGATGGATCTCATTGCCGATTACCCGGAGCGGGCGATGGCGTATATCGGACTTTTTATGATGGAGGCTTCTGTTCAGCAGGCGGGGATCGGCACCAGAATTGTGGAGGATCTGTGTCGTCATCTGGCTGAGGAAGGAATCCGCACCGTGCGGCTCTGCTGGGTGAAGGGCAACCCGCAGGCAGAGCATTTCTGGAGAAAAAATCAGTTTGCGCCGATCAGAGAAACACAGAGCATGTCGGGACAAACGGTGGTTCTGGCAGAACGGAGGTTGAAATAAACGTCTTTATGTGATAAAATGTAGCTGCGTAACCGGTTGCGCAGCTACATTTTTTGCAGGAGAAGAAGTGATGATAACGTGTGGGAACAGGAATTACAGAAAATGGCTGGCACTTATGGTCAGCGGCGGTCTTGCCGTAACGGCGCTTGCAGGCTGCGGCGGGAGCAATGGAGGAACAGAGCAGAGCGCGCAGACAGAGGTCTCGGAGGGGATTAAGACGGCGGCAGAAGATAATAAGGTGACGACGTTTGCGCTGCCGGATGGACCGGAGGAGTCGGAGATCTATGTGGAGCCGATCGCCGATCTGCCGGATGATTTTATCCTGGGAATGGATGCGTCCGCGGTACTTTCACTGGAGAACAGCGGCGTGACGTATTACAATTATGAAGGAAAAGAGCAGGATGTCTTTGAGACGCTGGCACAGTCCGGCGTAAATTATATCCGCCTCCGCGTGTGGAATGATCCGTATGACGCGGATGGAAACGGGTACGGCGGCGGCAACAATGACGTTGCGACGGCGGTCACCCTTGGAAAACGGGCGACGGCGTACGGCATGAAGGTGTGCGTGGATTTCCATTACTCGGATTTCTGGGCGGACCCGAAGAGACAGCATGCACCGAAAGCCTGGGAGGGTATGAGTGCGTCGGAAAAGAGCGAGGCACTCTATGATTTTACGAAGGAAAGCCTTGCCGAGCTTTTAGACGCGGGTGTCGATGTCGGAATGGTGCAGGTCGGCAACGAGATCAACAACGGCATGGCAGGCGAGGAGGATGTCGATACGGTCATGGATCTGATTGCATCGGGAAGCCGTGCGGTGCGTGAGATTGCAAAGGATTACGGAAAAGATATCAAGGTTGCCGTTCATTATACCAATATTGAGGATTACGAGGAAGTGGACACCAGGGCTGCCAATCTGCAGAATGCCGGCGTGGATTACGATCTGTTCGGTCTGTCCTATTATCCTTACTGGGATGGAACGATGGAAAATATGCAGGCAGTTGCAGAAAATATTGAGAACACCTACGGAAAAGATGTCTATATCGCAGAGACATCCTACTGCTATACGACAGAGGACGGCGACGGCTTTGCAAATAGTTTTGCCGGCACGGAGGATCTGGTGGACGGATATGTGGCGACGGTGCAGAGCCAGGCGACGATGATCCGCGACATCTGTGCAGCGGCGGATGAGGCGGGAGCGCTCGGCGTCTTTTACTGGGAAGGCACCTGGATTCCGGTCGGAGATGCCGATGCGGATAACACAGCCCTCTGGGAAAAATACGGAAGCGGCTGGGCGAGCATCTATTCGGCGGACTATGATCCGGAGGATGCCGGTCTGTATTACGGAGGCTGTTCCTGGGACAATCAGGCGATGTTTGATTTTACGGGGCACCCGCTTGCCTCATTAAATGTATTCAAATATTTGAAATATGGTGCGACGGCGCCGCTTGCCGTCGATTTTATTACGGAGGTTGCGGTAACCTGCGATGTGGGCGGTGAGGTGACGCTGCCGGATACGGTTGAGGTGGTATACAATGACCGCGCGGCGAACACACAGGAGGACGTGACCTGGGATGCAGAGCAGCTTGCTGCGATCGATACGGGCAAAGCGGGAAGCTACGAGGTGGCGGGAACGCTTGCGGACGGTACGGCAGTGACGGCACAGGTTGAAGTGGAGATGGTGAATTACGTCTTAAATCCGAGCTTTGAGGATGAGGACACTTCGATGTGGAAGGTTTCCTACGAGGGAGAGAATAATCCGACCGATTTCCAGAACAAGGCGGATGATGCCTACACCGGAGATATCGCGTTCCATTTCTGGTCGGGAGATTCCGATATGGACTTTTCCATCGAGCAGGAATTTACGGATCTTGCGCCTGGAACCTATCAGCTTTCGGCGTACGCACAGGGCGGAGATATGTCAGTGGACGCTTCGATGGAATTGTATGCAGTGGCAGACGGTACGGAATGGACAGATCCGTTTATGATGACAACCTATGCCGACTGGCAGAATCCGACGGTCAGAGAAATTAAGGTGACGGACAGTACACTCACAATCGGCGTGCGCTTCAAGTGTAATGTGAAAAGCTGGGGAACGGTGGATGATGTGACCTTGAATCGTATTTCGGATTAAAAATATTGGAAGGAACGGGAGAAATTTGAACGGTGATTCCTCCTGCGAAAAAACGTCTGCGGAATGGAGAGGGAGATTCATATGATAAAATGTCTGTGTGTGGGACTTGGAGGAGCCGTCGGTGCCATGCTGCGCTATCTGATCGGACTGGTGCCGGTGGGCGCGTCCAACGGATTCCCGGTCAAAACGCTTCTGATCAATATACTCGGTGCGTTTGTCATCGGCGTGCTGGCGGTTCTGGGAGAAAAGCATTCGCTTCCGCCGCTTCTGGTACTGACGCTAAAGACCGGCGTCTGCGGTGGCTTTACAACATTTTCCACATTTGCACTCGAGACCAGCCAGCTGTTCCAGAACGGAAGCTATGGACTGGGGATAGGGTATGTGTGTGCCAGTGTTATTTTGAGCATTGTGGCGGTGCAGCTTGCGTGCCTGTGGCTGTCCTAAGCAGGGCTGACGCAATGCAGCGGAAGGGGCGCGCATGAAGTGTGTTGTGTCCTTTTTATGATAAGTAATATTAAATATTATAAGAAACACACCTACAGATTTCATGTGGAAATGCAGAGGAAAATTCGTTGGAGAAAAATGTGAGCATTTCTTCCGGCCGAATGTTTGCATCGGATTCCGTGTCTCTTCCACGTTTGGACAATCCGACGGGTGCATGTCCGACACACCGGAGACAATGGGCGGACTTTCTGGTGTCCCTAATGGCACCTTTTCACAGACAATATAAAACCGCGCGAACCGAAACTCGCCGGCATCTGCTATTGAAAATAAGGCAGATGCCGACTCAGACATCGGCTTCGCGCGGTTATGTTTTGTTCGACATAAAGATGGCATTTATGCCATCTGTTGTCTGATGCCGCAAGGGACACACACAAAAGTCCTACAAATTGTCTTCCGGGATGCGGACATGACCCGCGGAGTGCTCCAAACTTGGAAAGACACGGATCATCGAAGATGCAAACATCCGGCTGGTTAGAAATGCCACATTTTTTGAACCAAATTTCCCTCTGTATCTCCATCTGAAATCCCACGGTGTGATCTTCTGATAATATTACTTATCACGAAAAGGGGCTGCACATTTGATGCGCAGCCCCTTTCTCTGTATCTGTCAGCCTGCAGCCTGATCCTTCTGCTCCGGTGCGTTCTGCTTTGCCAGATTTTTGTTCGCGGTGGAGAGCATCAGCTTGATACGGTTGAGCTGGTTTACCTCGCTGGCACCCGGATCGTAATCGATGGCCACGATATTGGAACCCGGATAGCGGTGACGCAGTTCCTTGATGACACCCTTGCCGACCACATGGTTCGGCAGGCAGGCGAACGGCTGCGTGCAGACGATGTTCGGTGTTCCGGTGTGGATCAGCTCTAACATCTCACCGGTTAAGAACCAGCCCTCGCCGGTCTGGTTGCCCTCGGATACAATGTCTCTTGCATATCTGGCAAGATCATCGATGTGCGCAGGTGCAGTAAAGTGCCTGCTCTTTGTGAATTCATCTCTTGCAGCGCTGCGCAGCCACTCAAAGAAATTGATGCCCAGACGGCCGATCTTCTTGGACTTCTGGCTCATGCCGAGATTGTCTGCTTTAAAGCCCGTATTGTAGAAGCAGTAGAGCAGGAAATCGGTCAGATCCGGTACGACTGCCTCTGCGCCCTCGGATTCGAGAAGCTCCACCAGATGATTGTTTGCAGCCGGATGGAACTTGACAAGAATCTCGCCGACAACGCCAACGCGCGGTTTCTTGATGTCTTTGCGCGGAAGGTTGTCAAAATCGCGGATGATCTCGCGGCACATTTTCTTGAACTTGCCGTGGGAGAGCATCTTTTTCTGGGTAATAAAGGCGATAACCTCTTTTTTCCATTTTTCGTGCAACTCGTCCGTTGATCCGGCAACCGCCTCGTAAGGGCGCGTTGCGTAGACGCAGCGCATGAAGATATCGCCAAACTCCAACGCGTAGAGTCCGTGCTGGATCAGTGGCAGTGTCAGCTTAAAGCCCGGGTTCTTCTCCAGACCGCTCAGATTGATCGAGATGACCGGAACGTCCGGATAGCCGGCTTTTTCCAGTGCACGCCGGATGAAGCCGATGTAATTGCTGGCGCGGCAGCCGCCGCCGGTCTGGGAGATTAAGACCGCGGTGCGCGACATATCATAACCGCCGGACATCACGGCCGCCATCAGCTGGCCAACCACGATCAGGGACGGGTAGCAGGCGTCATTGTTGACGTACTTTAAGCCGACATCCACGCAGGTGCGGCTGTCCACATCCGGAACAACAAGGTTGTACCCGGCCGTCTGGAACGCCGGCTCCAACAGCTCAAAATGGATCGGTGACATCTGTGGGCAGAGGATGGTGTAATTCTTGCGCATTTCCTCCGTGAAGACGACGCGGTTGTAATTCGCCGGAACGATGGTGCGCTTCGTCTGCTTCTTCTCACGGACACGGATCGCCGAGATCAGGGAACGGATACGGATGCGCGCCGCACCGAGGTTGTTGACCTCATCGATTTTTAAACAGGTGTAGATCTTGCCGGACTTTGTCAGAATATCATTGACAGCGTCTGTCGTGACAGCATCCAGACCACAGCCGAAGGAATTCAGCTGGATGAGGTCGAGATCGTCTCTTGTCTTGACATAGTTCGCCGCTGCGTACAGTCTGGAGTGATACATCCACTGATCCATGACGATGAGCGGGCGCTCCACCGGCTGTAAGTGGGAGATGGAATCCTCCGTGAGCACGGCGATGCCGTAGGAGGTAATTAGCTCCGGAATACCGTGGTTGATCTCAGGGTCTACATGGTACGGACGACCTGCGAGGACGATACCGCGTCTTCCGGTCTCCTTTAAATACTGTAAGACTTCCTCGCCTTTTTTCTGCATCTCCATCCGGCAGACGGCAAGCTCCTTCCAGCCTTCGGCAACCGCGTCGCGGATCTCGGATTCCGGAATCCCGAACTCCGACTGGCCAAAGGTCTTAATCAGCTGGGAGGAAAGCGTCTCCTCGCTGGCGAAAGACATAAACGGATTTAAGAACTTCACCTGACCGGAAGTGATCTCGTCCACGTTATTTTTGATATTTTCCGCGTAGGAGGTAACGATCGGACAGTTGTAGTGATTGTTGGAATCCGGGAATTCGTTGCGCTCATAAGGAATACACGGGTAGAAAATAAAATCGACGTTCTGGTGGATCAGCCATGTCACATGACCGTGTGCCAGCTTTGCCGGGTAGCACTCGGACTCGCTCGGGATGGAATCAATTCCAAGCTCGTAGATCTTGCGCGTCGACTGCGGGGAGAGTACCACGGAAAAACCGAGCTTCTTAAAGAAAGTTGCCCAGAACGGGTAGTTCTCGTACATATTTAAAACGCGCGGAATACCGACTGTGCCGCGTGCTGCTTCCTCGGCGGAAAGCGGGGTGTAGTCAAACAGGCGTTTGTTCTTGTATTCGTAGAGGTTTGGAATGTTGTCTTTATTTTTCTCCTTGCCGAGGCCGCGCTCACAGCGGTTGCCGGTGATATACTGGCGGTTGCCGGAAAAGCGGTTGATTGTGAGGAGACAGTGGTTGGTACATCCCTGACATCTTGCCAGCTTTGTGTCGAAGGTCAGCGCATTGATCTGTTCGATGGAAAGCATGGAGGTCTGGTAGCCTGCCTCGTGACGCTCTCTGGCGATCAGTGCGGCACCGAAAGCACCCATGATGCCGGCAATATCCGGACGGACACATTCGACACCCGCAATTTTCTCAAAACTGCGCAGTACGGCATCGTTGTAAAACGTACCGCCCTGTACGACGATATTTTTCCCGAGCTGGCTTGCATCGGAAAGCTTGATTACCTTAAATAAAGCATTCTTGATGACAGAGTACGCAAGACCCGCAGAAATATCTGCAACGGATGCGCCCTCTTTCTGCGCCTGCTTTACTTTGGAATTCATAAATACGGTGCAGCGGGTTCCAAGATCGATCGGATTTTTGGCAAAAAGAGCCTCCTTTGCAAAATCCTGTACAGAGTAGTTGAGGGATTTTGCAAACGTCTCGATGAAAGAACCGCAGCCGGAGGAACAAGCCTCATTGAGCTGTACGGAATCCACCGTCTGATTCTTGATCTTGATACATTTCATATCCTGACCGCCGATGTCTAAGATACAGTCGACTTCCGGGTCGAAGAACGCGGCTGCATAGAAATGTGCCACCGTCTCAACCTCGCCGTCATCGAGCATCAAAGCGGCTTTTAACAGCGCTTCACCGTATCCGGTGGAGCAGGAGTGAACGATCTTTGCCTTCGGTGGAAGGAGCGTATAGATCTCCTTGATGGAACGGATTGCCGTCGCAAGCGGACTTCCGTTGTTGTTGCTGTAGAAAGAATACAAAAGGGAACCGTCCTCGCCGACTAAGGCAATCTTGGTCGTGGTGGAACCTGCATCGATGCCCAGATAGCAGTTGCCCTCGTAGGTGGAGAGATCTGCGGACTTGACATTGTGCCCGTCGTGACGTGCGCGGAAAGCGTCGTATTCTTCCTGGCTGGCAAACAGAGGATCCATACGGGCAACCTCAAATTCCATCTTGATGCCGTTCGAGAGCCGGTCGCGGAGAGAGACGAGCGTGGTTGTCTCGCCCGGCTTGTAGTTCAACGCGGAACCGATCGCCGCGAACAGATGCGAATTCTCCGGTGTGATGGCGTGTTCATCGTCCAGATTCAGGGTGCGGATAAAAGCAGCCTTGAGCTCGGAGAGGAAATGAAGCGGACCTCCGAGAAAGGCAACGTGGCCGCGGATCGGCTTACCGCAGGCAAGCCCGCTGATTGTCTGATTGACCACCGCTTGGAAAATGGAGGCAGAGAGATCCTCTCTGGTAGCACCCTCGTTGATTAACGGCTGGATATCGGTCTTGGCAAAGACACCGCAACGCGCAGCGATCGGGTAGATGGCCTTGTAATTCTTGGCGTATTCATTCAGACCTGTCGCATCCGTCTGGATGAGGGATGCCATCTGGTCGATAAAAGAACCGGTACCGCCGGCACAGATGCCGTTCATACGCTGCTCGACATTGCCGCCCTCAAAATAGATGATCTTGGCATCCTCACCACCGAGCTCGATGGCAACATCGGTCTGCGGTGCATAATGCTGCAGGGCAGTGGACACGGCGATCACTTCCTGGACAAACGGAACACCGAGATGCTTGGCGAGTGTCAGACCGCCGGAACCGGTAATCATCGGTGCAACAGCAAAGTCGCCGAGTGCATCGTAAGCTTTCTGGAGAAGGGAGGATAAGGTCTCCTGGATATTGGCAAAATGGCGCTCATAATCAGAGAAGAGCAGATGATCCTCCTGGTCTAAAATTGCGACCTTGACGGTTGTGGAACCGATGTCGATTCCCAATTTATGAAGTGTATTGTTTTCCATAATTCCCTCCATGGCTGTTTCTCGTAAAGTAAATACTTTAGCAGAGTAAAATATGTAAAAGATTTCTTCTTATTATAAATAGTGCCAATCTGGCGATAAACACTCTACATTATACGACAGGATATGTCAAAAGACAATGTGCATTTTGCCGGAAAAGTATAAACTTTTTGTAAAGAAGAATCCCTCTGATTGACAAAGATTTCCCCGACCGATATACTGAACAACGTAATGTCATTTTTGGAAAGGTCAGGAACAGAGTATATGAACTGGTTAAATAAATTAGAACGTAAATTCGGCAATTGGGCGATTCCCAATCTGATCGTGTGGCTGATCGGAGCTTACACGATCGGGTTTGTGCTCTACCAGGTGAATCCGTCGATCATAGGACTTTTGATGTTGAGTCCGTATCACATCCTGCACGGACAGATCTGGCGTCTGATTACCTGGGTGTTTATGCCCACAGACACGAATCTGGTGTATCTTCTCATTATGGCGCTTTTCTATTATCAGCTTGGAACGACACTGGAGCGCACATGGGGAACCTTCCGGTTTAACGTCTATATTTTCGGAGGTATGCTGTTTACCGTCATCGGAGCGTTTTTGCTGTACGGTATCATGTATCTTTTGAACGGCGGTGTGACGACGGAGATGCTTCTCATCGGAACGAGTTTCAGCACAAGTTACATCAACATGTCCATCTTCCTTGCGTTTGCATGTATGTATCCGGATATGCAGGTTCTTCTGATGTTCATTATCCCGATTAAGATGAAGTGGATGGCGGCTGTGTACGGCGTTCTGATTGCTTTAAGCTTTTTTGAGACCGGATGGGCGGGAAGAATGGCGATTTTTATGTCGCTCCTCAACTTTATTATTTTCTTCTTCTCCACCAGAAACCTCAAGCGCTATACGCCGCACGAGGTGCACAGACGCCAGAAGTTTAAGGCAGACATGCGAAGACCGCAGGGATATGCGGGCGGTGCGAAGCACAAGTGTGCTGTCTGCGGCAGGACGGAACTTGACGATCCGACGCTGGAATTCCGTTTCTGCTCCAAGTGCGAGGGCAATTACGAATACTGTCAGGATCATCTGTTTACACATCAGCATATTCGGATGAGCTAGAAAGTATGAAAAAGAAAAAGGTGATACTTCGATTGCGCCAGCCGGCGGAGAAGAAGTATCACCTTTTTGTTTCTTTTAGGAGTAGAAATCTTTTAACGCATCCATCCGTGCGCTCATATTGGAAAAGAGTGAGTCGACGATCGTGATGGCCGCCATGGATTCCACCACGACAACGGCGCGCGGAACGATGATCGGATCGTGGCGTCCCTTGATGTTGACCGAGATCTCCTCACCGGACTGATTGACGGTGCGCTGTGTGGCGGCGATGGAAGGGGTCGGCTTGATGGCAGCCCGGAGGATGATGTCGCTTCCGTCGCTCATGCCGCCTAAGATACCGCCGGCATGGTTGGTTGCTTTGGCAATTCTGCCGTCCTCACCGAGGACAAAGGCGTCGTTGTTGTTCTTGCCGGTCGCTTTTGCCACGTCAAATCCGTCCCCGATCTCAAAACCTTTGACGGCGCCGATGGACATGACCGCCTTGGCAAGGTTTGCATTCAGCTTCTCAAAGACCGGATCTCCGATACCGGCAGGCATTCCTTTTATGATACACTCCACGATGCCGCCGGAGGAATTTAACTCCGTCATGCAGGCATCCAGATAATTTTCAGCGTTCTCGGCCGCTTCGGCGTCCGGCATATAGAGTGGATTCTTTGTGACCTCGGAAAAATCAAAGTGCCCGGAAGATACGGCGATCGGGCCGATGGATTTTGTGTAGGTTATAAAGGTAATGTCGAGCTCGTTTAGAATCTTGACGGCGACGGCGCCGGCGGCGACACGCCCGATGGTTTCCCGCCCGGAGGAGCGCCCGCCCCCGCGGTAGTCGCGGAAGCCGTATTTCTGGTCGAACGTGTAATCGGCGTGACCGGGACGGTAATAGGAGGCAATCTCGCTGTAGTCTTTGGACTGCTGGTTGCGGTTGAAGACGACAAGCGAGATCGGGGTGCCGGTCGTCTTTCCTTCAAACACGCCAGAGAGAATCTCTACGGCGTCGTCCTCTTTGCGCGGCGTTGCATATCTGGACTGACCGGGCTTGCGCCGGTCGAGAAACTTCTGGATATCCGCTTCACAGAGAGAAAGTCCCGCCGGACACCCGTCGATGACGACGCCGACACCCTTTCCGTGAGATTCCCCCCAGGTTGTGATTTTAAAAAGAGTTCCCAATGTAGACCCTGCCATGTGATTCCCTCCTGCTTACATAATGATCTTTCTCGATTATAAAAGATTTGACTTTGCGCCGCAACAGAAATATGTTATGATTTGACGGAGCAGAAGTACCAGCAGGCGAGGAGAAGAATATTTCATGATAGAGAAATACCTTGTGAAAAAGATAACAGAGCCGGTGGACTGGAAGGTAACCGTGCCGGGATCAAAGAGCATGACGAACCGCGCGCTTCTTTTAGCAGCGCTGTCCGCCGGAACGGTGCGCGTGGAAGGCGTCCTGTTTTCCGATGATTCCAGACACTTTCTGGCGTGTCTTGTGTCGCTCGGCTTTGCAGTGCAGATAGAGGAAGAAAAAAAGTGCGTGACCGTGACGGGCTGCGGCGGCAGGATTCCCAGCAGGGAAGCGGTAATTGACGTCGGAAGCGCCGGGACAGCGGCGCGTTTCCTTGCGGCGATGCTCGGATTTTCAGACGGGTGTTATGAGATCCGCTGTTCAGCGCAGATGAAGCGGCGGCCGATGGCGGAGCTGTTCGAGCTGCTTTCCGGTGCGGGGGCGAAGATTACCTTCCTCGAGGAGGAAGGGCATCTTCCGGTGCGCATCGCAGGGTGCAGATCTGCCCGGGCAGATGAGACGGCAGGGGAGACGCCGCGGAGGCTCTCCCTTGACATTACGAAGAGCACGCAGTTTTTAAGCGCGCTGCTGCTGATTGCGCCGATGGTTCCGGAGGGGATGAAGATCCACATCACCAGCGAGAAGACGGACGGATCGTACATCCGTATCACACGGAAAATGATGCAGAAATTCGGAGTGAGTGTCACTTTTGACGGAAGAGACTACGAGGTGCCCGCGGAGGCTTCCTACCGGAAGGAGACTTATACGGTGGAACCGGATATGTCGGCAGCCTGCTATTTTTACGCGGCTGCGGCGGTGACCGGCGGACGGGCGCTTGTGCGTCATGTGCATATGGACAACACACAGGGAGATCTGCGTTTTCTGGAAGTGTTGGAGCGCATGGGATGTAATGCGGATGATACGCCGGAGGGCGTCCGGGTAACGGGACCGGCGGACGGTGCGCTGCGGGGCATCACAGTCAATATGAACGATTTCTCCGATCAGGCACTGACTCTGGCGGCGATCGCGCCGTTTGCCGACGCGCCGGTGCGCATAGAGGGAATCGGACATATCCGCGGACAGGAATGCGACCGGATTCACGCGATACAGACGAATCTGACCGCGCTTGGCATCCGGTGTGAGGAGGAAGAGACGGCTGTCACGATCTATCCCGGCAGCCCCCACGGCGGAAACGTGGAGACATACGACGATCACCGTGTGGCGATGGCATTTTCCCTGATCGGGCTTAGAACTGACGGGATTGTGATTGAGAACCCAGCGTGCTGCCGCAAGACATTTGAAGATTACTTTACCGTGTTAAGCGAACTGACCGGGAAGAAGACGGAGGCGTGAAGCAGCGCCGGCTTTGCATGAGTAATAAAAAGGAGACGAAAAACAGATGTATGAATTATTAAAACAGGAAGGACGCGCGAAGAGAGGCGTTTTCCATACGGTGCACGGAGATATCCAGACGCCGGTATTTATGAATGTGGGTACGGTGGCTGCCATCAAGGGAGCTGTCTCCACGGAAGATCTGGAACAGATCAAGTGTCAGGTGGAGTTGTCAAACACCTACCATCTGCATGTGCGCACAGGGGATAAACTGATCAGGGAAGTGGGAGGACTGCACAAGTTTATGTCGTGGAATCGTCCGATTCTTACGGATTCCGGCGGATTTCAGGTGTTCTCCCTGGCAGGCCTGCGCAAGATCAAGGAGGAGGGCGTCTATTTCCACTCGCATATTGACGGGGCAAAGATTTTCATGGGACCGGAGGAGAGCATGCAGATCCAGTCCAATCTCGGTTCCACGATCGCTATGGCGTTCGATGAATGCCCGCCGGCGCTTGCCGAGCGGAAATATGTGGAGGATTCCGTGGCACGGACGACACGTTGGCTGGAGCGCTGCAAGAACGAGATGCAGCGCCTCAATGGGCTGGAGGATACCGTGAACCGTCACCAGATGCTGTTCGGCATCAACCAGGGAGCCATCTACACGGACATCCGGATCGACCATGCAAAGCGGATTTCCGAGCTGGATCTGGACGGCTATGCGGTCGGCGGACTTGCGGTCGGCGAGACACACGAGGAGATGTACCATGTGCTGGATGAGACCGTGCCTTATCTTCCGGTGAACAAGCCGATCTATCTCATGGGAGTCGGAACGCCGGCCAATATTCTGGAGGGAGTGGAGCGCGGCATTGACTTCTTCGACTGTGTTTATCCGTCCCGCAACGGCCGACATGGCCATGTATACACGAACCAGGGCAAGATCAACCTGTTCAACCAGAAGTACGAGAAGGATATGCGCCCGATCGAAGAGGGCTGCGGCTGCCCGACCTGCCGCCGCTACAGCAGAGCCTATATCCGCCATCTGCTCAAGGCAAAAGAGATGCTTGGCATGCGCTTATGTGTTCTGCACAATCTGTACTTCTACAACACGATGATGGAAGAGATTCGGGATGCGCTGGATGCCGGAAACTTTGCCTCCTACAAGGAAGAAAAGCTATACAGCATGGGACAGATCAACCGGGAAAAGGAAATGGAAAAGTAAGAGGGAAAAGGCTTGCCAAACAGCGAGGTTTTGTGTACAATACTCTTTAATGAAGTCGGATGACTTCGGACAAGTTTATGATTTTAGGAGGATATCAGATGTTTTCAATCTTAGCAACAGAGAGTGCGTCATCCGCTGGCTGGATCAGTATGGTGGTGTGGCTGGTTATTTTATTTGCGTTTATGTATTTCTTCATGGTTCGTCCGCAGAAGAAGGAACAGCAGAAGAAGAACTCCATGCTTGCAGAACTTGCAGTGGGAGATACGATCTTAACAACAAGCGGTTTTTATGGAACAGTGATCGATATTGCTGATGATACAGTAATCGTTGAGTTCGGAAGCAACAAGAACTGCCGTATTCCGATGCAGAAGGCGGCCATCTCCGCAGTTGAGAAGCCGGAAGAAGCAGCTGAATAAGCAGGATATTGAATGGAAATCTAAGAGAATCTGCCTTGTAGCAATACAGGGCAGATTTTTTGGATCATAGGGGAATTATTATGAAAGTGATGAGAAAAAAATATACGGCGATGGAAATGGAGAAAGATATATGAAAAAGCAGCATGAAAAAATGATTCTTTGGAGCATTATTGTAATATCGGTTTTATCGGTGGTGCCGCTTTTGCACCTGTCCATGTACAACCATCCGTCTGGAGACGATTACTGGTATGCATCAGAAACCTATCATGCGTGGAGAGATACACATTCCCTGTGGGAGGTGTGCAGGGCGGCATTTGCAACTTCAGCCGAGTTTTACCAGACCTGGCAGGGACTTTACGCCTCCGCGGTGATATAGGCACTGGAGCCCGGTATTTTTGGCGAAGCGTGGTATCGGATCGCTGCGTGTCTGATTCTGGCGGCTCTGTATGGCGCGAATCTGATTTTTGCATGGCAGGTGCTGCACAGAAAGCTTGGAATGGGCAGGCTGGAAGCAGCAGCCTTTGGTTTTATGATGTCGGCTCTGATGCTGCAGTGGATTCCATCGGCAGTGCAGGGAATCTACTGGTACAATGGTGCGGTCAATTACACGTTTTTCTTCTGCGTATTATTGCTGCTTGTTTCGGCGGCATTGTGGTTGGGAGGAAAGGGAAAGAGACGCATCCTGCAGATGATTCTCACGGGACTGCTTGGACTGCTTCTGGCGGGCGGTAATCACGTGACGGCGTTTGGCGGAATCCTTTTTCTGGTAGGCTGTGTGATTTATGGAGGAGTGGTACATCGAAAGCCGTTTTTGGTAGACAGTTTGGTGGTACTGGTAGTGACAGTTGGAGGTTTTCTGATCAATGTGCTCTCTCCCGGCACGAGGGTACGCCAGTCGGCATTTGAAAATACCCCGGGCTTTTTTGAAACCATCTGGCTTGCAACGAAATGGGGAATTAGTGCGATCAACCAGTGGATGGGGCTGAAAATACTCATCGGCATGGTAGCGTTCCTTCCGTTTATCCTGCGTGCGGCGCAGCGGCTGTACCGAGAGAAGGGATTCCGTTTTTCATATCCGCTGGTGGTGGTAGTTCTGGCGGTGGGGTATATCTGTGCATTGTATTGTCCGCCATATTATGGAATGGGAGCAGCAGGTGATGGAAGACTGGCAAATGTGGTGTATTTTACGTATGTGCTGCTACTGTTTGTCGTAGAGTTCTATTTGTGCGGATGGCTGGTGCGTGTCCTTGCTGGGGACACTGCTTCGGAGAATGTCATAAACCAGCTCTCCCATGGCCATCTGGCTGTGACGGGGGTGCTGCTGCTTGGGGTGCTCATCGGCTGCGGGGAGAGCTCGACTGCTTATCAGGCACATTTGCAGATCAAAACAGGAACTGCGCAGAGATACTCGCAGGAAGCGTATGAAAGACACGATACATTAGAGGCGGCGAAGGGAACGGATGCACTCGTGGATGCTTATACAGAGCAGCCCTATATGATTTGTATGGATGATATTACAGAGGATGCAGAGGACTGGCGCAACCAGAATCTGCTCGCCTATTTTGAACTGAAAAGTGTTGCGTTAAAAAAGCAGTAAATAAGACCAGGTTATGGAATACATGAAAAAGAAAAATAGATTCAGAGGTTGCATTGTTTCCCGAGATACATTATTATAGAATTTATATACTGTCTGTTAGTAATGTACTAAAGTCAATACAAGACGGATTCCTGCATGGCAGGAAGAAAAGAGGGATTAGAGAGATGGAATATAAGGTAGGCGTGATTTCCGGCGACGGGATCGGACCGGAGATCGTAACAGAGGCAAAGAAAGTTCTGGATCAGATTGGAAAGACCTACGGACATGTGTTCCGCTATGAAGAGATTCTGATGGGAGGCTGCTCCATTGACGCGACGGGTGAGCCGCTCACGGATGCGGCGATCGCTTCCGCGAAGGCTTCCGATGCGGTGCTGATGGGATCGATCGGCGGCAACACATCGACTTCGCCGTGGTATCAGCTGCCGCCGGAGAAGAGACCGGAGGCGGGACTTTTAAAACTCCGCAAGGCGCTGAACCTGTTTGCTAACTTAAGACCGGCATATTTATATGAAGAATTAAAAGCCGCATGCCCGCTTCGGGACGACATCATCGGGGACGGATTTGACATGATGATTATGCGGGAGCTGACCGGCGGACTGTATTTCGGAGCGCGCAAGACCGAGGAAGTGGACGGTGTGCTGACAGCGACGGATACGCTGACCTACAATGAGAACGAGATCAGACGGATCGCTAAGCGCGGTTTTGACATTGCCATGAAGCGGCGCAAAAAGGTGACGAGTGTAGATAAGGCAAACGTGCTGGATTCCTCGAGACTCTGGAGAAAGATCGTCGAGGAGGTGGCGCAGGATTACCCGGAAGTGACCTATGAGCATATGCTCGTGGACAACTGTGCGATGCAGCTGGTAAAAGACCCGAAGCAGTTCGACGTGATTCTGACGGAGAACATGTTCGGCGATATTTTGTCGGATGAGGCGAGCATGGTAACCGGTTCGATTGGTATGCTCTCGAGCGCCAGTTTAAACGATACAAAGTTCGGACTCTACGAGCCGAGCGGCGGTTCGGCGCCGGATATTGCCGGAAAAGGAATCGCCAATCCGATCGCGACGATCTTAAGTGCAGCCATGATGCTGCGGTACAGTTTTGATCTGGATCGGGAGGCGGATGTAGTGGAACAGGCGGTGAAGCAGGTCTTACAAGATGGCTACCGTACCATTGACATCATGCCGCAGGAGAAGCCGCAGGAAAAGGTAACCCAGGTCGGCACGGCACAGATGGGAGATCTGATCTGCGAGCGGATCAGATAGAATGACAGAAACGGAGTTAAGATAGATGAAGAGTGATAATGTAAAAAAGGGGATGCAGCAGGCACCTCACAGAAGTTTGTTTAACGCGTTGGGATTTACCGAGGAGGAGATGAACAAGCCGATGGTCGGCATTGTGAGCTCCTACAACGAGATTGTTCCCGGTCATATGAATCTGGATAAGATTGTCAACGCGGTAAAGCTTGGCGTTGCGGAGGCAGGCGGCGTGCCGGTGGTATTCCCGGCGATCGCGGTCTGCGACGGAATTGCGATGGGACACATCGGCATGAAGTATTCGCTGGTAACGCGTGATCTGATTGCCGATTCCACGGAATGTATGGCGCTTGCACATCAGTTTGACGCGCTTGTCATGGTTCCGAACTGCGATAAGAATGTCCCGGGACTTTTGATGGCGGCAGCGCGCATCAATGTACCCACAGTGTTCGCGTCAGGCGGACCGATGCTTGCCGGACATGTACAGGGCAAAAAGCGCAGTCTCTCTTCCATGTTTGAGGCGGTAGGTTCCTATGCGGCCGGCACGATGACGGAGGAGGAAGTCAAGGAATACGAGGAGAAGGTTTGTCCGACCTGCGGCTCCTGTTCCGGAATGTACACGGCGAACTCCATGAACTGTCTCACCGAGGCGCTGGGAATGGGACTTCGCGGAAACGGCACGATCCCGGCAGTCTATTCGGAGCGCATCAAGCTCGCCAAGCATGCGGGTATGGCGGTGATGGAAATGTACCGCAAAAATATCCGCCCGCGTGATATTATGACGAAGGAAGCCATCTTAAATGCGCTGACCGTGGATATGGCGCTCGGCTGTTCGACGAACAGCATGCTCCATCTTCCGGCAATCGCCCATGAGGTGGGATTTGATTTTGATATTGCATTTGCCAATCCGATCAGCGAGAAGACACCGAACCTGTGCCACCTGGCACCGGCAGGACCGACTTATATGGAAGATCTCAACGAGGCGGGCGGCGTCTATGCGGTAATGAAAGAACTGGCGGACATCGGACTGCTGCACACGGAGTGCATGACCGTGACCGGAAAGACCGTCGGGGAGAATATTGCGGATGCAGTGAATAAGAATCCGGAAGTGATCCGTCCGGTGGATCACCCGTACAGCAAGACCGGCGGACTTGCCGTATTAAAAGGCAATCTTGCGCCGGATGGTAGCGTGGTCAAGCGCTCGGCGGTCTGCGATGAGATGATGGTGCACGAGGGACCGGCGAGAGTCTTCGACTGTGAGGAGGATGCGATCGCAGCGATCAAGGGCGGTAAGATTGTTGCCGGCGATGTCGTTGTAATCCGCTATGAAGGACCGAAGGGCGGACCGGGAATGCGCGAGATGTTAAACCCGACTTCCGCGATCGCGGGAATGGGTCTTGGATCTTCGGTGGCGCTGATTACAGACGGACGTTTTTCCGGTGCAAGCCGCGGCGCGTCGATCGGCCATGTATCGCCGGAAGCAGCGGTCGGGGGACCGATTGCACTGGTGGAAGAGGGAGATCTTATCAGGATCAATATTCCGGAGTTAAAGCTGGAACTCGCCGTACCGGACGAGGAACTTTCCGCCAGAAAGGCGAAATGGCAGCCGAGAGAGCCGAAGGTGACGACCGGATACTTAAAGCGGTACGCATCGCTCGTGACCTCGGGCAACCGCGGAGCAATACTGGCGCTCCCGGAAGAACAGTAGGATAGAAAAGGAAGGTATACGACATGGAGCTGACAGGAGCACAGATTGTCATCGAATGTCTGAAAGAACAGGGTGTGGACACCGTATTCGGATATCCGGGTGGAGCCATACTGAATGTATACGATGAATTATATAAGCATCAGGAGATTCGGCATATTTTAACCTCGCATGAGCAGGGAGCTTCCCACGCGGCGGACGGTTATGCGAGAAGCACCGGAAAAGTAGGTGTCTGTTTCGCAACGTCCGGACCGGGAGCGACGAATCTTGTGACGGGAATTGCCACGGCATACATGGATTCCGTGCCGATTGTAGCGATCACATGCAACGTCAATGTGCCGCTTCTCGGCAAAGACAGTTTTCAGGAGATCGATATTGCAGGCATCACGACGCCGATCACAAAGCACAATTTTATCGTAAAGGATGTCACAAAGCTTGCGGACACGATCCGCAGAGCATTCCGGATCGCACAGAAGGGGCGTCCGGGCCCGGTGCTCGTCGATATCCCGAAGGATATTACGGCGGCAAAGACGGAGTATGAATTCTGCAAGGCAGAGCCGATCGCGCGTGTGACGGACACGATACGAGAAGAGGATCTTGCGAAGGCGCTTGCGATGATAAAAGCGGCGGAAAAACCGTACATATTTGTGGGCGGTGGTGCTGTGATCTCTGGGGCGAGCGCGGAATTAAAAGAATTTGTACATAAAGTGGACGCACCGGTGTGCGATTCCCTGATGGGAAAGGGAGCCTTTGACGGGACGAACGATCTCTACACGGGGATGCTCGGCATGCACGGAACCAAGACGTCCAACCTCGGCGTGAGCGAGTGCGATCTGCTGATCGCCGTCGGCGTGCGCTTTTCCGACCGTGTGCTTGGCAATGCCAAGAAGTTTGCAAAGCAGGCGAAGATCTTACAGTTTGATGTGGATGCAGCGGAGATCAATAAAAATATCCGTGTCGATGCGGCTGTGATCGGAGACCTGAAAGAAATTTTAAAGCGGATCAACGCGGAACTGCCGCAGCTGGGGCATGAAGCGTGGATAGCGCATATTCTGGACTATAAAGTAAAATATCCGCTCACATACCAGGAGCCGGGACTGACCGGACCTTATCTGGTGGAGGAGATCTACCGCCAGACAGACGGCGACGCCATCATTGTGACAGAAGTAGGACAGCACCAGATGTGGGCTGCACAGTATTATAAATATAAAAATCCGCGCACGTTTTTATCATCTGGCGGACTTGGCACCATGGGATACGGACTGGGCGCTGCGATCGGTGCACAGGTTGCAAATCCGGGAAAACAGGTGATCAATATCGCGGGGGACGGATGTTTCCGCATGAATATGAACGAGATTGCTACCGCAGTCCGGCAGAAGCTGCCGTTGATCGAAGTGATTGTGAACAATCATGTGCTCGGCATGGTGCGGCAGTGGCAGGATCTGTTTTACGAAAAACGCTATTCAGCGACGGTTTTAGATGACGGCGTCGACTATGTGAAGCTTGCGGAGGCGATGGGGGCGACAGGGTACCGCGCCACAACCCGCGAGACATTTAATGAGGCGTTAAAAGCAGCGCTTGCTGCAAAGACGCCGGTAGTGATCGATTGTGTGATCGGCTGCGATGACAAGGTATGGCCGATGGTTGCTCCGGGTGCGGACATCAGTACGGCATTTACCGGGGAGGATTTAGCCGCAGCGCAGTCATAACATGCGTATATGTTTTGTTACAGGGGGCATGGAGGCGGCAGCGTAGGGAACTGCCGTAATAAAAGAGAAAGGAAAGGAATTAGAAAATGAGCAGAGTGTACAATTTTTCAGCAGGTCCGGCAGTGCTGCCGGAAGAGGTCTTAAAAGAAGCAGCAGATGAGATGCTGGATTACAGAGGAAGCGGAATGTCTGTGATGGAGATGAGCCACCGCTCCAAGGTGTATGACAACATCATCAAAGAGGCAGAGCAGGATCTGAGAGATCTGATGAACATTCCGGACAATTACAAAGTCCTGTTTTTACAGGGTGGGGCATCCCAGCAGTTCGCCATGATCCCGATGAACCTGATGAAGAACCGCAAGGCAGGCTATATCGTCACAGGCCAGTGGGCGAAGAAAGCTTATCAGGAAGCACAGATTTACGGCGAGGCAGTAAAGCTTGCATCCTCCGAGGATAAGACGTTTTCTTATATTCCGGATTGTTCTGACCTGGATATCCCGGAAGATCTGGATTATGTGTACATCTGCGAGAATAATACGATCTACGGAACAAAATACAAGAAGCTTCCGAATACCAAGGGACACACGCTGGTAGCGGACGTATCCTCCTGCTTTTTGTCCGAGCCGGTGGATGTGACAAAATACGGTGTGATCTACGGCGGCGTGCAGAAGAACGTAGGACCGGCGGGGGTTGTCATTGTCATCATCCGCGAGGATCTGATCACGGAAGATACCCTTCCGGGAACACCAACCATGTTAAAATACAAGACACACGCCGATGCGGATTCTTTATACAACACACCGCCGTGCTACGGCATCTATATCTGCGGCAAGGTATTCAAGTGGTTAAAGAAGATGGGCGGTCTTTCCGTGATGAAGGAGCGCAATGAGGAAAAGGCGAAGATCCTTTATGATTTTCTGGATCAGAGCAAACTGTTCCACGGAACCGTTGTTCCGGAGGACCGCTCCCTCATGAATGTGCCGTTTGTGACCGGCAACGAAGAGCTGGATGCGAAGTTTGTAAAAGAAGCGACAGCCGCAGGCTTTGTGAATTTAAAAGGCCACCGCACCGTGGGCGGTATGCGCGCTTCCATCTACAATGCAATGCCGAAAGAGGGCGTGGAGAAGCTGGTTGCGTTTATGAAAAAGTTCGAGGAGGAGAATGCAAATGCATAAGTATCATTGCTTAAATCCGATCGCAGCGGTCGGTCTGGATCTGTTTTCGGATGATTATCAGAAGGTGGAAGACATAAAGGATGCGGAGGCAGTGCTTGTGAGAAGCGCCGCAATGCATGACCTGGAACTCCCGGAGGGACTTGCGGCAGTGGCGAGAGCCGGTGCCGGCGTGAACAACATTCCTCTGGATAAATGCGCGGAGAAGGGAATTGTCGTATTCAACACCCCGGGCGCCAATGCAAACGGTGTCAAGGAGCTGGTGTTTGCGGGAATGCTCTACGCGTCCCGTGATATCGTGGGCGGCATCGACTGGTGTCTGGCGAATCAGAACGACGAGAATATCGCCAAAACTGCTGAAAAGCAGAAGAAAAATTTTGCAGGAACCGAGATTTCCGGCAAGAAGTTAGGTGTTATCGGACTTGGTGCAATCGGTGTTCTGGTTGCCAATGCGGCGACCCACATGGGAATGGAAGTGTACGGCTACGATCCGTATATTTCCGTCAGTGCAGCGTGGAGCCTTTCCCGGAGCGTGAAGCACATCAGCAACGTGGAGGACATTTACCGCGAGTGCGACTATATCACGATTCATGTGCCGCTTTTGGATTCCACCAGAAAGATGATTGGCGCGGATGCGATTGCAATGATGAAGCCGACGGCGATCGTGCTCAACTTTGCGAGAGATCTTCTCGTGGATGAGGAGGCGATGGTGGACGCACTTGCAGCGGGCAAGATCAAAAAATATGTCTCCGATTTCCCGAACACCACGACAGTCGGCGCAAAGGGCTGCATCGTGACACCACATCTGGGTGCATCCACGGCAGAGTCTGAGGACAACTGTGCGCTCATGGCAGTGCGCGAGATCCGCGATTACCTTGAGAACGGCAATATCGTACATTCCGTCAATTTCCCGGACTGCAGCATGGGCGCTTGCATGACGGCAGGAAGAATCGGTATTCTGCACAAGAACGAGAGTGGTATGTTAAGCCATTTTACGACAATTCTCGGCAATGCCGGAATCAATATCGATGGCATGGCGAACAAGTCCAGGGGCGACTATGCATATGCGCTGATCGATGTGGATACGAACGTGCCGGAGGATGTGCTCGCAAAGCTGGAGCAGACGGATGGAGTACTAAAAGTACGGAAAGTAAAATAACGAGGTGTGAGAACAATGGCAGAAATCAGACCATTTGTAAGCATCAGACCACAGAGAGGGAAGGCAGCAGAGATTGCTGCCCTCCCTTATGATGTTTATAACAGAGAGGAAGCTACGAAGGAAGTGGAGCGGCATCCGCAGTCTTTCCTTAGCATCGACCGCGCGGAGACACAGTTCCCGCTGTCAGTGGATATGTATGATGACAAGGTGTATGAGCGTGCACATGACACGCTCTGGCAATGGGTGGAGGACGGCACGTTTCTGACGGAGGATAAAAAGTGTTATTACCTCTACGAACTCACCATGAACGGAAGAGTGCAGACGGGAGTGGCAGCCTGCGCGTCCATCGATGATTATGAGAACGGCATCATCAAAAAGCACGAGAATACCCGCGCGGAGAAGGAGGTCGACCGCATCCGCCATGTGGATGTCTGTAACGCACAGACCGGACCGATCTTTCTGGCGTACCGCGCGAATGACGGGATCCGGCGTATCGTGGAAAAGACGAAGCAGGGAGAGCCGGAATATGATTTCACATCGGAGGACGGCGTGAGACACCGGGTGTTTGTCATCCGCGAGGATGCGGATATTGCCGCAATTCACGAAGCGTTTGCGGGCGTTGACAGCATCTACATTGCAGACGGACACCACCGGGCAGCGTCCGCGGTAAAAGTAGGGCAGAAGCGCCGGAAGGAACATCCGGGTTATACCGGGGAGGAGGAGTTTAACTATTTTCTCTCGGTATTGTTTCCGGATGATGAACTCATGATTATGGATTACAACCGTGTGATCCGCGATCTGAACGGGTATTCTTTTAAGGGATTGTACCGTGAAGTTGAGAAGCGGTTTGACGTTGAGGAGATTACCGGGGCAGAGGATACCAGACCTAAGGAGCGGGGAACCTTTTGCATGTATATGGAAGGACACTGGTTTTCCTGCCATATCCGGCAGGAGGACCGCACGCCGGAAGATCCGGTTGCAGATCTGGATGTTTCCATACTGCAGAATAAGCTTCTTGAACCGGTGCTCGGCATCAGAGATCCGAAGACGGACGGACGCATTGATTTCGTCGGTGGAATCCGGGGCATGGACGAACTGGTGCGGCGCTGTGAGCAGGACTGCGCGGTGGCGTTTGCAATGTATCCGACGTCCATTGCGGAGCTGTTCGCAGTGGCGGATGCGGGACTTTTGATGCCGCCGAAATCGACCTGGTTCGAGCCGAAGCTAAGGAGCGGTCTGTTTATTCATGAAATTTAAGAAGGATTATAAAGTTGGATGGAGGACGAGAGAGTGAACGGGATAGCGGCACTTTTGGAACAGGGAAGGTATCTGGCGGCACAGACAGATGCATTCCCGTCGACCACGGAGACCGTGGAGGCATTGAACCATGCACAGGAGGGAATTGAGGAGGTAGCAAAGAATCCGGGGATTATCCGTACATGGCTGGAAGGGCTGGTGCCGGATCTGTTAAACTTCGCATTCCAGATTCTGATCGCACTGCTTGTGTATGTGATCGGAGGCAGGATCATCAAGTGGATCACAAAGCTGGTGCGGCGCTCGATGGACCGGGCGGGAACCGATGAGGGCGTCAAGCAGTTCATGATACCGGTGATCAAGTATTCGCTGTATGTAGTGCTGATTTTTATCATTATGGGATTGTTTGGAATTGCGACGACATCAGCGGTGGCGGTGCTTGGATCGGCGGGTGTGGCGGTCGGTCTGGCGTTGCAGGGAAGCCTGTCGAATTTTGCGGGCGGCGTGCTGATTTTGCTGTTAAAGCCGTTCAAGGTCGGGGATTACATCATTGAACATTCCCACAATAATGAGGGGACGGTCACGGAGATTTCCATTTTTTATACCAAACTTCTTACCGTGGACAACAAGCTGATTGTGATACCGAACGGTACACTTTCCAACAGCAGTCTTACCAACGTGACCAACAAGGACAGACGTCGTGTGGATCTCGTGGTGGGCATCGCCTATGAAGCGGATATCCGCACTGCCAAAGATGTGATCTATGCGGTGGCGGAGAAGGAGGAAGCCAGAATCCCGGAGGAGAAGCCTGTGGTATATGTGGACAACCTGGCGGCATCTTCGGTGGACATCGGACTCAGGGTCTGGGTTAAGACCGAGGATTACTGGCCGGCGCGCTGGCGCATGACGGAAAATATCAAGTATGCGCTGGATGCGAAGGGAATTTCTATCCCATACCAGCAGATTGATGTGCAAATTAAACAATAACGATAGAAAAAGATTGACAAAAAAAGTAAAATGTGCTAATTTCAATTTGTTGTTTTATACAGACAGGAATAGTCTGTAATGTCAGAACTGTATTGAGGAGGGTTTTTAGAATTATGCAGCAGGGTACTGTAAAGTGGTTTAATGCCAAGAAGGGCTATGGCTTCATTTCAGATGCAGAGGGCAACGATGTATTCGTACATTTTTCCGCACTGAATATGGATGGATTCAAGGAGTTAAAGGACGGCGAGAAGGTCGAGTTCGAGGTGACTGAGGGTGCAAAGGGACCGCAGGCAGCGAATGTGACACGCATCGCATAGGGAGTTCTTATCAGTAGAATATATCTGTGAAGACATGGGAGGAGGCTGCCGCATTCAGGCAGCCTCTTTTTTGCGTTTGGACAATCTGGCAGGTGCCCAGCAAATCAGGGACAATTTCAGAAACTTTCATGTGGTACTTTGCCGGCACCGTTCGCAGAGTGTTCCAGACAAAATCTATAGATAGTTTACTCTTTTGCAGAATGGGAAAAGCTGTTATAATAGAACACAGTGTAAATACCGGACATACAGGATGACCGGGCAGGAAAGGAATTATGGATTTATGAAGCTTTCAGAATTGACAGCATATGAGCTGCTTGGTGAGCAGGAGTTAAAGGATATTCATTCGATGGGATATATTCTGCGCCATAAAAAGAGCGGGGCGAGAATCACCGTGATCTCCAACGACGATGAGAACAAGGTGTTTTACATCGGCTTCCGCACACCGCCGGAGGATTCGACCGGTGTGCCGCACATCATTGAGCACACAGTGCTCTGCGGATCGGACAAATATCCGGTCAAGGATCCGTTCGTGGAACTGGTCAAGGGATCGCTCAACACATTTTTAAATGCGATCACGTACCCGGAGAAGACCATCTATCCGGTGGCGAGCTGCAACAATGCGGATTTTCAGAACCTGATGAGTGTCTATATGGATGCGGTATTTCATCCGAACATCTACAAGCACAGAGAGATCTTTGAGCAGGAAGGCTGGCATTACGAGCTGGAGGATGAAGATGCGCCGGTAACGATCAACGGTGTGGTGTACAACGAGATGAAGGGCGCTTTCTCGTCCCCGGATGATGTGTTGGAGCGCCTGATTTTAAATTCACTGTTCCCGGATACCTCTTACGCAAACGAATCCGGCGGCGACCCGGAGCATATTCCGGAGCTTACCTATGAGCAGTATCTGAACTTCCACAGAAAGTATTATCATCCGTGCAATTCCTATATCTATCTGTACGGGGATATGGACGTTGCAGAAAAGCTGCGCTGGATGGATGAGGAATACCTCGGAAAATACGAGCAGATCGAGCTGGATTCCGCAATCCGGATGCAGAAGCCGTTCGCCGCGCCGGTGGAGATCGTAAAGCCTTATCCGGTGGCATCGGGGGAGCCGCTTACGGACAACAGCTACCTGTCTTACAATGTGGTGGTCGGAACCGTTCTGGACAAAAAGTTATACCAGGCGTTTGACGTTTTGGACTACGCACTGCTTTCTGCGCCGGGAGCGCCGCTTAAGCAGGCGCTGATCGATGCGGGAATCGGTATGGACATCGGCGGCGGCTATGATAACAGCACGCTGCAGCCGGTATTTTCCGTGATAGCAAAAAATGCGAATCCGGAGCAGAAGGAGCAGTTTTTGCAGGTGATCCGTGAGACGCTGCAGGCAAAGGTGGCAGACGGAATTGATCAAAACGCATTGTTAGCCGGAATCAACAGCTCGGAATTCCGTTTCCGGGAGGCGGATTTCGGACAGTTTCCGAAGGGACTGCTCTACGGAATCCAGTGTCTGGACAGCTGGCTGTTCGATGATATGCAGCCGTTTATGCATCTGGAAGCGCTGGACACCTATCAGTTTTTGAAGGATCAGATCGGAACCGGATATTATGAGGAACTGGTAAAGACATATCTTCTGGACAATCCGCATGCGTCAGTAGTGATTACGGTGCCGGAGCAGGGGCTGGGCGCAAAGAGAGATGCCGCGCTGGAGAAGAAGCTGGCCGAATACAAAGCGGGATTGTCCAGGGAAGAGCGAAAGAAGCTGATCGCAGACACGAAGCACTTAAAGCAGTATCAGGAAGAGCCGTCGCCGAAGGAAGACTTAGAGAAGATTCCACGCCTTACGAGAGCGGATCTGAAAAAAGAGGCGGCGCCGCTTCTTAACCGTGAGATTGAGACGGAGGGCGTTTCCATCGTTGCGCATGAGATGGACACGAATGGTATCGATTACCTGACCTATCTGTTTGATGTGTGCGATATTCTGCCGGAAGATCTGCCTTATCTCGGTATCTTAAAGGCAGTGCTGGGATATGTGGATACGGACAATCATTCCTACGCGGCGCTTGCCAATGAGATCAATATGTACACCGGAGGAATCGGCAGCAGCATCGGCATCTACCCGAACGTCAAAAAGCAGGGCGAAATCGGACTTTACTATGAGGTGCGCACGAAGGTGCTCGCGTCAAGATTGCCGGATGCAATGCGCCTGATGAAGGAGATTCTTCTGACCTCGCATCTTACGGACGAGAAGCGTATCTACGAGATCCTGGCACAGTTGAAGTCGAGACTGCAGGCGGGACTGAGCGCTTCCGGACATTCCGTGGCATATACGAGAGCGCTGTCGTATTTTTCGACGGCTGCCTACTGCCAGGATGCGACGGCGGGCATTGCCTGCTATCGCGTGATCGCGGACTACGAGGAGCATTTTGAGGAGAAAAAGCAGCAGCTGATGGAGAAGCTGTCCTCCCTTGTGAAAACCATTTTTACAGCGGAGCGTATGCTGGTGAGTGCAACCTGCGAGGAGTCGGAGATCCCGGCGGTGACGCAGGCGTCGGCTGCATTGAAAAATGTATTGTATGTGCCGGATCAGCCGGGTAAGAATCGCTCTATGCCGTCCTATCCGCTGGCAAAAAAGAACGAGGGATTTATGGACGCATCCCAGGTGCAGTATGTGGCGCGTGCTGGAAATTATGCCGCACACGGCTTTTCCTATCACGGGGCGCTCCGCATCTTAAAAGTAATTTTAGGATACGATTACCTGTGGATCAATGTCCGCGTCAAGGGCGGCGCTTATGGCTGCATGAACGGATATATGAGGAACGGAGATACGTATTTTGTGTCCTACCGGGATCCGAATCTCTCTGCAACGAATGAGATTTATGACGGCATCCCGGCGTACCTTGAGAAGTTTGATGCCGATGAGCGCGAGATGACAGGATATATCATCGGAACGATCAGCGATATGGACACGCCGATGAACCCGAGCGCGAAGGGTGCGCGTTCGATGACAGCCTATCTGCAGGAGCTGGACTACGAGACGCTTTCAAAGGAGCGGAGCCAGATTATCGGGGCACAGCCGGCGGACATCCGCGCATTGAAGCCTTTGATTGCGTCGGTGCTCTCAGACGGCAGCCTGTGTGTGATCGGCAATGAAGATGTGCTGACATCGGAAAAACAGATGTTTGAGACACTTGAGAGCCTGACCTGATGCGGGGAGGGGAAAACAGTACAGAAACGAGGAGAACGATGAAAGATAATTTTAAATCCGGATTTGTGACGATTATAGGAAGACCGAATGTGGGAAAATCGACGCTGATGAATCATCTGATCGGTCAGAAGATTGCTATCACGTCGAACAAGCCGCAGACGACCAGAAACCGCATCCAGACCGTGTATACGGATATGGAGCGCGGACAGATTGTGTTTTTGGATACGCCGGGCATTCATCAGGCGAAGAATAAGCTTGGAGAGTATATGGTGAATGTGGCGGAGCACACGCTTTCGGAGGTGGATGTCATTCTTTGGCTGGTGGAGCCGTCCACGTTTATCGGGGCAGGCGAGCAGCATATCATAAAGCAGCTAAAGAAGACGAAAACGCCGGTCATCTTAATTATCAACAAGGTGGATACCGTGGAGCGGGAAAAGATCCTGGAGTATATCGATGCTTACCGCAAGGTGTTTGATTTTGCAGAGATCGTTCCGGCATCGGCGCTCCGGGAGCAGAATCTGGATACGGTTGTGGACGTGATTTTCAAGTACCTGCCGTATGGACCGATGTTCTATGACGAGGAGACGGTTACAGACCAGCCGGAACGCGCCATTGTCGCGGAGATTATCCGTGAGAAGGCGCTTCATGCTCTGGATGATGAGATCCCGCACGGCATCGCGGTCTACATTGACCGGATGAAGGAGCGGAGAGGGCAGAACATCATCGACATCGATGCAACGATCGTCTGTGAGCGCGATTCCCACAAGGGCATCATCATCGGAAAAGGCGGTTCGATGTTAAAAAAGATCGGATCGAATGCCCGCTACGAGATGGAGCGGCTTTTGGATACGCAGGTGAACTTAAAACTGTGGGTGAAGGTGCGCAAGGACTGGCGCGACAGCGAACTGATGATGAAGAACTTCGGGTACAATAAAGACGATATCTGATACTGCCAATTTTTTGCTGGTATAATGGCGGAACCATCGGAGAACCTAATCTTAGAGGCGGGAAGCGTCAAAGAAACGGAGGATATGCCGATGGAGGAAGCCTGGAGAGACTTTTTAGTATCAGGAAGAGTGACTGATTACCTGCGCTACCGGAATGCAGTGGATGTGCAGGAGAGCAGTAATATTTTGGCGGGGGAAGAGCAGCCGGATGGGAAACAATATTGTGGTGACCGGGATGGTCTTACAGGTAATGCCGATTGGCGAATATGACAAGCGGATTACACTGCTGACAAAAGAAAGAGGGAAGATCACAGCATTTGCGCGGGGAGCGAGGCGTCCGAACAGCCAGCTTCTCGCGGCTGCCAATCCGTTTTGCTTCGGAGAGTTCGAGCTGTTTGAGGGAAGAAGCGCCTACACGCTTGCGAGGGCAACGATTCAGAATTATTTCCGTGAGCTGACCGGGGATTTTGATGCTACATATTACGGGTTTTATTTTCTGGAATTTGCGGATTATTATTGTCAGGAAAATAACGATGAGCGCGAGATGCTAAAGCTTTTGTACCAGTCGCTGCGCGCCCTTGCGAGCAGTGCCTACGACAACCGGCTGGTGCGCGCGGTGTTTGAACTAAAAGCGCTGGCGGTAAACGGTGAGGCTCCGAATGTGTTTTCCTGTCTTTCCTGCGGCAGCAGGGAGCATCTGACCTGGTTTTCCGTCAAGCGCGGCGGGGTTCTCTGCGCAGAATGCCGCAACGAGGCACCGGATGCGGTGGAATTGAATGAATCCACCGTCTATACCATGCAGTACGTGATCTCTGCGCGGATTGAAAAATTATATACGTTTTCCGTGAGCGGGCAGGTACTGGAAGAACTGACCAGGCTTTTGCGCAGTTATTTTGGCGTGTACGTGGGACACGCCTTCAAGTCGTTAAAGATACTTGAGGATGCGGAAAAGGTTGAAATCATGTTTTTAAAATAGTATAATATCACCGATACTTTTTCAGAAAGAATGGAGATTATGTGATGAAGAGATTAGTGTGCACGGTCTGCAGTGTACTGTTGTGTGCGGGACTTCTCTCCGGATGCGGTACCTCGCTGGAGGGAGAGGAAAGTGTCGTGTACGTGGGAAAGAAAGGCGTGATAGCGTCGCTGGATGTGGAGACGCTCGATCAGTCCTACTACGATGAGACGGAACTGAAGTCCTATGTGGATGCAGAGGTGGAAGATTACACCGCGGAGCATGGTAAAAATGCAGTCAAGGTGGAGAGCCTTAAGGTGGAAGACGGTGTGGCGAAGCTTAAGATGAAGTACAAGACACCGGAGGATTATACCGCATTTAATGGAATTGAACTCTATCAGGGGAAAGTCGTTGCTTCCCTGGCGGCAGGATACGTCTACGACGGGGAGTTCGCCCGCGTGGAGGAAGGCAAGGTTGTGGGAGCTGCCACAAAACAGGATATTTACTCTGAGGATGATTTGAAAGTTGCCATCATCCGTGCCAATACGGATGTGAAGGTGGACGGTGAGATCTGCTATGTCTCCTGTCAGAATGTGAAGCTGACCGGAAAAGACAGTGTGTCGATCCGTGACGGATATTATCTTGAGACGGGAAGCGTGACGGCATCCGTGGATGTGACCGGACAGGAGAGCGTCGGGACCGAGCAGCTTTCGGGAACCGAACAGATGGAGATGACCGGGGAGCCGGTGAATGCGGATGATACCGAGCAGACAGAGGCGGCGGCCGGTGACGGTTCGTTCGAGACAGACGTATATACTTTCATTGTCTACAAATAAACATATCACAATATAACCTAAGAAAGGCGAGGAATTTAGAATGGAAAAATCAATGGACAAAATCGTGGCGCTGGCAAAATCAAGAGGTTTCGTATATCCGGGATCGGAGATTTACGGCGGACTTGCAAATACATGGGACTACGGCAATCTGGGCGTTGAGCTGAAGAATAACGTCAAGAGAGCGTGGTGGCAGAAGTTTATCCAGGAGAATCCGTACAATGTCGGTGTGGATTGTGCGATCCTGATGAATCCGCAGACATGGGTGGCTTCCGGACATCTCGGCGGTTTCTCTGATCCGCTGATGGACTGCAAAGAGTGCCATGAGCGTTTCCGGGCGGATAAGATTATCGAAGACTACGCGGAGGAGAAGGGCATCACCTTACAGAGCTCCGTGGACGGATGGACCCAGGAGGAGATGAAGAATTTCATCGAGGAGAACCAGGTTCCGTGCCCGAGCTGCGGCAAGCACAATTTTACAGACATCCGGCAGTTCAACCTGATGTTTAAGACATTCCAGGGCGTGACCGAGGATGCGAAGAATACGGTTTATTTAAGACCGGAGACAGCACAGGGTATTTTTGTAAACTTCAAGAATGTCCAGAGAACATCCCGCAAGAAGATTCCGTTTGGAATCGGTCAGGTCGGAAAGTCTTTCCGTAACGAGATCACACCGGGTAACTTTACGTTCCGTACCCGTGAGTTCGAGCAGATGGAGCTGGAGTTCTTCTGCGAGCCGGGAACCGATCTGGAGTGGTTCCAGTACTGGAGAGGTTTCTGCCGTGACTGGCTGATCTCCCTCGGCATCAAGGAAGACGAGATGCGTCTGCGCGATCACGATCCGGCAGAACTTGCATTTTACAGTAAGGGAACAACGGATATCGAGTTCTTATTCCCGTTCGGCTGGGGCGAACTCTGGGGTATCGCAGACCGTACCGACTACGACCTTGGCAGACATCAGGAGACGTCCGGTCAGGATCTTACCTACTTTGACGACGAGAAGAACGAGCGTTATCTGCCGTACGTCATCGAGCCGTCTCTCGGCGCAGACCGCGTGGTGCTTGCGTTCTTATGCGCGGCTTACGATGAGGAGAACATCGGTACCGAGGAGAAGCCGGATATGAGAACTGTGCTTCATTTCCATCCGGCACTGGCTCCGGTTAAGATCGGAGTGCTTCCGCTTTCCAAGAAGTTAAACGAGGGCGCAGAGAAGATTTTCGCACAGCTCTCCAAGAAATATAACTGTGAATTCGACGACAGAGGCAATATCGGTAAGAGATACAGAAGACAGGATGAGATTGGGACTCCGTTCTGCGTAACATACGATTTTGAGTCTGAGAACGACGGTGCGGTGACCGTGCGTGACCGTGATACGATGGAGCAGGAGCGCATCAAGATCGAGGAACTGGATGCTTACTTTGCACAGAAGTTTGCGTGGTAAAAAGAATATTCTTATGACAGAGAACTGTCATCCTATCGAACCAGGTTCGGTAGGGTGACAGTTTTTTCGTTATAGGATACGTGTCGCAAGTGACCGCGCCTGGCGGGGGAATCCTGTCTGCGGTATTTTTTGAAATTAGGAAATAATGTCTAAAAATGGTGGGCAGATGACAAGAAATATGGCAGAAAATAATATTGACAAAAAAATTGGGGGGGGGGGGGTACAATCATAGTAGAATCACAGTAGGAGTTCGGTGAAATGTTAAACGAAGAAAAAGAGCAGCAAAAGAAAAAACAGATACACAGGATTGCACAGATTGTACTGGCAGGCATTGCCATTGTGTGCATTTTGTACCTTGTGGTTCACACTGTCCGGCAGGCGATGATTCAGCGCCAGTATGAACAGATGAGTCAGGAGAGCGTTGTGGTTCAGGCAGAAGTTACAGAGCAGATCGAAGCGCAGATTTATGGACCGGTTCCTAAGGTGGATTTTGATACGCTGTGGCAGACAAATGAAGATATTTGTGCATGGATTTATATACCGGACACGAAAGTCAGCTATCCGGTGCTGCGCAAGCAGGATGCAGAGAATCCCTATGATGATTATTATCTGTCACACACTGCGGAAGGGCAGAATGGTCTGCCGGGATCTATTTATGTCGAACCATGCAATGCCGGAGATTTTTCAGATAATAACACGGTAGTCTATGGACATCATATGAAAAACGGCACTATGTTTGGATCACTGCATGAATATCAGGATGAAAGCTATATGGAGAAGCATCCATATGTCTATGTGATTACACCGGAAAGGGAACGGGTTTATCAGGTGTTCGCTGCAATAGCTTATGATGACAGACACCTGATGGGCAGCTTTGCATCCTTTACAGAACCGGAGGAAAGAGAGGCATTTTTAAGTTCCCTCAAGGAAAATGGCGATGAGACGGATGTTATACGCGAAGATATTGCGGTGACAGCGGATAGTAAATTGCTGACGTTGTCGACCTGCATTAAAAATCAAAGTGAAAAACGTTTGCTGGTGGAGGCGGTACAGGTCTATGAGAGTGAGACATAAAAGAACCTTGGCATGCCGTATCCTGCTGGCTGTTCTGCTTCTTGTCATAATCGTATGCGCAGCAGCGGGAGGAATTTGGCTTTCTGCCATGCACAGTCTGGGAAAACATGCCGTATGTGGGACGGATTCGGGATATGAGACAGATGGATGCGTGTTAGAAGACACCGTCTTGTACCATGGAAAAACTTACCGCCGGAATGAAAAAATCAGCACGATTCTGTGTATGGGACTGGATACAGAAAATGATATGAAGTCCGCCGGCGGTGTGATTGGTTCAGGCGCACAGTCAGATGCCAATTTTCTTGTGGTGATCGACCGGGAGCAGAAAAAATTGCGGATTGTGGCAATTCCGCGTGACACGATGACGGATCTGGAAACGTTCTATATGACGGGGGAGCCGCTTGGATTACTGCAGGATCATCTGGCACTCCAGTATGCATTTGGGGATGGAGGCACAAAAAGTTGTGAATTGGTGGAACGTGCAGTGTCGAGACTATTTTATAATCTCCCGATTGATGCATATGTCACATTTAGTCTGAATTCCATTGAGAGTCTGAATGGAATGGCTGGCGGGGTGACGGTTTTTCTGGAACAGGATTTTGAGAACTACCATGCGGGAGAGACAGTAACGCTCAATAATGAGCAGGCGTATCGTTTTGTGAGGTGGAGAGACTGCGATGAAGCGTACAGTGCGCAGTATCGTCTGCAACGGCAGAAAGAGTATCTTACAGCATTTGTGGAAAAGGTCATTGGTGAGACGAGAGCCGATCTTAGAACACCGTTCCGGATGTATGCGGGCATTTCAGATTCTGTGCTGACGAACCTCTCCAGAACCCAGATACTATCACTTGCGCTGACAGGGATTTCCTGCGGATTTTCAGAGGAAAGCCTGCAGGTGGTTCCGGGAGAACAGGTGATGGGAGATTATTATGAAGAATTTCATGTGGATGAGGAACAGTTCTATGAGATGATATTGGATCTGTTCTATATCGGGGAAGATTCTTGATATTAACGCAAAGCGTTGATATAGACCACACAAAATAAAAAGAAGGGAAGAAAAAACCAATGAAGAAAATTATCACAATCGTAGCAGCAATGGTTCTTACATTCGCTGTAAGCACAACTGCATTTGCTGCACCGAGCGTAACCAACAATGCAACAAGTGGTACAACATCAGGCAGCGGTACCAGCACAAGCACATCCACTTCCACATCAAATGGAAGCGTAACTTATGTAAGAAATTTCAGCGCAGTAGCTGCAACGGCAACAGATGCAAACGGCAATGCAATTGAGGTACAGGTAAAACAGCTGACCGCAGCCCAGGTAGCAGCGGCACAGGCAGCTGTAACAGCTCAGTTTGGACAGAATGTAGATGTGCTGGGAGCTGGCGACTATAGTGTTGCAGGCGCATCTGAGACCAACCCGGTTACACTGAAATTCTCTGTTGCTGTAAGTGCAGGAGATAATGTATGCATTTTACATCAGCATCATGACGGTAACTGGTATGTAGAGTCTGCAACAGCAGGAGATGGCGTTGTGACGGCAACCTTTACTTCCTTCTCCCCGATGGCAATTATCCGCATTCCGGCTGCAACTGTTGCATCCAGTGATAACAATAATTACTCACCGGAATATTATGAGGCAATGAAGACTGGAAACGGTACTTCTGCCGGAACAACAGCAGTGACCTCCCCGAAGACAGGTGAGGGCAGTGCGTTTGGCATTGCAGCACTTGCTGCAGTATGTGCATGTGCATGCGTGATCGTAAGAAGAAAGAAGATCGCATAATTTAAGAAAGAAGAATAGTTCATTTTTGTGTGGGGAGAGAGACCGGCAGAGTGCCCGGTCTCTTTTACTGTTTTCAAAACACTATGCGTTCCACATCATGGAACAAGGTTTTGAATTGTGAAATTGTGACAAAAAACAGCAAAAAGAGACGAAAATAATTGTTGCTATTTAGCAAAAGTATGATATTATAGATGTGTGCGTTTTGGGAGACGTACATTCGTTTGCGGAATTATGGCAGGGGTTGGCTCTGACATAGTTACATAGTAAGTATAGTTTAGGAGGAATTAGCAAAATGGCGAACAAATGGGTTTATATGTTTAGCGAAGGCGACATGACCATGCGTAATCTGCTCGGTGGTAAGGGTGCCAACCTTGCAGAGATGACAAGCATCGGACTTCCTGTACCACAGGGATTCACAATCACAACAGAGGCTTGTACGCAGTACTACGAGGATGGACGTAAGATCAACGACGAGATCATGGCGCAGGCTATGGAAGGCGTTAAGAAGATGGAGGAGATCAACGGTAAGAAATTCGGTGATCTGAAGAATCCGTTACTGGTATCGGTACGTTCCGGTGCGAGAGCTTCCATGCCGGGTATGATGGACACCATCTTAAATCTTGGATTAAATGATGACGTAGTAGCAGCAATGATCGCAGGAAACCCGGATCCGGCATTCGAGCGTTTCGTATATGATTCCTACAGACGTTTCATTCAGATGTTCTCTGACGTCGTTATGGAAGTTGGTAAGAAGTATTTTGAGCAGCTCATCGATAAGATGAAAGAGGAGAAGGGTGTTCAGTACGACATCGACCTCACCGCTGCTGACTTAAAGACTCTGGCAGAGCAGTTCAAGGCTGAGTACAAGAATCAGCTGGGAACTGATTTCCCGTCAGATCCTGTAGAGCAGTTAAAGCTTGCAATCGAGGCTGTATTCCGTTCTTGGGACAACCCGCGTGCAAACGTATACCGTCGTGACAACGATATCCCGTATTCCTGGGGTACTGCAGTTAACGTAATGCCTATGGTATTCGGTAACTTAAACAACGAGTCTGGTACAGGTGTTGCATTCACCCGTGATCCGGCAACCGGTGAGAACAAGCTTATGGGTGAGTTCTTAATCAATGCACAGGGCGAGGACGTTGTTGCAGGTGTCCGTACACCTATGCCGATCGCTCAGATGGAGCAGGAGTTCCCGGAGGCATACGCTGAGTTCTTAAAGGTTTGCGAGACTCTTGAGAACCATTACCATGATATGCAGGATATGGAGTTCACAGTAGAGAACAAGAAGCTCTACATGTTACAGTGCCGTAACGGTAAGAGAACAGCTCCGGCTGCATTAAAGATCGCTTGCGACCTCGTAGATGAGGGACACAAGACAGAGGAAGAGGCAGTATTGATGATCGACCCGCGTAACCTCGATACACTGCTTCATCCGCAGTTCGATGCTGCTGCATTAAAGGCTGCTACACCGATGGGCAAAGGTCTTGGAGCATCTCCTGGTGCTGCCTGCGGTAAGATCGTATTCACTGCAGAGGATGCAGAGGCTTGGAATGCAAGAGGAGAGAAGGTCGTATTAGTACGTCTTGAGACATCTCCGGAGGATATCACTGGTATGAAGGCTTCCCAGGGTATCTTAACCGTTCGTGGCGGTATGACATCTCACGCTGCCGTAGTTGCACGTGGTATGGGTACCTGCTGTGTATCCGGATGCGGCGACATCGCTATGGACGAGGAGAATAAGAAGTTTACACTGGCCGGCAAAGAGTTCCATGAGGGAGACTGGATCTCCATCGACGGTACAACCGGTAATATCTATGATGGCGAGATCAAGACTGTTGACGCTACCATCGCAGGCGAGTTCGGACGTGTTATGGCATGGGCTGACAAGTACAGAACATTAAAGGTTCGTACCAATGCAGATACACCGGCAGACGCTAAGAAAGCTCGTGAGCTTGGCGCTGAGGGTATCGGACTTTGCCGTACAGAGCATATGTTCTTCGAGGAAGACAGAATTGCTGCATTCCGTGAGATGATCTGCTCTGATACCGTAGAGGAGAGAGAAGCTGCCCTTGATAAGATTCTTCCGTATCAGCAGGGTGACTTTGAGAAGTTATACGAAGCACTGGAAGGCTGCCCGGTAACCATTCGTTTCCTGGATCCGCCTCTTCATGAGTTCGTTCCGACAGAGGAAGCTGACATCGAGAAGCTTGCAAAAGCTCAGGGCAAGTCTGTTGAGACAATCAAGAACATCATCGCTTCTCTGCATGAGTTCAACCCGATGATGGGTCACAGAGGATGCCGTCTTGCAGTTACCTATCCGGAGATTGCAAAGATGCAGACAAAGGCTGTTATCCGTGCAGCAATCAACGTACAGAAGGCTCATCCGGACTGGACTGTAAAGCCGGAGATCATGATTCCGCTTGTATGCGAAGTAAAAGAGTTAAAGTATGTGAAGAAGGTTGTTGTTGATACTGCTGACGCTGAGATTGCAGCAGCAGGTGTAAAGCTTGAGTATGAAGTAGGAACAATGATCGAGATCCCGAGAGCAGCTCTGACTGCAGACGAGATCGCAACAGAGGCTGATTTCTTCTGCTTCGGTACAAACGACCTGACACAGATGACATTCGGTTTCTCTCGTGATGATGCAGGTAAGTTCTTAAATGCTTACTATGATACCAAGATCTTCGAGAACGATCCGTTTGCAAAACTGGATCAGACAGGTGTCGGCAAGCTGATGGATATGGCAATCAAGCTTGGCAAGCCGGTAAATCCGAAGCTTCATGTAGGTATCTGTGGAGAGCACGGTGGAGATCCTTCTTCCGTAGAGTTCTGCCACAAGATCGGTCTGGATTATGTATCCTGCTCACCGTTCCGTGTGCCGATCGCTCGTCTTGCAGCAGCACAGGCAGCAATCGCAAACAAATAAATCATATGCGTTATTTTTAGGAGAAGGTAATGTATAGATAGGGAAAAGGACAGTCACACATGTATGTGTGTGGCTGTCCTTTTGCGCTTTTGCTATATTGACTTTTTCTAAAATGAGAAATATAATAAGGATCAAACGAGTAGCAGACTAGCGTAAATCCAGTTTTGCTACTCGTTTTTCTGTTTTTAAAATAAATATCATGCCATAAAGAAGTGTGTAGCTTATCAGCGTAAGTCCAGCTTATGAGATAGGTACACATTTTTTTTTGTGCGGAAAAACAAGGAGGATTATATGACAGAGAGTAACAAGATGAAGGAAATGCCGGTAAAGAAGCTTATGGTGCAGATGGGAATACCGATGATCTTATCCATGGCATTGCAGGCTGTCTACAATATTGTGGACAGCGCCTTTGTCGGAAACATGAAAGTGGGGAGTGAGGCGGCATTAAATGCACTTACGCTGGTGTTCCCGGTTCAAATGCTTATGGTGGCAGTTGGAATCGGAACGGGTGTGGGGACAAATGCACTTTTGGCAAGGACACTCGGGCAGGGAAATACAAAAAAGGCAGCGAAGGTTGCAGGCAACAGTTTATTCCTCGGAGGAATCATTTATGCAGTATGCCTGTTGTTTGGAATTGCCGGAGTGAAGGCATATATTTCCTCACAGACGGTTGATCCGGAAGTAATTTCGATGGGAACAAGCTATCTTAGAATATGCTGCGTGATTTCCTTTGGAATTATCTTCTTTTCTTTATTTGAAAAGTTATTGCAGGCAACCGGACGTTCTTTATATTCGACCATCGGTCAGGTTGTGGGAGCCGTGATCAATATCATTCTTGATCCGGTTATGATCTATGGTATCGGACCGGTTCCTGAAATGGGAGTAAAAGGCGCAGCCTACGCGACGGTGATCGGTCAGGTGGCGTCTGCGGTATTGCTGTTTTTGTTCCATATGAAATTGAATCAGGAATTTGAGCATGGAGTGGAGTACATGAAGCCGGATGCCGGTATCATAAAAGAAATCTATGCGATCGGACTTCCGGCAATCATTGCGCAGGCGCTGATGTCGATCATGGTTTATGTGATGAACTTGATTCTGAAGTTCAGCCCTTCTGCACAGACCGCATACGGACTGTTCTATAAAGTCCAGCAGTTTGTGTTGTTCTTAGCATTCGGACTCAGAGATGCAATTACACCCATTATTGCTTTTGCTTATGGAATGGGAAGCAAAAAGAGAATCAAGGACGGAATAAAATATGGTCTCCTGTATACAACGGCGCTGATGATTTTTGGTATCATTATCACGGAAGTGTTCCCGGGAGCATTTGCGACACTGTTTAATGCCGGGCAATCCAGAGAATATTTTATTGGAGCGATGCGGATTATCTCCATCAGCTTTATCTTTGCCGGAATCAATGTGGCATATCAGGGCATTTATCAGGCTTTGGACGGAGGTATCGAGTCACTGGTGATTTCGCTGCTCAGACAGCTTGTCATCATATTGCCGCTGGCAGGAATTTTTTCAATCTTTGCAAGAAACGGTCAGATGGGCATCTCACTGATCTGGTGGGCATTTCCGATCACGGAGATGATAGCGTGTCTGGTGGGCTATGTATTTTTAAAGAGAATCAGAAAAAATAAAGTGGAGCGTTTAAGTTAGGGAGGAATTGAGATGGCAAAAAGAATCATTACAATCAGCAGAGAATTCGGAAGCGGCGGTCGTTTTATCGGCGAAGAAGTGGCAAAGAAGCTTGGAATTGCCTATTACGATAAGGATATCATCGGTCAGATTGCAGAGAAGTCAGGATTTTCTACGGAGTACATAAAGGAAAATGCGGAACTCTCTCCAAAGAAGGGTTTGTTTGGCTATGCTTTTGCCGGACGCGACCTTACCGGAAAATCCGTGGAAGATATGGTGTACGAAGCGCAGAGAAAGGTGATTCTGGAGATCGCAGAAAAGGAGAGCTGCGTCATTATAGGAAGAAATGCAGATTTTATTTTGAAGGACAGAGAGGATGTGCTGAATGTATTTATACACGGCGATATGCCGGAAAAAGTGCAGCGCATCTGCAGACTGTACCATGTCAACGAAGGCGAGGCAGCTAAAATGATGGCGGATATTGATAAGAGGCGTATGACAAATTATCGTTTTTACACGGAGCAGAAATGGGGAATGGCGGGCAATTATACACTGTCTATGAACAGCTCCAGGCTGGGGTATGAGATGTGTGAGAAAATGATTATGGATTGTACAAAAGCTGGCGTTGCGCACTCTTGTATTTGTACGTCTCAGGTTTTATAATGCCCTGCAGGACGATATCTTCTTGTTGTAACACCGGCCTATGCGTGGAGAATTCCAAGAATTGTGAGAGACTGGATGATCGGCACCGAATTTAAAGATGTCAGGCAGGTATGGCTGTGACCGGGAGATTTGCGGGGAACCGGGCGCTGGCGGCGGTGGGAAGCTGCCAGCGTCCGGTCGGCATATTTGTAAGCATATTCTGGTTATCTGCTATTTTGCAGATTTTACAACAAGGAAAACGCCAGCACGACGATGCCAAGGACTACAAGAATGACACCGGTTGCACGGTTTAACGTCTTTGGTGTGGCCTTATTGGCGAATACGGATGCGATTCTCGCCCAGAGGAACGTGAACACCACGCACAGAAGAAAGATTGTCCAGTCGGGAGCGCCGCCGATGGCAAAGTGCGACACGGCTCCGGTGAGAGCGGTGAAAGTCATGATAAATACGCTCGTGCCAACCGCAGTTTTTAACTCATAGCCCAGCACAGAGGTTAAAATTAAGAGCATCATCATGCCGCCTCCGGCACCGATGAAACCGCAGATAAATCCGATGATCACGCCGCAGACAACCGACTGGATGGCACGTTTTTTTGTGGAGACCTGCGCCATGGATTCTTTTGTCGTCATGACAGGTTTTACGATGAACTTGATGCCGAGAAGAAACGTCATGAAGACGGAAAAATTCCCCATGGTGGTGGACGGGACAAGGCTTGAGATGTAGCTTCCGATGACGGTGAAGATTAAGACGCTCACCATCATAATCACTCCGTTGCGGATATCCAGATTTTTGTTTTTACCATAGACGTAGGCGGAGACGGCGCTTGCAAGCACGTCGGAGGAGAGGGCGATGCCGACTGCCATATAGGGGTCGACATCCAGAAAAGTGATTAACATCGGGCTGATGACGGCGGCTGCGCTCATTCCGGCGAAGCCGGTGCCGAGTCCGGCGCCCATGCCGGCAAAAAAGGTGACGAGTATCGTGAATAATAATGTCATATCAGTGTTCCTCCTCTAACATGTGATCCAGATTCTGCTCCATCTGGTGAATACTTTCTGCGAGCTGCTTTCTGGCAGCGTCGTCGATGTGCGCCAGAAGACTGTTCATAAAGCGGTTCTGAAGTGTGCGCCCCTGTTCGATGACAGCGCCGGCTTTGTCTGTGCAGAGCAGATGGGTCTTCCTGCGGTCGTCTGTGTCCGCCTCACGCCGCAGATAACCTTCACCGACAAGCTTGTCTACGTTGATCGATACGAGGTTGGCTTTGATCTTGCGGACTTCCACAATATCGCGTGCGGTGGTATATTCTGGGTTGTTCGCCAGAAACATCAGAATATCGAACGCGGTCTGTGGGAGATTCAGTTCGTGACACAAAGGTCTGCATACAGCACTGTAGGCAGCCGATAGTTTCATGGTAAATTCAATACCGGTATTCATAGGTAAATGCTCCTTTCAATGGGATAAAATAATACTTCACGCATGTAATATTCATATTGATATGTCTTGCATATATATATACTTCAAATATGAATGATTCATATGTGAAGTATATTAACACGACACATACGGATTGTAAAGAGAAACATATTTGACAAATTCCGGATTCCGGTGTTACAATAGGATACGGAAAAGAGCGTTAGCATATTATATTCGTATAATCTGCTGGTGCTCTTTTTTTGTGTTGTGGAGACACTCGCATGCAAAGGAAGGATGAATGAAAATGAAAAAAGAAGATAGAGAGATATTTTTAAAACAGATATTCTGGGAGGTTGTGGGAAGTGCGTTTATCGCTGGCGGTATTTACAATTTTGCGGTGCAGGCGGGATTTCCGATGACCGGATTTTCCGGTATCTCGATCATTTTATATCAGCTGTTCGGTGTGCCGGTTGGATTTTCCACGATACTGCTGAATATACCGGTGGCAATATTATGCTATCGTCTGCTGGGAAGACATTTTTTCTTCAGCTCACTGCGCTGTATGCTGATTTCTTCTCTGATGATTGACTATGTTGCGCCGCTGCTCCCGGTTTACTCGGGAGACCGTCTGCTTGCGGCACTCTGTACCGGTGTGTTTGCCGGACTGGGATATGCGGTGATTTACATGCAGAATTCCTCGACCGGTGGTTCCGACTTTATTATTATGGCAGTCAAGAATCTGAAACCATACTGGTCTGTCGGGAAAATTTCGTTCGTGACGGATGTGATCATCATTCTTCTGGGCGGATTTCTGCTTCGGGATGTGGATGGAATTATCTACGGAATGATTGTGAGTTTTCTGCTGGCAATCGTGGTCGACAAGCTGATGTACGGCATCAATTCCGGGAAAATGACACTTGTCGTGACAGAGCATGGAAAGGAGATCTGCGATGTGATCGATTCCTGCTGCGGCCGCGGCTCTACGATATTACAGGGACAGGGCGGTTACCGCTGTGACAACAAACAGGTCGTGATGTGCGTGTGCAACAACAAAGAGATGTATCTGCTTCAGCATGCTGTTAAGGAGGCAGACCCGGCATCGTTTATGATTATATTGGAGTCCAATGAAGTGCACGGAGAGGGCTTCCGCACCATCAGGATCGGAGAGGGTGAGACGCAGGCAAAGAACAGCGCGGTTTGATTCCGTAGGAAATTTGTGCTATAATCTTGTTTTATGGTATAAAAGTAAGTAAGAAAGAATCAGCCGGGAGAGAGAACATGCAGAGTTTAGAGACACTGACAGAACGGGATTTTGACAGCGTATGGGAGATTATGGAGGAGAGTTTTCCGCGGGACGAGAGACGATCCAGGGAGGCGCAGAGAAAGATACTGGATGTCTCCTGGTATCACCTGTACGGGTACCGTGCACATGGGGAACTGATGGCGTTTCTGGCAGTGTGGGAGTTTGATACATTCCTGTTTGTGGAGCACTTTGCCGTGAGGAAATCATGCCGAAACGGCGGACTTGGAGCGGTACTTCTGACACAGCTGACGACGCAGAGCAGAAAGCCGGTTATACTGGAGGTGGAACTGCCGACCGGTGAACTGGAAGCCAGACGGATTGCATTTTATGAGAGAAACGGATTCGTGATGAATCCGTTTGAATATATGCAGCCGGCGATGGGAGAGGACAGACATGCCATCCCGCTTCGGATCATGTCTTATCCGAAGCGGCTTTTGGCGGATGAATTTGAGACCATGCGGGACGTGCTTTACTGTCATGTCTATCGGCAGAAATAGTGCTATGGACAGAATGGCAGATCGACGGTAAGTGTTACCGGACAGTGGTCGGAGCCAGTGACATCGGTGAGAATTCCTGCATCCACAAGGCGGTCATCGAGTGCGGATGAGGTGATGAAGTAGTCGATACGCCATCCGGCGTTCTTCTCTCTGGCGTGAAAGCGGTAGGACCACCAGGAGTAGATGCCCTCGGTATCCGGATAAAAATGGCGGAACGTATCGGTGAAGCCGGCGGATAAAAGAGCCGTCATTTTTGTGCGCTCCTCGTCGGTAAAACCGGCGTTTTTCCGGTTGGTTTTCGGATTCTTAAGGTCGATCTCTTCGTGGGCGACATTGAGATCGCCGCAGAGAATCAGAGGCTTGTTCCGGTCAAGACCTTTTAGATATGAGAGAAATGCATCTTCCCACTCCATGCGGTAGGAGAGCCTTGCCAGTTCATTCTGGGAATTTGGCGTGTAGCAGGTGACCATATAAAAATCCGGGAATTCCAGCGTAATCACACGTCCCTCGGTATCGTGCTGTGGAATGCCGATGCCGTAATGCACCGACAGAGGTTCCTTTCTGGTAAAAATGGCGGTGCCGGAGTAGCCCTTTTTCTGCGCATAATTCCAGTAAGCGTAATAGCCCTCCGGTGCAAAATCAATCTGCCCCTCCTGCAGTTTGGATTCCTGGATACAGAAAATATCAGCATCACTTGCTGTAAAAAATTCTGCGAAGCCTTTCTGCATGCAGGCGCGCAGACCGTTGACATTCCATGAGATCAGTTTCATAGACAATTCCTTTCTGTGGCTGCCCGGATGTGGCAGCGGTTTTACTTTTTCCAGATTTGTGATAAGTATACCATCCGGCGGACAAAAAGGAAAGAAGAAGGAGGCGCGTTTCGTATGGCGGTCTGGAATCCCTGGCATGGCTGCAAGAAAATCAGTGCAGGGTGCGACAACTGTTATGTATATGAAAAAGATGCGATGTACGGCAAAAATGCGTCCGTGATCCGAAGGACAGCCAATTTTGATCTGCCGGTAAAGAAGAACCGGAGAGGAGAATACAAGCTGCTGCCACAGGAGGAACCGGTCTATGTGTGCATGACGTCGGATTTTTTCCTGCCGGAGGCGGATGAATGGCGGAGCGAGGCGTGGGCGATGATCAAGGAGCGGCAGGATCTTTCCTTTGTGATTGAGACAAAGAGGGAGCACCGCTTTTTTAAAGCACTGCCCGGCGACTGGGGAGACGGCTATGAAAACGTGACGATTCTCTGTTCGGTGGAGATTCAGAGACGCGCGGATGACCGGATTCCTGCATTTTTAAAACTGCCGGTGCGCCATAAGGGAATTCTCTGCGAACCGCTCCTTGAAAAACTGGTGCTGGATGCGTATCTAAAGACCGGGGAGATTGCGCAGGTTCTCTGCGGCGGCGAACAGGGAGCAGACGCGCGTGTATGCGATTTTGCCTGGGCGCTGGAACTGATGAACCAGTGCGTGAACTGCGGGGTTACATTCCGCTTTTTGCGGACCGGCACTTTTTTCCGGAAAGGGAACCGGATATACCGGATCGCGGAGGAGGAACAGGAAGAGCAGGCGAGGCGGGCAGGCGTGGACTACACGCCATAACGCGGGGAGGAATGACTGGATGAACGTTCAATATGCAAAAGAAGTGATAGAACTTCCGGCAGGATCGGGCGGGAAGGCAGAGACGCTGCTGATGCGTCTGATAAGAGCGGGACATTATGTGGATGCGCCCTGCGGCGGAAAGGGAACCTGTGGAAGATGCCGCGTGCGCTTTGTGTCGGAGGCACCACAACCGACGGCAAATGAGCGGAGGCTGCTCACAGCGGAAGAACGAAGCAGTGGCGTGCGCATGGCGTGTGAAGTGTGCGGGGCAGAGGCATGCAGCCTGCAGCTTCCCGTAAGCCGGGAGCAGAAGATTGATGTGTTGGTCACGGCGGATGCAGCGGATGGGGAAAATACCGGTCAGACGGCAGGAGCCATCCCTGGTGAGAGAGATTGCGCGGCGATGCACAACAGAGAGGGTGCAGCCAAGATATGGGGGCATTCCGGGAAACAGCGCTGCGGCGCTGCCGTGGATATCGGTACCACCACGCTCGCTGCAACGCTTTATGACCTTACAGAGAGGAAACGGATTGCCGCCGCATCCTCGGTAAATCACCAACGGGCATACGGCGCGGATGTTCTGTCCAGAATCCAGGCGGCAAACGAGGGGGCGGCAGAGGAACTGCGCCTTAGCATCTGCCGGGATATTGATGCGCTGCTTGCGGGACTCGTGGCGGATGCCGGGATACCGGATGATGCTGTGGAGGAACTTGTGATTGTCGGAAATACGACCATGTGTCATCTCCTGCGCGGATTATCCTGTGCGGGGCTTGGAGCGGCGCCTTTTACGCCTGAGGATCTCTCTCTCTGGGAGGGGAGCGATGCAGAGCTTGCACTGTCTGACCGGTGGAGTGTGTCAGTGACCATTTTGCCCGGAATCTCTGCTTTCGTCGGAGCGGATATCGTGGCGGGAATCTATGCCTTGGAAATGGACCGGAAGAAAAATGCGTTGCTGCTGGACATCGGCACCAACGGGGAGATGGCAGCCGGGGGAGCGGATGGATTTCTTGTGACTTCCGCAGCGGCGGGACCGGTCTTTGAGGGCGGGAATATATCCTGCGGTGTTGCGGGCGTTCCGGGAGCCGTGACAAGCCTGGTTCTGGAGAGAGATCCTGCCGCCATAGGAGGAATAAGAACCGTGGAGTTAAGCACCATCGCTGGTGAGACACCGATCGGCTTATGCGGAACCGGGATTATTGACGCTGTGGGAGAAGCCGTGCGGCTCGGACTCATCGATGAGAACGGGACGTTTGAGGAACCCTGGTTTACGGACGGCATGCCGGTCGCGGAGGGCAGATTCCGGTTCCGGCAGGAGGATGTGAGACAGGTGCAGATGGGCAAGGCGGCGATCCGCGCAGGGATCGAGACGCTGCTCGCGGAATACGGCGGAGGAGACCCCGAAGAAATCCTGATCGCAGGAGGTTTTGGCTGCAGGATGGACGAGGAGCAGACTATCCGGATCGGACTGTTCCCGGAACAATTCCGGGGACATATCACGATGATTGGCAACAGTGCGCTTGCGGGAGCACAGCGGTATCTGCTCGACGACAGGACGGCGGCAAAACAGAGGCTTGCGTCTATCACAGGGCGCGCACAGGAACTTTCGCTTGCCATGCACCCGAAATTCAACGAATTATATTTGGACGAGATGTTTTTTGATACAGACAGATGATGGGAGGAACCGTTGATATGGAACAAAAAAATGATTTTCTCGGGAGAGATCCGATTGGGAGACTGCTGTGGCGCATGTCGCTTCCAGCGATCGTTGCACAGCTGATCAACCTGTTATATAACCTGGTAGACCGGGTCTATATCGGACATATGCCGGAAGATGGGGCGCTGGCACTTACAGGGGTGGGCGTCTGCCTGCCCATTATCATGATTGTGTCGGCATTTGCCGCACTTGTGAGCAACGGCGGGGCACCGAGGGCTTCCATGGCGATGGGAAAGGGCGACTATGACGAGGCGGAAAAAATTCTCGGCAACAGCGTTGCACTGCAGATTGTCATCTCCGCCGTGCTCACGGTTCTGCTGTTACTGTTTTACAGACCGCTGTTGCTGACGTTCGGAGCAAGTGAGAATACTATCGGCTTTGCTTCGGATTATATGAAAATCTATGCGGCCGGAACGGTCTTTGTGCAGCTGACGCTCGGCATGAATGCGTTTATCACGGCGCAGGGCTTTGCCAGGACAGGAATGCTCAGCGTTATGATCGGCGCGGGCTGCAATATTGTGCTCGACCCGGTTCTGATCTATGGATTCGGTATGGGAGTCCGCGGAGCGGCGACCGCGACGGTGATCTCGCAGGCGGTATCGACCGTCTGGGTTCTCTCATTCCTGACGGGAAAAAAGACTGTATTAAAAATCCGCAAAAAGTATCTGCGCATGGAAGCGGGCGTGGTACTTCCGGGGCTGGCGCTTGGACTTGCCCCGTTTATCATGCAGGCAAGCGAGAGCGTGATTACGGTCTGCTTCAATGCCTCGCTGCTCAAATACGGGGGAGACGTGGCGGTGGGAGCCATGACGATTCTATCCAGTGCGATGCAGTTTTCCATGCTTCCGATGCAGGGACTCGGACAGGGCGCCCAGCCGATCACAAGCTACAATTACGGCGCCAGAAATGCAGAGCGCGTTAAAAGGACATTCCGTCTGCTGTTGACCACAAGCCTGTGCTATTCGATGGCGGTATGGCTTTTAATCATGCTGTTTCCGCAGATGTTTGCAATGATTTTTTCCTCCAACGCAGAGCTGATCGCATACACGAAGTGGGCGCTCCGCATCTACTGTGCCGCCATGGGTATTTTCGGGGCGCAGATTGCATGTCAGATGACATTTATCTCGATCGGCAATGCGGGGGCTTCGATCATTGTGGCGATTATGCGTAAATTTGTGCTGTTGCTGCCGCTTATTTATCTGCTGCCGCATCTGGTGAAAAATCAGACCATGGGCGTGTATCTGGCAGAGCCGGCAGCGGATGTGATCGCGGTAAGCTTTACGCTTGTTCTGTTTTTCTTCCAGTTCAAAAAGGCGATTGCTGTCATAGAGAAGCCGCAATAGCGGGTAGGGCTTTTTTCCTGCTTCTTTTGCCCGAAGTATTGAAATGCGGCGGTAACTTTGCTATGATGAAGTGAGGTTATGATGCGTTTGATGACGAATGCAGATTAGGAATATAGGACGAATCGGATAGGAACCAGGAGAATAAAAAAAACCGGGGTAAGAGTATGGGCAGCAGAGATAAGGTACTCATAGTGGACGATTCAGAGCTGGATCGGATCGCATTGAAAAAGATGCTAAAGGATGCTTATGAGATTGTAGAGGCAGTAGACGGTGCAGGTGCACTTCGGATTCTGGAATCGCAGAAGGAGTTTGACGCGATATCTGCGATCATTCTGGATCTGGTCATGCCGCAGATGGATGGGTTTGAATTTTTAAGAGAATACCGCAAGGTGGATTCTTATCGTCGGATACCGGTCATTGTGGCGTCTGTGGAGCGTGACGTCAAGACGGAAAAGGCATGTCTGGCACTGGGGGCAAGAGATTTTATAGGAAAACCATATGATCCGCAGATCGTGCGGTTCCGGGTAGAAAATGCGGTGCGCAGCAGTGAACAGCAGCTGTCGAGAGAATTGAGATACCGTGCGGATTACGACATGCTCACCGGAATTTATAATAAGACGCATTTCTTTGAAGCAACCCGTGTTCTGCTTAAGAGACATCCCGAAGAGACGTATGCGTTTTTACGTCTCGACATCGAAAAGTTCCAACTGGTGAATTCTTTCTTCGGAAGCAGCAGCGGTGACGGACTTTTACAGTATATCGCGAAGGAGATCCGGAAATTTGCGGGAGATACGGAACAGATTGCCTACGGAAGAATCGAGGCGGATATTTTCGGCATCTGCATGCCGTACAGGGGCGAGGAGACGATGTTAGAGCTTGTGCGCTACATGCGCATGCGTCTCGGACAGTACCAGCTCGCTTTTGATGTGGTGCCGGCAATCGGAATCTATGTGATCCGGGAGCGGGATCTCTCCGTTGATGCGATGTATGACCGGGCGAATCTGGCTGCCAAGCAGTGCAAAGGCAATTACATCGAAAACTATGCGTTTTATGTGGATGAGATGCGGGAAGACATCGTGCGGGAACAGCAGATTGTCAACCATATGCGGCATGCGTTGGACGAGGAGGAATTCGTCCTTTACCTGCAGCCGAAGTACAGCCTGCAGGACAACAGGATCTGTGGGGCGGAAGTGCTGGTGCGGTGGGCAAAGCCGGAAGGCGGCATGATCTCGCCGGGAGAATTTATCCCGGTCTTTGAGCGCAATGGATTCATTACCAAGCTGGATTACTACGTCTGGGAGAAGACCTGTAAGCTGCTTGCAGGATGGATTGCCGAGGGGAAAAAGCCGTCGCCGGTGTCGGTCAACATTTCCAGGGTCAGCCTCTATAATCCAAGACTGGTGGAGGCAATCTGCGGACTGACGGACCGCTACCACATCCCCCGGGAACTGTTGGAACTGGAACTGACGGAGAGCGCCTACACGACGAACCCGAAGGCGATCAAGGAGACGATGGAACGTCTGCAGAAGGAAGGATTTTCTATTCTGATGGACGATTTCGGAAGCGGATATTCTTCTTTAAATGTGTTAAAGGATATTGCCGTGGATGTGCTCAAGATCGATATGAAGTTTCTGTCGGATACGGATCAGGAGGGGCGTAGCCAGAATATTCTCGCGTCGGTTGTGCGCATGGCAAAATGGCTGAATCTCCCGGTGATTGCGGAGGGTGTAGAGAGAAGGGAGCAGGTGGACTTTCTGCACAGCGTCGGATGCGAGTATGTACAGGGATTTTATTTTGCGAGACCGATGCCGGTATCCGACTATGAAAAGCTGGTATCCGAGAAAAAGGACGAACTGCAGGAGAAGTACCAGAAGGACGAGATCGGCAGGGATATGCTCTGGAACGCGACGTCACAGATGGGAAGCGTATTTTCCGGCATGATGGAGCCGGCGGTCATCTATGAATATGAGAAAGAGCAGAACCGGATTGATACACTCCGCGTGAACAACGCCTACTATGACATGTTCGGATACGGAGATATCAATTCCTCGGGCGGGCTTGTGATGGAAAAACAACTCTCGGACGAGAGTAGGAAGATTCTCCTCGGCACGTTTGAGGATATTGCAAAGTCGAAGGAGACCGCAGCCTGCGAATTTTTGCGCACTTCTAAGAGCGGACGCTCGATCTGGGTACATCTGAAGCTGAAATACATCACGAGCGTGGGCGAAAAGCACATTATCGTCGGTACGCTTACCGATATTACGGAACAGCGGATGATGGATCAGGAACTGCAGAAATACCGTCAGGTACTTCTGGCAGCGGAAAAGACAGAGCGGACGATGCTGGTTGTGGATGATCAGGAGGTAAATCGCGGACTGCTTAAGTGCATTTTTGAGCAACAGTACCGGATCCTTGAAGCGGAAAACGGAGCGGATGCCTTTGAGGTCTTAAACAGAGAGTCCGGCAAGGTGGATATTATCCTGCTGGATCTTGCGATGCCGGTGATGGATGGAATGGAATTCCTAAAGCGAAAGCAGCAGGATGCCGTCCTTGCGGGAATCCCGGTGATTATCATCACAGCGGACGACACGACCGGACATCAGATCCAGATGCTGCAGCTGGGCGCAGAGGACTACATCGTGAAGCCTTTCGTGCCGGAGATTGCGATGCGCAGAGTGGAAAATGTTCTGGGAGCTGGCAGACTGTTGAAGCGGGTGTCTGTTGCCGGAGAGAAGGATAAAGGAGAGACGGACAATGGAGGAACTGTTTGATTCCTTGAAAAACTGGGGCTGTGATGTGGACGGTGCGCTGGCACGGTTCATCGGTGACAGGGAGCTGTACCGCCGCTGCCTGTACACGGCAGCGACAGATCAGAATTTTGAACTTCTGCCGGAGACGCTGCGCTCAGGGGAGATGGGGCGTGCATTTGAATGTGCGCATACATTAAAAGGAATGCTTGCCAATATGGGACTGACCCCGTTATATGATATTGTGGTGCGGATTGTGGAACCGCTGCGTGCGGGAGAGACGGCGGGACTTTTACCTGCCTGCGACGAACTTCTGGCGGCGAGAGACAGGCTGAATACCCTGTTAAAGGAGACGGCATGAGGGTTCTGATAACCAATATTTCGCCGCTGCGGGATGCGGCATTGTACGAAGAGCTTCTGCGGTATGTACCCGCAGAGAGACAGGAGAAAATAGCGCGCTGCGGGAAGCAGGAGGATCGCAGGAGAAGTCTTGGCGCAGGTTTGTTGCTGGAGTATGGTCTGCGAAGTCTTGGCTGTTCCCTGCTTCCGCTGGTGCCAGGGACAGAGACGGTGCATCTGGTGCGCGGTGCCTACGGAAAGCCGGAACTTTCCGGCGGGACGGGGGTGCATTTTAACCTGTCCCACGCGGGAGACTATGCGGCGGCGGTATTTGACGACGGCGCGGTTGGCATCGACGTGGAACGGGCGCGGCGCGTGAATGTGAATGTTATGCAAAGGCAGTTTACGGCAGCGGAGAATGCGTATCTGCGGAGCAAACCGGATGCGTTTTTAAGACTCTGGACGCGCAAGGAAAGCTATTGCAAAGCGGTAGGGGAAGGACTGCACCTGCCGCTTTCTTCTTTTGATGTGCTGGAGGATCAGGTGGCAGGCCGGGAAGCATCGGACACAGAGACGGTAGGCAGGGAGGCGGATGCCGGGGACTTTTATTTGTATACAGAAGCATTTGCAAAAGATTATGTATTGTCGTTCTGCACGGGACATCCCATCACGGGGTGTCCTGTGCAGAACGTTGATCTGCGGAAATTATTTGACGGCATTTCCTAAAATCACTATAATAAATTCATCAGCCAAAAAGGATGGGGATAGATCATGTACGATGAATTGACAGAGCAGGATATCAAGAAAATGGAAGAGGAGATCGAGTATCGCAAGCTGGTTGTGCGCAAGGAAGCACTCGAGGCTGTGAAGGAGGCGAGAGCCCAGGGAGATCTCAGCGAGAATTTTGAATATCATGCGGCAAAAAAAGACAAGAACCAGAACGAGAGCAGAATCCGTTATCTGGAGAAGATGATCAAGACAGCGAAGATCATATCTACGGATTCCGCGGAGGACGAAGTCGGAATGAATAACACCGTCACCGTGTATTTCGAGGAGGACGATGAGGAAGAAGTCTATAAGATTGTCACCACCGTGCGCGGCAATTCACTCAAGAACTTGATCAGCAATGAGTCGCCGCTCGGTAAGGCGCTGCTTGGACACCGGGTAGGGGATCGCGTGGAAGTGCGGGTCAACGATGATTATTCTTATTTTGTCACAATCCGCAAGATCGAGAATACCGTGGATGACGGAACAGACAAGCTGAGAAAATTTTAGGCATGACGCAGAAGAAAGGATAGAGCAGATGAGACTGACAGAATTATTAAAGACCGATCAGGTTACGATTTCCTGTGAGCTGTTTCCACCCAAACAGGGGGCGCAGCTTGCCAATTACAAAAATATCGTTGCGGACATGGCGGCATTGAAGCCGGCATATATGAGCGTGACCTACGGCGCGACCGGCGGTACGTCCGACTATACGGTAGAACTTGCCAGCGAGGTGGAAAAGCATCAGATTCCGGCGCTTGCACATTTAACCTGTGCTTCCTCCACGAAGGAAAAGGTGGCATCCGTGATTGAGGAGTTAAAAGAGAAGCAGATCAGCAATATTCTGGCGCTCCGGGGAGACATTCCGCAGAATGCGGATTTCCCGCTTCCGAACCAGTACCGTCATGCGAGTGAGCTGATCGCGGACATCAAAGCACAGGGAGATTTCTGCATCGGCGGCGCCTGCTATCCGGAGGGACATCCGGAAGCGGACACCATTTTTGAGGATCTGGATCATCTGAAGGAAAAAGTGGATGCGGGCTGTGAATTCCTAACGACACAGATGTTTTTTGATAACCACATTCTGTACAATTTCCTGTACAAGGCACTCTCAAGAGGCATCGATGTGCCGGTGGTTGCGGGAATCATGCCGGTGACGAACAAGGCGCAGATCAAGAGGATCGTGTCGCTTTCCGGCAATATGGTTCCGCCGCGTTTCCTGGCGATCGTGGATCGTTTCGGGGATAATCCGGCGGCGATGCGCCAGGCCGGAATTGCTTACGCGACGGATCAGATTATCGATCTGATTGCCAACGGCGTGAATCACGTACATATCTATACTATGAATAAGCCGGATGTCGCGGGCGAGATTCTGGACAATTTGTCCGAGATCTATGTGAGAGCGTAATCTGGGGCTGATCCGGGCTTGTGCGGGAGGAAGGCTATGGCAGGGAAGAATGTTGAGGGACAGCTTGAGTTATTTTCACTGTTTGATTCGGTGGAAGAACTCGAGCAGAAGATCAAAGGCGCCGGACTGAAAGAAGTGCAGGGCGAACCGGTGATGGAACAGTGTTACAGGCACCGTGACACCGGTGAGACGGCGGTGGCGGCGTATCTGGACTATAACCGGGTCTATGTGGCGGACTGGGGCAGGAAGCCCCTGCTGTATCAGTTTGACAGCACAAAAGAGGCTGTCGGGTATTATGCAGACTGGCTGGACCGCCATGCGTCGGATGAAGCGGCGGTAGCGGCACAGCGGCCGGAAGCATTGCAGAAGGCGAAGGCAGTCCGCTGGGAGAATACGGAGGTAGAGAAATGAAACAGGAAGAATTATGCCGTAAACTGACGGAGATGATTGCGGAGACAAAAGCACAGAAGCTTTCCTGGAGACTGGAAGTACAGACCACAGAGGGAAATGATGCTTCCGAGAAGCCGATCGAGGAGGAGCACGGAACAAAGTGGACGATTGATGAGTGTTATGCGTCTTACAGCTGTAACTACCGCGGAAAAGAATTCTGCATGATTACCTATGAGCTGCTCAAGAAATCCGGGGATAAGGAGCGCTCAAGCAATCTGGTCTTTCTGCCGCCGGAGGGAATCCGCTTTTTCGACCTTCACACCTTACTGCCGTACAGTGTGGAGATGTCGGCGGTGCTTGCGGATCACATTCACCAGCTCTGGCTGCTTTTGATGGAGCAGTACAAGGAAAAGTGCCCCGGTGTGGAACTTGCGGTAAGATCCGGGATGCTTACGATCGAAGAGGAAAATCTGTAGACTGGGATTCATTACAGTACACAAAAAACGTGCGGGAGACTGCGGTATGTGCAGTCTCCCGCACGTTTTTTAGTGCAGGGATTTCTCGATTTCATTCAAAGAGAGGGCGCAGTGGTTCTTTAAGACCACGGATTTTAAATCCTCAAATTCCGCTTTCTCCTTCTGGATGCCGTAGCCGGAACTTTTTTTGATGCGGATATTGCCGTACGAGGTCTTGCGCGTCTCAAAAGTAGATTCCAGCTTTGCGCGTTCGAACACCTGGTAGCGCACGCCTCTGGTCGAAGTATGGAGGAAGAAAAGCCCTGTGAATTTTTCACGTTCCTCCATCTCACACAGACAGGTTAAGAGAATGCCGGGACGGTTTTTCTTCATCTGGATCGGGATTGTAAAGACGTCCAGTGCCCCGGCTGCCATAAAGATCTCCGTTGCAAGTCCCAGCGCTTCGCCGGTCATATCGTCGATGTTGCAGGAGATCGATAAAATGGTATCGTCGCAGGAGTATGGCTCCTCCTCCTCGGCAGCGAGATAGGAGGCGGTGTCGCCGAGAAAAGCACGGACACAGTTCGCGATGCCGAAATCTTTCGAGCCGATGCCGTAGCCGATCTCCGACGCGGTCATGGTAGGCATCGGGAGATAGCGCAGCACATAGTAGTGCAGGATGGCAGCACCTGTCGGGGTTAAAAGCTCGCCGGTCACGGAGCCGGTGTAGAACGGAATGCCGCGCAGAAGCTCTGCGGTCGCCGGGGCAGGAACCGGCAGCACGCCGTGTGCACATTTTACAAAGCCGTTTCCGACGTGAAGGGGCGACGCGAGAATCTGCTCCGGTGCGATCGTGCGGATTAAAAGCGCGCAGCCGACCACATCCGCGAGTGCGTCGAGTGTTCCCACCTCGTGAAAATGGATCTGCTCTAACGTGGTGTCGTGTACTTTTGCTTCTGCCTCTCCGAGCAGGCGGTAGATGGCGAGCGCATCGTCCTTTACCTCTGCGGGAAGATCAAGGGATGCGATCTCCTCGCAGACGGCGGCGTAGGTGGTGTGCGTGTGGGAGTGTCCGTCCTCCGCAGAATCGGACGCTTCGTGGGCAAAGGATGCATCCGGACTCTCTGCATGCGTGTGATGGGCATGTCCCGCCTTGACATCGAGAGAGACCTCCTCGGTACCGTCCACCGTTACTTTCATGTGGGTTCCGTTGATACCGCAGCTTACGGCGGATTCCGGAGAAAGCACGATATGATAAGGGGCAAAGACGGTGTTCATCTTGTGCAAAAACCATTCTTTCTGATCGCAGATCTCATAAAGGGCACTCATCAACATATCTCCGGCAGCACCCATATTACATTCCAGATAAATTGTTTTCATAGTGAGAAGAAACCTCCTGTTAGAGTGATGGATGGTGTGATCAGCCGCCGATGTGGTTGATCATGCTTGCAAGGTAGCCCGCGCCGAAGCCGTTGTCGATGTTGACGACAGATACGCCGCTGGCGCAGGAATTGAGCATGGACAATAGCGCGGAAATGCCGTGAAAGCTGGCGCCGTACCCAACGCTTGTGGGAACGCCGATGACAGGGCAGTCCACGAGACCGCCGATGACGCTGGCGAGAGCGCCCTCCATGCCTGCGACGGCGACGATGGCATTGGCGGATGAGAGCAGCTCCATGTTGGAGAGCAGGCGGTGCAGTCCCGCGACGCCGACGTCATAGACGCGTACGACCTTGTTGCCGAGCACTTCTGCCGTTAAGGCTGCCTCCTCCGCGACGGGAATGTCGCTCGTGCCGCCTGTGGCTACGACGATGGTTCCCTCCGCTGTGATATGCGGCGTACGGTTCACAATGCCGATGCGGGACGCCTCATCGTAGAACAGCGTAAAACGCTCGGAAAGGTAAGCAGCGGATTCCGGGGAAAGCCTCGTGATTAAGATATTCTCCGGACAGTGGGCGAGCAGACTGTTCGTGATGCCCTCGATCTGTTCTTTGGTCTTGGAGGCTCCGTAGATCACTTCCGGCGCTCCCTGACGCACTTCGCGGTGATGATCGACCTTGGCGTATCCGAGATCCTCAAAAGGAGCCAGCTTTAACTGCGCGTAGGCTTCGCTCGCGGTGAGCGTTCCGTTTTCAATATTATTAAGAATCGTTCTGATATGATCGTTTTCCATGATGTCCTCCATGTCTGTAATTAACCATATTATACCCATTGTACGGCGGGATTGCAAGAACGCGCAGGCGCTTGAAAGACCGGAATTTAGTACATTTATACAAAAAATGGAAACTGATTTTGTAAATTCGGTTTCTTGTGAGAACCTGGAAATCGTGATAGAATAAAGGAAACCAGAAAAATAAAAATAGTTTCCAAAAGAGGGAGGTGGCTAAAGATGCAGCAGAAAGAAGTGATCCTGGAGGGAACGATCAAAGCGTTTAATGAGAAAGGCCTGAAGTTCACCATGGACGATGTGGCGAAAATCCTCGGAATGAGCAAAAAGACCATATATACCGTATTCCGCGACAAGGAGTCGATGTTTCTTGCGATGGTGGATTACATGTTCGATTCCATCAAGGAGAGTGAACAGCAGATCGTGGAGGATGACGCGCTCTCTACGGTGGAGAAGATCAGACGGATTCTCGGAGTGATTCCGGAGAGTTACCGGGATGTGGATTTCAGACAGCTCTATCTGTTAAAGGACAAGTATCCGGTGATCTACAAGCAGGTGGAAAAAAGACTGGAGACCGGCTGGGAGACAACGATCCAGCTTCTGGAGCAGGGAATGGCGGAAGGCGTGGTCCGCAAGGTCAGCATTCCGATCGTAAAGATGATGCTGGAGGCCACGGTAGAACAGTTTTTCCAGAGAGATATCCTGATTCAGAGCGGGCTTTCCTATCTGGAAGCGCTCGATGAGGTGGTTTCGATTCTGGTAAACGGAATTGTGGTGCCGGAGGCGGCGGGATAAACGCGTGGCAATGCAGGAAGGTGACAGGCAAAGGTAGAACATGGAGAACAGAGTATATTTAAATGACGACTGGAAGTTTTCGGAGCAATTTACGGAAGAAATGCTAGGCGACGGCTTTGACGTGGGAAACATGATTCCGGTACGGCTTCCGCACACGGCAAAGGAGACACCGCTTCACTATTTTGACGAATCTGTTTACCAGATGGTCAGCGGATACCGCAGAGATGTCTATATTCCGGAAGAATGGAAAGGAAAACGTCTGCTGCTCACGATTGACGGGGCGGCGCATGAGAGCGAAGTCTACTGGAACGGGAAGAAGATCGGGGAACATCACTGCGGCTACACGGCATTCACGATGGACATCAGCGACGATGCCGTCTACGGCATCCGCAACACGCTGGTGGTCAAGGTGGACAGCAGGGAGAGCGTGAATATACCGCCGTTTGGATTTGTGATTGACTATATGACATACGGCGGACTCTACCGTGAGGTGTGGCTCGACATCAAGGAGAAAACCTATCTGAAGGATGTGTTTGTGCGGGGAGATCTTTCCGGTGACTCCGGCAGACTGATCTCCGAGATTACGGCGGAAGGCGGTGGGGAGAATCTTAGCGTCAGACAGAAGATCAAAAGATGCGGCGAGAGCGGCTACCGTCTTCTGGGCGAATGTGAACTGACCGGAACAAAGCTTGTGCTCGACTATACGGTGGAATCCGTTCTGCCGTGGGACACCGTTCATCCGGTCTGCTATGAGGTGTGCACACAGCTCATCCAGGATGAAAAGGTGCTGGATGAAAATGTGACGGTCACAGGCTTTCGACATGCCGAGTTTAAGGCGGACGGTTTTTATCTGAACGGTAAAAAAGTAAAGCTCCGCGGACTCAACCGACATCAGAGCTATCCGTATGTGGGATATGCCATGCCGGAATCCATGCAGCGGATGGACGCGGATATTTTAAAGTATGAGCTTGGCGTCAACGCCGTGCGGACATCCCACTATCCGCAGTCTCATTACTTTATCGACCAGTGTGACAGAATCGGACTTCTGGTATTTATGGAGATTCCGGGATGGCAGCACATCGGCGATGAGGCGTGGAAGGATCAGGCGGTTATAAATGTGCGCGATATGGTGATGCAGTACCGCAATCACACGTCCATCATTCTCTGGGGCGTGCGCATCAACGAGTCGCAGGACGATGATGATTTTTACCGCAGGACGAACGCGGCGGCGCACGAACTCGATCCATCCAGACCGACGGGCGGTGTGCGGGCGCACAAAAAGAGCAGTCTTCTGGAAGACGTCTACACTTACAATGATTTTGTGCATGACGGCACGAACCAGGGATGTGAGAAAAAGGCGGCGGTGACATCCGATCCGAAAAAGCCGTATCTGATCAGCGAGTACAATGGCCACATGTATCCGACCAAGGCATTCGACTGGGAGGAACACCGCGCGGAACATGCGCTGCGCCATGTGCGGGTGCTCGACGCGGCGGCTGCGGAGGGTGACATTGCAGGAAGCTTCGGCTGGTGCATGTTCGACTACAACACACACAAGGATTTCGGCAGCGGAGACCGCATCTGTTACCACGGCGTGATGGATATGTTCCGCAATCCGAAGCTGGCGGCGAGGGTCTATGAATGCCAGCAGGAGGAGCATACGGTTCTGGAACTGAGTTCTTCCATGGACATAGGGGAGCACCCGGGCTGCAACCGCGGCGAGACCTACATTTTTACCAACGCAGACAGTGTGCGGATGTACAAAAACGACCGTTTTATCAAGGAATACAAGAGAGAGGATTCCCCGTGGAAACATCTGCCGCACGGACCGCTCGTGATCGACGATTATATCGGAGATGCGATCGAGAAGGACGAACATTTTACAACGGCGCAGGGAAAGGGAATCAAGGATGCGTTGAATGCGACCGCACGCTACGGACTGTCGCATCTTCCGAAATCCGTGTATGTGACGGCGCTTAAGATGCTGCTCCTTTATCACATGAAGCCGACCGATGCGGTGGTGCTCTATAACCGCTATATCGGAGACTGGGGAGGCACTTCCACGACATACCGGTTTGAGGCGGTGTCGGACGGCGGCGTGACTGCGGAACTCATCAAAAAGCCGATGACAAAGGTTGTACTTTTTGCACGGGCGGATCACACAGGACTTCAGGAGAAAAGCACCTACGATGTGGCGGCCATCCGGATTGAGGCGCGGGACGAATACGGCAATCTGCTTAGCTTCTTTAATGAGCCGGTAAGCTTTGAGGTGAGCGGACCGGTGGAGCTGATCGGACCGTCCGTCATCTCGCTGGAGGGCGGAATGGGCGGCACTTATATAAAGACGACGGGTGAGAGCGGTGAGGCACGGCTTGTCATCCGGAATGCACAGACCGAACCGGTGGAACTGCGCTTTGCGGCAGCGGCAGAGCGACAGAGATTGTAAGAGAAGAGAGGGAACACAGGCAATGGAAGAAAAATCAAAAGTTATTTTTGGCAATCCGATGCCGGATAAGGTATACCGGAAAGCGGTAAAGTCGAAAAAGAAATATGCAAAAAAATTCGGGGACGATGCAGGGGCAGATTATCCTGCAATCGTGAAGAAGAATGAATACATCGGCGATATGCTGGACGTACATGACATCCGTGTGGGAGAGACGGGAGAAAACGTGGGATTTGACACGGAAAAGGGAATCATCGTCGGCAACATCCGCATGGGATTCGGACATTACCGCATTTCCATGGCGATCGCATCTGCGGCACATTCCATGGGCTATGTACCGTACTGGATGGACTTGAATTCCTACCCGCAGACGACCTGCACAAAAGTTATTGGTGCGCAGAATGATCTGTATTCCCTGGGATCAAGACTTTCCCAGAAGAGCAGACTGTTTAACCGTCTGGTCTGGGAGCCGATGAACTATGAAGGCTTCCGGAAGCTTTCCTACAATGCCGCGGATCAGAAAAACGCGGAACTGATGGCTCCGGTCTATGCGAATGTGCCGAAGGAGATTCCGGTGGTGGCGACACACGTGTGGCCGGCGCAGGCGGCAATCCATGCGGGAATGAAGCATGTGGTCAACGCGATTCCGGACAACTGGCCAATGGCGCTGCATTTATCGGAGGGAAGCATTCACACCGTGCAGACGCATTACGCCTACCAGGGCTACCGCATCTTAAACGGCATGCAGGGAGCTGACGTTCTTCGCCCGATGCCTGAGGATGATCTGATCTATACGGGACATTACATCGACCATGAGCTGGTGAGCAACATCGAGGCGGACTGTGAGACGAGACGGGCGCGCAAGAGAGAGAAAAAGCCGATGCGTTTTCTTCTCACAATCGGAGGAGCGGGAGCACAGAGAGAGATTTTTGCTTCCATCATTAAACATCTGCTCCCTGCGATTCGGGACGGCAGAGCCGCACTGTATGTGAATGTCGGTGATTACCGCAATGTCTGGGAGGAGCTGCTCGGCGAGATCCCGGGAATGAAGAAGTTTGCAACGGAGCATTTTAATAACTGGAAGGATACGACAGAGTTTGCCGCACAGGCACTTACCGGTGAGGTAAGCGGCATCCACGGCTTCTGGCATGAGAATATTTTCGAGGCAGTCTACTGCACGAACCTTCTGATGAGAAGCTGCGATGTGCTTGTGACAAAGCCGAGCGAGCTGGCATTCTACCCGGTGCCGAAGCTGTTTATCAAGCGTGTCGGCGGGCATGAGCAGTGGGGCGCCATCCACTCCGCAGAGATCGGGGACGGCACGTTAGAGTGCAGAGATATTCCGCACACGGTACAGATGCTGGATCTGTTCTTAAACGAGGACGCGCTGCTTAACGATATGTGCGACTGCATCGAGAAGAACAAGGCAGCAGGAATTTACGACGGAGCCTACCGTGTGGTAGAGCTTGCGATGGAGAAGAGATAAGGGGAGCGCGAAGGCGCAGAATTGGAGGATCACATGAAACTGACAGGAAAAGAAAAAGTCTCCTACGGACTTGGAGCAGTCGGAAAAGACATGGTGTACATGCTTTCCGCAAGTTACATACTGTATTATTATCAGGATATTCTCGGGGTGAGTGCGTTTGCAATGGGCGTGATCTTACTTGCAGCGCGTGTGTTTGACGCGTTCAACGATCCGATCATGGGTGTGGTGGTTGCCAAGACAAGGACGAGATGGGGAAAATTCCGCCCGTGGCTTTTGATCGGAACGATTTTAAATGCCATCATGCTCTACCTGATGTTCTCTGCACCGCCGGCACTCGACGGAGGCGGTCTGGTGGCCTATGCAGCAGTCACCTATGTGCTCTGGGGTGTGACGTACACGATGATGGATATCCCTTACTGGTCAATGATTCCGGCGTTTACCGAGGGCGGTAAAGAGCGTGAGGGACTTTCCACGATGGCGCGCTCCTGTGCGGGCGTCGGCTCTGCCATCATCACGATCATCACAATGTTATGTGTATACCGTCTTGGCGGCGGGGATGAGCGCGTGGGATTCAAGTGGTTTGCACTCATCATTGCAATCTTATTTGTACTTTTCACGACGATTACATGTGTCAACGTCAAGGAAAAATCTACGGTCAATGTGGATTCTCCGTCTGTGGGACAGATGTTCCGTGCACTGATTCAGAACGACCAGGCGATGACGGTCGTGATCACCATCGTTCTCATCAACTGTGCGGTCTATACGACCTCAAACCTTGTGATCTATTTCTTTAAATATGACTTCGGCGGCGAGGGCTGGTACAACAGCTACACCTTGTTTAATACGTTCGGCGGAGCGGTACAGATTCTGTCCATGATGATCTTATTCCCGCTGCTGCGCAAATTCATGGGAACGATCCAGGTGTTCTACACAGGATTTGCTATGGCAATCATCGGTTATGTGGTGCTTTTAGTACTGGCATTCACCAATATGTCCAACGTGATACTGCTGTTTATCCCGGGATTTTTCATCTTTGCAGCAAACGGCGTGCTGACAGTGCTGACGACGGTGTTCCTTGCCAATACCGTAGACTATGGACAGCTGAAAAATCACAGACGTGACGAGAGCGTGATCTTTTCCATGCAGACGTTCGTGGTCAAACTGGCGAGCGGCGTGGCGGCACTGATTGCATCGATCTGCTTACAGATCTGCAATCTGAGCAACGATACAACAGATACCGCAGCAGTTGCGACAGCTGCCACATCCTCGGTGGTAGGTCTGCGCATGACAATGACGATTCTTCCGATCATCTGCCTTCTGTGCGGCATTTTCATTTTCCACAAAAAGTATATTCTGACGGAGGAGAAGGTTGCCGAGATCGCAGAGCAGGTCAAGAAAGGGGCATACTAAATGATAAAAGCGGACGGACATATTTTTGTGCTGGAGACGGCGCATACGACATACTGCTTCCGGAGAATGGAGACAGGGCATTTGGAGCATCTGTATTACGGAAGGCACCTGACGCTGCCTGAGCATCCGGCGGAGTGTGATGTTGCTCCGCTGGTGGAGAAGCATACATTTGCACCGGGAAATACGAATCTCTGCGACGGGGAGCATCCGGCGTTCTCTCTGGAGGACATGCGGCTTGAGATGTCCTCCTACGGAAAAGGGGACATCCGCGAACCGTTTGTGGAGATCGTGCACGCGGATGGCAGCACCACTTCGGATTTCCGCTATGAAAGCTATGAGATCACAGAAAAGACGGCGGGGACAGAAAACGGAGATCTCCCGGGAGCTTACGACGAGAAGGGGGAGGCGCAGCGTCTCAGCGTAAGGCTGCGCGATCATTCCTATGATCTTGTGCTGGAACTTCATTATGATGTCTACGCAGAGTGCGATGCGATTGTGCGAAGCGCCGTTCTCTTCAATGAGAGCGGGGAGACGGTCCGTCTGAATCGCCTGATGAGCACCCAGATCGACTTTGATCCGGCAGAGTATGTTTTTACAACCTTTACCGGTGCGTGGGCGAGGGAGATGCACCGCTCCGATACGCGCATGGAGGCGGGAAAACATGTCAATGCGTCCTACACGGGAACCTCCTCCAGCCGTGCCAACCCGTTCGTCATGATTGCAAAGACGGATACGACGGAGGATACCGGAGAGTGTTATGGATGCAACCTCATCTACAGCGGCAATCACTATGAGGCGGCGGAAGTGAGCGGCTACGGCAAGATGCGCCTGACTGCCGGCATCAATCCGCAGTCATTTTCCTGGCTGCTGGCTCCGGGGGAGAACTTTGCGGCGCCGGAGGCGGTCATGGCGTATTCCTGCGAGGGCTACAATGGCATGAGCCAGTGCATGCATGCATTTGTGCGGGAGCACATCGTGCGTGGAGCGTTTAAGCACAAGGTGCGTCCGGTGCTGCTTAACAGCTGGGAGGCAGCCTATTTTGACATCAATGAGAGAAAGCTGCTTGCTCTGGCGAAGAAGGCAAAGGAAGCCGGCGTAGAACTTTTTGTGATGGACGACGGCTGGTTCGGCGAGCGCAATGATGACGCACATTCCCTGGGAGACTGGGAAGTCAACGAGAAGAAGCTTCCGGGAGGTCTTGCGGGACTTGGAAGAAAGATCAAGGCGCTCGGGCTGGATTTCGGTATCTGGGTGGAGCCGGAGATGGTGAATGTGAACAGTCATCTCTATCAGGCACATCCGGACTGGACGATCGAGATTCCGGGAAAACCGCACGCGGAGGGACGCAATCAGCGCATTCTGGATCTTACGAGAACGGAAGTGCAGGACTATATCATCGAGACGATGACGAATGTCTTTTCCTCGGCGGAGATCTCCTATGTCAAATGGGATATGAACCGGACGTTTACGGATTACTATTCCGGAGCGCTTCCGCCGGAGCGGCAGGGAGAGGTGGCACACCGCTATGTGCTGGGACTGTACCGGTGCATGAGAGAGCTTACCGCGCGTTTCCCGGACATTCTCTTTGAGGGATGCTCGGCGGGCGGCAACCGGTTCGATCTTGGAATTTTATCCTATTTTCCACAGATCTGGGCGTCGGATGACACGGATGCGCTCTGCCGGGCGGAGATTCAGACCGGCTATTCCTACGGCTATCCGATGTCCGTTGTGAGCGCCCATGTGTCGGCGTGCCCGAACCACCAGACGCTCCGCGTGACGCCGCTTGAGACACGGTTCGCCGTGGCGGCATTCGGCATCTGCGGCTATGAGTGCAATTTCTGCGATCTGTCCCGCGAGGATTTTGCGGCGGTAAAGGCACAGATCGCACTGTACAAACAGTGGCGGGAGGTATTGCAGAAGGGACGGTTTTACCGCGGACGCACATTCGGAGAGGGGGCACATGAAAGTGTACTCTCCCAGAGTGCGGGGAACCAGATGGAGTGGACCTGTGTGTCGGAAGACCAGACCCGTGCGGTCGGTATGCTCATGCAGAAGCTGGTCGTACCGAATACCCAGTATCACAGCTATCACGCGAAGGGATTAAAACCCGATGCGCGGTACCATTTCTATAACCGCAGCTTAAAATACAATATCAAGGATTTCGGGGATCTGGTCAATACCGTCTCCCCGGTACACATTAAGCAGGATTCGCTGGCGCTGGATCTGATCGCCAGATTTAAGAAGATGGACGGGGAGATCGAGGATTGCCATGTAGCCGGAGATATGTTAATGTATCATGGAGTGAAGCTTAAACAGGCGTTCGGCGGAACCGGATACAACAATGAGGTGCGGTATTTTCAGGATTTCGCTGCGCGCATGTATTTTATGGAAGAGGAAAAAGGACATGCAGACAGCGGGGAAGCAGAAGAAAAAGAGAGATAACAGCAGCAGAATCAGAAGCGGGGCAGCGGCACTTTGTGCGGCCCTGCTTCTTTTGCTGTCGGGATGCGGAGCGGCATCGGACGGGCAGGCGGTAAGGCAGCAGGCAGCACTGTCCGGAGGAACCTTGCAGGATGGTCAGATGTCGGAATTGCAGATGGCAGAGCAGCAGGAGAATGGCGGCTCACCGACAGAGGAGATGGCAGAGCCGGGGGAAGGACAGACGCCGGACGGAACGCTGTCGGTGACGTTTTTGGATGTCGGACAGGGCAATGCCGTTTTAGTGGAGCAGGGCGGAGCGTATATGCTGATCGACGGCGGCAACAGGGATTACTCCTCGTTTGTGGTAAGCTATCTGAAGGAACAGGGCGTGGAAGAACTCGCCTATGTGATCGCTTCTCACTACGATGCGGATCACTTAAACGGTGTGGTCGGCGCCCTGCACGCATTTTCCTGCGGGCAGGTGCTTGCTCCCGATTACGTGACGGATACCAGAGTCTATGAGTCGTTTGAGCGCGTGATAAAGGAGCAGGATATCGCACTTGCCTACCCGGCGGTGGGAGACACTTACACGCTTGGCGATGCCTCTTTTACGGTGGTCTGCCCAAAAGCCTATGATCCGAAGGAGGATAATGATAATTCCGTCGGAATCCGCCTTGTGTACGGCGACACCAGCTTTTTAATCTGCGGTGACGCCGGAAAAGCCGAAGAGCAGGCGATGCTTGACTCCGGCGTGACGCTGGAGTCGGACGTGTATCTGGCAAGTCATCACGGGAGTGAAGGGTCTTCCTCCGAAGCGTTTATGCGCGCCGTGTCGCCGTCGGCGGTTGTGATCAGTGCGGGTGCGGGGAACTCCTACGGCCATCCGACGCGCACGGTACTCGACCGGGTGAAGGCATGCGGGGCAGCGCTCTACCGGACGGATCTGCAGGGAACCATCACGGTCACAAGTGACGGAACCTCCCTTAGCTGGAGCGTGGACGCGACGCAGGATTACCGGGACGGGGATGAGGTCGCGGCAGGTGCTGCGGACACCACGGGAACATCCGGGGCGGCAGATACCGCAGGAAGCGCGGCACAGGCATCATCCGGGGGAGAGACTGCCGCGGGCGGCACAGCGGACGTGACAGGAGAATACGTGCTCAATACGAACACAAAGAAGTTTCACCGGTCATCCTGCTCGAGTGTTGCGCAGATGTCGCCGGAAAACAAGGCGGCATTCTCCGGAAGCAGGGAGGAACTGATTGCAGCCGGATATGATCCGTGCAAGAGATGTAATCCCTGACGGAATTCTGTCTGTACAACAGATGATAAGAGAAATGCAATGATTTTTAACAGAAAGCATAAAAAATGGAATGGAAAAAGACCGGTTGTATGCGTTTGGTGAAAAAGCTGCGCTGCCCGTTCTTTTTCTGCTTGTGATTCCCGTCTGGGGAGCTGCCCAGATCTTGAATACGCCGGTGATCTGTGTGTATCGTTTCGGAATATACGGCATCTGCTTCCTTCTGGGCTACTATGTCTTTTCCCATAAAAAAGTGACCGACCGGCTGGCGTGCGTGAGCGTCCCGCTTGCAACCGCGGCTGTGGTGCTGACAGTTTTTTATGTGCGGTATTATTTTGGGGAAAATTATGCAGAGGAGCCGGTGGTAAACAGTCCGTTTTCCATTTTGTATGGCTGAACGGTGTGTCTGGCAGTCCTGGGAGGAATGAAGCGCTGGGGCAACCGTACGTCGCGAAAGACAGCGTGGCTTTCTAAAAAGAGCTACGGACTGTATCTGTTCCACTATCTGGCACTCTCGGCGGCGGCATATTTTCTGGACCGCTACACCAAAGTTACGGGGGTTGCAGCCTACCTTTTGTCGGGAATTGCAGCCTATGCGGGCGGCTATCTTCTCTATGAGCTGATAAAAAGAATTCCGGTCATAAGATGGTGTGTGATTGGAGAGAAAAAGGAGAGGAAACATGTTCAAAGATAATCTGATGATGCTGCGGAAGATGCGTGGAATGACGCAGGAGGAACTGGCGGAGAAGATTGATGTGTCCAGGCAGACACTTTCCAAATACGAGACGGGAGTTTCCCATAGTTAAAGATACCACACCAAATATGATGAACCCACGCTTATACACTACCAGCTATAATAAACCGCAAGGACAGCAATTTGATGATACTGCTGTCCTTTCTTTTATAAAATTGCAGTACACATAAAAAAGCTGTAAAATGATAAATATATTTGTCCTTGTAACAATTCTCGGACATTTGCCTGTTATACTATCTGCAAAAAGCAAAGGAAGTGAGGATATGAAGCAGATTTTAATTGTCGAGGACGACAGTTTTTTGAATAAGATGGTGGCCTATAACCTGACCGCAGACGGCTATGGCGTGACTTCTGCCCTAAATGCCAGAACCGCAGCCGACGCCATCCGCCAGCGGGAATTTGATTTAGTGCTGCTGGACATCAACCTGCCGGACGGGAACGGCTTTGAGCTGTGCAAGCTAATAAAGCCTCAGCACCCGGACACCATCGTAATATTCCTGACCGCCAACGATCAGGAGAGCGACCAGATACGGGGTTATGAGGTGGGCGCGGTGGACTACATCACAAAGCCCTTTGTGATTGGGGCCTTGCAGCGGAAAATCAAAGCCATGTTCGCCATGCTGGAACACCACAAACCGGCCAAGGACATTTACGACGACGGGCGGTTGTTTCTGGACTTCTCGGAGCAGACGGCTTCCCTAAACGGCAAGCCCCTGACCCTATCCCCGATGGAGTACAAAATGCTGAACCTGTTCCGCAAAAATCCCCGGCAAGTGCTGACCCGTGGGCAGCTTTTGGAAAAGCTGTGGGATATAGATGAAAGGTTTGTGGACGAACACACCCTGACAACCTCCATCAGCCGGATTCGCAGCAAGATTGAATCTGATGGCGGCCCCCCCTACATCAAGACCGTTTACGGCATGGGCTATCAATGGACGGGAGGCGAGGCAAAATGAAGTTTCAAAACCTCTCGGTAAAGCGGCTGTTTGGCCGGGTGGCAATGGGGCTTGTCCTCTCCATGTCCGGGATCACCATAGCCCTGTTTTTTGTGACAAAACAGATTGCGGTGCTGCTGACGGGCGGGGCGCTGCTGCTGTGCGCCCTTGTGGGGATTTTTGTACTGACGCAGGCGTTTGGAAAGCGGCTGTCGCAGTTTACCGCTGACCTGTGCCAGACTTTAGACCACATGATCGCTGGGAATGAAGCGCCCCAGCGCCCAGAGGACAGCGAAACCCAGCTTGCTAGAATCGGACACCGGCTGGCAAGGCTTTACCAGATCATGCAGGAGAACCGCCGCCGGGTGGACGAGGAACGGCAGGAGTTACAGACCCTTGTATCAGATATTTCCCATCAGGTGAAAACGCCGGTGAGCAATCTGAAAATGGCGACGGACACCCTGCTGGAAAAGCCCATGACCGAGGCGGAGCGCACCGACTTTATCCGGGGAATCCGCAGCCAGACGGATAAGCTGGACTTTCTCTTTCAGGCCCTTGTAAAAACCTCCCGGCTGGAAACAGGCGTGATCCAGTTAGACAAGAAGCCGGGTCGCCTCTTTGATACCGTGGCGCAGGCCATGAGTGGGATTGTGTATGCAGCGGAGAAAAAGGAAATCGCTGTGTCCGTGGACTGCCCGGAGGATTTGACCGTTTTCCATGACAGCAAGTGGACATCCGAAGCCCTCTTTAACCTGCTGGACAATGCAGTGAAGTACACCCCGGCAGGCGGGAAAATCGCCGTGTCAGTGGTGCTGTGGGAAATGTATGTGGAGATCAAAGTAGTCGACACCGGCAAGGGCATTTCCGAAAGCAATCAGGCTGCCATCTTCCGGCGCTTCTATCGTGAGGAAGAAGTACACGAACAGCAGGGCGTGGGCATTGGCCTGTATCTGGCCCGCGAGATCGTAACGCGGCAAGGCGGCTATATCAAAGTGGTTTCGGAGCCGGGCAAGGGTTCAGAATTTTCCATTATGCTGCCGACAAAATAGAACGCGGCGGACGGCCATTTCCGGCTGCCCGCCGTAAGTCTTTTCGCAACAGTGTGCCGATAAAGCTGCCAGTGGCAGTTTTTCGGCGGAAATGTCCGAGCGTTGTAACATTTCACCCCCGATTTTCAATGAAATTTTTTGGCCGCTGTAACATTTCGCGGACATTTGGGTTTTACAATAGCCTTATCAACAGGCAGAAAGCCTTGAAAGGAGTTTTGAGTATGAGCGTTTTACAGGCGATTGATCTGAAAAAGTATTACGGCACAGAGCCGAACATTACCCGCGCCCTTGACGGTGTGAACTTCTCCGTGGAGGACGGCGAGTTTGTGGCCGTTGTGGGAACATCCGGCAGCGGCAAGTCCACCCTGCTTCACATGATGGGCGGGCTGGACACTCCCACCAGCGGAACCGTGATCGTCCGGGGCGAAGAACTGGCAAAGAAGAACGATGAACAGCTTACCATCTTTCGCCGCCGCAACATCGGCTTTATCTTCCAGAACTATAACCTTGTTCCTATTCTGAATGTGTATGAGAACATCGTCCTGCCGGTGGAGCTGGACGGGGACACGGTGGATCAGAAGTTTTTGGACGAGATCGTTCACCTGCTGGGGCTGGAAGATAAACTGAAAAATATGCCGAATAATCTTTCTGGCGGACAGCAGCAGCGTGTGGCGATTGCCCGCGCTCTGATTACCAAACCGGCTATTGTGCTGGCCGATGAGCCAACCGGTAACCTTGACAGCAAGACCAGCGCCGAGGTGCTGGGACTTATCAAGCGCACCAGCGCGGAGTTCCGGCAAACCGTTGTAATGATTACCCACAATGACGACATAGCCCGCCTTGCAGATCGGATTGTCCGCATTGAGGATGGCAGGATTGTGGAATAAGGAGGTGGCAAGCTATGACATGGCCTTTTGAAAATGATACCAGTGACATTGAAAAGAAGCTGGCAAAGCGCAGTTTGCATCGTGAACGGCAGCGTAATTTATTTGCAATCATTGCTCTTGTGCTAACTGCATTTATGATAACTGCGACATTCAGTATTGGTTTTAGTTACTTTGAAACCTACCAAATGCAACAAATTCGGTTAATGGGAACTACCGCTGATGTCGGAATCACAAATGTAACAGAAAATCAGTTGGTTGAAATTTCAAAATCAAACCTTGTCCTTGACGTAGGTATACAGCAGCGTTTAGGTAGTGTTGATACAGAACAACTGAGAAACGCAAGATTAGGTGTAGTATGGATAAATGATACAGAGTGGGAACACCACCGTCTTCCTACTATATCAGGTGTTGTAGGAAATTACCCATCAAGTAAAAACGAAATTATGCTACCTACATGGGTGCTTGAACAGATGGGCATTTCTGATCCGCAAATAGGGATGGAGATTGTGTTGTCATACCAAATTGGCGATAGCTATGATTATGTCACGGACACCTTTTTGCTGTCGGGCTACTATACGGACTACATTCCAGTGCGCACAAATAATCGTGGTTATGTTTATGTTTCATCCGCTTTTAAGGATAGCTTAAATGTATCACTGGATAATAGTGTTACGGCAATGATCCGTTTTCAAGGCAATGATAATGCTGACAAAAACTGTGAAAGATTGCGGCGTGAGATTGACTTTACAGAAGGGCAAACATTTGAAATTGTACCATTAGAACAGGCAAATGGTGGAACTATTATTTTAGCTGTAATAATTTTAGCAGTTTTTATATCCTTTAGCGGCTATCTGCTGATTTATAATATTCTTTATGTCTCTGTCATAAAAGATGTGCAATTCTATGGCCGTCTTAAAACGATTGGAACGACCCAAAGGCAGATAAAGAGAATTATCTATAAGCAGGCAATCAGAATCTCTTGTATTGGTATTCCGATTGGTCTGTTACTTGGTGCGGTTGTTTCCTTTGGCATTGTTCCTTACTTCCTGAATATGATGTATTCAACAAATTCTGATGTGGGAACAAAAGTATCTTTTTCGCCGTTTATTTTCATAGGAGCGGCCATATTTACGTTCATTACCGTTATGATTGCAAGCATGAAGCCCGCCAAAATTGCCGGAAGTGTTTCACCAATAGCAGCACTCCAATATACAGCAGCCAGCACAAAGAGTAGCGCCAGAAATTGTAGCAAAATGAAGTTGTCCAGAATGGCATGGAACAATGTCTTTCGTAATGCTAAGAGTACAACCCTTGTTTTTGCATCGCTTTTTTTCGGCCTTTCCTTGTTCCTTGTCGTCACAGGGCTATTACATGGTTTAAACCCGGAGAATTATGTGAGCCAATGGGGAGTAAGCGATTTTGCACTCACATATAGTATCCACGAAAGAGAAGATTTAATTTCCAGCGAAATGGTTTCAGAGGTTGGTCAGCTTGACGGCATTGAGAATTTGAGGTTGACCTATGCACCTTATCCTCAAGTAGTAGCAGATGTTGTATATGACGATGCTGTATTTCACGAGTTTCTTGCGTCATTAGACGGAGTAAACGGCATTGATTTTTCTGATCCGGCAAAATTAGAAAATTATCAGCAAAACTTTTTTAGTGGGGTTTTTGGAATTGACAGTGCATATTTGGAAGAAATCAATAAAACCTTAAACTTGCCTATTGACACGTCTGCCTTTGAACAAGGAAAGGTTGTGCTGCTGTCCAAAACAGTAGAAGACCTTATTCAGCCGGGGCAGGAAATAACAATCCAGACGCAGAACGGACAGCATTCCTTTATTGTAGCGAACGGTTATTTGAATGAAGGGTTTCGAGCAGGAGGAGGCAATGAGAGAGGGACGGCTCCTGATTTGTATATTAGTCAAACAGCTTTGAAAGAACTCTTTCCGCAATATAGAGTGTTCCGCGTGGCCTTTGATACGGATGGTCAACATGACGAAAGTATACTGCAAGAATTAAAGCAAATCACCGCATCACAAGCTAACATTGATATTATATCCCGATATGAACGGCGAGAAGAAATGCAGGAATATCTCATTACAGCAAAGGTTTTAGGAACAGGGTTGTCCGTGATCCTGCTGCTTGTTGGTGTCATGAACTTTGTCAATACAATGGTTGTCAATGTAAATACTCGGCGCTATGAATTAGCTGTTCTTGAAAGCATTGGAATGACAAAGCGACAAATCAAACGAATGCTATTTATGGAAGGTTTCTATTATTGGGGCGTTTCCCTTTCCCTTGCAGTCACCATTGGAACAGCAATCTTCATCTTGCTATATATGATTTTTAGTAAAGTGGCCTATTATGCTGTTTTCTCCTATCCATTTATCCCACTGGTGCTGGTGTCTGGACTGGTGTTGCTAATCTGCCTTATTGTGCCTATATGGGTCTACAAAACTGACGTTAACCTTCCAGTTGTGGAGCGATTGCGGTTGACAGAGTGAGTTTAATCAAATAGCAAAACATCCTTAGATCAATCATATCGAAGCGGAGCAGATTTTAGCTGCTCCGCTTCTTTAGTGTTTTTCAAAAAATTCTTTTGAAATGTCCGAGCTTTGTAACAATTCAGCCTGTTTTTTTGTCGAAATCAAAGGCACCTCGGACATTTATAGTTCTTCCAAAAGTTTGATGATAATATTACCATTCATGGAAGAAGCAATCTGTTATTGCAATAATGCGAAATTGACGATAGAAAGTTTTTCATATCTCGGTCAGCTCAACAATTACATTACTCTGCTGATACAGCCAGTCCGTAAATTCTTTCGGGCTGGCCGTTCCTGTTTTTACAGCCTTTTTTCTCTGCAAGGCTTCTTTCTTAAAGTCGGAAAAGGCAGCCTGTATTTTTTCCAGACGGTCAGCCGGAAAGCCTGCGGTATTCTTTACTCGGTTTATTTTGTTGCGCCAGTTCTGGCATTCATTTTTATAAAGCAGGTCATAGTTGTTTTCTCTTGCCCTCTCGTCAAATTCCCGCTTGTTTTGAAGCGCCTGTACTTTTCGGCACTTGTCGCTGCACAGCTCATACCGCTGGCTCTTTGCCAGAAAATATTTCCCGCAGACCTTGCACTGCCGGAAGCAAAGCCCCCAGTCATTCAGCCTGTTCAGATAATAGGTAATCAACGGGTAGAGGGACGCATAGGCAGACACACATTCTTCTGTGCGCCGGTTGTCCGGGAACCAGAGGTCAAGCCGGGTATCTTCTGACGGTGCGCCTTTGAAATAAAGGCTGCCAGTTTGAAAATGTTTCGGTTTTCCTGTTTCTCTGTCAAAGATCATGGTTTCGTTATGGAATACCCCGGTCAGGCTGCTCATTTTATCCATGAAGCGGTCACAGGCAGCGTTACGGTCACGGGGTTCTCTGGCAAGCAGATAGCTGTTCCAGATACGGAACGCTACATACATTTTCAGAGGATCGTTGCTAAGATATTTTCCCCAGAGAAATTCGCTTGCCGCCTGCTCCAGCTCCGGCTGTTTCCATCTGTTGGAGTGGAGGGCTTGCCGCAGCGGAGAAAGCCCATATAAGTTCCAATCTCTGTCCGTGTCACGCTCAAAGTTTATCAAAAAAGTTCCCAGTGGGCGTGTCATATCACAAAGCACCTCTGCGTTTTGGCTCCCGTTCAGCCGGAAGCGGATCTGCTGTTCTTCCCCAATCAAAATCCGCTCTTTCATTTTCTTCCTGTCCAGCGTCAGGACAAACAAAATCCTCTCAAAACATGGCTCATGCCGTATAAACTGATTCTCCATCCCTATCCCCTGCCTTTGTTTATGGTAATTATATAATTCGGTTATATCTGTTACACTCATGGTATCGCAGAAGCATTGTTTTGTCAAGGATAGTCCGCTATGATGATTGCAGTTGGTAATTTCGTGCCACACAGTACCTTGACAAGTGAATGACCGTCCAAAAGGGATATGACCGGCAGGAGAAGTGACGCATCCGGCGCACCAATGCAGGGAAACACCGCAGGAATGGGGCAGGAAAACGGCTTTTGGGGAGAACGGCAGCAGGAAGCATTTTAACCTATTTGATTTATGGGAGGAACAGAATGAACGATAAAAAGAGATTGAACAGCTACGAGGATTTACCGCTGGTTCTGGATGTGGCGGACATTCAGCGGATTATGGGAATTTCAAGAGCGAGCGCCTATGAGCTGGTACACACACCCGGCTTTCCAGCGTTCCGCAGGGGCAGACTTATCAAGGTCAGCAAAATTGCTTTCTTTGAATGGATGGCAAAAGGCTCCGAAACCGTACCGAGAAGCGACAAATAAGCGTGAGTTATCATTCCCTGACTGCAAATACTGCCGCACTTTACAAAGGGGTATACAGAGGGAAAAACCTTAAAAATGATACCGAAACGCTACACCAAAACAGCCTATCTGCGTACATCAGATAGAAACGGAGAAAGGAGCCGGTTATGGCAAGAATGAGTAACAAGCGGCGGTTGGAATGGTCTTTCTTCTTAAATGACCGCAGCCGTATCACTTACAACGAACTGTGCCGGAAATGCCAGCACGAATGTAAACAGAGCTTCCGGGCGGTTGTGGTTGACTGCCCGAAGTATCTTTCCAAGCGTTCCAAGAAAAAGGACAAGACTGCCGGAAACGGCAAAATCCCTTAGAAACTAAGGGCGCACTTCTATACATAGTCTAAAGACCATGTATCGTGCGTCCTGCGGAGCTTACCTCTGCCGCTGATAAAATCAGCAATCCGAGGTCTGCGTTCGCTTCGCTCCGACAAGGTGGCTACACCCCCTTGCGCCGCTAAAGCGGCTATCCCCTGTGTACCCGCCGCAAAGAGAAATCCGCTCTGCGGTTTTCCCTTTTCATCGGGTTTTATAGAAGCACTGACACACGGACTGTCTGCGGATGGTCTTTCTTTATCTTATCAGCAAAGGATGTGAGAACATGGAAAAATCTTTGGAACAGTTGAAGCAGGAATATGAAAAAACCACTGTCCTGCTGGAACAGGAAAAACGGAAAATGCAGCGTTTGAAAAACCGGCAGGCGTATCTGGAAAGCGGTTCCCGGAAACAGAGGACGCACCGGCTGATTACCCGTGGGGCAGCTATTGAGAGCATTGCACCACAGACAAAGGAGCTATCCGAAGCGGAATTTTATTCCCTCATGGAAAGCATTTTGAATCTGCCGCAGGCGGAGCATTTCATCCGGTCTGCCACAGAGAACCACGCCCGTATTTCCGGGCAGGAGAAAGGCGGTGACTAAGGATAGCACTTTATCATTTTTCAATCGCACAGATCAAGCGCAGCGCCGGTCAGAGCGCCATTGCCAGCGCAGCCTATCGAGCCGGGGAGCGTCTTTACAGCAGCTACTATGGAGAAGTCAGCGACTACACCAAAAAGGGCGGCGTGATCGCTTCGGAAATCATGCTGCCGCCCCATGCGCCGGAAATATATCTTGACCGGGCGACCCTCTGGAATGCTGTGGAGAACTGCGAGAAACATCCAAAAGCACAGCTTGCCTATTCCTTTGATATTGCCATGCAGAATGAATTGACGCTGGAAGAAAACATGGAGCTGGCGAGGAAGTTCGTACAGGAGCAGTTTGTGACAAAAGGCATGATTGCCGACCTTGCTTTTCACAGCCCGGAGAAAGAGGACGGCGGCATCCCTAACCCGCATTTTCATGTGATGACAACCATGCGCCCTTTGAACCCGGATGGCACATGGGGACAAAAACAGCGTCGGGAATATCTTCTTGATGAAGATGGAAACCGAATCCGGGATAAAAACGGCGATTATATGTTTAACGCTGTCCATACAACAGACTGGCATGAGCCGGAAACGCTGGAACACTGGCGGGAGCAGTGGGCGGCTGCCGTTAATACAAAATTTGAGGAAAAAGGGCTGGATGTGCGTATCGACCACCGTTCCTATGTGCGGCAGGGGCTTGACCTGATACCTACTGTCCACGAGGGAGCTAATGTCCGGCAGATGGAAGCAAAGGGCATCCGCACCGAGAAAGGGGAACTGAACCGCTGGATTAAAGCCACCAACCGGCTCATGCAGGATGTGAGGAAGAAGATCAAAGCCCTGTTTGTCTGGATGGCAGAGGTAAAAGAAGAACTTTCCAAACCGCAGACACCGAGCCTTGCCGACCTGTTGATCGCTTATTACAACCAGCGCAACGCAGGGGCATGGAGCAATAAAGCCAGAACCGGAAACTTAAAGCAGTTTGCCGAAGCCGTCAATTATCTGACGGAAAACAAGCTGCTCACATTAGAGGATTTGCAGGAGCGTCTTTCCTCTGTCAACGAAGAATTTGAAGCGTTAAGCGACTCCATGAAAAAGAAATCTGCCCGGATAAAGGAATTGCAGGAATTGATACGGGAGGGCGAGAATTACCAGCGGCTAAAACCTGTTCATACGGAATTGAACAATATCAAGTTTAAGAAACAGAGGGAGAAATTTGAAACATCCCACGATGCGGAGTTACGGCTGTTTTATGCCGCCCGCCGTATTTTGAAAGAAAAACTGGATGGAAAACCCATTGCCCTGAAAGCATGGAAACAGGAATACGCACAGTTAAAAACAGAGTATGCCGAACTGTCTCCGCAGCACAAGCCACTCCGGGAGGAAGTCATACGGCTACGGCAGGTGCAGAACGCCGTAGATACCGCACTGCGCCGGAGGGAGCAGCCACAGGCAGTACAGAGAAAGAAACATGAGATGGAGCTATGATATAACCGGCAGCTTTACCGCTACCAGTATTTTTATGGAGGGAGCATTTGAATGTATTTGAAGCGGTGAAACAGTCTGTTACCACCCGGCAGGCTGCTTCATTCTATGGAATCCGGGTGGGGAGAAACGGCATGGTCTGCTGTCCATTCCACAATGACCGCACGCCCAGCATGAAAGTGGACAGCCGCTTTTACTGCTTCGGCTGCGGGGCTTCCGGGGATGTGATCGACTTTGCCGCTTTGCTGCATGGATTGGGGAAACGGGAAGCTGCGGTCAGGCTTGCGGAGGACTTCGGCGTTTCCTATGAGAAATCCGGCAATGCGCCGCCAGATAGGAAGCGTCACAACAGGTCACAGCCCCGACAAAAATCAGCGGAGCAGAGATTTCAGGAAACGGAACGGTATTGTTTCCGGGTGCTATGCGATTATCTGCGCCTGCTGGAGCATTGGAAAACAGCACACGCCCCACAGCCGCAGGATGCCATCTGGCATCCTCTTTTTGTGGAAGCGTTGCAGAGGATAAGCTACACAGAATACCTTTTGGATATTTTGTTATACGGAGAAATAGAAGAAAAAGCGGCATTGATCGCCGCACAGGGAAAGGAGGTGTTGCGGCTTGAACAGCGAATTTCAGAGCTTGCCGCCGGAAACGCAGGAAGCGGTCAAAAGGACGATGGACACAATGGAACCGGCGCAGACACCGGCAGAAATCCGGGAAACATTAGAGGGGACGCAGAAAGGCGGCGTGAAGAACAGCATCCGAAACTGCCTGACGGTGTTCCAGCGTGACCCTCTGTTTCGCGGGGCGCTGCGCCTGAACCTTTTGACGGAGCAGATTGACATTGTGAAGCCGCTGGGCTGGGAGCGCACCAGTACCACGCTGACCGACATGGACATGAACTACCTGCTTTTGTATCTGGAAGAAAATTACGGGCTTACCAGCGAGAAAAAGGTGCAGAGCGCCATCAAGATTGTTGCCAATGAAAACCGCTACCATCCAGTCAGGGATTACCTGAACAGCCTGCAATGGGACGGCACAGAGCGCATCCGTTACGCCCTGCATCACTTTCTGGGAGCCGATACGGACGAATACACCTATGAAGCCTTGAAACTGTTCCTGATGGGAGCCATCCGGCGGGTATTCAGACCGGGGAGCAAGTTTGAGGTCATGCTCTGTCTGGTTGGTGGTCAGGGAGCCGGGAAATCTACCTTTTTCCGGCTGCTGGCAGGCAGGGACGAATGGTTTTCAGACGATTTGAAAAAGCTGGACGATGAAAATGTGTACCGCAAGCTGCAAGGGCATTGGATTATCGAGATGTCGGAGATGATTGCCACAGCCAACGCCAAGAGTATTGAGGAAATCAAGTCATTCTTAAGCCGCCAGAAAGAAACCTACAAAGTGCCGTATGAGACACATCCGGCAGACCGGCTGCGGCAATGTGTATTTGGAGGGACGACCAACCGGCAGGACTTTTTGCCCCGTGACCGCACCGGCAACCGGCGCTTTCTCCCCGTGACGGTGTACCCGGAACGGGCGGAGGTTCACATACTGGACGATGAAGCGGCGGCGAGGGCGTATATCGAACAGATGTGGGCGGAAGCCATGACGGTTTATCGCAGTGGGAAGTATAAGCTGTCATTCAGCATGGAAATGAACCGATACCTGAACGCCCACCAGCAGGACTTTATGCAGGAAGACACACAGGCCGGCATGATCTACGCCTATTTGGAGGACTACACCGGCGACAGGGTATGTTCCAAGCAGCTTTATGAGGAAGCGCTGGGGAACTTAAATTCCCCGGCAGACTGGGAGACACGGGCAATCTGCGAGATTATGAATACCGGCATTGCGGGCGGCATCATACAGGGCTGGGTAGCCTACAAAAGTCCGAAGCGGTATAAGAAATACGGTTCTCAAAAAGGCTGGGAGCGTGTCAACCAAGCTCCGCCGGAGGGGGACGGTTTTCAGGAAATCACGGAAGAAGAAGCCCGGCAAATGGAACTTCCATTCTGAAAAGCCACCGGTTGACAGTTTGGTTGACGCTTTGGTTGACAGCCGGTTGACGGGGAAAAGCCTGATATTTGGGGCATTTCTCTCCTTTGTCAACCATGTCAACCAAGAAATCAAAGAAAAAGTAAAAAGTAATAATAGAGCGCCTATGGATTGTTTTCAAAGTCTTTTCTGCCGGTTGACACGGTTTGGTTGACACGGAGACAGTCTGCGGCTGTACACCTGTCTGACATTCCCTTGTCGGGCATATTTCATTTATGGAGGTAACTGCCTATGGCAAAAAGCAAAAACGAGAGCAATAACAAAAACAGCGGCACCCTGCTTACCGAAAAAGACGGCACCCAGTATTTTGTCATGGGGAAAGTCCGTATCAAGGTATCGGAGCATTTCGCACAGGATGGGAAGCCGCTTGACAGCCTGCTGGAAGATGTGATCCAGCACGCTGCCGCCGCTTCCTGAAAAAATACGGAATAACGACTGTCAATCAGCCCACGCTTATGATATACTTGTACCAGCGAGTATTGTATAAGCGTGGGTTGTTTCTTTTAGAAGGAGGATTTTTAACCGTGAAACAACCATACAATACAACGATTTATAACACTGCACTATATTTGAGATTGAGCCGTGACGATGAATTACAGGGGGAAAGCGGCAGTATCCAGACCCAGCGCATGATGCTTAGACAGTATGCCGCAGAGCATGGGCTGACCGTTGTAGACGAGTACATTGACGACGGATGGAGTGGGACAAATTTCGAGCGTCCAAGTTTCCAAAGGATGATTGATGACATCGAAGACGGGAAAATCAACTGCGTTGTCACAAAGGACTTATCCCGTCTGGGAAGAAACTATATCCTGACCGGTCAGTACACGGAAATCTATTTCCCCAGCAAGGGAGTACGCTACATTGCTATCAATGACAATGTGGACACCATCAACGGAGAAAGCGAGCTTGCACCGTTCTTAAACATCCTGAATGAAATGCACGCCCGACAGACCAGCAAAAAGGTCAAGGCTGCCATGCACACAAGATTTGCCAATGGCGCACACTATGGAGCCTATGCACCGCTGGGCTATGTAAAAGACCCGGACAAAAAAGGTCATCTTCTGATCGACCCGGAAACACGCTGGATTGTAGAGAAGATTTTTGACCTTGCTGTACACGGGCGTGGAGCCGCCAGCATTACACGGATTCTGGTGGAGGAAAAAGTACCTACCCCCGGCTGGCTGAACTATGAAAGATACGGGACTTTCGCCAATATCTACGCCGGTGCGCCCGCAGAAAAAGCCTATGCGTGGACGATAGCACAGGTCAAGAGCATTTTGAAAGAGGAAACCTACATCGGTCACAGCATTCACAACAAGCAGAGCAACATTTCATTCAAGAACAAGAAAAAGGTGCGGAAGCCGCAGGAAGAATGGTATCGTGTGGAAAATACCCACGAAGCCATCATTTCTGAAGAAGTGTTCCAAAAAGTTCAGGAGCTGATTGCAAGCAGACGCAGGAAACGCAGAAACGGTACGACACAGATTTTCGCAGGATTGATAAAATGTGCAGACTGCGGATGGTCTTTAGCCTATGGGGAAAACAAGCAGAATAAGAACCCATACGGGTACTACCATTGCAGCAAGAACGGGCAGGGATTACGCCAGTGTTCCATGCACTATATCCGCTATGATGTACTGTATGCCTATGTGCTTGCAAGACTGCAATACTGGTCTATGCTGGCACAGAAAGACGAGGACAATCTGCTGAAACGCCTGCTCAATGCCAGCGACAGGGAAAGAAACTCTGCGAAGAAAAAGCAGGCTGCGGAGCTGAAAAAGGCAGAGAAGCGTAAAGCCGAGGTTGACGGGCTGTTTGCTAAAATGTATGAGGACTGGTCTGCCGGACGCATAACCGAGTATAACTTCAATATGCTGTCCGAGAAGTACCAGAACGAGCAAAAGGAGCTTGAAACAAAAATAAGACAGCTTCACGAAACGATGGAAGCCGCCGTACAGACCGCAGCGGATGCTGAAAAGTGGATTGCCCTGATGAAACAGTATGTCAACCCTGTGGAGCTGACCGCCGAACTTCTGAACACTCTAATTGAAAAAATAACCGTCCACGAAGCTGTCAAGGGCGAGGACGGAAGCCGTGAGCAGGAAGTAGAAATCTACTACCGCTTCATCGGCAAAATCGACTGACCTTTCTTTTTTACCCAACAATATCTTTAATTAAGGGAGACGGGAGAGTCCCTCCCGGATGTGGAGAAGAGCCGGCTGATCGCGGAGGTGTTTGCCGAAGGGAAAGCATGCGTTTGGAATGGTGAAGGTCGGTGAAAAAGGGCAGATTGTGATTCCTGCAAAGGCGAGAAAAATTTTTGACATAAAGCCGGGGGATGTATTGATGGTTCTGGGAGATGAAGAACAGGGAATTGCGCTGTTAAAGGAGCAGGATTTTATGGCGATGGTGCAGGCAATGCGGCATATGGAGACGTAAAATTGCGCAATCCGGTGCGCAGAGGATTGCAATATGTAAAATAACACAGGCGAGACCTTCCAGAGCGCAGGTCGGAAGTATTTGCGCTGGCGTCGGTGATTTATGTGCTTGGTTTTTTGCTTGAGGTGACATCGGCGGATCTTGGGAGTGTGTTTGCTTCGGTAAAAGTAGAATATTTCGGGGAACTTTTTCTGGTCATCGGGTTTACCTGATTTTTTGCGGAGTTTTGCCGCATTGCGCTGCCAAAAATCATTTACTGGTTTGAGTCGGCATTTTCGGTGTTCTCCATGTATCTGTTGTTTACCACGGAAGAGCTGGATGCTGTGTGCACTATATGGAATTCGATGAGATTCTGCGCGGACACGGGCAGCGGGTGCCGATCAAGGAAGCTCTTTTTGACGTGCGGGCAGAGCAGTTAAACGAGATGGGGGAGAATCAGGGATACCTCATCCGGGCGATTGATATGACGGAACACTATAACCGGCTGGATCAGGCGGAGATGTCTGCGCATGTGGATGCGCTGACCGGGCTCTGGGACAGAGAGCAGTTTAAGATTTCCATGCTTGATGAACTGTATCAGAACGGTGCCGGCACCATGTTTATGATGGATGTGGACAATTTTAAGGAGGTCAATGATCACTACGGACATGACATCGGCGACAAAGTGCTGCGGACACTCGGCACAGCAATCCGCGAGACCTGTCAGAATGAACATCTCTGTGGCAGGCTTGGCGGGGATGAGTTCTGCCTGTTTTTAAAGGGAATCACGGAGGAAGCAGAGATTCAGAAGTACGCAAAGAAAGTTGCGCGCTGTACAAGGAGAAGATTGCCCTGCTCCCGGATCACGTAAAGTCTTCCATGTCCATCGGTGCGGTGGTTGTTGACATCGGGAAGCATAATACTGCAAGAGATACGTTTGAGCAGGTTTACCGCAGCGCAGAGACGGTGTGACGCACGGCGCATCAGAGCAGTATTTTTGATCTGCGCAGCAGAAGAAAGCCCAGAATTCCGGTGAGGACATCGGAGACTGCCTGCGCGAGCAGAATTCCCATGTAGCCGAACAGGGAAGAAAAGAGCAGCATACACAACACGAGCAGCACGCCCTGGCGGCTGATGGACATCAGAAAAGCGGGAAGCGCCATGCCGGCTGCCTGGAACAGTGTGGTGAAGACTAAGATCATGCCGATCACAGGGGCGGTAATCATGAGACAACGGAGCATCAGGGCACCGGAGGCCACGATGACATCATCCTGCATGAAGATGCGGATGATGTGCGGAGCAAAAATACAGGCGGCGGCTGTGAAAACGAGCGCAATGAGAAGCTGCACGAGCAGATCAAAATGCAGAAACTGTTTCAGGCGTTCGCGGTTGTCTGCACCGTAGCAGTAGCCGAGGAGCGGCTGCGCGCCGAAGGCGAACCCGACCAGAATCAGCATGGTGATCATGTTGACTTTTAAGGCAATGCCAAGAGCGGCAACTTTATCAGAACCGTAAGGTAACAGAAAACGGTTGGTGAGGAGTACCGCAAAGCTCTGCATCAGGTTCGTGATGGAAGCCGGAATTCCGATCAGCAGAATGTCACGGACATGACCGGATGAAATATGCATTTCGCGGCAGGACATCGACAGATGCCCTGCCTTTTTGAATACAACCCACACGAGATAGCAGTCGGCAAGCAGATTGCTCAGGATGGTGGCAAGTGCGGCGCCGCCGGCACCCATATGCAGAGAGAAGATGAAAATGGGATCTAAAAGAATATTAAACACAGCGCCGATGACGGAACCAATCATGGCATCATTTGCCAGACCTTCTGTGCGGAGCAGATTCCCCGGGACAATATTAAAGATAATGGCAGGGCAGCCGAGAACCAGAAAGCGGTAATAGGCGCCGGCATAAGCGATGGTATCGTCCCTGGCACCCAGAAGATGCAGAATGGGTGTCTGAAAAAGCAGCATCAGAACGGCAACAGCAATGCCGAAGAAGATGGAGCCGAGAAGGCAGAAAGCACTGATCCGCCGCGCGGTGTCATAATCTTTTTTTCCGAAAAGTCTTGAGATGGCGGAACTTCCGCCAAGCCCGAAAATATCACCGAATGCAATCATGAGACTGAACACCGGGGCGCAGAGAGAGACGCCGGCGACGAGGCTGGTGTTCTGGGTCTTTGCAATAAACCATGTGTCGACCATATTGTATACAAGGCTGATGACCATGCCGAACACCACAGGCAGAGCCATCTTGAAATAGGCTTTCGGTACGGGCATTGTTTCAAATACATCATTGTTCATCTGAGAGTTCCTCCATTTCCTGTAACAGGATCAATGCTTAAAGTATATCATATTGATAGAAAAAAGGTGACGGGAAAATAAAAAGCTTCTTGACATTGCCACATTAGTGCAGTAAACTACTGACAAATAAATGAGAAATCGTTGAGCAAAAGGAGTACACTGTACGATTCTTCACAGAGAGCCTGGGGCGGTGGGAGCAGGCAGGATAGTATGGATGGAATGGATTTGCGAGAGCAAAGTGAAAGGCGGATAACAGCAGCCGAGTAGCGGAAGCCGTGTCCTCACGTTACAGGGGTACGATATAGAGAACATCTGTATCTGAGAGTCTATACATGATTGGTGGCGGATATTTCCAGTTTGGAAGTATCCGCTTTTTGTATCTTCTGTCAGATGAGTCCGGTGAGGACGGCTGATAAAAAGAGAGAAGCTAAGCATGGCAAGAGAAGAAGGGTGGCACCACGAGACATTCGTCCCTGATCCGGTTTACCGGGTCAGGGATTTTTTTAAATTCATGGGAAATTACGTCCAATGAATTAAAAAGCCCTCCGGGCAGGATCGCACTGCGTCAGAGCGGAATTATGTCGCTAGAGCGACCCGCCGCAGGCGGAGAATCCTGCAAAGCAGGATTCTTTCTTGATGGGACGCATTTTCTATGAATTAAAAAAAGAAAGAGGAGGATTTATGAAGCGCATCTATAAGGTCTACAAGAAAACAGTCAGCATTGTGAACGAGACGCCGACGGCGATGTACGAGAATCTGGTCGGAAGCAGAAAGGGATTTCTGCTCGAGAGCTATGACAAGAACTATGACCGGTATACGTTTTTGGGGGAACCGGAGGAACTGATCTCCTCGGAGGGGGAGTCGCTTGTCATCACAAAAAAGAGCGGGGAGCGCGGGGTGCGCAGGGGCAATCCGTTAGCGCTGTTAAAAGAATATTATGACGAATTTGAGATTCATAAGGAGAATGACGAACTGAATTTTTCCGGCGGACTGGTGGGCAATGTCGGCTACGATTTTATCCGCTACTCGGAAAAACTGCCGGAGAAGAATCCGGATGAGATCGGGATTGAGACGATTCAGCTGATGTTGATGAAAGCGTTTATCGTGATGGACTATGTGGCGGAGACGCTGACCGCGGTTGTCTTAGAGGAGGAGACGGAGGAAGGAAGAAAGCGTGCCGGCGTGACGGCGGAAGAGATGATACGTCGCGCCATGCATCCGGAGCAGACAGAGGGAGGATGTGACAGCAGGTGCGAAGCGGACACCGGGCACGGGACTGAGGAGGCGGCGCAGCCGGAGGGCGGAAAAAGGGACGGCGTCATCCGCAAAAAGTCGGATACGCCAGAGACGTACAGCGCGAAGGTGGAGAAGATCAGACACTATATCAGAGAGGGACATATCTTTCAGACGGTGCTCTCCCAGCGATGGACGGTGGAGACCGGACGTGACGGATTTTCTCTTTATAAGGAGCTTCGCGAGTTAAATCCGTCGCCGTATCTTTATTACTTCCAGTTCGGTAATTTTGAGGTGATCGGAAGTTCGCCGGAGATGTTAGTAAAACAGCAGGGCAAGCGTGTGTTTACCTGCCCGATCGCAGGGACCAGACCGAGAGGAAAGACAGTGGAGGAGGATGAAGCGCTGCGCAGAGAACTTCTGGCAGATGAGAAAGAGCGTGCCGAGCATGTGATGCTGGTGGATCTGGCGCGAAACGATATGGGGCGCATCTCGGAATTCGGAACAGTCAAGGTCACGGATTTTATGAATGTGCGGAATTATTCCCATGTCATGCACATCGTATCCATGGTGGAGGGAAGGAAAAAGGGCAGCTATCATCCGTTTGATCTGCTGGCATCCTTCCTGCCGGCAGGAACGTTAAGCGGTGCACCAAAGATCCGGGCAATGGAGATCATTGAGGAATTGGAGGAGGTACGGCGCGGGCTCTACGGCGGTGCGACCGGTTATGTCGATTTTTCCGACGATATGGATTTCTGCATCACGATCCGCACGATGATCAAGAAGGGCAGAGAGGTCTATCTGCAGGCGGGTGCGGGAATCGTCGCGGACTCCGTGCCGGAAAAAGAATATCAGGAATGCTGCAACAAAGTGATGGCGCTTGCAAGAACACTTCTGGAGGAGGAAAACTTATGATTCTTTTGATTGACAACTATGATTCCTTTACCTATAACCTCTATCAATATATCGGAACCTTCACGCCGGACATCCGGGTGGTGCGCAACGATGCCATTACGATCGGGGAGATAGAAAATATGCAGCCGGAGCGCATTGTGCTCTCCCCGGGACCTAAAAGCCCAAAAGAGGCGGGAATCTGTATGGACGTGGTAAAACATTTCTACAATAAAATACCGATTCTTGGCATCTGCCTCGGACATCAGTGCATCGGCGAGGCGTTCGGAGGAACCGTGAGCTATGCGAAGACATTATTCCACGGAAAACAGTCCGAGGTCACACATTGTCTGGACGGCGTCTTTGCCGGGATCGACACGCCGGTTAAGGTGGCAAGGTATCATTCCCTGGCGGTGCTAAGAGACGATCTGCCGGAGTGCCTGAAAGTCACCGCGCAGACCGCGGACGGCGAGATTATGGCGATGCGGCACAAAGAGTATCCGGTGGTCGGTCTCCAGTTCCACCCCGAGTCCATCTACACGGAACACGGAAAGCGGATGATCGAGAATTTCCTGTCGGGTGTCATTTAAGGGAGGAGCAGCGTATGATACTGGATCAGATTGTGAGCGATAAAAAAAGAAGACTGCCGGAACATAAGAGACGGATACCGGAGCAGGAGATGCGAAAGCTGGCGGAGGCGTATGAGGGCAGCCATCATGATTTTAAGGGAGCGCTTGAGGGAGATGTCATTTCCATCATCGGAGAGTTCAAAAAGGCGTCCCCAAGTTTCGGTAAAATTAAAAGCAAGATTAACTTACTGGATAGAATTGAGGAATACAATGCTTCTGTGGATGCGATCTCCTGCCTGACGGAGGAGGATCACTTTGACGGAAGCACGGCGTACTTAGAACAGATCCGGCAGATGACCGATCTTCCGATCCTGCGCAAGGATTTCATGATTGATCCATACCAGTTCTATGAGGCGCGGGCGATCGGTGCAGACGCGGTGCTTCTCATTGCGGCAATCTTAGACGATGTGCAGATGCATGAATTCTACCAGCTTGCCGGGGAGCTGGGGCTGGATGCGTTAGTCGAGGTACACGACGAGGCGGAGATGGAGCGGGCGTTAAAGCTGGATGCAAAGATCATCGGCGTCAATAACCGCAATCTGAAGGATTTTTCCATTGACCTGCAAACAACGGAGCGATTAAGCCGCATGGTGCCGCAGGAGAAGCTTCTGGTGGCGGAAAGCGGCATTGTATCGGATGAGGATGTGGAGTTCTTAAAAGCATGCGGTGTGAATGCATTTCTGATCGGGAGAGCCTTTATGGAGGCGGAGCACCCGGGAGAGGTGGCAGCGCGCTGGAAGCAGCGGTAGGGAGGATGGACATTGACGAAGATCAAGATCTGCGGCATCACAGGAGAGGATGAGATAGCAACGCTCAATGAGACAGGTGTGGATTACGCCGGATTCGTGCTGTACGAGAAAAGTAAACGTTATGTCACAGTGCAGAAAGCAAGACAATTATTTGAAAAATTAAATAAAGATATAAGAAAAGTAGCTGTAGCGGTAGCGCCGGAGAGCGAGTTGATTGAGGAGATCGGGCGTGCAGGATTTGATCTGCTGCAGGTGCATGGCGTGGATGCCGCAGAGGCGGAGCGGATCGCAGCGCAGACGAAGCTGCCGGTGTGGCTGGCAGTCAACCTCCGTGATCCTGCCGAGGTTCGCCGATGGCGCAGAGAAGAATATCACCGGATTGCCGGGGTTGTGATTGATGCCGGAGCGTACGGCAGCGGAAAGACATTCGGCTGGGAACAGAACGGACAGGATGAGATGTGCTGTGCCGTGCGTGCGTTCCGGGAGGAACTGCTGGCAGAGGGGCGTACTTTTGTGCTGGCAGGCGGACTTAACGCAGAGAATGTGGCGGAGGGAATCAGAATCTTTGCCCCCGATGTCGCAGATGTCAGCAGCGGCGTGGAAACGCTGTGTGACGGAATGAGAGCAAAAAGTATAATCAGGATTAAAAAATTTAAGAAAGCCGTGCAAAAAACAGAAGGCGTCTGAACAGGAAGAAGGCGCGGCGGAACATGATCAGGAAAGGAAAGACGAGACATGAACAGGAAAGCATATTACGGAGCATTTGGCGGACAGTATGTGGCGGAGTCGCTGATGAATACTTTAGAGGAACTGGATGCGGCATTCGAGGAAGCAATCCGTGATCCGGAATTTCTCAAACAATACCACTATTATCTGGAACAGTATGTCGGGAGAGAGACACCGCTGTATTACGCGGAGCGTCTCAGTGAAAAGTACGGCATGAAAATGTATTTAAAGCGTGAGGATTTAAACCATACCGGCGCACACAAGATTAACAATGTGATCGGACAGATTCTGCTGGCGAAGCGCATGGGCAAGAAAAAGGTGATCGCAGAGACCGGAGCGGGGCAGCACGGCGTGGCGACGGCAACCGGCGCAGCGCTCTTTGACATGGAGTGCACGGTCTATATGGGAGCCGAGGATATCAAAAGACAGTCACTAAACGTAATGCGCATGGAGATGCTCGGCGCGAAAGTTGTCAGTGTCACTTCCGGAAGCAATACGCTAAAGGATGCGACCAACGAGGCGATCCGCACCTGGGCAAAAACGGCGGAGGATACCTTTTACATCATCGGTTCGGCTGTGGGACCGTATCCGTACCCGAAGATGGTGAAGGAGTTTCAGAGCGTCATCAGCCGCGAGGCGAAAAAACAGATCCTTGCGGCGGAGGGCAAGCTTCCGGATGTCGTGCTGGCATGTGTGGGAGGCGGATCGAACTCCATCGGCATGTTTGCGGATTTTATTGAGGAGAAGGGGGTAAAGCTGATCGGCGTGGAGGCAGCCGGAAAGGGAATCGAGACCGGGGAACACGCGTCGGCGATGGCGCTCGGCGAGCCGGGAGTTCTGCACGGCATGCGTTCCTATCTGCTGCAGGATGCGGACGGCAATGTCCAGCTTGCACATTCCATCTCAGCGGGGCTGGATTATCCGGGCGTCGGTCCGGAGCACGCGTACTTAAAGGAGAGCGGACGCGCACGATATGTGGCAATCCGGGATGATGAGGCGATGGATGCGCTGATGGAGCTGTGCAGACTGGAGGGAATCATTCCTGCGATCGAGAGCGCCCATGCAGTTGCCTATGCGATGAAGTACGCGAGGGAGCGCAAAGAGGCGGTCGGTGAGAAGCAGGCGGCAAAGGAGACCATGGTCATCTGTCTGTCGGGCCGCGGCGACAAGGATGTCAATACGATCGCAGATTATCTTGCAGGAAAAGGATATTTAAATTGAGCCGGAAAGTTGTCCGGCGAGGGAGGATATGACAGATATGAATCGAATAGAAGCGCGTATGAACGCCTGCAGCAAAAAGCAGGAGAAAGCATTTATTACTTATGTTACCGCGGGACTGCCGGATCTGGCAGCCACAAAAGAAATCATCCGGGCGCAGGAGCGCGGCGGCTGCGACGTGATTGAGCTTGGCGTGCCGTTTTCCGATCCGGTGGCGGACGGACCGGTCATCCAGGACGCATCGTACCGTGCAATCTGCGGCGGGGTGAATGTGAAGAAGATTTTTGCAATGATGCAGGAACTGCGCACGGAGGGTGTGACGGTCCCGATCATCTTCATGATGTATTACAACACGATCCTGCACTACGGCGTGGAAGCGTTTGTAAAAAGATGCAATGAGGCGGGGGTGGACGGACTGATCGTTCCGGATCTGCCGTTTGAGGAGCAGGCGGAACTGATGACGGTGCTTAACGCATCGGAGGATACGATCTTAATCCAGCTCGTGTCGCCGGTGTCCGGGGCGCGGATTCCAAAGATTCTCGCCGGAGCGCGGGGGTTCGTCTACTGTGTATCGTCCATGGGTGTCACGGGGCAGGGAGCAGAGTTCCATAAGGAGGTAAGAAGCTATCTTACCGCAGTACGGGAAGCGACAGATCTGCCGGTGATGATGGGCTTTGGCATCCGGACGGCGGCGGACGTTCTGCCGCTTGCGGATCTGATCGACGGGGCGATCGTCGGAAGTTATTTTATCAGGCTGCTGGAGGAGCAGGGCTTTGCGCCGGAGGCGGCGGAGACATACTGCCGGACCTTTAAAAAGGAACTGAACGCATAGAGGAGGAAAAAGGGATGAAAGAATATATTGCAAAGGTTGCTGAGGGAGAGAATCTGACTGAGGAAGAAGCAAAAAAGGCGATGGACATCATGTTAAGCGGTGATGCGACGCAGGCGCAGATCGCGGCGTTTCTGGCGCTGGAGCGCGTGAAGGGCGAGACGCTGGATGAACTGGCTGGATTTGCAGCGGTGCTCCGCGACAAGGCTGAGACGATTTCCCCGAAGGTTGATAATTATATTGATCTGGTGGGAACCGGCGGAGATCGCACATTTACCTTTAACGTGTCCACCACGTCGGCGTTCGTGGTGGCTGCTGCAGGACTCCCGGTGGCAAAACACGGAAACCGCTCCATATCGTCGAAATCGGGCGCCGGGGATGTGCTAGAGGCGCTCGGTGTCAATATCATGGCAGATCCGAGGAAAGTGGAGGAATGCGTGGAGAAGGCTGGCATCGGCTTCATGTTTGCGCAGCTTTTTAACAAGTCCATGCGCTATGTCGGGCAGGCGCGCAGTGAGATGGGAATCCGTACCGTCTTTAATATCTTAGGACCGCTCGCTAATCCGTCCCGCGCAAAAAATATGGTGGTCGGTGTCTACAGTCCGTCACTCACGGAAAAGGTAGCGACGGCGATGAGCAGACTTGGGGTGGAGCGCGCGTATGTGGTCAGCGGTGAGGACAACATGGATGAGATTACGCTTACAGGAGCGACCACGGTATCCGAGATCCGGGATGGAGCGGTGACAACATTTACCATCACACCGGAGCAGTTCGGTATGAAGCGCGTATCGCTGGAGGAGCTGCGTGGCGGAAGCGGCGGGGAAAACGCAAAGATTACGAGAGCCATTCTGGACGGAACGGAGCGCGGCGCCAAGCGTGACATCGTTCTTTTGAACGCAGGTGCAACTCTTTATGTCGGAGGGGTTGCGGAATCTATGGAAGCGGGTGTAAAATTAGCGGCAGAGGCGATCGACAGCGGCGCGGCAGCACGGAAGCTGAAGGAGCTGGTTCGCGTCTCAAATACATAGAGAAAAGGAATCAGAAAGATGATACGGTTTAACAGTGATTACACAGAGGGATGCCATCCGGCGATCTTAGAGAGACTTGCGGCAACCAACATGGAACAGACCCCGGGATACGGGGAGGATGTATATTGTGCGGCAGCTGCGGAGCAGATAAAAGAGGCGTGCGCCGCACCGGAGGCAGCGGTGCATTTTCTGGTGGGAGGAACACAGACGAATGTGACAGTGATTTCGGCTGCATTAAGACACTATCAGGGTGTGATCACTGCGGTGACCGGACACATCAACGTACATGAGACGGGAGCACTGGAGTCCTGCGGACACAAGTGCCTTACGATCGAGACGGCGGACGGCAAACTGACAGCAGAACAGATTGCTGCATATACGGACGCGCATTATGCCGACGCAAGTTTTGAACACACGGTTCAGCCGAAGATGGTCTATATTTCCAATCCGACGGAGATTGGCACGATCTATAAAAAAGCGGAGCTGGAGGCGATCTATGATGTCTGCAAAGAGAGAGGGCTTTATCTGTTTTTAGACGGTGCAAGACTGGGCTACGGTCTTACATGCCGGGAAAATGATCTGACACTTGCCGATGTGGCGGCGCTCACGGATGTCTTCTACATCGGAGGAACCAAGGTCGGAGCGCTCTTTGGCGAGGCGGTTGTGATCACAAACGAGGAATTGAAGCGCGATTTCCGTTACAATATGAAGCAGCGGGGCGGCATGCTGGCAAAAGGCAGACTGCTCGGCATTCAGTTCCTCACGCTATTCGAGGAGAAAAGGTATTTTGAGATCTCGGCGCATGCATCAAGGCTTGCGGAAAAGATCCATGATGAGCTAAAGGACATGGGCGTAAAATTTTATGTGGACTCGCCGTCGAACCAGCAGTTTGTGATTCTTCCGGATGCGGTGCTTGAAAAGTTAAAAGACGATTTTGCATTTGAATATCAGGCGCGTGTGGACGATACGCATAGCGCTGTCCGCATCTGTACCTGCTGGGCAACCAAAGAGGAAAACGTGGAGGCGCTTCTTGCTGCACTGAGGGGATTATTACGATAGAACGGAGAGAGAGTATGCAGCAGAAGAAACGTATTTTATTACTGGCAACCGGAGGAACGATTGCGTCCAGAAAGTCGGATAACGGCTTAAAACCGCAGATTACACCGGAGGAGCTGATCGAGTATATTCCGCAGGTAAAAGAGATCTGCGATGTCGAGGCGGTTCAGCTTTTAAATCTGGACAGCACCAACATGGAGCCGTCACACTGGAAACTCATGGTTCATGCGATTTGGGAGCACTACGACGATTTTGACGGATTCGTGATTGCCCATGGGACAGATACGATGGCGTACACGGCAGCGGCGCTTTCCTATATGGTGCAGAACACGAAAAAGCCGATTGTGATTACCGGTGCGCAGAAGCCGATCGACCTGGAGATCACGGACGCGAAGTCGAACCTGATCGACAGCTTTTTATATGCTGCCGATGACCGCTCACAGGGGGTACAGATTGTGTTTGATGGAAAAGTCATCGCCGGAACCCGCGCCAAGAAGGTGCGGTCCAAGAGCTACAATGCATTTTCCAGTATTGACTATCCGTCGCTCGCCGTGATACAGGACATGAATATTATGCGCTATATCCCCATGCTTCCGTACGAGGAGGAAGTCCGGTTCTATGAGAAGCTGGATGAAAATGTTTTCCTGATGAAGCTGATCCCGGGAATCCGTCCCAAGGTGTTAAAGAGTATTTTTGAAAATTATGACTGTATCATTGTGGAGAGCTTTGGCGTGGGCGGTATACCGCAGTCTATCGCAGAGGAGTTTTACCGGCTGTGCCAGGAGCATCCGGACAAGCTGGTGGTCATGGCGACGCAGGTGGCGCACGAGGGAAGCGATATGACGGTCTACGAGGTCGGCCACAACATGAAAGAATATTGCCGCTTCTTAGAGTCCTACGATATGACGTTAGAGTCCGTGATTGCGAAGGTGATGTGGATGCTTGGCAACTATGATATATCGTCCTGTGATATCGAGGAGGTTTTCTATCACAGTATCAATTACGACCTGATTTTTGGAAAGAACCGGAAATGCAATTAGAGAATTGTCAACCGCGAGACAAAACAGGTTGACAATCGACAAAAAAGTGTTATGATTGTTTTTGCAGACAGAGAGACCCACAGGGGATTTCTGCGCGAAAAACAGCAGGAAAGAGCGGTAAAATATGCGATTCCTGCGGAAACGAGGAGAATCATGAAGATTTCAACAAAGACAATTGTAACAGTGGGTATGTTTACGGCAGTGCTTAGCGTGTTGTCCATCTTGACGATCCCGATGCCGACCGGCGTTCCGGTGACACTTCAGACTTTTGCAATGGCGCTGTGCGGCTATGTGCTCGGCTGGAAAAAGGGAACATCATCCACATTGATCTATATCCTGCTCGGTACAGTAGGCGTTCCGGTGTTTGCGGGAATGACAGGCGGACCGTCCTGGCTTGCCGGCTACAGCGGCGGATTTATCTGGGGATTCATTTTCCTGACAATGCTCTGCGGCGTGGGCATGGCACAGAAGCAGATCTGGCTCCGCGTGCTGTTAGGACTTGCCGGTCTTGCTGTGTGTCATCTGCTCGGTGTCATTCAGTTCGCCATCGTGGCTGCCACACCGTTTCCGGCTGCTTTCGTAGCGGTATCTGTTCCTTACATTGTGAAGGACGTGATCTCCGTTGTGGGCGCGTATCTGGTGGCAATTCCGATCCGCAAGGCGCTTGCAGCAGGAAATATTCTGGAAGAGAAGACAAAAGCGGCAGTTTAGGAGTGTACAGTTGCTATGGCAGACAAATTCAGAGGACATCACATCGTCTGTACTTCGCTCTATGAGGGAAAAGGCTACAGCGGTGCGTTTTGTGAAAATATGACGGCGGTGGTGGAGCGCCTGCGAAAAGATCCGGACGAGGAACTTCTTCTGGTGGCGGAACCGGATATGATCTGTGCGAACTGTCCGAACCGGACGGAGACGAACGAGTGCGTCCACAACCACAACCGTGTCGTGAACAAAGACCGCCGGGTCATCGAATTCTTCGGACTCGAGGAGAACAGGGTCTATACATACCGCGAGATGTGCAGACACGCACGCGCGGCGATGAACATGGATTTCTTTATGGAGAACTGTGGAAAATGCGACTGGCGCAAGCAGGGGCTCTGCAAGTACGAAGATCTGCTCGCACAGCTCGACCGTTGTATCGAGAAAGAATAGGAGATAGAAAAGCGCTGCCACACGAGGCGCTGATTAGCATGAGTGACAGGATAGGAGATTAGAGGGCACAAAGTTCCGAATGTATCTGCCAAGGCAGATCTTTGAAGTAAAATCTGAGTATTTCTTCCATGCCGCGTCTGACATCCTATTCTGTGTCTTTGCCACGTCTGGACAATCCACAGAGTGTGTCCGACAATCCGCAGACAATGGGCGGGCGTTCTAGCGCCCCTAATCGAATTGCTTCACAGACAATATAAAACCGCGCGAACCGAAACTCGCTGCCATCTGCCATTAAAAAAAAGGCAGATGGCAACTCAAACATCGGCTTCGCGCGGTTATGTTTTGTTCAGCAATTCGGTAAGGGGCACACGAACACCCTAAAATTGTCTGCCGGCCTGCGGACACAGTCCGTGGAGTGCTCCAGACTTGGAAAGACACGGATCATCAAAGATGCCGGACGCGGCATGGTTAGAAATACCGGATTTTACGGTCAGATCTGTCTTGGACAGATATCATCCGGAACGTTTGGCTCCTATTTTTCCTGGTATCACTCATAATAATCAGCGCCTCGTGTGGCAGCGCTTTTCTATTCCTGTTAGTGCGTCTTTTTGTTGATATAGTTGGTCTTGTACTTGGAGTAGACGATCTTCTGGCTCTGGTAGAGACCAAAGTAGCCAGACAGCATATAGCTGAACGCGATGGCGAGAAGGAAATACGGCATACCGTCATATCCAAACAGCTCAAAGCTGATGAGCAGTGAGGTGATCGGGCAGTTTGTCACGCCGCAGAAGACTGCGGACATGCCAACCGCTGTGCACAGGGTCGGCGAAAATCCAAGAACATTTCCGAACAGACAGCCGAATGCCGCTCCGGTAAAGAGAGACGGAACGATCTCGCCGCCCTTATAACCTGCGCCGAGTGTGGCGGCGGTAAAAAGCATCTTTAAGAAGAAAGCCTCCGGGCGGACGGTACCGTCCATGCAGCGGGCGATGATGTTGATGCCCGTACCGTTGTAGGTCTGATCCCCGACGAGCAGTGTCAGCACGACGACAATGCATCCGCCGACGAAGACGCGCAGATAGGGATTTTTAAAAAACTTCTTATACAGATGATCTGAACCGTGCAGCATCACGCAGAAGAGAATGCTCACCAGCGCACATAAGATGGCGAGGATGGAAATTTCAACGGCGGAGCCGATCGTAAAATCCGGAATTTTTCCGAGCGGGAAGCCGTCCGGGCTCACGCCGAACGAGGTGGCAATCGCGTGGGCGATCAGCGAGGAGATCACACATGGCACGAGGGCGGCATAGTACATGATGCCGACACTCACCACCTCCATGGAGAAGATGGCGGCTGCCATCGGAGTGCCGAACAGCGCGGAAAACGCAGCGCTCATACCGCACATGATCATGATGTGCTTGTCCTTCTCATCAAAATGAAACAGACGTCCCAGACCGTTTCCAATACTGCCGCCGAGCTGCAGGGCAGCACCCTCACGGCCGGCAGAACCGCCGAACAGGTGGGTGATCAGCGTCGAGATAAAAATGAGCGGCGCCATGCGCAGCGGCAGTTCATCGCCGGAATGGATGGCGGAGAGTACAAGGTTTGTGCCGGTATCGCGCTCATCGTGAAGCAGGCGGTAGGCACCTACAATGAGAATACCTCCGACCGGAAGCAGGAAAATAAGCCACGGATTTTTTGTGCGGACGAGAGTGACGAGAGCCATGCACAGATAAAAAAGTGTGCCCACAGATCCGACCAGCACACCGGAGAGGATGGCGAATACCACCCATTTCAGGGAAGTCTTTAAGCGGTTGACATTGTGGGTTATCTTATGTTTGATGATCTCTTTCATAATTAGATGTGATTCCCTTTCCATAACATACTCTTATATCTGAATTTTAGCATTTCCCAAACAGATTTACAATAGTATGCCGCTATGGTTGTTCCGTCAGTCATGCGCTGTCGGATGCACTGATGTGACAAGGAAAGTTGTCAAAAATGTATTGACAACTTTCCTTGTCATATCTATAATAACGGTGTGAGAAAATGTGCCGCAAAGAAAGCGGTGCGTTGTGTGAAAAGCACATCGGGATATGGAGGATTTATGCCATTATACAATCATTTAAAAGAATATCGGGCAAAAATCAACGTCAATCAGCACGAGATGGGACAGCTGGTCGGAGTATCCAGGCAGACCATCAGTCAGATCGAGCGCGGGGATTATTCGCCGTCGGTGACGTTGGCGCTTAAGATTGCAAAAGTGTTTGAGGTTCCGGTGGAAGCCATTTTTACCTATGAGGAAGAATCAGAGGAAGAAAAATAGCAGGCAGGGAGGAGAAGCGTATGACAGATGGGACAGAGAAATGCAACCCGAAGATTGAGGAGAATCAGAGAGAGGATAGGAGAGCATTCCGCAAGTTTATAGTGCTTCTTTTAGTATCCATGGTTGTGGGCGGGATAACAGGCGCGTTTTCGACCATGGCAGCCAAGGGGCAGGCGGATATCGGCGCAGGAATCACAGCGGGACTTCAAAAGATCGCACCCTATGCAAATCTTGTGATCGCGGCAGCTCTGGCTGTGTGGATGACGGGAATGCTTCGCGGCGGCAGAGCAGAGTACAGGCGCTGGGACGGCGAGGAAGAGCAGTTGATCGAAAAGATCGAGCGGAAACTGGGCATTGGTGTGATTGTCACGAATGTGGCGCTCATTGCGGGATTTTTCTTTTTCGCAGCCGGCATGAAGTCCACCGGCATAGACAGCGGCTGGGAGGAAGAGGTTCCGTGGGTAAAAATAGCAGCCACATTTTTGGGACTGATTGCGGTTATGGTCGTAACGGTGATCGCTCAGAACCGGATTGTGAATTTTACGAAGGAGATCAATCCGGAAAAGAAGGGAAGCGTTTACGATCTGAAGTTCCAGAAAACGTGGATCGCAAGCTGCGATGAGGCCGAACAGCTGCAGATATACCGCGCGGCGTTCCGTGCCTACACCGCAATGAATTATGCGGCGCTCGGAATGTTTCTGGTCTGCTTTATAGGGATGCTGTCCTGGAATTTTGGGCTGCTTCCGCTTACGATGGTACTTTTTGTCTGGCTGACAGGCGTGATCGTTTATGGGGTGGAGAGTCTTCGCATGACGGGAGGACGATAAGATCTTCGACCAGATAAAATGTGCAATGAAAGGCTGTCGCAATAAGCATATCGTGCTTTGATAAGTAATATTACAGGAATACTAGAGAACAAAAAAGTTCCAGAATAAACAGACGGCGGCAAATTCTTTGAAGCAAAATTCGTGTATTTCTTCCGTGCCGTGGCTGACATCCCATTCCGTGTCTCTTCCACGTTTGGACACTCACGGACTGTGTCCGACAAGCCACAGACAATGGGCGGACTTTCTGGTGTCCCTAATGGCACCTCTTCACAGACAATATAAAACCGCGCGAACCGAACTCGCCGGCATCTGCTATTGAAAATAGGGCAGATGCCGACTCAGACAGCGGCTTCGCGCGGTTATGTTTTGTTCAAAGGTGCCATAAGGGACACACACAAAAGTCCTACAAATTGTCTGTTGGCCTGCGGATACAGTCCGTGGAGTGCTCCAAACTTGGAAAGACATGGATCATCACAGATGCCAGCTGCGGCATGGTTAGAAATACCGGATTTTGCGTTCAGAATTTGTCGCCGCATGTTTATCTGGAACTTTTAAGTATCTATTTCTTGTAATATTACTTATCACCCCAAAGAGGTCTATGCTTATCGCGGCAGCCTTTCTTTTGTACAAATATCACAAAATGTCTTCATGAAACTTGGCAATAATGTGGAAAATAACGATTGGGTATTGCATTTCCTGACACATGGAAATATAATCTAACCATCAACTGAAAACGTTACCGGAAACATTACCGATAACAATACCGGAAACGTTACATAAGAAGTTGAACAAATCATATCAGGAGGGTAAATTTATGAAAAGAAAAGTGTTATCCGTAATGCTTGCAAGTGCAATGCTCGCAACGATGTTTACTGGATGTGGGGACAGCAGCACAACAGACAGTAACGCAGCAGCTACCACAGGAAACGACGCAGCTGCAACAACCACAGAGGCGGCAGATACAGATGCAGCGAAGACGGATGCAGCGGGCGGTTCAGTTTATTATCTGAACTTCAAGCCGGAGCAGGATCAGGCATGGCAGGATCTGGCAGCAACCTACACAGAGCAGACAGGTGTTCCAGTAACGGTTATCACAGCAGCAGACGGTACTTACGAGCAGACGTTAAAGTCAGAGATCGCCAAGACCGAAGCTCCTACCTTATTCCAGGTAAACGGACCGGTAGGACTTGCAAACTGGAAGGATTACTGTCTGGATCTTTCAAACAGCGAGATCTACTCCCATCTGACCAGCGATGACTATGCACTGAAGAATGACGCTGGCGAGGTTTCCGGTATCGCATATGTAATTGAGACTTATGGCATCATTTACAACAAGACGATCTTAAACGACTACTGCACAATGGACAACGCAGTGATCTCTTCTCCGGAAGACATCAACAACTTTGAGACATTAAAGGCAGTGGCAGACGACATTCAGGCAAGATTAGACGAGATCAACGACCAGTTCGGATATGACTTAAAGGGAGCATTTACTTCCGCAGGTATGGATGGATCTTCCGACTGGAGATTTAAGACACACCTTGCAAACCTTCCGATCTACTATGAGTACAAGGACAAGGGCATTGATTCCACCGATGCAATCGAGGGTACATACCTTGACAACTACAAGCAGATCTGGGATCTCTACATTACAGATTCCACCTGTGAGCCGGGTCTTCTTTCCAGCAAGACCGGTGACGAGGCTGAGTCCGAGTTCGGTATGGAAGAAGCTGTTTTCTACCAGAACGGTACATGGGAGTACAGCAACCTGACCAATGAGGATAACGGTTATCTCGTAACAGCTGAGGACATGAGCATGATGCCGATCTACATTGGTGTGGACGGTGAGGAAAATCAGGGACTCTGCACAGGTTCTGAGAACTACTGGTGCGTTAATAATCAGGCATCCGCAGAGGATCAGCAGGCAACACTTGATTTCCTTGAGTGGGTGATCACATCTGATGAGGGACGTGATTCCATGGCTAATGTAATGGGATTCACAACACCGTTTGATACTTTTGCTGACGGTTACACAGCAGACAATGTATTCATCCAGGCAGATGCAGCTTACACCAAAGCTGGCAAGTATTCTGTAACATGGAACTTCTCCACTATTCCTTCTGAGACATGGAAAGATGGCGTTGGTTCTGCATTACTTGAGTATGCACAGGGTACCGGCGACTGGGATGGCGTTGTGACAGCATTCGTAGATGGATGGAAGACTGAGTACGACGCAACACACGAATAAAAATCTGTAAAATGCAGGGGGTGGGCATGAGAACTGCTCACCCTTTTTTAGAAGGATGCGGGTACTGCAAAGCATCTGCCCGATATCGGTTTTATTGAATATGAGAGGATGAAAGAGTATGGAGAAATCAATTAAGAAATATTTTCCTGTTTTTGCACTCCCGACTTTAGTGGCATTTACAATCGGTTTTATAATTCCTTTTATTATGGGTATCTATTTATCGTTTTGTGAATTTACGACGGTGACTGATGCAAAGTTCGTGGGACTGAAAAATTATATCCGGATTTTTTCGGATGCAACATTCACACATGCGCTGGTGTTTACGGCACTGTTTACGGTCGTGTCCGTTCTTACGATCAATGTGTTTGCATTTGCGATCGCGATGCTTTTAACAAAGGGAATTAGGGGAACGAACCTGTTTCGTACCGTGTTCTTTATGCCGAACCTCATCGGAGGTATTGTGCTTGGATATATCTGGCAGATCCTGTTAAACGGTATTCTGGCGAACTTCGGAAAGACACTTACCTATTCCGGAACCTACGGATTCTGGGGACTTGTAATTTTAATGAACTGGCAGCAGATCGGTTATATGATGATTATCTATATCGCCGGCATCCAGAACATCCCGGGTGAGCTGATCGAGGCGGCAAAGATTGACGGGGCGACGAACCGTCAGCTGCTGCGCCATGTGACGATCCCGATGGTAATGCCGTCGATTACGATCTGTACATTCCTGACACTGACGAACTCCTTTAAGCTGTTTGACCAGAACCTGGCGCTGACTGCGGGCGAGCCGTCGAACAGTTCCCAGATGCTGGCACTGAATATTTATGAGACATTCTACACCAGAACCGGATGGGAGGGCGCCGGTCAGGCGAAAGCGGTGGTATTCTTTATCATTGTGGCAGTCATTGCAATGCTACAGAACAGACTTACCAGAAGTAAGGAGGTGCAGCAATAATGGCAAAGAACAAAAAAGCAGACAATCAGGTAAGCGCGGTAAGACGCGCCAAACACGGATGGGTTTTGACTGTATTTTTCTCAATCCTTGCGGTACTGTGGCTGTACCCGATTTTCCTCGTGGCGATGAACTCCTTAAAGAAAAAAGGATTCATCACGAGATATCCGTTTGCACTGCCGGATCACCGTTCTTTCTTCGGAATTGAGAACTTTATCAAGGGCGTGCAGAAGACGAACTTTTTTGCGGCGATGGGGAACTCCGTTATCATCACGGTAGGTTCTGTGGCGGTAATCATTCTCTGTACCTCCATGTGCGCATGGTACATTACGAGAGTACATAACAAAGTGAACTCCACGATCTACATGTTATGCCTGTTTTCCATGATCGTGCCGTTCCAGATGGTTATGTTCTCCCTGTCAAAGCTGGCGAACATGATGCATTTAAGCAATCCCATCGGTATTATTCTGGTATACCTCGGATTCGGAGCCGGACTGGCGGTGTTTATGTTCTGCGGTTTTGTGAAGAGCATTCCGCTTGAGATTGAGGAGGCGGCAATGATTGACGGGTGTACGCCGCTCCAGACCTTTTTCCAGGTGGTATTCCCGATTATGAAGCCGACCACGATCACGGTGGCAATTCTGCAGGCAATGTGGATCTGGAACGACTATCTGCTGCCTTATCTGGTGCTGGATCTGAAAAAATACAAGACCATCCCGATTGTCATCCAGTATTTAAAGGGCGGCTACGGCGCTGTTGACTGGGGTACCATGATGGCGATGCTGGTGCTTGCCATTGTTCCGATCATTATTTTTTATGCAGCCTGCCAGAAGTATATTATAGAAGGTGTTGTTGCAGGAGCTGTCAAAGGCTGATATAATAATTGCCAGTGAAATCAAGAAGACAAAAACAGGCAGGAAAAGTTATGGTTACAATAAAAGATATTGCCAGAGAGTCAGGCTATTCCGTCAGCACGGTTTCCAGAGTGCTTAATAATAGAAATGATGTCAGCCCGGATGCAAGAAAAAAGATCGAGGAAGTTGTCGCAAAGTTTAATTTTGTGCCGAACAACAATGCGAAGCATTTAAAACAGAACAATTCCAAGGCAATCGGCGTACTGGTCAAAGGTATCTCAAATATGCTTTTTGCCAGTGTCGTGGAGGAAATCCAGCGCATGATCGAGAAAACGGAATATACGCTGGTCGTGTCTTATCTGGACGAGGATGCAGATGAGGTAGAGCAGGCAATTCTTCTTTGCAGGGAGAGAAAGCCGCTTGGGCTTTTGTTCCTCGGCGGTAATCCGGAATATTTTCACCGGGAGTTCTCCGGTGTGGATGTGCCGTGTGTGTTGGTGACGAACCGTGCCAATGAGATGCATTTTGAGAATCTTTCCAGCGTTGCCACGGACGATATTGCAGCGGCACGCTGTGCGGTGGATCAGCTGTTTGTGGCTGGACACCGCAGAATCGGCATTCTCGGCGGTGATTTTGACAAGTCTTATACGAGTCATCAGCGTTTCCTGGGATGTGAGCAGAGCTTTTCGGAGCATGGGGCGGTTCTTGATGTGGAGCACTGCTATGAGAAGGCAAGATTCTCTTTTGGAAGCGCCTGCCGGGCGATGAAGCGCCTGATCGGGAAGTTTCCGGATGTGACCGCAGTGTTTGCAATGTCGGATGTGATGGCGATCGGGGCCATCCGCGCACTGCGTGATCTGGGGTACCGCGTGCCGGAGGATGTTTCCGTGATCGGTTTTGACGGTACATCGCTTGCAGAGTATTACAATCCGAAGCTGGCGACGATCAAGCAGCAGCATCAGACGCTTGCAAACCGCAGCATCGAGATTTTATTCGGCCAGATCGAGTTGAAGAAAGAGCCGATTCACGAGATTGTTCCGTTTGAGTTTGTAAATGGGGAGAGTATTCGAGTGATAGATGAAAGGTAAGGACGAGGTTATGAGAAGTAGTGGAGTATTGATGCATATATCATCCCTGCCATCTCCGTATGGAATTGGTACGATGGGAAAAGAAGCCAGAAAGTTTGCAGACTTTCTTGAAAAATCAGGACAGAAATACTGGCAGATTCTTCCGATCTGCCCCACAAGTTACGGTGATTCGCCGTATCAGTCATTTTCCAGCTTTGCAGGGAATCCGTATTTTATAGATCTGGAATACCTGTGTAAGGAAAAACTGTTGAAAAAGGCGGAGTGTGAGTCTTTCCCGTGGGGAAAGAAAGCAGACAAGGTGGATTACGGCGTGATGTACGAGTCGCGCTATAAGCTGTTAAAGATCGCGTTTGAGCGGTTCCTTCGCGCAGAGCCGGACGATTTTGAGGCGTTCTGTGAAAAAGAGGCAGACTGGCTTTCTGATTATGCGCTGTTTATGGCGTTAAAGGATGCCAACGGCGGAAACGCATGGTTTTCCTGGGAAAAAGATTTAAAGATGAGAAAACCGGAGGCACTTGCCGAGGCGAGAAGCACCTATGCGAAGGATATCCGCTTTTATCAGATGTTACAGTATCTGTTTTTCAAGCAGTGGTGGGAGCTAAAAGCCTATGTGAATGAAAAAGGTATTGAGATCATCGGGGATGTTCCGATCTACGTCGCAGGGGATTCTGCTGACGTATGGGCGAATCCGGAAGAGTTCTATCTGGATGAGGATTTAAATCCGATTGATGTGGCAGGGTGTCCGCCGGATGCATTTTCCGAGGACGGACAGCTCTGGGGCAATCCGTTGTTCCGTTGGGATGTAATGAAGAAAAACGGATACACCTGGTGGACGAAACGCATTGCGGCAATGTCAAAGCTTTACGATATTGTCCGGATTGACCATTTTCGCGGATTTGATTCCTACTATGCGATTCCGGCAAAGGATAAGACGGCAAAGAATGGTGAGTGGCGCAAGGGACCGGGCATGGATCTGTTTCATACGCTGGAGCAGAAGCTTGGCAGATTAAACATTATCGTGGAGGATCTGGGCTTTTTGACACCGTCCGTGTTAAAGCTTGTTGCGGATTCCGGATTTCCGGGAATGAAAGTCATACAGTTTGCGTTTGACTCGAGAGAGGGAAGCAATTATCTCCCGCATACCTACACGGAGCACTGTGTGGTGTACACCGGAACACATGACAATGATACGCTGCTTGGCTGGATGAAGACTGCGCCGAAGGAGAGCGTCAAATTTGCAAAGGAATACTTAAACCTCACGAAAGAGGAAGGCTATAACTGGGGCATGATGCGTGGTGCATGGTCTTCGGTCGGGGAGCTTGCGGTGGTGCCGATGCAGGATCTGATCGGTCTTGGTTCGGAGGCACGCATGAACACGCCGTCCACCCTGGGGGGCAACTGGCAGTGGCGTGCAACATCAGATCAGATTACCGTCAAGCTTGCCAAACGGCTTTATAATTATATGGAAATGTACGGACGTCTCTGGGTGGGCGAAGATGCAGACAGAAAAGAGCAGTAAACAGTTGTAATTGCCGTGTATCCGTGATACGATAAAAAAGAGCATTGCAGAAGAGAAACGCTCATCTGGCAGAGGCCGGGTGGGCGTTTTCGATTGTGTTTATATAGGAAAAACAGACGTGGAACAGAGCGGTGTATGTCCGGCACATGCCGGAAACAGCAGAATGTATGTTACGGTGGGAGAAACAGATGCTTTATTTTATTGTGAATGAGAAGTCCAGAAGCGGCAGGGGCGCGCAGATCTGGAAAGAGGTACAGAGAGAACTTGTGAAGAGAGGAATCCATTACCGGCATTATGTCACGGAGCATGAGGGGCATGCCACACGTCTTGCTGTCGAGATCTGCGCGAAGACGGATGATGATATCTGCCTTGCAGTGGTTGGCGGGGACGGAACGGCAAATGAGGTCATCAACGGCATCACACATCCGGAAAAAGTGCGGTTCGGACTGATACCGACCGGCTCGGGAAATGACCTGGCGAGAGGGTTAAAGCTTAGCGGCACGCCGTTGGAGAATCTGGCGCGCATGCTCTCCTGCATGCAGCGGGGGAGAGAGGCATGCACCGTGATCGATCTGGGAGAGGTGGCATGGGATGACTGCGAGAAGCCGAGAAAGTTCGCCATCAGTGCCGGCGTGGGACTTGACGCGTTAGTCTGCAAAAAAGCCCTGACATCGAAGCTGAAAGTATTTTTAAATAAGCTGCATCTGGGCAAACTGACCTATCTGCTCATTACGGTGCAGTCGCTTTTTTCCATGCAGACGACGGAGGCTGCGGTGCGTCTGGACGAGACCCCGGAGCGGAAGTTAGACCGCATCATCTATATCGCGGCGATGAACTTTAAGGCAGAGGGAGGCGGCGTTCCCATGGCGCCGAAGGCGGATGCCACGGACGGAAAGCTTTCGATCTGCAGTGTACACGGAATTCCGAAGTGGCGCACATTTTTATGCCTGCCGTTCCTCGTGGCGGCAAAGCATACGGGAATCCGCGGATTTGACATAGACGACTGCGGCACATGCGAGGTCCGGCTGAAGGATCCTATGGTGCTGCATGCGGATGGAGAATACTGTGGTGATGTCACGAAGCTGCAATTCCGCTGTCTGCCGGGAATGCTGCGGGTGATGCTGTAGAAAAGCGAAGTGTACAGATCCCCGGCTTTGTCTGCGCCAGAAGGTCATCCGCGCGCGATGATATTTTAGTTTCCGCGGGAATAATTACAGATCCCCCTTCATACATTTTATTAAGTATGGAAGGGGTATTTTTATGGACATCAGCAGCAAAAAAGAGTTTGATTTATACAAAGATATACAAAACCGCACAGACGGGGAGGTGTATCTTGGAATTGTAGGACCGGTCCGGACCGGAAAGTCAACGTTTATCAAACGGTTTATGGATCTTATGGTACTTCCCTATATGGAAGATGTACATAGCAGGCAGCGCACGATTGATGAATTACCCCAGTCTGCACAGGGAAAAACCATCATGACGACGGAACCGAAGTTTATTCCGAAAGACGCGGCAGAGATCGCGCTTGAAGATGATACGCGGATTAAAATCCGTCTGATTGACTGTGTCGGCTTTATGGTGGACGGAGCCACAGGACACATGGAAGGAAGCACGGACCGTATGGTTCATACGCCGTGGTTCGACCATGAGATTCCGTTTGTGGAGGCGGCGTCCATCGGTACGGAAAAAGTCATAAGGGATCATGCGACGATCGGCATTGTGGTGACAACAGACGGAAGTATCGGAGATTTGCCGCGGGAAAATTATGTGAATGCGGAAGAGCAGACCGTGCAGGAACTGGAGGAGATTGGCAAGCCCTATGTTGTGGTGCTCAATTCGACGAGACCCTACAGCGAGGAGACCGTCCGCATTGCGGAGGGACTTCGGGAAAAGTACCAGACGGCGGTGTTGCCGGTGAATTGCGAGCAGCTTCGCAAAGATGATGTCTTTCATATATTAGAGCAGATTTTATATGAGTTCCCGGTCGCCCGCATGGAATTCTATATTCCGAAATGGACGGAAATGCTCCCGCCCGATCATCCGATGAAGGCGGAAATCATACAGAGCGCCAGAACGATCCTCGGTGGAATGCGAAAAGTGAAAGATATTTATGCACAGGATTTTACGCCGGAGCACTATGTCTCGCGGATGAAATTGGAGGAAGTGGATCTTGCATCTGGCTGCGCCAAAATCCGCATGGAGGTCGCTGAGAAGTATTACTATGAAAATATGAGCGAGCTTGCGGGTGTGCCGATTGCCGGCGAATATGAACTGATCGCGCTGGTGAAGGAGATGTCGCAGCGAAAAGAGGCATATGAAAAGGTGGCGGACGCGATGGCGGCGGTACAGGTGAAAGGCTATGGCGTGGTAGGCCCCGGACTCTCCGATATTAAAATGGAAGATCCGGTGCTCATCAAGCACGGAAATAAATTCGGCGTCCGCATCCGCGCAACCTCCCCCTCGATCCACATGATCCGTGCCAATATTGAGACCGAGATCGCGCCGATCGTCGGAAGCGAGGAGCAGGCGAATGATCTGATCGCCTACATCAGAGAGGGCGAAAAGAGCGAGGAGGGAGCCTGGGAGACCAATATTTTCGGAAAATCCATCGGTGAGCTGATGGAGAACGGCATCCGCGGCAAGATCTCGATGATGGATGACGAGTGTCAAATGAAGCTGCAGGATACTATGCAGAAAATTGTGAACGACAACAACGGCGGGATGGTATGCATTATTTTGTAGGGCAGGAAGAAAAAGGAAGCAGAAAAAGCATTTGAAAATGTGACAGGAAAATGTGCGGGAAAGCATCAGAAAATATCAGTAATGAGGAAGCGCAATGAGCATTTGAAAATGTGACAGGGAACTCGCAGGCAGGAAAAACAGAGGTGGGAAATTTGTACGACAGACACCGGTCCGGGTGTAGAAACGGATAGATTGACACTTCTGATAAAGATCGGTATTATAATTAAATGTTTATGAGACTCAGATCCTGAATTTGATATGACCAACGGGTCTATAGTGGGAAAAGTTGCCTGTGAGACCCGTTTTTCCCTGTGATTCGGGTCTCAGAGAAGAAAAAGTGCTCCTGAGACCCGTTTCCTATGGCCTTTCATGTTAAATATGATGGGAAACAAGGAAAAACGGGTCTGGAGAGGATATTTTTGCCGTACAGACCCGTTTGAAAAAGATGCAGGTACCAAAATCCGTACGGAAAGCCAGATCAAGCCCGGAAAACGAAAGGGAAAATGAATTGATTACAAGGAAAACCAAATTGTCCCAGGAAATCGACTGTGAAGCCAAATCTCGGTCAAAAGTCAGGATGCAAAGAGAAACAGATCAGAAAACAGCCGAAAGCATAAAACGATCGAAAATGGCACCGCAAGATCGGGTGAGACAACGAACAAACAGAAATCAGTAGATGTGGAAGAGGAATAAAATGGCACAGATGATAGAAATAACAGATTTTGATGCACCGGAATTGGATGTGTATGCAAGACTGACAGAGAATCAGTTGATTAACCGCCATGAGCCGGAAAAAGGCATGTTTATTGCGGAAAGTCCCAAGGTTATCGAGAGGGCGCTGGACGCAGGCTATATGCCGGTGTCAATTCTGACGGAAAAAAGGCATATTGAGGGAGAGGGACAGAAGATTCTTGCGCGATGCGGGGAGATCCCGGTCTACACGGCGGAGTTTGATGTACTCACGAAGCTGACGGGGTTTCAACTGACCAGAGGAATGCTCTGTGTGATGTACCGGCAGCCGCTCCCCTCGGTGCGGAGTGTCTGCAAGGGGGCAAAACGAATTGCAGTTTTGGAAAATGTGGTAAATCCGACGAACGTGGGCGCTATTTTCCGTTCAGCTGCGGCGCTTGGAATGGATGCGGTGCTGTTGACCACGGGGTGCAGCAACCCGCTTTACCGGAGAGCAATCCGCGTGAGTATGGGTACGGTGTTTCAGGTGCCGTGGACATATCTTGGTGAGGAGACAAAGCCGGAGACTGTGAGAAATCCGGATCCGGAAGAAGAGAAAGAGCCGGGAACGGGGATAGAACGAAATCCGGATCCGGAAGAAGAGAAAGAGCCGGGAACAGGGATAGAACGAAACTCGGAGCAGGAAGAGAAAGCAGATTCCGGGAATTGGCAGAAGCAGCTTCATGAACTGGGATTTCATACGGTGGCGATGGCATTGAAAGAGGATTCCTTAAGTATTGATAATCCGAAGCTTATGAATGAGGACAAGCTTGCAATTGTACTGGGAACAGAGGGAGATGGTCTGGCACCGGAGACGATCGCAGCATGCGATGATACGGTATGCATTCCAATGGCGCACGGCGTCGATTCTTTAAATGTTGCAGCTGCCAGTGCGGTTGCGTTCTGGCAGCTTGGAAGACAGGCACACAAAGATAATTGCTGCAACATGAACTTAAATTATCAGCTATGGGAATGACGGGAACCGGTGTGCTGCTTTGCGTCATCCTCTTTTGTCTCTGGCAGCGACTGGTACTGGTCGGATTTCTGGAATTCCTTCATGGCATCATCGTAGGCTGCGATGATGTATTCTTTCATGGGATCTTCCTCGCTGATATGGGTGAGCGCGTCCAGATAGACAGATTGCGCCTCCTCCTTGGAAGTGCTGTGCGCAAGACCCGACTCAAGGGAGCCACGCATTGCCTGGACACGAGCCGCCTGCTGGTATAGCTGTGGATCTTCCGCCTGCAGAAAGCGCATCTCTTCTGATGTAAGCTTTTTGCCGCTCTTTAATTTCGCAATGATTTTGGCAAGGTAGGCTTTTTTCTCTTCCTCGCTCATGCCGTAGGCGGGACTGAGAAGCTCCGAGATATTCTGCGTGACAGAAAAACTGTCGAGCGCCGATGCCGCAGAGCCGGTATCAGCCGTTGCTTCGCCGCGGTTTAATCCGATGTTTGAGTGGCTTAAATGGTCAAAAATGCGCTCGGTGGCGGAGCGTTTGTCGCGCTCCGGATGAAGAAGTTTATTGATCCCTGTCAGATGAAGTGTCTGCATAAAAAAATCCTTTCATGTGAAAAAAATATGATATGAGAAATAACTGTCCAATGAAAAATATCGTGAATCCAAGAAAGCTGTCATGAATTCCGAAAAAACTGTCACGGATTCCTAGCGGGAAATAATTGCCATAAAATCATAATGCTGCCTTTAAAGAGAAGCGCACAGGAGTAAAAGGGAACTCTGGCAGAAAAGCCGTTCCTGTGTTACTATGATATATATCGGAAAGAACGGAGAGAAAATAATGAAAAACTTTATTCAGGGAATGTATCAGAAGAAACATTTTGCAAGGAGACTCATCTCGGTAATTCTCGCGGTGATCGTCATGGGATTTGCTCTGTCATGGCTGGTGCTGGTCAATTTTGGAACAGACCCCTGCACGAGCATGAATCTTGCTATTTCGGGCAGACTCGGCATGAGTCTCGGCAACTGGCAGGCGCTGCTCAACTGCCTTTTATTTATTATCGTGATATTGTGGGGACGGGAGTACATCGGATTCGGAACGCTTGCCAATATGTTCCTCGTCGGCTATTCGATTGATTTTTTCTCGTGGGTATGGTCAAAAGTATTGCCGGACGGGCTGTTTGATTCCATGGCAGTGCGCATCGGCGTGCTGTTCCCGGCACTGGCGGTGTTCGTCGTCGCGGCAGGTGTGTATATGGTTACGGAACTGGGAACTGCCCCCTACGATGCTATTCCGTTTCTGATTGTGAAGGCGCAGAAAAAGGTACCGTTCCGCGTGGTGCGCATGGTATTTGATTTTACGGTGATCGTGATTGCGTGGGTGTTCGGTGCGAAGATCGGTCTGGTGACGATCCTGATGGGCTTCACACTCGGTCCGGTCATCTCGTGGGTCGGAGAGAAAATGGCACCGTTTTTTAATGAATGAGATTGGAATTTCAGAGCGCATGGTATATAATATAAATAATTTTGTGATCGAAAGGAAAAGGAGAACCGACAATGAATCTAGTATATGAAAAGTTACAGAAATGCTATGAAAGTTATAAGGCAAAGATCGATTTTACCCCGAAGGTGGCACTTGTGCTGGGATCCGGACTGGGCGATTATGCGGATGATATCCGTGTGGCAGACACACTGGATTACCACGACATCGAGGGATTCCCGGTATCGACCGTTCCGGGACATAAGGGACGTTTTATCTTCGGATATGTCGGAGAAGTTCCGGTGGTGTGCATGCAGGGAAGAGTTCATTATTATGAAGGATATGACATGTCGGATGTTGTGCTTCCGGCGCGTCTGATGAAGCTGATGGGCGCGGAGGTTTTATTCCTCACCAATGCGGCGGGTGGCATCCAGCTTGGCATGAACGCCGGTGATTTTATGCTGATCAAGGATCAGATTGCAAGCTTTGTTCCTTCCCCGCTGCGCGGAGCGAATGTGGACGAGCTTGGCGTGCGTTTCCCGGATATGAGCCAGGTATATGATAAGGAGTTACAGCTTCTGGTAAAAAAAGCGGCGCTGGGACTGGATATTGATTTAAAGGAAGGCACTTATTTACAGCTTTCCGGTCCGCAGTTTGAGACACCGAAGGAAGTGGCGATGTGCCGGACACTCGGAGCCGATGCCGTTGGTATGAGTACGGCATGCGAGGCGATCGCAGCGCGTCATATGGGCATGCGCGTTGTAGGTATTTCCTGCATTTCCAATCTGGCATGCGGTATCTCGGCGGTTCCCCTCTGCCATGAGGAAGTACAGGAGACGGCAGACCGTGTGGCACCGAAGTTCAAGGCTCTTGTGACGGAGACGATCAAGAGCATCGGAAAATAATATCCGCAGAGACGCAGTGAAGATTTCGGGCTGGAGAGAGACTTCATAGAGTGAAAACAGCAGACAGAAGAAGGAGAAAGTGACATGAATACACGTTTTTATAATGCAAAGATCTTAACCCTTGCAGATCATCACAAGTTTGAGATCACGGAGGGAGAACTCTGGGTCAAGGGGAATACGATCTGCTACATCGGTGACGGGACGGACACGGCGGATGTGTGCAAGGAGGGAGAAGTGCTGGTGTGGGATCGCGAGATTGATGCATGCGGCAATCTGTTAATGCCGGGATTTAAGAACGCGCACACACACACAGCCATGACATTTTTACGTTCCTATGCGGATGATCTGCCACTGCAGGACTGGCTGAATCAGCAGGTGTTCCCGCGCGAGGGACAGCTTACCGAGGACGATGTATACTGGTTAAACATTCTGGGCATCATGGAATACCTGACCAGCGGCATTACGTCCAACTTTGATATGTATTTCTTCCCGCCGGTCGATGCAAAAGCATCCGCAGATACGGGATTCCGTACAGTGCAGACCAGCGGACTGAACAATTTCGGCGGTACAGTAGAGCTGATGGAGGAAAATTATCATATCGTCAATGAGATGAGTGATCTGACTTCTTTCATTGTCGGATTCCATGCGGAGTACACCACCTCGAAAGAACTGATGGAAGGCGTGGCGGCGCTGGCACAGAAGTTAAAATCTCCGGTATGGCTGCACAATTCCGAGACAAAGCTTGAGGTGGCAGAGTGCAAAGAGCGCTGGGGCATGACACCGACACAGCTTACGGACTCACTCGGCATGTATGAGTACGGCGGCGGCGGATACCATTGTGTATGGTTTGAGGAGCCGGATTTTGAAATCTTTAAAAAGCGTCATCTGACGGCAGTGACGAACCCGGCCTCTAACCTGAAGCTTGCTTCCGGCATCTGCCCGACGAAGCGGTTTGTGGATGAGGGCATTGCCATGGCGATCGGTACGGACGGCCCGGCGAGCAACAACTGTCTGGATATGTTCCGCGAGATGTTCCTTACCTCCGCACTTGCAAAGGTGCGCGAGATGGATGCCGAGTGCGTGGGTGCAGATGAGATCCTTTACATGGCAACAGCCGGCGGTGCGCATGCAATGCAGCTGGAGGACTGTGACCGTCTGGCGGTGGGCAAAAAGGCGGATATTGTCATGATTGACCTGAACCAGCCGAACATGCAGCCGGAAAACAATATCGTGAAGAATCTGGTATACAGCGGCAGCAAGCAGAATGTCAAGATGACGATGATTAACGGCAAAGTTCTCTATGAAGACAATCATTTCGAGATCGGGTTTGATCCGAAAGAGATCTATCAGCGTGCGAATGCGATCATCGGCCGCATGAAATAGAAATCATTAGATTTGCAGGGCAGAACTTCTGACATTGCGGAGAAACGAGGAGAATTATGCAGGTTATTTTTATTCATCACAGTTGTTTTCTGGTCGAGGTGGATGAGAAGGTGCTGATTTTTGACTGGTTTGATGGAGACCGGGTGGAGGGGTATCACTTTGGCGGTGTGCTGCCGGAGTACGAGCCGGATACGCCCGTCTACGTGTTCGCAAGCCACAAGCATCGGGATCATTTTGATATGGATGTGTTGCATCTCGCAGAAAAATATCCGAAGATCCGGTTTATTTTTTCAAAAGACTGTAAGATGAGCCCGCACTTTCTGACAAAGCATGGATTCGCGCCGGAGGTAGCGAAGCGGATTCACTATGTGGGGGCGGATGAAAAATGCAGGGTCGACGACTTGAATATTGAGACTCTGCGCTCGACGGACGCGGGCGTGGCATTTTACGTGGAGACGAACGGCGCGGCATTTTACCATGCCGGCGATCTGAATGACTGGCACTGGGACGGAGCCGGCGATCTGATCAACGGATCCATGCGTACAAATTACCGCAGCCAGATCCGCAGGCTTTCCGGCAGGAAGATTCATCTGGCGTTTGTGCCGGCAGATCCGAGGCTGATGGAGCACCAGTTTGACGGCATGAATTATTTCCTGGAGCACACGGATGCGGATTACGTATTTCCGATGCATATGTGGCAGGATTACAGCGCGCTTCCGGATTATCGGAAGAGGATCTCGAACGCTGCGATGGCGGAGCGGGTTGTGGAAATAAAGCATGAAAACCAGATTTTTGAGATCCTTGAGGAATGAGAGGAATTTCAAAAAAGCGGTACTTGACGATCATAAAACGGTTGCGCTATACTGATTTAGTTATAGAAGATTTCACACGGGGTGTGAAGAATTGGGGAAAGGCAGGACTTGACTATGGCATTTTTGGGATGGTTTGTACATTATGTACTGATTTTCGTGGTTTTGGTCGTGGTGGCGGGACTTGGAATTTTTGCGGGAAAGAAGTTGAGCGACCGCAAGGATGCTAAGAATGCCGGTGAGACCGGAAACGTCGAAGAGACAAAATAGATTTAAAATAGAAAGAAACATGTTGGAGGAAGAAGTCGTGAAGAAGTTTTACGGAGAAAACGAATTGCGCAGGATGTACCTGGAATTTTTCGAGAGCAAGGGACATCTGAAAATGAACAGTTTTTCACTGGTGCCGCACAATGACAACAGTCTGCTCTTAATCAATGCAGGTATGGCACCGTTAAAGCCGTATTTTACAGGACAGGAGATCCCGCCGAGAAGAAGAGTGACGACCTGCCAGAAGTGTATCCGTACCGGTGATATTGAGAATGTAGGAAAGACTGCAAGACATCTGACCTTTTTTGAGATGCTCGGCAACTTTTCCTTTGGTGATTATTTTAAGCATGAAGCGATCGCATGGTCCTGGGAGTTTTTGACAAAGGTGCTCGGACTGGAGGAGGACAGACTTTATCCGTCGATCTACGGGGAGGATGACGAGGCGTTCGACATCTGGACGAAGGAAGTCGGTGTGCCGGCAGAGCGTATCACAAGATTCTACCGTGACCCCAAGACCGGAGAGTGTGACAATTTCTGGGAGCATGGCGCAGGTCCATGCGGTCCGTGCTCCGAGATCTATTATGACCGCGGAGAAAAATACGGCTGCGGTAAGCCGGACTGCAAGGTCGGCTGTGACTGTGACCGCTTTATGGAAGTATGGAACAACGTATTTACCCAGTTTGAGGGTGATGGCAAGGGTGGTTATACTGAACTTTCCCAGAAGAATATCGATACCGGTATGGGACTTGAGCGTCTTGCGGTTGTCATGCAGGATGTGGATTCCGTATTCGACATTGATACGATGAAAGCAATCCGCGACAAGGTCTGTGAACTGTCCGGAAAGTCTTACCAGAAGGATGCGCTCGATGATGTGTCCATCCGTCTGATTACCGATCACATCCGTTCCGCAACATTCATGATTTCCGATGGTATCATGCCGTCAAATGAGGGTCGCGGCTATGTGCTCCGCCGTATCATACGCCGTGCAGCGAGACACGGAAGAATGCTTGGCATCGGTGGTACTTTCATGGCGAAGCTTGCAGCGACGGTAATCGATGAGAGCAAGGATGGTTATCCGGAACTCGAGGAGAAGAAGGACTTTATCTTCAAAGTGCTTACGCAGGAAGAGGAGAAGTTTGCCAAGACCATCGATCAGGGTCTTGCCATCTTAGAGAAGATGGAGAAGGAAATGCAGACAGCTGGAGAGAAGACGCTGTCCGGAGAGAACGCATTCAAGCTCTATGATACGTATGGCTTCCCGCTCGATCTGACGCAGGAGATCCTGGAGGAGAAGGGATTTTCCATTGACGAGGACGGATTTAAGAAAGCCATGGAGATCCAGAAGAAAAAAGCACATGATGCACACAAAGCAACGAATTACATGGGCGCAGATGCTACGGTATACGATGAGATTGATCCTTCGATCACGACGGAGTTCACAGGCTACGACAGCCTTACAGCATCTTCAAAGATCACAGTGCTCACCACCGAGACAGAGCTGGTGGAGGCGCTTTCCGACGGAGAGGTCGGCACGATCATCGTGGAGAAGACGCCGTTCTATGCGACGATGGGTGGTCAGCAGGGAGATAAGGGCGAGATCCGCACCGCCTCCGGTATCTTTCAGGTGGAAGAGACCATCAAGCTGCGTGGTGGTAAGGTCGGCCATATCGGCAAGATGACAAACGGTATGATTAAGGCGGGAGATGTAGCAGATCTCAGTGTGGATGCAAAGCTGCGCAGGGATACCTGCAGGAACCACTCTGCAACCCACCTGTTACAGAAAGCGCTGCGCGAAGTGCTCGGCACACATGTAGAGCAGGCAGGTTCCTATCAGGACGGTGAGCGCACCAGATTTGACTTCAGCCATTTTGCAGCGATGACACCGGAAGAACTTAAGAAGGTGGAAGCAATCGTCAACGAGAAGATCGCTGAGAAGATTGATGTCAGAACCGACGTCATGACGGTCGAGGAAGCGAAGAAGACAGGCGCGATGGCACTCTTCGGTGAAAAGTACGGTGAGACGGTAAGAGTCGTGTCCATGGGAGATTTTTCAAAGGAGTTCTGTGGTGGTACTCATGTGGCGAACACCGGCGATATTGTTGTATTTAAGATTATCTCTGAGAGCGGTGTGGCTGCGGGCGTGCGCCGTATCGAGGCTCTGACCGGAGACAATGTATTTGCATATTATAAGAAGGAAGAGGAAGAACTCGAGGCTGCAGCCAAGGCTGCAAAGGCAACACCAGCAACTCTCGTCGAGAAGATCGGTCATCTGATGGCGGAGTTAAAGGCACTTCAGAGTGAGAACGAATCCTTAAAGAGCAAGGCAGCCAAGGAAGCACTTGGAGATGTCATGGATCAGGTTGTGGAAGTGAAGGGTGTGAAGCTCCTCGCTGTCAGCGTGGACGGCGTCGATATGAACGGTCTGAGAGATCTGGGCGACCAGTTAAAGGGAAAGCTGGGAGAAGGCGTGATAGTTCTTGCATCTGCATCAGACGGAAAAGTCAATCTGGTTGCCATGGCGACAGACGATGCGATGGCGCACGGCGCACATGCCGGCAATCTCATCAAGAGCATTGCGGGTAAAGTCGGCGGAGGCGGTGGTGGACGTCCGAACATGGCGCAGGCAGGCGGTAAGAATCCGGCAGGCATTCCGGATGCCATTGCCGAGGCGAAAACGGCACTTGAGGCACAGCTTGCATAAAAACTCGACAGAAATACATGATTGCGTATATTTATAAAATTTAGAATTCAAAAAAATATTTTATAATTTGTTGCTACAAATAGTAAAAACGGTGTATAATGGTACGTAGGTATCGGCAATATGCCGTTTTTATGTATCGGGATATGGGCATATCTGATAAAACAGGAGGACAGGGATGGACGAAAGAGATAGGGGACAAGGTAGTCTGAGTGATAAGGTAAAAGGAAGTTACCGGAGAGTCAGTGTGGTAATGTATGTGACGCTTGTGATTGCAGCGATTGCAGTTTTTGCGGCGGCTTATGTGCCGAAGCAGTTTTCACTCGCTTACACGATTCTGGTTCTTATTGTATTTCTTATTACGGCAGTCAATGATACGAGACTGATCCAGAGGAACAGCCAGAAGATCGTGGATGCAGTGGTGGATCCGGTGACGGAGCTGACAAAAGTAGCGGAAGAGATCTCCAAAGGAAATCTGGATGTAGAAGTGCAGTACAGCTCGGATGATGAGCTGGGAAAGCTGGCGGACAGTTTCCGAGTGACGGTCACTACATTGAACAAGATTATTGAGGATCTTGGATATATTCTGGAAGAGTTTGCACAGGGCAATTATGCGGTAAGATCCAATTGCAAGGAATCTTATGTCGGCGAATTTGAGAATGTCATGACACATCTGATCAGCATGGTGACCGATGTGAGCGGCACGTTTAAGCAGATCCGCGAGTCTTCCGATCAGGTGGCAGCCGGCGCAGAGCAGCTAGCTATCAGCTCTCAGGATCTTGCGAAGGGAGCAACGGAGCAGGCAAGTGCGGTTGACGATCTTGTGGAGAGTGTCGCAACCGTATCTGAGCAGGTAGAGGCGAACAGTAAATCCACCGATGTGGTGCATGACAAGGCAAAGGAAGTCGGCATGGAGGCGAATGTCAGCCAGCAGAAGATGCAGGAACTGACGGAGGCCATGGAGCGTATTTCCGGCACCTCCCAGGAGCTTGTAAGTGTGATCGGCCAGATCGAGAGCATTGCTTCCCAGACGAACCTGCTTTCCTTAAACGCATCCATCGAGGCGGCGAGAGCCGGAGAGGCAGGAAGAGGATTTGCGGTTGTTGCAGAACAGATCCGTATGCTTGCGGAGAACAGTGCGCAGGCGGCTGAGACGTCCAGACATCTTCTGGAGGCAAATCAGAGTGAGGTTGACCGTGGCAACACCGTGACACAGCAGACGGCAGAATCCCTGAACAAGGTATTGACGGAACTTGACGATATTATTCAGGAAGTGGCAAATATCCGTGTGTCTTCCGATCAGCAGGCAGAGTCCGTTAAGAGAATTGCAAACGGCGTGAAGGATATTGGGGATGTTATTCAAAGCAATTCCGCAGCTTCCGAGGAGACATCTGCTACCAGTGAGGAACTTTCGGCGGAGGCAGATTCCCTGGATGGTCTGATTACCAAATTCAAACTGCGGGAAGAGTAAATTGTCTGAATTTTTCGCTTTTTTAGAAAAACAGTTGACGGGAAAAAAATATGTGTTATAATCTTATATAGTGCAATGAATATGACCCAAACAGTTGAATATGCACAATACGCAACTGGAGGGAGGTTAGGTGTGAGATAATGTCTAGTGTAATTGTAAAAGAAAACGAGACTTTAGACAGCGCTTTACGTCGTTTTAAAAGAAACTGCGCAAAGGCAGGTATTCAGCAGGAGATTCGTAAGAGAGAACACTACGAGAAGCCAAGCGTAAAACGCAAGAAGAAATCTGAAGCAGCAAGAAAAAGAAAGTACAACTAATGTATGCAAAAAGAGTTACCGTTTCGCGATAACTCTTTTTTTCGTAATAGAATTCAGGTCGCAAGCAGCCATGCGCGGCGTGGAAATCCGGCAAGCAGGATTTTTTCTGCCTTGTCGGGTGGAAACCTGGATTTTAGTATCCAAGTTCCTCGCCGATCAGAATGACTTTGATGCGTCCCTCGATGCCGCTTCGTCTTGTGATGACGACCTGATTGCAGATACAGTCAGGGGACAGGCAGTCGGAACAGACGCCGGTAGCGGAACAAGGCGTATTTTTACCGAGACGCTTGCAGTTCATCGGTGTGGCGGTACCATGAACACGGCTTAATGCCTCGTCTACGTTTGCAGCCACTTTATTCATGCCTGCCATGACGATCACGTGTTCCGGACCGTAGATTAAGGCTGCCACACGGTTGCCGGTGCCGTCGATATTGACAAGTTCGCCGTCTTTGGTGATCGCGTTGGTGCTCATAAAATAAAAATCGGAAGAAAGAGCATCGTGATAGATCTTTTTTGTCTCCTCCGGTGTCTTTGCCTGGGCGCGGTCGAGCAGGGTGATTCCCGGATCGTGGCGCAGGGCGGTCAGCATTCCGGTATCCTCCAGGGTCATGGAGCCGCCGAAAGATACTGTGCAGCCCGGGGTAAGGAAAGAGAATGCCATCTTTTCAGCGTCCTCGACGGTGGCGCAGTAGTAGCCTTCCATGCGGCGTCTGGCAAGATTTTTGATGATGGTACCGGCAAGCGTTTCATAATGCATTTGTCTTGGGTTCATAATGATGCCTCCTTAAATGGTAATCGTAACTATGTATAGTATAGCACAGTTCGTGCGGCGTGTCGCTTGACATTTTTCGCGTAGCAGATAAAATAGAAGAGTCTTTTGAAAAAGAGATAAGGAGTGTGAAAATGAGTAAAAATTTCAAAAAAATGTTGTCTTACTATAAGCCATACCGCGGCATTTTCTGGGCGGATATGTTTTTTGCGACGGTGTCGGCTGCCGTTGCGCTCGCGATCCCGCTGGTGATACGCTATGTCACCTACACGCTCGTGTACGAGGATAAGGCGCAGATTATGTACCAGATCAAAATCATTGCGGCTGCGCTGTTTGCAATGGTGGTCGCGGACTGCTATAGCAAGTTCTTTATCTCGAATTACGGTCACGTAATGGGAGCGAAAATCGAGTACAACATGCGTGCCGAGATTTTTGAGCATCTGCAGAAGTTATCCTTTTCTTTCTATGACAACCAGAAGGTCGGGCAGCTGATGAGCCGGATCACGACGGATCTGTTTGACATCACGGAGCTGATGCACCACGGACCGGAAAATATTATTCTCTCGGCGATCAAGATCATCGGTGCGTTTGTGATCCTGGTCAATATCAGCCCACTTCTGGCGCTGGCGGCGTTCATCGTCCTGCCGTTTATGTTTGCTTACGCGTATTACCTGAACGGAAAAATGCGGCGTGCGTTCCGCCAGAACCGTGTGAAGATTGCGGAGATCAACGGGCAGATTGAGGATAACCTCTCCGGCATCCGCGTGGTAAAGTCGTTTGCCAACGAGGAGATTGAGAAGAAAAAGTTTAAGATAGGAAATGCGGGATTTTTGTCCGCCAAGAAGAACAGCTATCATTATATGGGAAGCTTTCAGGCGGGATTGGGCGCGTTCACGACACTGATTCAGGTCAACGTCATTCTCGCCGGAACCATCCTTATTGCAAATGGTAAGGTCAATGTCAGTGATCTTGTCACATTTGTGCTCTACATCAGTGTATTTACCGATCCCGTGCGGACATTGATCGATTTCACGGAGCAGTTTCAGAACGGGTACAGCGGTTTCGAGCGCTTCTGCGAGATCATGGAGATCGAGCCGGATATCAAGGATCGGGCGGATGCAAAAGAGCTTACCGATGTGCGCGGAGATATTACTTTTGAAGATGTGTCGTTTCAGTACGAGGAGAATACTGAACAGGTATTGCAGCATATCAATCTGACGGTCCCGGCGGGCTCTTACATGGCGCTTGTCGGAGCGTCCGGAGCGGGAAAAAGCACACTCTGCTCCCTGATTCCGCGGTTTTATGATGTGACGGAGGGGGCGGTGAAGGTCGACGGAACGGACGTGCGGGACCTCACCTTAAAGAGTCTGCGCGACCACATCGGAATGGTACAGCAGGACGTCTATCTGTTTGTCGGAACCGTGTATGAGAATATCCGCTACGGAAGACCGGACGCCACGAGGGAGGAAGTCATCGAGGCGGCGAAAAATGCCAATGCCCATGAATTTATCATGTCATTGCCGCAGGGATATGAGACTGACATCGGACAGCGGGGCATCAAGCTTTCTGGCGGACAGAAGCAGCGCCTCTCAATCGCGCGCGTCTTTTTGAAAAACCCGCCGATCCTGATCTTTGACGAGGCGACGTCGGCACTCGACAATGAGAGTGAAAAGGTGGTTCAGGACTCCCTGGAAAAACTGGCGAAAAACCGTACCACATTCGTGATTGCACACCGCCTTTCCACGATCAAGAATGCCGAGAAGATTCTTGTGCTGACCGAAAACGGCATCGAGGAAGAGGGAACGCATGAGGAACTCCTCGCAAAGAAGGGAATTTATGAAAAACTGTATCACATGCAGTTTCAGAAGCAGTGAACCGGAGAAATATTATAAAAAATATATGAAAAAAATGCATATGATTTGCAAAATGGAGGAAAAACGAGTAAAATATATGTGTTTTGGAACAAATGATGTATTGTAAGGAAAGGAAGAGATAGATATGACAAAGATTGACATTATTTCAGGATTCTTAGGCGCCGGAAAGACGACTTTCATCAAGAAGATGATTGATGAAGTGTTCACAGGCGAGAAGCTGGTGCTGATCGAGAACGAGTTCGGGGAGGTCGGCATTGACGGAGGATTTTTAAAGGATGCGGGAATTCAGATCACCGAGATGAACTCCGGCTGTATCTGCTGCTCACTGGTTGGTGATTTCGGCAGAAACCTGCATGAGGTGATCGGCAAGTATCATCCGGATCGTATCCTGATCGAGCCGTCAGGCGTCGGCAAGCTCTCGGATGTCATGAAGTCTGTGATTGACGTGGAGAAGGAAGAGGATGTAAAGCTGAACGGGCTCATCACGGTTGTAAACGCATTAAAGGCGAGCAAGCAGATGAAGGCATTCGGCGAGTTTTTCAATAACCAGATCGAATATGCAACCACTGTTGTGTTAAGCCGCAGCCAGAATGCGACGCCGGAGCAGCTGGAGCTCTGCGTAAAGCAGATTCAGTCCATCAACGATAAGGCTGCCATCATCACGACCCCGTGGGATTCCATCCGTGGAGAGCAGATTTTAAAGGTGGTAGAGGGACAGGATTCTCTTGAGAGAAAGCTGATGGCAGAGCAGCATGCGAAGGAAGAAGCCGAGGAGCATGAGCACGAGCATCATCACGACCATGACGACCATGAGCATCACCATGACCACGACGATCATGATCATGAGCATCATCACGACCATGATGATCACGACCACGAGGATCACGATCATGAGCATCATCACGATCATGACGAGCATGACCATGAGGATCACGATCATGAGCATCACCACGACCACGACGAGCATGACCATGAGCATCATCACGAGCACGGCGAGAACTGTACCTGCGGCTGCCACGATCACGATCATGAGCATCACCATCATCATGCGGATGAGGTGTTTACAAGCTGGGGAAAAGAGACGCCGCATAAGTTTACCAAGGCAAAGATTGAGGATGTCTTAAAGACTCTGTGCGAGACGGACGACTATGGAACCATTCTCCGTGCGAAGGGCATGGTGGAGGATGAGAACGGCTCCTGGATTTATTTTGACATGGTGCCGGGGGAGTACGAGCTGCGTGACGGCGAGCCGGATTATACGGGACGTCTGTGCGTGATCGGAACAGATATCGACGAGCACAGATTAGAGGAGTTATTTGGAATCGCTTAAGCTGTGAAGACTGCCTTTTAATAGTGAGATAAGACAGAGAGGAATAGAACATGCAGGAGATACCGATTTATTTATTTACCGGATTCATGGACAGTGGCAAGACGACTCTGATCAAGGAGACGCTGCTGGAGAACGGGTTTGCCGATCAGGGAAAGAGCCTGATCATCTGCTGTGAAGACGGAGAGGTGGAATATGATGAGGCAGAGTTGAAAAAAATAAATGCAAGCCTCGTGATGGTGGAGAATGAGGAAGATTTTACTGCTGATTTTCTCAATGCCATCAATATGAAATATCTGCCGGATCAGGTGTTCATCGAATATAACGGAACCTGGGGAATGGATACGCTCACCGAGACGGAGCTTCCGCGCGGGTGGATGGTGGTGCAGTCCCTTGCGACCGTGGATGCGACCACCTTTGATATGTATCTTGCCAATATGCGCACGATGATTATGGAACAGCTGTTTCAGGCGGACGTCGTGATCTTTAACCGCTGTGACGACAGCACGGATAAGGGAAAATACCGCAGAAATGTCAAGGCGCTCAACCGTAAGGCACAGCTTGTGTATGAGCGCGCGGACGGATCGCTCGACGAGCGCGAGGAGGAGCTGCCGTTTGACATCTCGGGAGATGAACTGGAGATTACAGATGCGGATTATGCAATCTGGTATATGGACTGCCTGGACAACCCGAAGAAATACGAGGGGAAGAAAGTCAGCTTTCTGGCGCTTGTATACAATCCTGACAAGCTCAAGAAGGGCATTTTTGTTCCGGGACGTTTTGCGATGACCTGCTGTGTGGAGGATATTACCTTCATCGGATTTAAGTGCAAATATCCGGATGAGGATAAGATTCCGCACAAGTCCTGGATTCATATTACCGCGCAGATCAAGGTGGAGTTTGCAAGAGAGTACAAGGGAAAAGGACCGGTACTGTATCCGATTTCCATTACACCTGCAGAAAAGCCGGAAGACGAACTTGTTTATTTTTCATAGGAGCAGAGTGCGTGGGCATTTTTTTGAGAACCTCCTTGCTGGCAGAATGCCGGCAGGGAGGTTTTTGTTTAGAATGTAATACAATGAAAGAAAATACCGGATATTTACAAAAATGTGCGAAACATCTACAATGTAAGTAATAAAGTGTCATATTGCAGTATGAACGGAGGAAAAAGATGAAAAAATTGGGTTTAGGGCCGAAAATGATTTTGAGCTTTCTTGTGGCGATTGCGGGAAGTGTTGTGATCTGTGGAGTGATTACATACAGCCGTACGAAGAATGTGTTAAACAGCAACATGCAGCTCACAAGCGAGCAGACGTTAGAGAGCGCGTTGAACAGTCTGCAGACGTATGAGAAGACGATCAGCCTTCCGGTGGATCTGCTGACGCGCAAGACTTCCATCAAGCAGCTGGAGTACGAGGATCAGTTTGATGACTATATTGCCAACGTGCAGGATGAACTGGTGGCGGCGTGCAAGGTAACGCAGGGAGCGGTGCGAAGCTATTATGCGACGTCCAGCGGAAAACTCATCACCGGATGGGTGAAGTACGAGGACAACGGTGATAAGACGGCGATGAACACCATCGAGGAAAATGTGGATCTGTCCGGGGAAGACTGGTATGTGAACTGCCAGGGCAGAAAGGCAAAAGTAAATTCTATTTTCAGCTATATCACACAGCCTTATGAGGATCCGCAGACAGGCGGGCAGATCTTCACCGTAGCGCAGGAGGTCAAATACAAAGATGTCTTAATGGGCGTTGTGGCGATGGATATTGATGCGGCGCAACTGGAGAATTATATCAGGAATATCCGCATTCTCAACACGGGATTTGCCATGCTGATCGATGCGGACGGCAATATTGTGATCGACAGTGACAAAAATACCTTTGCGGACGGAAATGTGACGGGTCTGGAATTCTGGACGCCGATTTCCGGAGAACTGAAGTCTCTGGAGGAGCAGAAGAGCGCCCTGGAGGAAGCGGGCGATGAGAGCGCTTCCGACATCACACTGGAGTCTGTATACACAATGCGTGCAGATGGCATGGACTGTGCGGTGACCGCGATGACAGACCAGGTGACAGGCTGGATTCTTCTGGGCTGCATCAGCGATGTCGAGAACACCGGCAATCTTGCGAAGATCAACGGTGCGCTGGTATTTGCGGGTGCGTTCGGAGTGATCTTCGGTATTGTGATCGCGCTTATTACCGCGTACAGCCTTGTGCGTGAGATCAAAAAGATTGAGCGTGCGACAGCTGCTGTGGCAGAGGGAGATTTTACCCAGACGATTGCGGTCACCAGAGGAGACGAGTTCGGTGCGCTGGAGACGCATTTTAACGATATGGTCAAGGATGTATCCACAGTGATCCGTGAGGTGGAGGATAAGTCCAGACATATTTTAGAGACTTCGGATCATATTTCCGAGATCGCGGGAGATACCAGAAGCACGATGGGACAGGTCGCGGAGGCGATCTCGAGCGTGGCTGACGGTGCGGTGAAGCAGGCGGAGAGCACGCAGGAGGCAAGCAGTGAGGTGGACAACCTCAAGAACAGTCTGGAGTCCTCCAGAGATTGTGTCAGCGAGATCAACCAGATGACCGAGGAGACGAACCGGATCAGTTCGGAGGGACTCGGCAGCGTGAAGGATCTGATCGAAAAATCACAGAAGACCGTAGAGAAGTCGAGCATGTCCCTTGCAGTGATGAATGAGATGATTGCCAGCATCGACAAGATTTTCTATATTTCCGATGCGATTGCGGATATTACGGCACAGACCAATTTGCTTTCCTTGAATGCTTCTATCGAGGCGGCGAGAGCCGGAGAGATGGGCAAGGGATTTGCGGTCGTTGCAGACGAGATCCGGAAGCTGGCGGATGAGTCCAAGGAATCAACGGATGAGATCAAGAAGATTATCACCGAGATTACGGACAAGTCCAAGCAGGTGGAAGAGACCATGCAGGAGAACGAGGAGCTTCAGTCGGAGCAGCAGAAAGCGATCGAGCGCACGGAAGAGGTATTCCGTCAGATTATCGCGCAGATTGAGCAGCTGAATGCCGGCATGGAGAACATCAACCGGCTCAATGCGGACATGTCATCCAACAAGGATACGGTCGTAAGTCGTATGGAGGCGATTGCATCCGTATCGGAGCAGTCGGCAGCGGCGACGGAAGAGGTCAATGCATCCACAGATCAGGTCAACACGACGATGGCAGACATCACGGACTACACAAAGACACTTCAGAATATCGCGCAGGATTTGGAGCAGACGATCGAGAAGTTCCGTCTGATGGAAATTTAAAAATAAGGTTGACAAATACACGTTAATGTATTAAAGTAAGTGACATACCGATAAACCTTTGAGAAAGAGTAGTAGACATTTATCCGAGATCACAGAGAGCTGCAGGCGGTGGGATTGCAGTATGGAGGGATTTGTTGAATGGACTTTTGAGGGCGGCCTGAGCAGTGGATACGCAGGTAGGAGCCGCCGGGAACCGGACCCGTTATCCATCCGGCATGTATGATAGTGCATGAAGTGAGTGGACATTTTGTCAAGATGAGTGGCACCGCGATAATATTAGTTTATTACCGTCTCAAGCAATAGCTTGAGACGGCTTTTTTTTATGTAATAGGAAAAAGGAGGAAATGATTATGAAAAAGAAAATGATGACAGCAGTTCTTGCAATGACGATGGTGGCAGCAGCGGTGGCAGGCTGCGGAAGCAGTTCCGGCTCCGGTACGACCGTGGAATTGACCAATGAGGCAGGAGGAGACGCGCAGGCGGAGACACAGAAGGCAGAGGCAGACCAGACAGCGGCGGAGGGAACCGTATATAAAGTCGGTATTGTACAGTATGTGGATGATGCTTCCTTAAATCAGATTGAAAAAGCGATTGAAGCGGAACTCACAGCAAAGGGAGCAGAGCTCGGAGTTACCTTTGATTATGCGGATTACACGTTCAACGGGCAGGCAGATCAGTCGATCCTGACACAGATTGCAGCGGATCTGGTGGCGGATGATGTGGATCTGATTATCCCGATTGCGACGCCGACCGCAGTCGTGATGCAGAGTGCGACCGAGGAGAATCAGATTCCGGTTGTATTTTCCGCGGTGTCGGATCCGGTGGGCGCCGGACTGGCGGCAGATGTGAACGCACCGGGTTCCAATATTACAGGAACGTCGGATGCCATCGACACGGCAGCGATTTTTGATCTGATGCTGGCGGCAAATCCGGATACCGCAAAGGTCGGACTGCTCTATGATAAGAGTCAGGCTTCTTCCCTTGGTGCGATTGAGGACGCAAAGGCATACTGCGATGAGAAGGGAATCGCCTATGTGGAGAAGACCGGTACGACCTCTGCGGAGGTGCAGGCGGCAGCGGATGCCCTGGTGGCAGAGGGCGTAGACGCAGTGTTTACCCCGCAGGACAACACCGTCATGACGGCAGAACTTTCCATCTTTGAGAAGTTCATCGATGCGGGAATCCCGCACTACACAGGAGCGGACTCCTTCGCATTAAACGGAGCATTCTGCGGTTACGGAGTCAATTATGAGGAGCTTGGTACAAAGACAGCCGATATGGCAGTCGATATTCTGGTAAACGGAGCCGATCCGGCGGCAACTCCGATCGAGAACTTAGAGCGGGGAATTGTGACCGTGAATACAGAGACGGCGGAAGCACTTGGACTGGACTACTCCATGTTTAAAGATATGTGTTCGGAAGTTGTTGAGACAGTAACGGCAGAGGAGTTTGAATAATATGGGATCAATCATTACCTTATCGATCGTGCAGAGTGCACTGGAACTGGGATTTATCTATGCACTGGTTGCACTTGCACTGTTCATTTCATTTAGTATTTTAAATATAGCGGATCTGTCAACGGACGGATGTTTTACGCTGGGATGTGCAGTGTGCGCTTCGGTTACGCTGGCAGGACATCCGGTACTCGGACTTTTGGCGGCGATGGCTGCCGGTGTGTGTTCCGGTTTTGTGACGGCATTTTTGCAGACCAGACTCGGCATACAGTCGATTCTGGCAGGAATCATTGTCAACACCGGACTTTACACGATCAATATTGCGGTGATGGGATTCGCCTCCAACCTGAATCTGTTTGCCTGCGATTCCGTATTTACATGGGCAAAAGACGCGATCGGCGGAACCTGGTATAAGCTGATCGTGGCGGCAGTGATTGTCGCACTGGTCGGCGTATTGATCTCTCTGTTTTTAAATACGAGACTCGGACTTTCCATCCGGGCAACCGGGGATAATCCGGATATGGTGCGGGCATCCAGTATCAATACGGGAATGATGATTACGATCGGTCTGTGCGTCGCCAATGCGCTGACGGGACTCTCCGGCGGACTGCTCGCGCAGTACCAGAAGTCCTGTGATATTAACCTTGGAACCGGCATGGTGACGATCGCGCTCGCCAGCCTGATTATCGGAGAGACGATCATCGGAAAGGGCAGCATGTTAAAGCGGGTCATCGGCGTGATTCTGGGAAGCTGTCTATACCGTTTTATCGTGGCGGTGGCGCTTCGCCTGAATGTCCCGGCAGAGTGCTTAAAGCTGGTGTCCTCCATTATTGTGGCGGTGGCGATCGCTTTCCCGTACCTAAAGAAGCAGGCGGTGTTCTACCGGCAGAAACGGGCGGCAAAAGCGGAGAATGAGCAGTATATTGCGGAATTACTGAGAGAAGAACGGATGGGAAAAGGAGGAAATGCGTGATATGGCAGCAGAAAGAGAATCCATGCTGATTATGAAAAATGTCAGCAAGACCTTTAATCCCGGCACCGTCAATGAAAAGTGTGCCCTAAACGGCGTCAATCTGACGCTTGGCGCCGGAGATTTCGCAACGATCGTCGGCAGCAACGGCGCAGGAAAATCTACCCTGTTCAATGCAATCACCGGAGCTTTTTTCCCGGACCGCGGTCTGATCATGCTCGGCGGGGAGGATATTACCTATCAGCAGGAGCATGTGAGAAGCAAAGTGATCGGTCATCTGTTTCAGGATCCGTTAAAGGGAACGGCGCCGCACATGACGATCGAGGAAAACATGGCGCTCGCCTATCTTCGGACGACAACCTCCCGGAATGCATATTTCAGCAGGATCAACGCGGCGGATAAGAAAAAATTCAGAGAGCAGCTGGCGCTGCTTGACATGGGATTGGAAGACCGCATGAAACAGCCGGTGGGACTTCTCTCCGGCGGTCAGCGCCAGGCACTCACACTTCTCATGGCGACGATGGTCACACCGAAAATTCTTCTTCTGGATGAGCACACGGCAGCGCTCGATCCGGCGACGGCAGAGAAGGTGCTGCATCTGACCAGACAGATTGTGGCAGAGCGGCAGATCACCTGTCTGATGGTGACGCACAACATGCACCAGGCGCTGACGCTCGGCAACCGGACATTGATGATGAACGCGGGAAACATTGTGTTGGACGTTGTGGGAGAGGAACGTGCGGCGATGTCGGTGGATGACTTGTTGGAGCAGTTTGCGCTCCGCGCGGGAAAGGCGCTCGATAACGACCGTATCCTATTTTCCAAAGTGGAGACACAGGAGTAGGGCGCAGGGAGAAAAAACGTCACATACAGTCCGAAACGAAGTCGGAATAGCAGATATAAACAGAAAATATGGGAAAAGCCGTTGAAATGTAGGGGCTTTTCCTTTATTATATTAAGATAGTACAAAGGGCGAGGAGGAAATTATGTATCCGATTGTTAAAAAAGAAAAGCTGGCAGACAAGATCTATCTGATGGATGTCAAGGCACCGCGTGTTGCACAGTATTGCGAACCGGGACAGTTTGTCATTGTCAAGATTGATGAGCAGGGGGAGCGTATTCCACTCACAATCTGTGATTATAACAGGGAAGCCGGTACGATCACGATCGTATTTCAGACGGTGGGAGCTTCCACACAGCGCATGGTATCCTTGGAGCAGGGGGATGCGTTCGCAGATTTCGTGGGACCGCTTGGATGTCCTTCTGATCTGATAGATGAGGATATCGAGGAACTGAAGAAGAAAAAGATTGTGTTCATCGCGGGCGGCGTCGGTACCGCACCGGTGTATCCGCAGGTAAAGTGGCTGCATGAGCATGGTGTGGACTGTGATGTGATTATGGGATCCCGCAATAAGGATCTTCTGATTCTTGAGGATGAGATGCGGGCAGTGGCAGCGAATCTCTATGTGACGACGGATGACGGCTCTTACGGCTTTCACGGAACCGGCACGGCGCAGCTGCAGGAACTCTGGGATCAGGGCGTGCGCTATGATCATTGTGTGGCAATCGGCCCGATGATTATGATGAAGTTTGTCTGTAAGCTGACAAAGGAACTGGGAATTCCGACGGTGGTTTCCATGAACCCGATCATGGTGGACGGTACCGGAATGTGCGGCGCATGCCGTCTGGTTGTCGGCGACGAAGTGAAGTTCGCCTGCGTGGACGGACCGGAATTCGACGGACATCTGGTGGATTTCGACCAGGCGATGAAGCGCCAGCAGCAATATAAGACAGAAGAGGGCAGAGCGATGTTAAAGCTGACGGAGGGAGATACCCATCACGGCGGCTGCGGACAGTGCGGCTGAGAAGGCAGATGTGATCGTTAGAAGGCGGAGGCAGAGAGAATGAGTGCGTCTGCCGGATAGAAAATACAGAGTATGGAGGTTCCTATGGACGTAATGACAAGAGTACCGGTTCGTGAGCAGGACCCACAGGTGCGAGCAGCGAACTTTGAGGAGGTATGTTTGGGATATAATGCCGAGGAGGCAATGGCGGAGGCAACGCGCTGCTTAAACTGCAAAAATGCACAGTGCATGAAGGGCTGTCCGGTATCCATCAATATTCCGGCGTTTATCGCGCAGGTAAAAGAGGGCAATTTTGAGGAGGCTTACCACATTATCAGTGAGTCATCCGCACTTCCGGCAGTATGCGGACGTGTATGTCCGCAGGAGAACCAGTGTGAAGGAAAGTGTATCCGCGGCATCAAGGGCGAGGCGGTTGCGATCGGCAAGCTGGAGCGTTTTGTAGCAGACTGGGCGAGAGAGCATGGCATCAAGCCGAAGAAGGCAGAGAAGTTGAACGGTCATAAGGTGGCTGTCATCGGTTCCGGCCCTGCAGGACTTACCTGTGCCGGTGATCTGGCAAAATTGGGCTATGACGTGACCATTTTTGAAGCGCTGCATGAGGCGGGCGGCGTGCTTGTCTATGGTATTCCGGAATTCCGTCTGCCGAAGCAGAAGGTCGTTGCAGCGGAAGTGGAGAATGTCAAGGCGCTCGGCGTGAAGATTGAGACGAACGTTGTCATCGGCAAATCCGTCACGATCGATGAGCTGATGGAGAACGAGGGATTTGAGGCGGTATTTATCGGTTCCGGCGCGGGTCTTCCGCGTTTTATGGGTATTCCGGGCGAGCAGGCAATGGGCGTATTTTCGGCAAATGAATTTTTGACGAGAAACAACCTCATGAAGGCATTTTTAGAGGAGTACGATACTCCGATCAAGGCGGGAAAGAAAGTGATCGTTGTCGGCGGCGGTAACGTGGCAATGGACGCTGCGAGAACGGCTAAGCGTCTTGGTGCGGAAGTACATGTCGTGTACCGGCGCGGTGAGGAAGAACTTCCGGCGCGTAAGGAAGAGGTGCATCATGCAAAGGAGGAGGGCATTATTTTTGACCTGTTACAGAATCCGACGGAGCTTTTAGTGGATGAGAACGGCTGTGTAAAAGGCGCAAGAGTCATCAAGATGGAACTTGGCGAGCCGGATGCCTCCGGCAGAAGAAGTCCGGTGGAGATTCCGGGGTCTGAGTATGAGATTGAGGCGGACACGGTCATCATGTCGCTTGGAACTTCTCCGAATCCGCTGATCTCCTCCACGACAAAGGGACTTGAGACGAACCGCAGAAAGTGTATCGTGGCAGAGGAAGAAAACGGCGCTACCTCCAAGAGCGGTGTATTTGCCGGCGGAGATGCCGTGACAGGAGCTGCAACGGTCATCCTGGCAATGGGTGCAGGAAAAGCGGCTGCGAAGGGAATTGACGCATACTTGAACACAAAATAAATACGTAATAGATTCGGGAAGGGGCTGTCACATGAGTGGCAGCCTCCTTTCATGCATAAGAAATATTAGATAAGTAATATTATAAGAGGCACACTTGGGGATTTCATGTGGAAATGCAGATGGAAATTCGGTTCAAAAAATGTGGAATTTCTAACCAACAGAATGTTTGCATCCGCGATGATCCGTGTCTTTCTAAGTTTGGAGCACTCTACGGACTGTGTCCGCAAGTCAGCAGACAATTTTAGGACTTTTGTGCGTGTCCCTTATTGGCACCTCTGAATAAAACATAACCGCGCGAAGCCGATGTTTGAGCCGGCATCTGCCATATTTTCAATAGCAGATGCCGGCGAGTTTCGGTTCGCGCGGTTTTATATTGTCTATGAAGAGGTGCCATTAGGGACACCAGAAAGTCCGCTCATTGTCTGCGACTTGTCGGACACACTCCGTGAGTGTCCAAACGTGGAAGAGACACGGAATTCGATGCAAACATTCAGCTGGAAGAAATACTCACATTTTTCTCCAACGAATATCCCATCTACATTTCCATCTGAAATCCCACGGTGTGATCTTCTGATAATATTACTTATCACATCCAGAGGCGTTGCCGGTCTTAAGTGGCAGCCCCTGATAGAACGTTATTCGAGATTCAGATGCTTTGTGATGATTCTCGCGCACACAAGGTACAAAATGACAATGACGATGATCGAGTAAATGTTGCTGGTGACAAACAGTGAACTCGGCAGGATACTTGCCGTCGATGTGGTCGTATTGTCGATCGTTGTGGTAACGGCAAAGAAATTCACGGAATTATCTCCCGACTGGAACATACCGGTTCCAAACATGAGGATCATGGAGAAAATCTGCTGCATAAAATAGAGGACGATGCCTGCAACGAGGGAGGCAGCCACTTTATTGCTGGAGAAAAGCTGTCCGATCGAAGCGCTTGCAAACACCCAGAGCAGGTAGGTTAAGCAGGAGCAGATTACGCCCAATACCATCTGGAAGATGAAATGGAAGGAAAATACGTCCTGACCGAATAACTCCTCCCAGGCGGAAGTAAAATCCTGCCATGCGGTTCCGTGGGAGGCGCTGGCGATAAGCGCCACGATGGAGGCAGTCATCAGAGCCATGGAGAGAAACATCCACACGAAGGAGGTTATCAGTTTTACGTGAAAGGGAGCAAGTGTTTTTACCGGGAGCGTGTGTGTCAGATATCCCTGAGCGGAATACATCGTGCGGTAGAAGTGGACACACAGGTACACGTACATCACGATAAGGACAGCAAAAATGACAAGGATATAAAGGACAATCGCGGAGACGGATAGAATGGATGCCAGTTTGCTTTCACCCGCCTGATCCAGATCTAAGGAATACAGCACCACGGAACCTACGGAGGTGGTGATGATCAGAATGGCGTACAGGATCAACATGATCTTTGCCGTGCTCTTAAATTCATATTTAAATAATTTTTTTAACATCTGTATACCTCCCTGAAAAGTGCATCGACGGACTTACCGTTGTTCATACGGATATCATCCACGGATGCGGTGAGCCGGATCTGACCGTGATCGATGAAGATGACTTCATCCAGAATATTCTCGATGTCGGCGATCAGATGCGTCGAGATCAAAATGGAAGCTTCCGGTTCGTAATTCGACAGAATGATATTTAAAATAAAATCGCGTGCTGCCGGATCGACGCCTGCGATCGGCTCATCTAAAATATACAGATCCGCATGACGGCTCATTACGAGAATCAGCTGCACTTTTTCTTTGGTTCCCTTGGACATGGTCTTCAAACGATCCGAGGCGTCAATCTGAAGTTTTCCCAACATGTCGTAGGCACGCTTCTCATCAAAATCTTCATAGAAATCGGAAAAATACCGGATAATATCGCGAACCCGCTCGTTCATATTCAGATAAGTGTGATCCGGCAGGTAGGAGATATGCTTCTTACTCTCTGCGCCGATCGGATTCTGCTGCATGAAGATGGAACCGGAGGTGGGGGCAAGCAGACCGTTGATCATCTTGATCAGAGTGGTTTTGCCGCTTCCGTTCGGTCCGAGCAGACCGATGATATGTCCGCTCTCAATGGCGAGGTTGATATGGTCGATGGCGGTTTTTTTGCCGTAACATTTGGTCAGATCTTTACATTCCAACAAGGTACTCATTGTTTTTCCCCTTTCATCGTCTGATTCATGAGCGACAGGATTTCATCATTCTGAAAGCCGAGCTGCCGCATCTGTGCTAAAAATTCTTCCATTTTCTTGGTAGCGAGAGAGGTTTTTAACTGTTCTATCATATGACAATCCTCCGTGATAAAACGTCCGCTGGTCCGCCTGGAATAGACCAGACCGGTGCGTTCAAGTTCTGCAAAGGCCTTTTGCATGGTGTTCGGGTTGACGGATGCTTCCGCTGCGAGATCACGTACAGACGGAAGCTTATCTCCCGGCTGGTAGCGGCCGGAAACGATGTCCGTCTGGATTCGTTCCACAATCTGTAAAAAGATGGGACGATCAGAATCAAGGGTCCATGCCATAGTGTCATCTCCTTTCTACTAAATCATCTGTACTAATAAGATAATACAATAATACAGTAAGCGTGTCAACTGTTTTTTGATGACAAAAACAGCGTATTTCGTTACGAAAAATAAAAGAATGAAAAATATGACCGATATATAAAGTAGAAAACAGAGCATGGATGCGAAAGCGGGGAGGAATATGAGTGTTATACATTGCGGCGTGCGGGAATGAGGCATCCGTGCGTAAGTATTTAAAAGAGATGGAAGGCGAATATGTAAGAGAGGATGTACAGATTCTTTGCGGAGATGAAATTGAGGGAAGCGGCACAATGCCGGATGTTCTTTTCCTTTCGGATAGTGGCATAGAGGAGTGCCAGAAAAAGATTCCAGTATGGTTCCGCAGAAAAGCGTTTGACAATGCGGGAGAACTGAAACAGAGAAAAGCAGGGGCAGAAAGGAAGCGCCCGCTGCTGATTAAAACAGACGGAACCTATTGCTGTGTGGATCAGAAAACCATTCTCTATGCAGAGAGTGTGGGGCGTAAGGTGGTGCTTCACACAAACACGGGAATCATTGCATATTATGCCAGAATGAAGGAGGTGGAAGAAATTTTAGGCAACGGGTTTTTCCGCTGCCATCGCGGGTATCTGGTGAATTTTGCCGCGGTAAAAAGTTTTGAGGTGGGAACGATCCTGCTGAAGAACGGGGAGTCCATTCTGATGGCGAAACAGAAGTTTAATGATTTTGCGTCGGCTTATGAGACGTATCTTAACGAACGATAGGGATACAGAAAAGAAACGGGGAAAATGAGTATGAGAATTTATAACAGAGACCAGTCTGCCATTCTGGGTGCGAGGAACAACCGGCTGGCAAAGATGCGTGCGTTTTCCAGCAGCACAAAGACACGCGCATCATCCAAAGGAACGACGCAGAGCGCGCCAAAGAGTAAAAACTACAGGACATCTGCGTGGATGCAGTTTTTAAATCAGTTTCAAAACGGGACAGCCGTATCCGGCGACAAAATCGTGGAGAATCAGAAAAAAAGCTACGATTATGAGATCACGGGACTGGCGGCGGAGCGTGTGGAGACGCATATGAAGCGTTTTCTGGAGGAGGGAGAAAAATCCCTTTACCAGGAGGGAGAGGACGCCGGAAAGCAGCTTACGAAGGAAATGGAAAGTTTTGTATCCGATTACAATATGATGATCCGCAAGATTGGTGACTTGTCGGACAGTGTGGACGAGACGTATGCAAAGAAGCTGAAAACGGAGATTTCCGCGCGGGAGACCGCCTTAAAACAGATCGGAATCACGCTGGAGAAAGACGGCACGCTGTCGTTTGATAAGACGGTGTTTCAGACAGTAAAACCGGAGGCGGTGCAGAAGATTTTCGGGGATAAGAGCACGCTGTCGAACCGCGTGCAGGTGCTGGCTTCGGGTGTGAAGAGCAACTGTAGAAAACAGGCGGCAGCGCTTTCTGCAACTTCTTATATGACCAGCGGCAATTACAGCCGCTATGCGTCGGACAGTAATCAGACGCGGCAGACCGGCAGCCGCTACAATGCGAAAGGTTAGGAATGGAAGCAGAGCGGGTGAAGACAAAAAAGGTCAGCGCAGCAGACCGGATTCCGGAGAAGACCGGCAGAAAAAAGTGGAGCGTTCTCTTTCTGGAGTCTCTGCTCAAAGAGGCGAAGGAGCGGGAGGCGGAAAGCGAAAAAGCCAGACCGGCAGTCGACGGCGAGAGCTGGATCCGCCCCGGAAGAGACACCTTTGAACATTCGGAGGATCCGGAGGAACTCTGGTGTGAATCCTATGAGGATATCATGGGGATCGTGCGCATGGTGGGAAAGTGGAAAGCCAACATTCTCTATCAGATTGCCAATGCCATCCTGCGGGACTATCACGAAAAAAAGCTGGACGAGGACGGTGTGGGAGAACTGTTTGGCCTGTGCTGCCAGAAGTGTAAGGACACGGGAGGCGGCACCGGCAGGAAGACGGAGCCGCAAATCACGGAGACTGTCCTTGAATTTTTCCTGCGTGCCAATGCGCGGATGAGTGTATTTTCCATGGAGAGAGCGGGAAAGCGCCTGACGGCGCGCTGCGGCTTGAACTGGTCCGGCACGACGTACTATGACGCTTGGTATTTTTACCGCTGTGCACAGATGCACAGACGGCTTTTTGTGGTTGCCGGAAGAATTGCAGCGGAACTGGGAGAGAAGGTATCCTCCCCGGAGGAATTAGAGCAGAGGACGCAGTTTGCGGCGGTTGGCGGATTGACATTTCACGGGGTGTTTGGCTGGGTGCAGCAGAAGGACAATTATCCGGTCAACCAGTATGGCTTGAAGAATTCCGGAATCGAACCGCCGCACCATTTTGTGTATCTGTACCGGAATCATTACAGCGAGGCAGAAAGACCGTGCGTACAGTTTCTGGAGACGCTTATGCGGGAGCAGACCGCATGTGCGCAACGAAAAGAACTGTGGCGCCACTACACGATACAGGACGGACGGGAATACCACAACGGCATGAGTTATCTGCTTGAGGGAAGCCTTGCGGACGAGCAGGATGAAAAAATGTACGAGGCGGCACTTTTGTTTTTACAGAATTTCAGGCTGTACCGCGTAGACGGCTGCGTGGAGTTTTTGTATACGGCATATGAAAAAGAGTGGGGATGAGAGATCCGGCGGAAGTATCCGCCGGATTTTTTCATAGGAAATTACGTCCTATGAATGAAAAAGCCCTTCGGCAGGATCTCACTGCGTCGGAGTAGAATTATGTCGCTGGAGCAACCCGCCGCAGCTTACGGAAAAGAAGCGGATGCGTTGTGTTGCGCGAGGATAAGGAATGTGTAAAAAATTAGTCAAAATAATTGAAAAACAGTAGAAAAAATAGGAGAAATGAACTATAATAAAAAAAGATTTTGAATCGATAGAGAAAGAGTGACAGGAGGGAGTAAGACTATGGGTCAGACATCGGGTTCAGACAGGAATTACATTTATAAAGATAAGAGTGAACGCTACCGCTATATGAATACATTTTATATTTTTGCAGTGGTTATTTTATGGGTACTGTTTGGGGTGTATCTGCTGGCGAAGCTTGCGAGCAAGAGCATTGCGGTCGGTACGGCGGTCGGAAATGTTGTGCTGATTATTTTATTTGCGGTGGTTGAACTGGCGTTTTATCTGCGCAATAAGTCTGATGTGAGATTAAAGAGGGTTGTTGCCATCGGTGTCGGCGTAGAATTTGCGTTGATTGGAATGCAGACAGATGCAGAGTTTATCTATTTTGCACTTATTGCCATTCTGACATTGCAGATTCCGTATTATGATATGAAGAGATATAAACAGACCTGTATCGCTTTTACGGCGTTATTTACACTGGTGGAGGTCATTCGTGTAATCAAGGGGATTGGTTTGCAGGATGTGGACAGCTTGTGCCGGGTATTATGTGTGTATCTGTTATTTTTCATTATGTACCGGGTGGGCAGCATAGCCAAGACATTCAGCGATCATGCACTGGGTTCTGCAGCGTCCGAGGGTGAGAAACAGAAGGTGATGCTGGAAGGAATCCTTGACATCTCAAAGACTGTGCGGGATGAGTCTGAGAGGAGTACCAGTCTTGTGGATGAACTGGTGCACACTTCGGAGACAGTTGCGCAGAGCATGCAGGAGATTTCTTCCGCAACCAACACGACGGCGAAGAATATCGAAGAGCAGAATAATATGACACAGAGTATCCAGTCGGCTATTGACGAGACGGGCGAGCGCTCCAGAAAGATGGTGGATGTGGCGACGGATTCCAATGAGAATATTCAGGAGAATCTGCAGGTAATGGAAGAATTGAAGAACCAGTCCGAGCAGATTGCGGCGACGAATCATGAAGTGACGGAGTCCATGACACGCCTGCAGAATAAGACCAAGGAGGTCGAGGAGATCGCAGGCATGATCCTCAATATCTCCAACCAGACGAACCTGCTGGCACTCAACGCATCCATTGAGAGTGCGAGAGCCGGTGAGGCAGGACGCGGATTTGCCGTGGTTGCTGAACAGATCAGACAGCTTGCCGAGCAGACGAAGAAGTCCACGGAGGAGATTACCACGATCATCAACGAGCTGAATGAAAATGCACGCGACGTTATGACTTCGGTGGAGTCTTCGGTGGAAGCGACAGAGAGCCAGAATGAGAAGATTGCGGTTGCGGCAGAGTCTTTTGAACGTCTGAATGAAAATATGTCACAGCTTATAGGAGATATCAATGAGATCGCGGGACAGATCACAGGACTGTCGGATTCCAACAACCGTATTGTGGAGAATATCTCACAGCTGTCTGCAGCGACAGAGGAAGTGACTGCAAGCGCCGAGCAGGTGCGTGAGATAAGCGAGCAGAACCGGAACTATGCGGAGGAAGTAAAGGGGGCCATCGGAACGATCCGAGGCAGAACTGACGAGATGAAGCAGTTTACATAAAAAGAAAAGCGGGATCCATGATATTGTGAGATTACCCGAGAACCGAAAGTTCCGGAATAGAACAGACGGCGGCAATTCTTTGAAGCAAAATTCATGTATTTCTTCCATGCCGTGCTTGACATCCAATTCCGTGTCTCTTCCACGTTTGGACACTCACAGAGTGTGTCCGACGAGCCGCAGACAATGAGCGGACTTTTTGGTGTCCCTAATGGCACCTCTTCACAGACAATATAAAACCGCGCGAACCGAACTCGCCGGCATCTGCTATTGAAAACAGGGCAGATGCCGACTCAGACAGCGGCTTCGCGCGGTTATGTTTTGTTCAGAGGTGGCCATAAGGGACACACACAAAAGTCCTAAAATTGTCTGCCGGCTTGCGGACACAGTCCGTGGAGTGCTCCAAGCTTGGAAAGACATGGATCATCGAAGATGCCAAGCGCGGCATGGTTAGAAATACCGGATTTTGCGGTCAGAATTGCCGCCGTCTGTTCTATCCGGAACTTCCAGTTATCTGCTTTCCTCCAATATTACAGATCCCGCTTCTCTTTAATTCTAATGGAAGAGACAACGGATCAGACGGTCGTTGTCCTCTGGCTTCATAAAGCAGAGCCGGATGTATTTATTATCCAGAAACGGAAACGTCGAACAGTCGCGGATCATCATTTTCTGCCGGATGGCGCGGTCAAACAGATCCTGCGAGGTGAGATCTTCGCGCAGGATGCGCACCAGAACAAAGTTGGCACTTGGATCGTATACTTTGAAGTCCGGATTCTTATTAAAAAGCTTACACAGGCGGGCGCGCTCGGAGGAGATCAACGATTTGGTCTCTTTGATGTAGGCGCTGTCGGTGAACATTGTCTCACCGGCGATGACAGCAAGAGAATTGATCGTCCACGGATTCTTGCGTGTATTGATGGACTTGATCAGATCGCGGTTGCCTGTGACGGCGTATCCGAGACGCAGTCCCGGAGCGGCAAAGAACTTGGAGGTGCCGCGGAGAATCACGATGTTGTTATAATAATTTGTCAGCGGAACTGCCGTGAGTTCTGCCATATTATCGGCGAATTCCACGTAAGTCTCATCTACCATGACATAGATGTCGTACTGCTTGCAGACGTCTAAGATGTGGCGCATGTCGCTGCGCGGGATCGAGGAGGAAGTCGGGTTGTTGGGATTGCAGATGACGAGAAGATCAATGCTCTCATTTAAGTGCGAGAGAAAATCCTCGACATTGAGCTTGAAGTCATCGGCTTCCCGCAGCGGATAATAGAGTGTGGTGCCGCCGCCCAGCGCGATTTCACGTTCGTACTCAGAGTAAGTAGGACCAATGACAAGGGCCTTTTTCGGATGCTCGACCTGAATAAAAAGGGAGATCAGCTCGGTGGAGCCGTTTCCGACAATGACATTCTCAGTCTCGGTTCCGCAGTATGCAGCGATGCATCTGCGCAGAGAAGTGTACTCCCTGTCCGGATAGCTGGTAATGGCGTCGATCTGATCGGACAGCGTGTGTTTTAACAGCGGAGATACTCCTAACGGATTGACATTGGCGGAAAAACTGACAATTTCTTCCTTTTTAATGCCGTAGATTTCTTCTATTTTCTCGAGATCACTTCCATGAAAATGGTCCTTGTGTTTTATCATTGATTACTCCTCCAAATTAGTTTATAATCTATTATAGTCATTGCGTTCAAAAAAGCAATAGAAAAGCAGGTGTCAATTTGCGTAAACGGATACAACAGCTAGCAAGGGGAAAGTTCCAATACGCCAGACCGCTTCTTTCTTTTTCTGCAGATAAAGTCGACATTGAGGTGACGGAGGGTAGAGATTACACCGGAGATTTCATTATCACAAGTACGAACCATGTGCCGTTTCGGGGAGTAGTCTATACTTCTGATTCCAGAATGGAATGTCTGACACCCCAGTTTGAGGGGGAAGAGGTGCGGATCCGGTACCAATTTCATAGCAATGGACTGATCGAAGGGGATATTGTCAAGGGGGATTTTTTTCTAATCTGCAACCAGGGAGAATATAACCTTTCTTTTGTTGTGTCTGTATCCAGATTGTATGCGGATACTTCTGCGGGACGCATTAAGAATCTGAACGATTTTACGGGACTGGCAAAAAGCAGTGCCCAAGAGGCATATCATCTGTTTTATTCCGGTCATTTTAAAAATATACTAAAGCCCTCCGAGGTCAGGGAGCGTCTTCTCTATGACGGGGAGGCGGACGGCACGGCGTCATGGCAGAAGGTGGAGGAATATCTGCGCGGGTGCAGACAGAAAAAGCCGGTTGCGGTTACGCTTCTTGCGGATCATGCCTCATTCGAGCAGGTCGCCGGCGACCGCAGGGAGAGCCTGAAGCTGCACCGGGATGAGTGGGGCTATCTCTCCATTTCGATTGAGTCGGACGCGCCGTTTCTTTTGCCGGAAAAGAGTCAGCTGACGGATGAGGATTTTATCGGAAGCACACTGGAAGTGCCATATTATGTGAAAAAAGCTGCCATGCATGCCGGGAAGAATTTTGGAAGACTTTCGATTGTCCTGCCGGAGCAGACGCTTACGTTTGAAGTGTGCGCCACGACGGACGGCGCAAAAGCCGTATCGGAGGAGCATCTGGAATTACAGCGCGGACGGATGCGGCTTGCACAGCTATATATTGATTACCGGCTGAAAAAGATTGTGACCGGCGCATGGGCGAATCAGTCCGTGGAGCTCCTGGATCATATGATGGCAATGGAACCGGAGTGTGAGATGTATGCGCTGATGAAAGCGCAGGCGTTGATTGTGAACCGGCAGAAGCAGGAAGCTTCGTGGATTATGGAGGATTATAAGCGCGGCTGCAGGGACAGGGAGACGCCGGAATGGGGATACTATCTGTATCTGTGCACACTGATTGAGAGGGAACCGTCCTATGTCGATAAGCTGACGGATGAGATTGAACTCCTTTTTAAGAAGAATCCGAAGAGTTCGCTGTTGTTCTGGATTCTTTTGTTTTTGCGGGAATCCTACTATTACAGCAGTCCAAGAAAGTATAAGGCGATTGAAGCATGGATCGAGGGCGGATGCAGCAGCCCGTATCTCTATCTGGAAAGCTATTATCTGATCTGGCAGGATCCCTATCTTTTAACCAGACTGGGAACGTATGAATTGAAAGTCCTGCGGTGGGCGATGCGCCAGGGAGTCCTCACAAAGGAACTTGCACAGCAGATCAGGCATCTGCTGCCGGAGGTGCGTGAGAAGTCGCGGGTACTGTACGAGATCTTAGAGGCGGCGTATCAGGTGGAGCCGGAGGAGGAGATGCTTTCTGCCATCTGTGCATATCTGATCCGCACACAGTGTTACGAAACCGAGTACCACCGGTGGTATGAGCTCGGAATCGAGCAGAAGATAAGGCTTACAGGACTCTATGAGGCGTATCTGATGTCGCTGGATGCGCGTGAGGTGGGCGGAGTTCCGCGCATGATTCAGATGTATTTCCAGTATGACAGTACGCTTTCCTATACGCAGAAGGCGGTCTTGTTTGTCAATATCATAGCAGCCAGAACGAAACAGCCGGAGGTATACCAGAAATATCAGCGCACGATGGAGCAGTTTGCAATGGCACAGATCGAGGCGGGGCACATCAACGATCATCTGGCGGTGATCTACGATGAGATGCTGCCCAAGGGTATACTGGATGAAGAACTGGCACACAGTCTGGCGCCGCTTTTGTTCACACACAGAATCAGCTGCACCAACCGTCAGATCGCCCGAGCCATCATCTGGCATGAGGAGATGAAAATGCCGCAGAGCGTGTCGTTTGTGAACGGAACCGCCTATTTTAAGGCGTATACGCCACAGTATAGCATTGTGCTGGAAGATACGAACGGCAACCGGTTCTGTTCGAGTGTGGTATACCAGGATGAGGCGCTGATGTATCCGGAGCGGTATGTGGGTCAGTGTCTCTCGCTTGCACCGGGGGAGAACGCCTATCTGCTCTGGTATATGAGCAGGCATATGGAGCCGGAGGCATGGAGCGATACCGAGAAGACCTATGCATTGCAGCTGCTGCAGTCAGGCAGACTTTCCAGAACCTATCTCGTCCGGCTTGCACTTGCGCTGATTTCTTACGAGAAAAAAGACGGCAGGGATTTTTCCTATTCGGAGGGGGAACTGGATCTGATGAAGGGGCAGCTCGCGGAGGCACTTTCCGACGTGAGTGTGCGCAGGCAGATGGCCGCGCTTCTGACGGAGAACCACCTCTATGAGAAGGCCTATCAGATGGTGCAGATCGACGGCTACGATTATCTGAAGACGGAGTGGCGCGTCTCCCTCTGCAGCTATGCGATCGCGGATCACGGCTATGAGGAGGATGATTTTCTGCTGGGATTTGCGGAGAGCACCTTCCGGCAGGGAAAATACAGCGATGTCATGCTGATTTACCTCTGCAAGTATTTTAATGGGCCGACCAAGCAGATGGCGGAATTGTGGAAAGCTGCGGGCGAATTTCAGATCGACACGTTTGATCTGGAAGAGCGGATTCTGACACAGATGCTCTATACGACCGATTACACGCCGCATATGGAAGAGATCTACGAAAGTTATTGCGCAGGGGGCGGCAGAGATCTGGTCTGCATGGCGTATCTCTCTTATTTTGCCAATATGTATCTCACGGAGGACGCCGTCGTGCCGGAGCATGTGTTCCGCCAGATCAGGGAGCGTTATCTGACCGGGGGCGATCTAAACCGCGTCTGCCGGCTTGCACTGCTAAAATATCTCTCGGAGAATCACCTGTCGGAGCGTGACAGAAAGATCGCGGACGAGCTTCTTGACACCTGCATCCGGCATAATCTGTATTTTGCATTTTTCCGGAAGTTCGACGAAAAGCTGCTGCGCAAATATCAGCTTACAGATAAGTTCTTTCTGGAATATCACACCGCGCCGGGGCAGCAGATCGAGGTTCATTACCGGCTGGAGGCACAGCAGGAATATCTTGCGGATGAATTGACGGAAATGTATGACGGAATCTATGTAAAAGACTTTATCCTGTTCTTCGGGGAGAAGGTTCAGTATTATATCCTGGAGAGCCAGACCGCGGACGGGCAGATCGGGGCGAGCGGCTGCCTGGGCAACGGGGATATTATGGAAGAGGGCAGCGGGGACCGCTACGCATGGCTGAATGAGATGCTGCTGGCGTGTACGCTCGATGACAGAGAGAAGCTTGCCGGGAAGATGAAGCGCTATTATGGCATGACAAAAGTGACGGAAGAGGCATACCGGCTATTGTAGCACAGAGAGGGGAACATATGGAACACCGGTTTTATCTGGGAATCGATCTGGATGACCAGTACGCTGTGATCAGCAGCTATGAATTGAATAAGAAAGAACCGGAGACCTTTTCTGCGATTGCAGGGAGCGAAATCTATCAGATTCCGGCGCTGATTACCAAGAAGAAAGGAATCGGGCAGTGGTTTGTCGGCGAGGAGGCAGTGCGGCTTGCCATTGCACAGGGCGAGGAGGCGAACGGCAGACTTCTCTCGCGGGCGGTCGGCGGTGAGAAGGTTTTTGTGGATGGGGAGACCTATCCGGCGGAGGAACTGCTGACCCTCTATCTGAAAAAACTGATACGACTGGCATGCGGCCCCGACAGAAGATGGGAGCCGGAACGGCTGGTCATCTGTATGGAAAAGCTGTCGCGGGAGGCGACGGAGCTGTTCCTTTCGATGGCGCCGAAGCTTGGAATTGACCGGGAAAAGCTGCAGCTGCTTGACCGGAAAGAATGTTTTTACTATTTTGCCTACCATCAGGTGCCGGAACTTTCGATGCACGACGTGTATCTGTTCGATTACCGCAGGGAGGATATCCGCTGCTGCAGATTATATAAGGAAAAACGCACGACGCCGCAGCTGATCTCGCTGGCGGAGGAAGTGCGCCGGATGAATGCGGACAGCCGGGACGAGAATTTTCTTGGCATTCTAAAGGACTGCTTCCGCGGACATATTGTCTCGTCGGTGTACCTGACGGGAGACGGATTTGACGGGGACTGGATGAAACAGTCCGTGGCGTTTCTGTGTCAGGGCAGGAGAGCGTTTGTCGGGAAGAATCTGTACTCCAAGGGGGCCTGCTACGCCGCCTTGTGCAGTGAACAGCAGGAAAACTGGGATTATGTATATCTGGGTGACAATGAGATGAAAGTCAATGTCAGCTTAAAAGTCCGGAATATGGGAAAAGCAGAGTTCTATACGCTGATCAGTGCAGGGGACAACTGGTACGAGACGCAGGGAATGTGCGAAGTGATCCTTGCGGGAACGCCGGAGATTGATTTCTGGCTGCAGCCGCCGGGAACCCGGGAGGCGAAGGTGGAGAAGCTAAAGCTTCTGGATCTGCCGGAACGCCCGGACAAGGCAACGAGGCTTCGCATCACGGCAAAACCGGTTTCGGATACAAAGGTCTGGATCCAGATCCGGGATCTTGGATTCGGGGAATTATTTAAGAGTTCGGATAAAGTGTGGGATTACCGGATGGAATTTTCGGAAGAGAATCCGTAGAGGTGTGGGAGAAGACGATGGGAGAATTGATTCTGTGCAATCAGAATATGGCGGCATTTCCATATTATGTGGAGGAGGCGGCAATCGGCGTTTACTCGCTGGAGGAATTAAGTTATTATATCTGCCACAATGTCTATCTGCTCCGCAGTGATTTTATGAATGAGGATCTCTGCAACTGGCTGGAACGGGAACTGAAACTAAAAGATGCTGCAGATGCCCTTCGGGAGATTGTGAGAAAAGGCGGCACCCTGTCCGAGTTTGTGACCTGTCTGCTGTCGCAGAGCGGGTATTGTGACAGAATGCAGATCGCGCAGATTGCGCAGCAGATCGCGGAGCTGGAACACAAATCCGAATACGAGTGCAGCAAGATCCGCGCTGACCGCTATGTGACAAACGGGCGCTATGCGGCAGCCGTCTCGGCGTACAGGGCATTGCTTGCGGATCAGGAAGCGGAGAATCCGATCCTGGTCGGGAATGTCTGGCATAACATGGGAAAAGCGTATACTGGATTATTCCGGTTTCGGGAAGCAGCGGACTGTTACCGGAAGGCGTACGGACTCAATGAAAATCCGGAATCTCTCCGCGAATGTCTCTATGCGTACCGGTGTCTGCACGATGATGACGGATTCAAGAATACGGCGGCGGAATGCGGCATGACGGCAGAGGAGGCGGCGGAGGCGGCGCACAGACTTTCCGAGCTTTCCCGGACGGAGGAGATCCGTCAGTTTGAAGAGCAGGTGGACGGACTGTTTGCCGACGGGCAGGAAGATGAAATTGCAGGAATGCTTGCAGAGTGGAAAGATACCTATCGGAAAAATTGCAGAATATAGAGGAAGCGTGAAACGATGTTTTTTTGGAAGAGAAAGAAAAAGGAACCTGATTTTGAGAGTAAGATGGGAGAATTAAATACAACGGTTCTCTCAAAAAAGGATTACAAAAATACCGGTAAGATTGAACAGTACGTGGTGGAGCGCCTAGAGCAGATGATTGAGTTGACCAAGGAGCTGGACGATGAGAAGGAAGAATACCGGATTGTGACGTCCTATCTGAACGATATTGAGACTCTGGAGAAGATACCGAAGGAAGAAAGAGATAAGATTTCTGAGATCGCGGTAAATGTGGTGCAGTTAAACAAGGCGCGCACGGAATTTCTCAACTCCTCCAAGAAGTTGTCGGACGCGCAGTTTACACAGTTAGAGCAGCAGGAACGCGAACTGCCGGAGGCAATCAAACGTTTTAAGACCAACGAACTGCACCGTGACACGCTGCAGAGGGATATGAAGTATCTGGAGCGGGAAAAGTCCGAGTGGAATCTGCGCAAGGAATACCTGGACCATCAGCAGAAAAAGTTAAAAAATGTGCTGTATATTATTGTCGGTCTGGCGGTGACGCTCGCGGTGGTGTTCGGAATTTTACAGATTATTCTGGAAAAGGATTTCTACTATGCGTGGATGGGACTGATCTTTGCAACTGCGGTGGTGGTGTGCGGTATTTACATGAAAATCCAGAATGACCTGTCGGAGATACAGGTGGCGGAGCGGAGCCAGAACCGTGCGATTGTTCTGCTTAACAAGGTCAAGCTGAAATATATCAATGTTGCCAATGCGGTCGATTATGCGTGTGAAAAATACCATGTAAAAAGTGCTGGAGAACTGGAAAACCAGTGGCAGTATTATCTGGAGGCGGTCAAGGAACGCCAGAAATATCAGAGAACCAATGAGGATCTGGAATATTTTAACGGCAGACTGGTGCGCATGCTCTCCAATTATCAACTGTACGATGCGCATGTGTGGGTAACACAAGCAGTTGCGCTCGTCGATCCCAAGGAGATGGTGGAGATCAAGCACGGACTGATCGGGCGCAGACAGAAGCTGCGCGCACGGATTGAGAACAATCTCTCGCAGGTCAACGAGCAGAAAGAGGAGGCAGAACAGCTTTTAGACAAGGTCGGAAGCATGCGCCCCCAGATGGAGAAGATTTTAAATGCAGTAGATAAAATTAACGAGGGAGATTAGCACAAGTGAATGGGATGCGGCATAGAGTAAAGGGAAGATATCATAATAGGAGAGCCGCATGAGAAATTACAATGCAGCAGGAAACACGCGCAGCCGATGTGCGTGTGAACCGGATGCAGCTTCTGATAGACAGCCGGAATATGTGGTTGCGATGGCATATGTTCCCTGGCAGCACTTTAAAACGACCTACGAACTGGATAAGGCACTTGAAACCGGAACCATATTCCCAGAACTTGATAAGCCGTTTCTGGCAGTGGGAAGGGGGTGCAGGCGTTGCTGATGAATCAGATGACACAGATGAACCAGGCGCAGCTTCTGCACTGGATCAATATGGTGAGCTTTGCCGTGGTGGACATCGCGGAGTATCTTGATACGCATCCCGTCGATGCGGAAGCGATCTGTTACTTCAATCATCATATAGAAATGCACAGAAATGCCATGCAGGTGTATGCGGACAAATTCGGACCGCTGACGATTGATACGGCAAATCCAGATGCTTACTGGGATTGGGCAAAACAGCCCCTGCCGTGGGAAGGAGGTGGCTGCTAATGTGGAATTATGAGAGACGCCTGCAGTACCCGGTCAACATCACAAGCCCCAATGCGAAGATCGCGCAGATCATTTTGTCGCAGTACGGCGGCCCGGACGGAGAAGCGGCAGCATCGTTTCGTTACCTGTCGCAGCGCTACAGCATGCCGGATCGGAAGGTGGCGGGGCTGCTGACCGATATTGGCACAGAGGAGCTGGCACATCTTGAGATGGTTGCTTCCATCGTCCGTCAGCTCACGAAAGGACTGAGTGCGGAGGAACTGGAGGAGGCGGGGTTTGCGCCTTACTATGTGGATCACACGGCGGGTATCTGGCCGCAGGCGGCGGGAGGCATTCCGTTCAATGCGTGCGAGTTCCAGTCTAAGGGCGATGCGATCACCGATCTGTTTGAAGATATGGCGGCGGAGCAGAAAGCGCGCACGACCTACGACAATATTCTGCGTCTGGTCAAGGATCCGGAGGTCTGCGACCCGATCCGCTTTTTACGTCAGCGGGAGATTGTCCACTTCCAGCGCTTCGGCGAGGGATTGCGGATGATTCAGGACGATCTCGACCGCAGTAACTTTTATATGTGTAATCCCGAATTTGATCCGGGATGCGGAAAATAAAAGGAACTGCCGCAATAAGCATATCGTACTTGGGTTTGATAAGTAATATGATCAGAAGATTACACAGTGGGATTTCAGATGAAAATGCAGAGGAAAATTCGGTTCAAAAAATGTGGTATTTCTAACCAGCCGGATGTTTGCATCTTCGATGATCCGTGTCTTTCCAAGTTTGGAGCACTCCGCGGGTCATGTCCGCATCCCGGAAGACAATTTGTAGGACTTTTGTGTGTGTCCCTTATGGGCACCTCTGAGCAAAACATAACCGCGCGAAGCCGATGTCTGAATTGCCATCTGCCATGTTTTTAATAGCAGATGGCAGTGAGTTTCGGTTCGCGCGGTTTTATATTGTCTGTGAAGAGGTGCCCTTAGGGACACCAGAAAGTCCGCCCATTGTCTCTGGTGTGTCGGACATGCACCCGGCGGATTGTCAAAACGTGGAAGAGACACGGAATCTGATGCAAACATTCAGCTGGAAGAAATGCTCACATTTTTTTCCAACGAATATTCCCTCTGCATTTCCACATGAAATCCCCAAGTGCGTTTCTTTATAATATTACTTATCACCCCAAAGAGAGCTGTGCTTATTGCAGCAATTCCTTTTAGTGTTCCCTGAAACAAAAAATTCCATTACACCGGAATGCCGGTTGACAATGCAGAAGCATCATATTAGTATAAGTGAGAATGAATATCAATATCAAAAGAGAAAAGGTGTGTGGAAAATATGACATTAGAGGAACTGCCAATCGGAAAGCGCGCTGCTATTACTGCGGTCGGCGGAGAGGGCACACTGCGGTGCCGGCTGTTAGATATGGGACTGATCCCGAAGACTGCTGTGGAGGTGCGCAAGGTGGCTCCGATGGGAGATCCGATTGAAATACGCATCCGCGGGTATGAGCTTACGATCCGGCGGGAGGACGCAGCGAAAATTGAAGTGAAACCGGAGGAAGAAAAATGATATTTGCATTGGCTGGAAACCAGAACTGCGGTAAGACGACGTTGTTTAATCAGCTGACAGGAGCTAACCAGCATGTCGGCAATTTCCCCGGCGTTACGGTGGATCAGAAGATGGGGGAAATCCGCTCCACGAAGAATTGTTCCGTGGTAGATCTCCCCGGAATCTATTCCATCAGACCTTATACCAATGAGGAGATTGTCACCAGAGATTTTATCTTAAATGAGAAGCCGGATGGAATCATCAACATTGTGGATGCGACGAACATCGAGAGAAATCTTTACCTGACGCTCCAGCTTCTGGAAATGCACATTCCGATGGTGTTAGCACTCAATATGATGGATGAGGTCCGCGGAAACGGAGGTTCCATTGATTACAGGCAGATGTCGCAGGAATTAGGGATTCCCGTGATTCCGATCAGTGCGGCGAAGGATGAGGGAATTGAGGATCTGATTGCGGCGATTGTGGAAGTTGCGGGCAAAAAGATACCGCCCAAAGTCATGGATTTCTGCGAGCAGGGGCCGGTACACCGCTGCATTCATGCGGTGTCGCATCAGGTGGAGGATCATGCGGTAAATATCGGGATGTCCCCGCGCTTTGCGGCGACGAAGATCGTGGAAAATGACACGGACATTATAGAACGTCTGGCTCTTTCTGAGAATGAGCTGGAAATGATGGAACATAGTATTGCGGAGATGGAAAAAGACTGTGGATTGGATCGGAATGCGGCGTTAGCTGACATGCGGTATACCTTTATAGAGAAGGTGTGCCAAAAAACGGTTAAAAAATGTCAGGAGAGCAGGGAGCACATCCGGAGTGTGAAAATCGACGGTGTGCTCACGAACAAGTACCTTGCGATCCCGATGTTTCTACTGATCATGTTTTTAATTTTCTGGCTGACGTTCCATGTGGTCGGCGCGGCGTTGAGCGACTGGCTGGCGGTGGGAATCGACGCGTTTACTGCCGTCTGTGACAGGGGGCTTACCGCGTACGGATTGAATCCGGTTGTACACAGCCTGCTCATCGACGGTGTTTTTGCCGGCGTCGGGAGCGTGTTAAGCTTCCTGCCGATCATCGTGGTGCTGTTCTTCTTCCTCTCGATTCTGGAGGACTCCGGCTACATGGCGCGCGTGGCTTTCGTGATGGACAAGCCGCTGCGTAAGATCGGACTTTCCGGGCGAAGCTTCGTACCGATGCTGATCGGATTCGGCTGTACGGTTCCGGCGGTCATGGCGACAAGGACGTTGTCGAGTGAGAGAGATAGAAAGATGACAATTATGCTCACGCCTTATATGAGCTGTTCTGCCAAAATACCGATCTATGCAGTGTTTGCGGCGGCATTTTTCCCGGGGAACGAGGCGGTTGTGATGATACTTCTCTACACGGCGGGAATTGTGGTGGGCATTTTGTCCGCACTGGTACTGAACCACACCGCGTTCCGCGGGAATCCGATTCCGTTTGTCATGGAACTGCCGAATTACCGTTTCCCGTCGGCAAAGAGTGTCGGACAGCTGATCTGGGATAAGGCAAAGGATTTCCTGGAGCGCGCGTTTACCATTATCTTTGTTGCAACGATTGTCATCTGGTTCTTGCAGACCTTTGATCTGAAGCTTAATGTGGTGACAGACAGTGAGAAAAGTCTGCTCGCTCTGGTGGGGCAGTGGATCGCACCGCTGTTTGGACCGCTCGGTTTTTCGGACTGGAGGGTTTCTACGGCGTTGATTACCGGATTTACGGCAAAAGAGGCGGTGGTCAGCACCTTGAGTGTGTTGACCGGCACGGCGACTGCCAATCTAAGCAGGGTGCTCGGAAGTATGTTTACCGGGCGCTCGGCGGCAAGCTTCCTTGTGTTTACGCTGCTTTACACGCCGTGTGTTGCAGCCATTGCGGCGGTGAAGCGTGAGATGGGAAGCGGCATGCGGGCATTTCTCGTCGTGGTGCTTCAATGCGCGGTCGCGTGGCTGATGGCATTTGCGGTTTATCAGATAGGAGGAATCTTCTTTTGAGTGGGTTGCATGCGTTGGATCTGATTGTGCTGGGGTGTATCCTTTTGTGGATCATCCTGGCGCTTTTGTATATGGGAAAAAGAAAAAAAGACAAAGAAGATTGTGGCTGCTGTGGTCACTGCTCATCCTGCAGCGGATGTAAAAGTGGGAGAAAGGATAAGAAAAATTAAAAAAAAGGAACAACCGATTGCGCATTTTGTAAAATAGGTGTAAAATATATAAAATGAGTGCAAAATCGTGTATAAGAACAGAAGAGGCGGCAGAGAGAATTTGCACATACAGATACGAATACAAAGGAAGGGGATTTCAAATGAAGAAGCATGTTATTGCGGCGGTTGCAGCGGCAGCCTTTGTTACAACAGCAATGGCGGGCTGTACAGGTGCGGATACGACGGCAGGTGGAGAGTCCGTAAACGGTGAACCGTCCGTATTGCAGACGGAGGCGGTCATGGATTCGACAGAGTTGTCCGGCGATGTAGCGGAGGATGACGGCAAGGTTACATTGACCGTATGGGCAGAGGAGGCCAATTTTGATGTTCTGCAGGAGATGATCGACAGCTTCGAGCAGAAATATGCAGGACAGGCAGATTTTGATATTCAGCTTGCGGAGAATGCAGATGCTGAGACGCGCAATACGCTGCTTGGAGATGTACATAACGGAGCGGATGTCTTCCCGCTGCCGGACGATCAGCTTACCAGCATGGTTGCAGCCGGTGCCTTAGAGCCGGTACCAAATGCAGATGAGATCCGGGAGGCGAATCTGGATGAGGCGGTTGCAGCGGCTTCTGTGAATGATACGCTGTACGCTTACCCGATGACGGCGGACAACGGATATTTTCTGTATTACGACAAGAATTACCTGACGGAAGAGGACGTCCAGACGATGGACGGGCTTCTGGCAGCAGCGGGCGCTGTGGGCAAGAAGGTGACGATGGACTGGAGTTCCGGCTGGTACCTCTATGCGTTTTTCGGCAACACCGGACTGGATTTCGGTGTAAATGACGACGGGGTGACGAACTACTGCGACTGGAATGCGACGGAAGGCAGCATAAAGGGAACCGACATTGAGGAGGCGCTGCTTGCCATCGCACAGAATCCGGCGTTTTTAAGCTGTACCGACACGGAATTCATGGAGGGCGTGCAGGACGGAACGGTTGTGGCAGGCGTCAGCGGCGTGTGGAATGCATCGGAGATCAAAAAGGTATGGGGCAACGATTACGGGGCAGTGAAGCTTCCGACCTACACCTGCGCGGGACAGCAGATCCAGATGGCCTCTTTCACGGGCTATAAGATGATGGGCGTCAACGCCTATTCCAAGCACAAGGACTGGGCATTAAAGCTTGCAGACTGGTTTACAAACGAGGAGAACCAGATGCTGCGTCTTGAGGAGCGCGATCAGGGACCTTCCAATAAAAACGCGGCTGCGTCGGAGCAGGTACAGGCGGTGCCTGCCATCCAGGCAGTCATTGCGCAGGCGCAGTACGGCAAACTCCAGCGTGTGGGCAACAGCTTCTGGGATGCGACGACGGAGTTCGGCAATCTGATGGCGACAGGCAGCACAAACGGAACGGATCCGCAGGAAGTGATGGATACGCTTGTGGCTGGAATTACACAGTCGACGGTACAGTAACGGGGAGGAGCAGGATATGAAGAAAAAAAGCTATATCAGTACAAAGTTTATTATTCTGATTCCGGTATTTATCCTGGGATTTGTGTCAGTCGTTTCCAATATTCTGGCAGTGACCAATATTAAGAGAGTAAATGCAAATGCAACGCAGATTGCAAACGGCTACATGAGCTGTATTTCAGAGCTCGGCGATATTCAGAAAGAGACGCTTCTGATCCACAGACTGGGACTGTCCCATATCGTGGCGACCGACTTAAATACCATGATCTCGCTGGTCGAGACCATCCGGAGTGAGCAGGAGACCTTAGAGACATATCTGGATGATTTCCAGGAATATGTGACAGACGACAACAAGGCGGAATACGATGCGCTGGTGTCCAACTACGAGGGAATGAAGTACGAGCTTGCCAACCTCATGGCATACAGTGCCAACAACGATAACGAGGCGGCTTATGCGCTGGCAAACGGCAAGATCGCCGATTATTCCAGTGCAATGCAGGAGAGCATTGCGGCAATCCGCACCAATGTCAGCGAAAATGCGGATGTGGCAAAGGAACAGCTTGCAGCGGTCTACCGGACGGCAATCGCGGCGAGCACGGCATCCATCATCATCAGTGTGGCGGCGTTGCTTGCAACTCTGATCTGCGTATTCCAGCTGGTAATTATCCCTCTGTTAAAGACACAGAAGGAGATCACAGATATTATTGAGGACATTGACAAGCGCGAGGGCGATCTGACGAGACGTGTGAGCGTGCACGCCAACCAGGAGGTCGCGGCGGTCGGCAACGGCATCAACGTGTTTATGGACAAGCTTCAGGATATTTTCAAGGTGATCGTGAACAATTCAACCAGAATGGAATCTGTGGTCGGCGAGGTGCGCGACAGCGTCGTGACATCGAATGGCAGTGTGTCGGATCTGTCGGCACTCACAGAAGAACTTTCTGCCACGATGGAGGAGATGTCAGCCAATGCATCCCTCATCAATACGAACACCGAGTCTGTAAAGCAGGAAGTTGACCAGATCGCGGAGCGCACGTCAGAGATCAACGCGTACACCCGCGAGATGAAGGAACATGCGGATTCCATGGAGGCTTCCGCAAGGGAGAACATGGAGTCTACCGGAGCCAAGGTCAATGAGATTTTAACTGTATTAAATCAGGCAATCGAGGACAGCAAGAGCGTAAATCAGGTAAACAGCCTGACCGATGATATTTTAAATATTGCAAGCCAGACCAACCTTCTGGCGTTAAATGCCTCCATCGAGGCAGCGAGAGCAGGGGAAGCGGGCAGAGGATTTTCCGTTGTTGCGACGGAGATCAGCCAGCTTGCAGCCGCCAGCCAGGAGGCAGCCAACCGTATCCAGCAGATCAACCGCGTTGTGACGGAGGCGGTTGGAAACCTCACGGAACATTCCAACGGACTGGTGCAGTATATGAATGATTCCATTCTTCCGGAGTTTGAGGCGTTTGTCGATGCCGGAAGTGCGTACCGGGAGAAGGCAACCCACATTGAGACCAGCATGGGAGACTTTACCGAGAAGACGGAGGTCTTAAAGAAGACGATGGCAGAGATCGCGGATTCCATCAACACGATTGCACATGCGATCGAGGAGGGTGTGAAGGGCGTTTCCAGCGCTGCCGACAGCACGCAGGTGCTCGTGGGCGACATGGAGGACATCACGCGCCATATGGACGAGAACCAGCACATCGCGGCAGATTTGAAGCGCGAGACAGAGGTCTTCAAAAAATTATAGGCACAGGATTTGTCCGCTTGCCAGAAGTATCAAATTGTTATATAATAGCCTGTGGTCATGTCACAAGACAAAGGACAGCCACAGGCTGTTGTTATTCAGGAAAGAAACAGCACCGTAAGGTGTTATACAATGGAGGTTTAAGATGAGTAAAGTCAGAACCAGATTCGCACCAAGCCCGACAGGAAGAATGCATGTCGGCAATCTGCGATCCGCATTATATGAGTTTTTAATTGCAAAGCATGCCGGAGGAGATTTCATGCTTCGCATTGAGGATACCGATCAGGAGCGCTATGTGGAGGGCGCTGTCGAGATTATCTACCGCACGCTGCAGGAGACGGGACTTGTACACGATGAGGGACCGGACAAGGACGGCGGATACGGTCCTTATGTACAGAGCGAGCGTATGAAGACCGGCATTTACATGAAATATGCTAAAGAGCTGATTGAGAAGGGGGAGGCATATTACTGCTTCTGTGACAAGGAGCGTCTGGCATCCCTTAAGACAGAGGTGGTCGAGGGCAAGGAGATCACGCTCTACGACAAGCACTGCCTGCACCTTAGCAAGGAGGAGATTGAGGCAAATCTTGCTGCCGGCAAGCCGTTTGTCATCCGTCAGAATATTCCGAATGAGGGAACGACAACCTTCCACGACGAACTTTACGGAGATATCACCGTGGAGAACGCAGAACTGGACGATATGATTTTAATCAAGTCGGACGGATACCCGACTTACAACTTTGCAAATGTTGTTGATGACCACACGATGAATATTACACATGTGGTTCGCGGAAACGAATACCTCTCCTCAGCACCGAAGTATCAGCGTCTTTATGATGCGTTCGGCTGGGAGTCACCGGTGTACATTCATCTGCCGTTAATTACGGACGAGAACCATAAAAAGCTTTCCAAGCGCAGCGGACATTCTTCCTTTGAGGATCTCTTAGAGCAGGGATTCCTGTCCGAGGCAGTGGTCAACTACATCGCACTTTTGGGATGGAGCCCGGAGGACAACCGTGAGATCTTTACCCTGGATGAGCTGATCAAAGAGTTCGACTATCACAGAATCAGCAAATCCCCGGCGGTGTTCGATTACACCAAGTTAAAGTGGATGAACGGGGAGTACATCAAGGCGATGGATTTTGACCGTTTTTATGAGATGGCGGAGCCGTATCTGCGTGAGGTCATTCACAAGGATATGGATTTGAAGAAGATTGCAGCGATGGTGAAGACCCGTATCGAGGTTTTCCCGGAGATCCGCGACCACATCGACTTCTTCGAGGAACTGCCGGAGTACGATATTGCGATGTACACACACAAGAAGATGAAGACCAATGCAGAGACCTCGCTGGAGGTTTTAAGCGACGTCCTGCCGCTGCTGGAAGCGCAGGAGGATTTTTCCAATGATGCACTCTATGCGACGCTCCTTAAGTATGTTGAGGAAAAGGGCGTGAAGAACGGCTATGTGATGTGGCCGATCCGTACCGCAGTGTCCGGCAAACAGATGACGCCGGGCGGAGCGACAGAGCTGATGGAGGTTTTAGGCAAAGAGGAATCCATTGCGAGAATCAAAAAAGGCATTTCCATGTTACAGAAATAATCAGAGGTAATCTATGAGTTTTAACCCGTCTCAGCGTGAGGCCATCCGTCACAAGGATGGTCCCATGCTCGTACTGGCCGGGCCCGGTTCGGGCAAGACCCTTGTCATTACGGAACGCACCAGACATTTGATAACAGAATATGGAATCAATCCGGCAAACATTCTTGTCATCACGTTTACAAGAGCGGCGGCAACGGAGATGAAGGAACGTTTTTTGCGCCTGATGGGCGGAAAATCTTCCGCAGTGACGTTTGGAACTTTCCACGCCGTCTTTTTTATGATCTTAAAGCACGCCTACCACTATCAGGCGGAGAACATCATCCGCGAGGAGCAGCGGGTGAGCTGCATGCGTGAGATCATTAAGCGCCACAGGCTGGAATATGAGGATGAGTCGGAGTTCATCGCAGCGCTTCTGGGGGAGATCGGTCTAGTGAAAAACAGCGGAATTTCACTCGATCATTACTATTCCACGAACTGCGGGGAAGAGGTGTTCCGGAGAGTTTACAGCGAGTACCACGAATATCTCTATGCGCATCATCTGATTGACTTCGAGGATATGCTTTTGTATACATGGGAGCTTTTCAAGGAGCGGAAGGATATTCTGGCTGCCTGGCAGAAAAAATATCCCTACATTCTGATTGACGAGTTCCAGGACATCAACCAGATTCAGTTTGAGGTGGTCAGGCTGCTTGCGGGTGAGCAGAGAAATCTGTTTGTTGTGGGGGATGACGACCAGTCGATCTACCGCTTCCGCGGAGCAAAGCCGGAGATTATGCTGCGGTTTGAGCGTGAAATTCCGGGGACGAAAACCGTGCTTCTCGACACGAATTACCGGTCGCAGGCCAATATTGTCGAGGATGCGCTGAATCTGATCGGGCACAATAAGGAGCGCTTCCAGAAGCGCATCCGCGCGGCACTCCCGGCGGAGACCGGGGTGGAGTATGCCGTTTTTGAGGATCAGCGGAAGGAGAATCTGCGGATCATCCGCGATATTTGTGATGCGGTGGAGAGGGGAAAGAGCTACCGTGATTTTGCTGTGCTGTTCCGCACTAACACACAGCCGCGTCTTCTGATGGAGCAGATGATGGAGTACAATATTCCGTTTAGGACGAGAGACCGCATACCGAACCTTTACGAGCACTGGATCGCAAAGGATATTTTTGCCTATATCCGGATCGCGCAGGGAAGCCGGGAACGCCGTGATTTTCTGCAGATCATGAACCGCCCGAAGCGCTATATCAGCAGAGATTCATTGGACGAGGACACGGTGGCATTCGATGTGTGGGAATGGTATTTCAGAGAGGCGGAACAGCCGTGGGTGGCGGAGCGGATCGTCACGCTGGAGCATGATGTGATGCAGCTTCGCCGGATGAATCCGTTTGCCGCCATCAACTATATCCGGAAAGGCATCGGATATGACGAGTTCTGTGCCGAGTATGCAGATTACAGGCGTATCCGGGCGGATGAACTTTATGATGTGCTGGATGAACTACAGGAAAGTGCAAGAGGCTATGAAGATTATGACGGATGGTTTGCGCACATCGAGAATTACACCAGGGAATTGGAACGCCTGTACCAGAGCCAGGAAAAGCAGAGTGAGAGCGTAGCGCTTTCCACGCTGCATTCCGCCAAGGGGCTTGAGTACGAAAACGTCTATCTGATCGACGTGAACGAGGGAGTGATGCCCTACAAGAAGGCGGTGCTGGATCAGGACATCGAGGAGGAGCGCCGGATGTTTTACGTCGGTATGACGCGGGCAAAAAAATATCTGCATCTCTTTTCCGTCAAACAGATGAATCAGAAAGATGCAGATATCTCGCGCTTTATTGCCGAGGCAGGAGAGCGTCTCAGTCCTCCATGTCGTTAAATTCTGCCTCGTCAAGCCACTCATCAAAGCGGTCGGATACGGCTTCGTATTCGGCGTCGTCTAAAATATTATCCAGAGACGGATTGCCATCGCTATCCTCCGCATAGCGGTAGATATAGACCTCGCCGTCCTCGTTCGGCTCGCCGGCTTCGGTGAGCGGAAGAAGGGCGATATAGTCCTGCTCGTTGACGGTAAAAATGGTTAAAATCTCACATTCTACCTGGCTGCCGTCATCCAGATCCAGGGTGACCAGGATATCCTCGTCTTCGTTGGTGTTATGGTTGTCTGCCATCATGATATCTCCTTTATTGGATGTTATTAAATAATCGCCTGAATGTAGAGCTCCGGATGCTCCTCAAGATTGATGAAACGTGAGGGGGCGATCTGGATCGTAGGTCTCGTCAGACGCTTATTGATAAAAATAATCTCTCCGGTCTGTCCGTTGTTCAACAGAACCCGGTTGTGCAGGTAAGTGTGCGCAATGTGTTCGAGAAAGGTGAGAATATAGCGCGGCTTGTAGCGCTGCAAGCCTTCCTGTTCAAACTGGGCGATCACTTCAAACGGACACAGCCCCAGACGATAACAGCGGTCGGCGGTCATGGCATCATATACATCCGCGACGGCTATGATCGAAGCGTAGTCGTCAATGTCCGATGCGTACAGACCGAACGGATAACCGCTTCCGTCACACCGCTCGTGATGCATCAGGGCAGCGTTCTTTATGTGCGGATCGAGAGGCTGGTTTTTAAGCAGCTCGTACCCTAAAAGGGGATGGCGCTTGATCTGTTCAAACTCTTCGGAAGTCAGCCTGCCCGGCTTGCCGATGATGCTGGCAGGAATCCGGGATTTCCCGATATCGTGTAAAAGACCGCAGAGAGTCAGTGTGTTCTGGGCATCCTCCGAAAAACCGAGCCAGTTCCCGAGCATGCGGGAGATAATGGCGACGTTGACGCTGTGTGCGTAAGTCGAATCGTCGATCTGCCGTAAGTTATGGAGCATGTCGAACATGGAAAGTGTGGTAGTATGCGACGCAAACAAATCCAGGGTCCCTGCAAGAAGCTTGTCTGTCTCCAGCTTTTTGGCACGTAAAATACAGTCGTTTAACGCAGTGTGAAGCATCGTAGTGCAGCTGTCAAACTTCTGACTGAAAATCTTGTATTCTTCGCTTTGCCGGATACGCTCGGAACGGGAACGAACCGGAGCGTACTGCTTTTGCAGATAATCGTGAAGCCCGCCGGAGGAATCGCTGCTGTCCCTGATCCATACTTCCGGTATGGAATAGTCATGGATGTGCAGGATGGTCTGCGCACTCAAAAGACAGCCCTCATCCAGGATGATCTGCCCCGCGGCAGTGCGAACCGGTCTGGCTGTGAACATTCCGGGCTTTAAATCTGTCGTGGGTATTCGTTTCATATACATCACCTCGATCGTACTGTGACAATAAGAACTCTCGTTTCTTAATATTATAACATGAGATGCAAATGCCGGACAAGCGCATTCTCCCCGAAAAAGAAAAAACTATACAAAAAACAAGCGGGAATGATATAATGTACGCGAAGGCTATTGAGCAGTGCCAGACAGGGAGTTTTAAAAATTTGCCTGCGAAGGCAAAATTTTTTAAAATTCATGGCTGATAGGGCGAAAGCCCGTGAGTCCGGGAAATCTCTGATTTTCCGGACGTGCACAGCGAAATGATGTGTAGGTGCACAGCGAAATGATGTGTAGGTGCATTGCGAAGAGATGCAGACGTGCAGGCAGCGAAGACAAAGGTGGAAGATGGCATGGCGTATACGATAAAAGAGGGCGATTACAGACAATACGGGGCATCAGCCGCAGGCGGCGGAGTCGTGTTTACGTTTGAGGCAGAAAAGGAAGAGGACTGCAGTATTCTTCTGTATGGGAAAGATGGCGGAATCCGGCAGGAACTGAAGGTGCCGGAAAGCTGCTGCAGAGGAGCGATCCGGTCAGTCTTTGTCGCGGGGCTTAAGGCAGAGAGCCTGCGTTATAATTATAAAATCAGCGGGACGGTCGTGACCGATCCTTATGCAAACCGCATCATCGGCAGAGAGCGCTGGAGAGACGCAGGGCGCGTTAAGAATGAGTTCCGGGTCTGCGGTGGTTATTCGGATGACACTTTTTCGTGGGGGACGGATGTACATCCGGAGATCCCGCGCCATGAGATGTTCCTCTATAAGCTCAACATCCGCGGATTTTCGATGGATGCGGGAATCCCTGCAAAGGAGCGGGGAACTTTTGCGGCGGTGCGCGATAAGATTCCCTATCTGAAAGAACTTGGTGTCACGACGGTGGAGTTCATGCCGGTGTATGAGTTTGAGGAACTGATCTTAAAGGAGAAGGCGGTATTGCCGGAATATATCAGCTGGCAGGTGCGGAAAGAGGATCAGATCAAGCCGGAAGCATGTGCGATGCCGGAGCGTGTGAACCTGTGGGGATATGCGCCCGCCAATTATTTTGCGGTAAAGGCGTCCTACGCGAAAGGGCAGGATGCGGCCGTCGAATGGAAAAAACTCATCCGCGCGCTCCATGAGAATCACATGGAATGTGTGATGGAGATGTATTTTCCTGAGAATGTCAATCAGAATCTGATCTTAGATGCGCTGCGTTACTGGGTCAGGGAGTATCATGTGGATGGCTTCCATCTGCTGGGGGAGAATCTGCCCGTCACGCAGATTGCACAGGATGCGTGGCTTAGACGGACGAAGATTTTCTGCGCCGGTTTCGAGAACGCTGTGCTCTGGCACCCGTGCCGTTATCCGCATCTGTATGTATACAATGACGAATATCTGTATCCCGTCCGGGCGCTGCTCAATCACAAGAACGGCGGTATGGATGCATTTGCATGCCAGCAGCGCAAACAGCATCAGTATCACGGATTTGTCAATTACATTTCGGACAATAACGGGTTTTCCCTGCGGGATCTCTTCTGCTATGAGCAGAAACACAATGAAGACAACGGGGAGGAGAACCGGGATGGAAGCGACTGGAATTTGAGCGCCAACTACGGCGTGGAGGGACGAAGCCGCAAGCAGCGGATCGTAAGAATCCGTGAACGGCAGATGTGCAATGCGGTGGCGGTGCTTTTTCTCGCGCAGGGAGTCCCGCTTTTATACGAGGGGGACGAGACGGGAGATTCCCAGGAAGGCAACAACAATGCATACTGTCAGGACAATCCGACCGGCTGGGTGAACTGGAAGAAAGATGAGCGCTACGCGTGGTTCCGGGAGTTTGTGGCGCGGATGGCAGCGTTTCGCAGGGAGCATCCCGTGCTCGCCGCGGATATGCCAAAACAGCTTTCCGATGCAAAAGGAACGGGGTATCCCGATTTGTCCTATCACGGAGAGAATGCGTGGATTTCAGATCTTTCCGGCGAGAGACAGTCTTTGGGCATGCTCTACTGCGGAAAAGAGGATGGCGATGGAACAGAGGGGGAGAAATTCCTTTATGTCGGTTGCAATTTTCACATGGGTCCTACCAGATTGGCGCTTCCGAAGCTTCCCGGGAAGAAAAAGTGGTATCTGCTGATGGACACCGCCAGAGAGCGGGCACCGTTCCTAAAAGAGGAGGAGCGGGTGGATGCGCCGCGGATCGAACTTTGCGGTCAGTCTGTCGTTATATTAACAGGAAAATAAGGTTACATTATTATGAAAGCATGGAAACATTTTTGCACGATCAACCATCACAAGCATCTGGTCATGAAAGGCTGTTTTGCGGTGGGGTTATACAAACAGGGATTATTACATGATCTGTCGAAATATACGCCGACAGAATTTCTGGTGGGCTGTAAATATTATCAGGGAACAATGAGCCCGAACAATGCAGAGCGCAAGGATAAGGGATACTCGTCCGCGTGGCTGCACCACAAAGGGCGGAACAAGCATCACATGGAATACTGGATTGACTACGGCGTGCCGGACGAGGGCGGGGACAAGGGACTCTGCGGCATGAAAATGCCTCTGCGGTACGTGGTGGAGATGTATATCGACCGTGTAGCGGCCTCGAAAAATTACCAGAAGGAGCGCTATACCGACCGGAGCGCATTAGAGTATTACCTGCATGGAAAGGATTTTCATGTCATGCACAAGGATACGCGGGCGCTTCTTGAACTGCTTTTGTACCGGCTCGCTGTCCGGGGCGAGCCGGAAGTCAATACATTTATCCGCGAAGAACTGCTGGCAGGGAAGATCCCCTATGAGCAGAAGGTTCTGGATCAATTAGCGCAGCCATATCACAGGGAAGCGGAGAAGTAAACGTAAGCATCTCCCCGGTGACGGGATGAGAAAAAGACAAACGGTGGGAATGAAGTGCCTGCCGTTTTATTTTTGTGTCTGAAAATGCCGGATAATAGAGCTGGTCGCCTGCCAGAGGATAGCCGAGCGCGGACATGTGGACACGGATCTGGTGCGTGCGCCCCGTTTCCAGATGAAGGGAGAGCAGGGAATAGGGGGCGTGGCATAAGAGACTTTTATAGTGCGTGATGGCATCATCCCCGCAGAGAAAATCAACCTGCCGGCGGACATCGCCCGGTTTTACGCGGGCAATCGGCGCGTGGACGGTGCCGCTTCCGGTGAGCGTGCCGCATACGACGGCGAGGTATTCCCGGCGGATCATACGCTGCTGCATGGCTTTGCCGAGCAGGGCGGCGGAGAGCATATTTTTGGCGACGATGATCAGGCCGCTCGTGTCGGCATCCAGCCGGTTGATGCAGCGGAACGGGCGGATTTCGCCTTTTGCACGGTAATATCCCGTGACGGCGTTTGCAAGCGTATCCCTCTGGTGCGCGGCAGACGGGTGTACCGGCATGCCTGCCGGCTTGTCAATCACCAGAAGATCTTCGTCCTCGTAACAGATCGCGAGGGGAATCTGCTGCGGAAAAATGGAGGTGCCGGAAGTATTCTCCTCCAGATGAAGACAGAGAAGGTCGCCGGTGTGAAGCGTTTCATTCATATGCGCCCACACGCCGTTCAAGAGGGTGCCGTGGTCTGTTTTCTTTAAATGTACCAGTATCGGCCCGGAATAGCCGAGACTTTTTAAATAATGCAGAATGGTCTGCCCGTCCGTGGCGGATAAAATGCGGTAGGTAAGGGTGCGCAGCATAAAAATTCCTCCTGTTTCATGTAACGCTATTATAGCGAAGCGGCGGGGGAGATGTAAAGACGGCATGTATTTGTTTGCGGAAAAAAGAGGGGAAAAGCACGGAAAACATGGCCCATACATAGAATGTATCAATAAAGCTTTTCAGGTGCGTTGTGAAAACTTTCTTATCTCCGCTCACACCAGAACAGGAAATGGAATGCCTGAAAAAAATGAAAGACGGCGACCTTGAGGCAAAAAAAGAACTGACGCTTCGGAATATGCGCCTGGTAGCGCACGTGGCGAAAAAATATCAGAATTCCGATGAAGATATGGAAGATCTGATCTCCATCGGAACCATCGGTCTGATCAAGGCAATCTCTACTTATAAAGAAGATTACGGAAGCCGCCTGGCAACTTACGCGGCGAGATGCATTGACAATGAACTGCTGATGCATTTCCGTTCCAAAAAGAAGACGGCCAGAGAGGTCTCTCTGTATGAACCGATCGGAACGGACAAAGAGGGCAATCAGATTCATCTGCTGGATATTGTGGAGAGCGATGAACCGGATGTGGTGGAGACGATCGAGACCGACAGACGCACCAGAGAGGTGCTGGCACTTGTGCCGAAGCTGCTTTCCGGCAGGGAGCGCTATATCATAGAAAACCGGTACGGTCTCTATGCCTGTAAACCGATGACACAGCGTGAGATTGCAGCGGCGCTTGGAATATCCCGCTCGTATGTGTCGAGAATCGAGAAACGGGCGCTGGAAAAACTGCGAAAAGGAATGGAAAGCGCGGGGGGCGGGAGATAAATTGCCGCTTCCCTTTTTCTACAAATGATGTTATACTAAACATGTCTTTTTAACAAATGTATTTTCTAAGATATTCAGCAGTGTTCACTGCACAGAGATTCCAGATCTTTCTATAATGAAAAGGAGAACAGGTTGTATAGCAGAGTAGCAACAGCAACGATACGCGGTATCCAGAGTGTGCCTGTCTGCGTGGAAGCGGATGTGAGCGACGGGATGCCTGTTTTTGAGATGGTCGGTTTTCTGGCGTCTGAGGTCAAAGAAGCCAGGGAGCGGGTGCGCACAGCGCTCCGCAATGTGGGGTGTGCGCTGCCGCCGCGCAGAATTACCGTGAATTTTATGCCGGCGGACATCCGCAAATCCGGAGCCGGGTTTGATCTGCCGATCGCAGTGGCGGTGCTGGCTGCGATGGGAAGGCTTCCGCATGCGGTACTGGATGATGTGCTGATCGTGGGTGAGATCGGATTAAACGGCGTGGTGCAGCCGGTTCACGGCGTGCTCCCGATGGTGGCGGAGGCAAAGGAACGCGGAATCCGGCGCTGCATTGTGCCGCGGGCGAATCGAAAAGAGGCGGCGCTTGTTTCCGGGATGCTTGTCTGCGGTGTGGAAAATATCGGGGAGGTCATGCGGCTTCTTGAGGATGCGTCGTGGGAGAAGTACGCCGCAGAGGAATATAATATAGAAGAAACACAGCCCGCAGTGCTTCCTGATTTTTCGGAGATCCACGGACAGCGGCTGATGAAGCGGGCGTGTGAAGTTGCGGTAACCGGAATGCACAATCTGCTGTTTGTGGGACCGCCGGGTGCGGGCAAGACCATGGTGGCATCGCGTATCCCGTCCATTCTGCCGCCGCTTGCGGAGGCGGAGCGCATGGAGTTATCCAAAATCTACAGTGTAAAAGGAATGCTTGCCGGGGAGAACGGTCTGCTTACGCAGCGCCCGTTCCGGGCGCCGCATCACACCGTGAGTGTGCAGGGGCTTACGGGCGGCGGAAGAATCCCGCAGCCGGGGGAGATCTCACTGGCACATAAGGGCGTGCTGTTTCTGGATGAACTTCCGGAATTCGCCAGGGAGACGGTTGAGGCGCTGCGCCAGCCGCTGGAAGAGGGGGCGGTTCATCTGGTGCGTCTTGGCGGAAGTTATGTCTATCCGGCAGATTTTATGCTGGTGGCGGCGATGAATCCGTGCCCGTGCGGCTATTATCCCGATATGCAGAAATGCAGGTGTACGCAGACGGCGATCCACCGGTACTTAGAGAGGATCAGCCAGCCGATCTTAGACCGGATTGACATTTGTGTGGAGGCGCCGGCGCTGACATTCGGGGAATTAACCGGACAGCAAAAAGAGGAGACATCGGCGGCAATTCAGAAGCGCGTGGCGGTGGCACAGGACATTCAACGGGAGCGCTACCGGAAGGAAGGATTTTCGTACAACAGCCAGATACCTGCCACGAAGATCCGGGAGTATTGTGCTCTTGACAAGAAGCAGGAGCAGTATATGGAAGAGATCTACGGAAAGCTGCAGCTCACCGCCAGATCTTACCATAAGCTTCTGCGGGTGGCACGCACGCTGGCGGATATGGACGGCGGAGACCGGATTTGCGACCGGCATCTGGAGGAGGCAATCTGCTACAGAAGCTTTGACAGAAAGTTCTGGGAGAGGTGAAGAGATGAATTATGCGTATTGGTTTGCAAATATTCCCGGACTCTCCAACTGTGCGAAAATCAGTATCCATGAAAAGGTCGGGAATGCACAGGATATCTATTTTCTTAGCGAAAAGCAGATGGAAAATCTGCAATTATTGGCAAAAGAAATACAGGCGGTCCGGGCTGCGCAAAAGACGGACATGGAGGAAGCGTACGCTAAGATGTGTGAATCCGGGATCTCGTTTGTGTCGCTGGAGGATGCATCTTATCCAAAGAGGCTCCGCCATATCGCAAATCCGCCGTACGGACTGTATGTAAAGGGATGCCTCCCGCAGGGAGAGACCGTTGCGATTGTCGGTGCGAGAATGTGCTCCGAATACGGGCGGACGGTTGCAAGGGAGCTCGGGAGAATGCTTGCGGCGCGCGGCGTCGGTGTTGTGAGCGGAATGGCGCGCGGCATCGATGCTGCGGGGCATCAGGGAGCGCTTGACGTGGGCGGAATCAGCTGCGCCGTCTTAGGGTGCGGCGTGGATGTCTGCTATCCGAAGAGCAGCCGGGTGCTGTATGAGGAGATTCTGGAACGGGGCTCGGTTGTCTCGGAGTATCCGCCCGGCACGCAGCCGATTCCGGGATATTTTCCGCAGCGCAACCGCATCATATCAGGGCTTGTCCGGGCGGTTGTTGTGGTGGAGGCAAAGCAGCGGAGCGGATCGCTGATCACGGCGGATTTTGCGCTGGAGCAGGGGAGGGATGTCTATGCCATTCCGGGCAGGATTACAGATGCCTTGTCGGCGGGATGCAACAGCTTAATCCGGCAGGGAGCGGGGGCAGTTTCCGATCTCGAATCGTTTATACAGGAGCTTGCGCCGGATCCCGGAGCGGGCGGGGAGACATGCACCTTTGAAAAATTATTACTTGAAAAAGAAGAACGCTTGGTGTATAGTTGTGTAGATTTACGACCGAAAAGTATGGAAGAACTTCTGGAGGAGACAGACCTGTCTGTGCCCGAACTGGCGCAGATTCTGGGGATTCTTCTGAAAAAGGGGTTTGTTACGGAAGCATTTAAGAATTGTTATATCAGACGGATTTGAGAAATCAGCATAAAGGAGATGTATGAATGGCTAAGTACCTTGTTATTGTCGAGTCACCCGCTAAGGTAAAAACAATTAAAAAGTTTCTTGGAAAAAATTATGAGGTAGTTGCCTCAAACGGGCATGTGCGGGATCTCCCGAAGAGCCAGATGGGAATCGATGTCGAGCATGATTATGAACCGAAGTATATCACGATCCGTGGAAAGGGAGATATCCTTGCCAAGCTTCGTAAAGAAGTGAAAAAGGCAGACAAAGTGTATCTCGCAACCGACCCCGACCGTGAGGGAGAGGCAATATCATGGCACTTAAGCCAGGCGTTAAAGCTGGACGGCAAGAATGTGCGGAGAATCAGCTTCAATGAGATTACGCAGAACGCGGTCAAGGCGTCCTTAAAGCAGCCGCGCGATATCGATATGAATCTTGTCAACGCACAGCAGACCAGACGTATTCTGGACCGTATTGTGGGTTACAAGATCAGCCCGCTTCTGTGGGCAAAAGTAAAGCGTGGGCTGAGCGCCGGAAGAGTACAGTCGGTAGCACTGCGCATCATCTGCGACCGCGAGGACGAGATCAATGCATTCATTCCGGAAGAATACTGGACGCTGGATGCAAAGCTCAAGGCGGACGGCGAAAAGAAGCCGTTGACAGCAAAGTTCCACGGGGACGAGAACGGAAAACTGGCGATTACCTGCCGCGAGGAGGCGGACCGTATCATGGACGAGATCCGCGGAGAGCGGTTTGAAGTCCTGGAAGTGAAAAAGGGTGAGCGCGTGAAGAAAGCGCCGCTGCCGTTTACGACCAGTACCTTACAGCAGGAGGCATCCAAGACATTGAATTTCCCGATCTCCAAGACGATGCGTATTGCCCAGCAGCTCTATGAGGGCGTTGACGTCAAGGGACAGGGAACGGTCGGTCTGATCACCTACCTGCGTACGGATTCCGTCCGTATTTCGGATGAGGCGGATGCGGATGCGAGAGCGTATATCGCACAGAATTACGGGGAAGAATTCGTAGCGACACAGACCGTTACCCAGAAGGGCGGCGCCAAGATCCAGGACGCGCATGAGGCGATTCGTCCTTCCGACATTGCGAGAACACCGGCGGTGGTCAAGGAATCTCTTTCCAGAGACCAGTTCCGCCTCTATCAGCTGATCTGGAAGCGTTTTGCCGCAAGCAGAATGGCTTCTGCGGTATATGAGACGACGAACGTGAAGATCGGTGCCGGAAAGTACCGCTTTGGTGTCGCGGCATCAAAGGTCTCCTTTGAGGGATTTATGTCTGTGTACACGAGCGAGGACGACGAGAAGGACACGAACAATGTTCTGCTGAAAGGAATCGATGAGGATACGAAGCTTACGCTGGACACCTTCGATGAGAAGCAGCATTTTACACAGCCGCCGGCGCATTACACGGAGGCGTCCTTAGTCAAGACGCTGGAGGAGCTGGGAATCGGACGTCCGAGTACCTACTCGCCGACGATCACGACGCTGCTTGGCAGACGTTACATTGTCAAGGAAGCGAAGAATCTGTATGTGACGGAGCTGGGAGAGGTGGTCAACCAGATTATGAAGGAATCCTTCCCGAGCATCGTGGATGAGCATTTTACCGCCAATATGGAGTCGCTGCTCGACAGCATCGGAGAGGGCGCTGTGAACTGGAAGACGGTTGTGCGGAATTTCTATCCGGATCTGGAAGCCGCGGTGGAAGTGGCGGAGAAGGAGCTACAGAAAGTCAAGATCGAGGACGAGGTCACGGATGTTGTCTGCGACCAGTGCGGAAGAAACATGGTGGTAAAATACGGACCGCACGGAAAATTCCTGGCATGCCCGGGCTTCCCGGAGTGCAGGAACACGAAGCCGTATCTGGAAAAAATCGGCGTGCCATGTCCGAAGTGCGGAAAAGACGTTGTCCTCCGCAAGACGAAGAAAGGCAGAAAGTATTTCGGCTGCGAGAATAATCCGGAGTGCGATTTTATGAGCTGGTCACGCCCGGTAGCGGAGAAGTGCCCGAAGTGCGGCGGCTATATGGTGGTAAAAGGCAATAAGATCGCCTGTGCAGATGCGGGATGCGGCTACACCCGTGACAGAAAAGCGGACGAGGATACAAAATAGTTAAAAAAATATGTCAAATATTACGAAAATATTGAATTTTCAGAATTGACGTGTTAAAATATGAAATATAACGAAAAAGAGATTCGAAACGAAATGGGGGCACGGACATGAGTGTTCAATTGTTGGACAAAACCAGAAAAATCAATAAGCTGTTGCACAATAACAGCTCTTCAAAGGTCGTGTTTAATGATATCTGCGATGTGTTGAAGGATATTCTTGCATCCAATATTCTGGTCATCAGCAAAAAGGGAAAGGTTCTTGGAACGGGCGTGTGTCCCGGAGTGGATGAGATCCAGGAATTGATCGTGGACGAGGTGGGAGGTTTCATCGACCCGCTGCTAAACGAACGTCTGCTCGGAATCCTCTCTACCAAGGAGAATGTCAATCTTGAGACGTTAGGTTTCGTAGATCACGTGAAGGAATACACTGCGATCATCACGCCGATTGATATTGCGGGTGAGCGGCTTGGCACGCTGTTTGTCTACAGAGAAGACAGACAGTACGATATTGACGATATCATTTTGAGCGAATACGGGACAACCGTGGTCGGTCTGGAAATGATGCGCTCCGTGAATGAGGAGAATGCGGAGGAGACAAGAAAGGTTCAGATTGTCAAATCTGCAATCAGCACGTTGTCATTTTCGGAATTGGAAGCGATCATTCATATTTTTGATGAGATGGACGGCAAGGAGGGAATCCTTGTAGCAAGCAAGATTGCCGACCGCGTGGGTATCACACGATCCGTCATTGTGAATGCACTGCGCAAGTTCGAGAGTGCAGGCGTGATTGAGTCGCGCTCTTCCGGCATGAAGGGAACCTACATCAAAGTATTGAACGACGTTGTATTCGACGAACTCGACAAGATCAAAAAGCAGAATCAGAAAAAATAAACAGGACGAAAGGGCGTATCGAAGGGTGCGCTCTTTTTTATTTCCGTGGAACGTGGCTTTTTATGCGGGTTTATTTGACAATTTTGCTAATATCTTGTACTTATTATGCAAAAATCTACAAGATAGTGTAAAAAATAACAAAAATCTCTTGCAATTACGAAACCATATTTTATAATAGAATAAGATAGTTTGGGAAACTAGGTGAAGCGGAGGGCGATACATATGATAACTACGAATGCGTTCGACTATATTAACATCATGGATAAGGCGGCGGATGCCAGCTGGAAACGTGAGTCGGCAATTTCCAACAACATAGCAAATGCGGATACTCCGGGCTATAAGAGACAGGATGTGGATTTTGAATCTGCGCTGAAACGGGAGCTTGGCAGCTCGAAGTATATTCCGCTGGATAAGAAAGTGCGGGGACTGAACTCGGATCTTTCGGGCTTAGATGTGTCTACCTATACGGATTCCTCCAATTATTCCTATCGTCTGGACCGCAATAATGTGGATGTGGATACGGAGCAGGTGGAACTGGCATCGGAGCAGCTCCGCTATGAGATGCTGACGACATCGATCAACGAAGAATTCAATCGTATGAAATTAGTGCTTAAATAAACAGGAGGTAGCATATGGGATTATTTCAGTCTTTTGACATCAGTGCGAGCGGTATGACGGCAGAGCGCTTCCGCATCGACACCATCGCGGAGAATATTGCCAATGTCAATACAACGCGTACGGAGGACGGTGAACCGTACCGCCGCAAGATTGTGACGTTTGCGGAAAAGGATCTGACTCCGTTCAGCAAATATTATCAGTCATCCAGAGCGCGGGCTGTAGGCAACGGCGTGAAGGTTACCTCCGTCAAGGAAGATACAGAGACCGATTTTACAATGGAGTATGATCCGTCCCATCCGGATGCGGATGAGAACGGCTATGTGCGTTATCCGAATGTGAATACGGTGACAGAGATGACGAACCTGATTGACGCGTCCCGTGCATATGAGGCGAACACGACGGCGTTTAATGCCAGCAAGAGCATGATTCAGGCGGCACTTAAGATCGGTCAGTAAGACATAGATTAGGATGAAACGGGGGAAATACAGATGGATATCAGTTTATTGACGAATGCCACTTCACCGGATTACATGAGTGCGGTAACACAGAAGACACTGTTGTCTGTGGACACCGATGAGAGCTTTGACTCGGTGTTGTCTTCGGCGATCAATATGCTCAACGAGACGAATGATCTGCAGAATGATTCGCAGTCGGCAAAGATCCAGTTCGCGCTGGGCGAGGCGGACAATCCTCACGATATGCAGATTGCGGCAGCCAAGGCGTATGAGGCGCTGCAGTACACAGTTGCAGTGAGAGATAAGATGCTCGATGCATACAAAGAGATCATGAACATGCAGATTTAATGAATGGAGTTAGAAATTATGCCGGAACAGGTGCAAAAGATTTTAACGAAGATAACGGATTGGTGGAAAAAGTTTACAACCAAGCAGAGAATCCTGCTCGGAAGCATTGTGGCGGTAATTATACTGGCATTGGTGATTCTGGCGGTGGTTGTCGGGAAGCCGAACATGGTAACGCTTATCGAGTGCTCCTCCACAGCGCAGGCGGGTGAAGTAAAAGACCTTCTGGACAATGACGGAAGCATCTCCTACCAGATGTCGGATGACGGGCTGACATTCTATGTGGATGAAAAGGACAATGCGGCGGCGTCGATTCTGCTTGGGCAGAACGGTGTCCCGACGGAAGGATTTTCCATTGACAATGTGTTTGACGGCGGATTCAGCTCCACCGAGGCGGACAAGACCAAGAAATACAAGCTGTATCTGGAGAATTATTTCGCAGATCAGCTGGAGACACTGTCAAACGTCGAGAGCGCGTCTGTGACACTGGACATCCCGAATGATGATGGCACGATTCTTGCGAGAGAGCAGGATTCCTACGCGGCGGTAATTCTTACCTTGAATTCAGATATGAGCGACGAGCAGGCACAGGGACTGGCACAGTACATAGCGACACAGCTCGGCAATGACACGACGGACAACGTTCTGATTCTGGACTCGAACTCCAATGTCCTTTTTTCGGGCGGAGATTCTGATTCGTCGGTCGGAACCGCGAGCAGCCAGCTCTCTCTCTGAGAACTAAGACGGAGAATCTGCTAAAGAGCGAGGTAAAGGATGTTCTGGTCGGCTCGGGACTTTATGATCATGCGGAAGTGGCGGCAAAGCTGGATATGAATTTTGACGCATACCGCGAGACGGAGCGACAGTATTCGGCACCAGACGGTCAGACAAACGGTATGATCGATGAGCAGAGCAATTATGAGTCGAACAGTGTCGGCGGCGCAGCTGCCACACCGGGCACAGATTCCAATGACGATACATCCTATGTGATTGAGGATAACAATTATACCGAGTCCACGATCACCGATACCACGACAAAGTATCAGAACAATGAAAAAGTGACGGACCGCACGGCGGCGACCGGAACGATCAATTACGATACTTCCTCCATTGCGATCGTGGTAAAAAATTATGTGATCTATGATGAGGACACACTCAGGACATCCGGTGCGCTGGATAACATGACATTTGACGAGTATATTGCGGCAAACAGTGACCCGGTCAAGACGACGGTGGATCAGGATAATTACACGATGATCGCCAACGCAACGGGGTTTCCTGAGGCAAACATCAGCATCATCGCTTATGACGAGCCGATTTTCCAGTATTCTTCCGGTGGAAGAACCCTGTCGGATTATCTGCAGATCATACTTGCGGTACTGATTCTTCTCCTGCTTGGTTATGTGGTATTCCGCAGCACCAGAAAGGAGAAACAGGCAGAGATGGAGGAGGAACTTTCCGTGGAAAGCCTGCTGGAATCCACAAAAGAGAACCAGGAGCCGCTTGAGGACATCGGCTACAATGAGAAGTCCGAGACGCGTTTACTGATCGAAAAATTCGTAGAAGAAAAACCGGAGGCGGCTGCATCGTTACTGCGCAACTGGCTCAACGAGGAGTGGGAGTAATATGGCAAAAAACGAGGAATTTACAGGACTGCAAAAAGCTGCAATTCTTCTGATTACACTGGGACCGGAGCGGTCAGCAGATATCTTTAAGCATCTTAAGGAGGACGAGATCGAGGAACTTACCCTTGAGATCGCAAATACCAGAAGTATTTCACCGCAGGTCAAGGAGGATGTCTTAAACGAGTTCTATCAGATCTGTCTGGCTCAGCAGTATATTGCGGAGGGCGGTATCGGTTATGCGAAGGAACTGCTCGACAAGGCGCTTGGCGCGGACAAGGCACAGGAGGTTATCTCCAAGCTGACAGCATCCCTTCAGGTGCGTCCGTTCGAGTTTGTGCGCAAGACAGATCCAAGCCAGCTGCTGAACTTCATTCAGGACGAACATCCGCAGACCATTGCCATGATTCTGTCCTATCTGACAGCACCGCAGGCGTCGATGGTTCTGGGGGCGCTGCCGCCGGAAAAACAGGCGGATGTCGCAAAACGTATCGCGATGATGGATCGTACATCGCCGGATGTTATCAAGGAAGTGGAGCGGGTACTTGAGAGAAAGCTTTCTTCCCTGGTCAACCAGGATTACACAATCGTCGGCGGCGTGGACGCTATTGTCAGCATCTTAAATGCAGTCGACCGTTCGACCGAGAAACATATCATGGAGTCTCTCGAGATCGAAGAGCCGGAGCTTGCAGACGAGATCCGCAAGAAGATGTTCGTATTCGAGGATATTCTGCTGCTTGATGACCGTGCAATCCAGCGTGTACTGCGAGATGTGGATAATGCAGACCTTGGCGTTGCCTTGAAGGCGGCGAACGAGGAAGTACAGAATGTTATATTTAAGAACCTCTCCAAACGTCTTGCTGCGATGATCAAGGAAGATATGGAGTTTATGGGACCTGTGCGAATGAAGGATGTTGAGGAGGCTCAGCAGAAGATCGTAAGCGTCATTCGTAAACTCGAGGATGCAGGCGAGATTGTAATCTCAAGAGGCGGAGGTGACGAGATCGTTGTCTAATCTTTATAAACAGTGGTTTGTTCAGACGGATTCCACAAACACGCGCATCATCGATTCCAATGTGATCCTGCAGCAGCACCTGAAACAGGATCTGCCGCAGACACAGACACCGGCACAGAATGTGCAGGAAGAGGAAGGCGGATTTTCAGCCGGACTTGTGACGGGTGATCCGGGTCAGGTCATCAAAGCGGAGCCGCAGATTGATTATGAGGCAAAGGCAAAGGCAAAAGCCGAGGAGATCCTTGCGGCGGCACAGCAGAATGCCGATGCGATACTGGCACAGGCAAACGAAGATGCCGAGGAGATCCGTACATCTGCAAAGACGCAGGGGTACGAGGAGGGCAGAGCTTCGGCGGAGCAGGAGAATGAGCAGCTTCGCGTGCAGCTTGAGGAGTCCTACAGGAAAAAGCAGGGAGATCTTGACAGCGATTACAGGGACAAACGCGAACATATGGAACAGGATCTGGTGGATGTCATCGTTACCGTCTTTGAAAAAGTGTTCCATATTCAGTTTGACGACAAAAAAGAGATACTGATGCATCTGATTGAAGATGCCATTTTAAATATTGAAGACGACAAGCGGTTCCGGGTGAAGGTGGCGGAGGACAATGCACTGTTTCTGGAGAATCACAAGACCGAGATCCTGGATCGTGTGGGACATGACATTGAGCTTGAGATTGTCTCGGACGCGACGGTGGAGGGAAATGACTGTACGATAGAGACCGATTCCGGCGTGTTTAACTGCAGTCTCGGTACACAGCTTGAGAATCTGATCAAAGATATCCGGTCTTTATGTTCGTAAGGTGAGAGAATGATGACACATCAATTTGAAAAATATTTACAACTTGGAGAAAAGACCTACTTCAACCGCCTTGGAAAGGTTGTAAAGATTGTCGGACTTACGATTGAATCTGTCGGACCGGATGCAAAGTTAAACGATCTCTGCAGAATTGTCATTGACAGAGAGAAAGACCACGCGGTGATGGCGGAGGTAGTCGGATTCAGGGATAAGAGACTTTTGCTGATGCCGTTTGAAAATGTGGAAGGCATCGGGGTAGGATGTATCGTTGAGAATACCGGACATCCGCTTGGGGTGCTTGTCGGGGACGGCGTTCTGGGACACACACTGGACGGTATCGGAAGACCGACCGACGGCGGAGTCATTGAGGGCGGATGCGAATATCCGGTCGAGGCGGATCCGCCGGATCCGATGAGCCGTAAGATTATCTCGGAGGTGCTTCCGCTTGGCGTAAAGGCGGTAGACGGGCTGATTACCGTGGGAAAAGGACAGCGTATCGGAATCTTTGCGGGTTCCGGTGTCGGAAAGAGCACCCTGCTCGGTATGTTCGCCCGCAATACAAAAGCGGACATTAATGTCATTGCCCTGATCGGAGAGCGTGGCCGTGAGGTGCGCGAGTTTATCGAGAGGGATCTCGGGGAAGAGGGAATGAAGCGTTCCGTCGTCGTGGTGGCGACTTCCGATAAGCCGGCACTGATCCGTAACAAGGCTGCGAAGACGGCGACCGCAATCGCCGAATATTTCAGGGATCAGGGAAAAGATGTACTGCTGATGATGGACTCTTTGACCCGATTCTCCATGGCACAGCGTGAGATCGGCCTCGCGTCCGGAGAACCGCCTGTAACAAGGGGATATCCGCCGAGTGTATACTCGGAGATGCCGAAGCTTCTGGAACGTGCCGGTACTTCGGACAAGGGTTCCATCACAGGACTTTACACCGTTCTAGTAGACGGTGATGATTTTAATGAGCCGATTACCGATACAGCCCGAAGCATTTTGGACGGACACATCGTGCTTTCCAGAAAACTGGGACACAAGAATCATTACCCGGCGATTGATATTTTACAGAGTATTTCCCGTGTTATGAGCGCCATAGCGACCAGCGAGCACAAGGAGCTTGCCGGACGTTTAAAGAATGTACTGGCTACTTATAACGAAGCGGAGGATCTGATCAACATCGGAGCTTACAAGAGCGGTTCCAACCGTGAGATTGACTATGCGGTTCAGAAGATCAACGCAGTGAATCAGTTCCTGTGCCAGAGGACAGATGAAAAGTTCCTGTTTGACGAGGAAATCGATTTATTGAAGAAACTATTTGAAGATTAAGAACGCTCCGCGGAAAAGAGGCGCAGTGTATGGCAAAGTTTACATACCGGATGCAGAACATTCTTGACATCAAGATCAAGCTGGAGAATCAGGCAAAAATTGCATATGCGACGGCGAGCAGACAGCTTGCGGAAGAGCAGGAGAAGCTTCGAGAGATCCTGATGCGCAGGGCCGGCTACGAGAGAAAATCAAAAGAACTGGTCAACGGAACGCTGGATATCCAGGAGATCCGGGAATGCAAGCGTGCGATCGATGTGATGAAGAGTCTGCAGAGAGCACAGATGATGAAGGTGCACGCCGCGGAAAAGACGCTGGAGATGGCGCGAATCGAACTGAACCGGGTGATGGTGGAGCGAAAGACGCATGAGAAGCTCAGGGAGCGTGCGTTTGAAGAATTTAAGCAGGAAATCGCCCAGGCAGAGAGCAAGGAAATAGACGAGCTTGTTAGCTACAATTACCATGAAGGATAGGCACGGAGGTCTCAAATGGCAGAAGAAGAGAAAGACGAAGTATTAGATAAAAAGGCAGCAAAGGCACAGGAGAAGGCTGCACGTGCAGAAGCGAAGGCACAGAAGAAAGCGGACCGGAAAAAGGCAAAAGAGTTAAATGATGATCTGGATATGGATGACGAGACATCGACTGGCGGCAAGATTGCCGTGTTCTTTGTTACCCTGATCATTATTTTAATCTGGCTTGCCATCATCGTCCTGTTGATCAAGTGCGATGTCGGCGGTTTCGGATCATCCGTTCTGGCGCCGGTGTTAAAGGATGTTCCTTATGTGAACAAAATCCTGCCGGACAGCGCGACTGAGGAAGTGTCAACGGAGGATGACGCTTACGGCTATACTTCCATTGACGATGCGGTTGCCAGAATCAAGGAACTGGAGAAAGAACTTGCGGATGCACAGAATACGTCCAGCGCAAATGCGGAATATATCGCACAGCTTGAGAGCCAGTCCGCAGAACTGGCACAGTACAAGCAGAACGAGGCGGATTTTGAGGCTGAGAAGCAAAAGTTCTATCAGGAGGTTGTGTTTTCAGATTCAGCACCCGATATAGAGGAATATAAGCAGTATTATGAGAGCATTGATCCTGCGGATGCGGAGATCATTTACCGTCAGGTTGTAGAACAGACGGCAGCCAACGACGAGATGGATGATTATGTGAAAGCGTACTCTTCCATGAAGCCAAAAGAGGCGGCTGCAATTTTTGATACCATGACAGATAATCTGCAGCTGGTGGCAGATATCTTAGACAGCATGGACGCACAATCGAGAGCGAATATTCTGGGCAAAATGGACGCGGCTACTGCAGCAAAGGTGACCGCGATCATGGAACCTGTAGAATAGAGAAGGACAGTCTGCTTCTCATAGTGGCAGAGGGATTCCTTCAAAAATCAGGCTGCAGGTGCAGCTATGGGAAAGGAGGAAGAGAATGGGAGACAATAATGTTGCAAGCATTGGGAAAATGCTGATGCAGACGCAGAGTGGACAGAGTGTCACAGGCGTTGATGGCGCGGATATCGGCACCACATTCCGGAAGATGGTCGATCAGATGACACAGATCCCGGGAAGCAGCGTAAGTACAGGATCTCAGACAGCGCAGAATATGCAGCAGCTTACACCGCACAGTCCGGAGCAGAATTATGACCGTTACCAGTATCAGAAGAATAAGATGCCGGAGCAAAGCACGAAGGACTGGACAGCCGGCAGTCAGGTATCGGAGAAGCTGGAAAGCTTTGAGGAGAGTGTGAGAGACGTCATTAAGGATGAACTTCAGGTGACGGACGAGCAGATCACAGAAGCAATGGAGACATTGGGACTGACCGTGGCCGATCTGATGAATCCGCAGCAGCTTGCAGCTCTGGCAGCAGAATTAACCGGAACCGAAGACATGAGCGCACTTCTCTGTAATGAAGCGTTTATGAACGTGATGCAGTCGGTGGGAACACTGACCGAAGATCTCTTGCAGCAGCTGGGAGTCACGGCTGAGGAATTGACGCAGCTTTTGGAGGATGCCGGACAGACGGACATGGATGCAGATCTGATGCAGACAGTCCAGACAGCGGATGCTGGTGAAACAGATGTCACAGATGCGCAGAAGGTTTACGCTGATACGGCGGATGGAATCCGTGATACGGCAGAACAGCCGCAGATGGCTGCCCAGGCAGCAGAGACAGAGACCAGAACAGAAGAAGCAAAAGACATCACTCCGGAAGAGACTGATACGCAGGCAAAGTCAGCAAATGCAGGCGCAGAGGAAGAGACAGCTGCCGATGCAGCTGCAGGGTCGGATAAGGAACAGGCACAGACCGGATCAAATTCCAATTCCGGACAGCAGAATTCTGCGTCGCAGGCACATGTGGGCGTGGATGTACATACCGGCCCGACGCTGACAGAGACCGTGGCAATGCAGGGCGCCAATAGTGCGGGAGAATATGCCGCACAGGTGGACATCGCAGATGTCGTGCGTCAGATCGTGACTTATACGAGAGTAAATTACACGGCGAATCAGGAAACGACGATGGAGATGCAGCTGAATCCGGAGCACCTGGGCAAGATTTATCTGGAGATTACGTCAAAAGACGGAACGGTTTCCGCACATCTGACCGCACAGAATGAAGTGGTCAAGGAAGCACTGGAAAGTCAGATCGCAGATTTGAAGCAGAACATGAACCAGGCTGGCGTAAAGGTGGATGCCGTGGAGGTAACCGTCGGCGGACATGAATTCGAGAGGAATCTGGAGCAGAATGCAAAACAGGAAGAACAGCAGGCAGAGGAACGGGAAAAGGCAGCCAATGCGACCAGACACATCAACCTGAATGAACTGGACGGACTGTCCGGGCTGATGACGGAAGAGGAGACTCTGGTGGCGAAGATGATGGCAGAACAGGGCAATTCCGTTGACTTTACCGCATAACAGACAGAAAGGAGAGACATATGGCATTAGTACAGGCCGTAGAGAACGGCAAGATTACAGAGAGTACGACAGAGACAACGACCAGTGCCGGCAATGACCTCGGATATGACGAGTTCCTGCAGCTGTTATGTGCAGAGATGCAGTATCAGGATCCGCTGGAACCGACGAGCAATACCGAGTATGTGGCACAGCTGGCAACTTTTTCACAGATGGAGTCCATGCTGAACATGCAGAACAGCATTGAGAGCACGAAGGCAAACGATCTGGTTGGAAAGTATGTCATTGTAAAGACAACATCCGAGACGACCGGCGAGACGACGGCGGTGGCAGGATTCGTGGATTATGTGCAGTACGAGAACAACCAGAAATACATTTATGTCAACGGCAACCGTTATTCACTCGACGATGTATATCAGGTGGCAGACACCGAGTACATGGAGGCGGTTTCACTGGCAGAGGCATTCAAGGCATCTGTGGCAAAGCTTCCGGATGCGGATAAGCTGACGCTGGCATATCAGACGGATGTGGAGAACCTGGCAACCGTGTACAACGGACTGACTTCTTATCAGCAGAGTTATATTGACAGCGATACGCTGGCAACGTTTGTGAAGCTGGACGGAACCATGAAGAGCCTGGTATTTGACAATGCGCTTTCGCAGATTCCATCCGCGGACGAGCTGACCCTTGAGAACAAGGAAGCAGTGGAAGCACTTCGCAAGAATTACGATTCGCTGACCACCACAGAGAAGACTTATATCAGCAAGGATTCCTACGATCAGCTGACAGCACTCGAGGCTAAGATTGCGGAGCTTGAGAAGAAAGCTGGATGATCTGAGAAAGGAGCGTTGGTTATGAATAAGATTACGAACCAATTTGCTTCCATCGAACAGGTAACTGACCGGTATCTGAATCGCAAAAGCACAGAGACTGCGGCGCAGGAAAACAGTGTTTCTTTCGAGGATATATTAAGACAGAAACAGACGACCGCAGAAAGTCAGGAACTTCGGTTTTCCAAACATGCACAGGGACGTTTGAATGACAGACACATCAATCTGTCGGACGAGCAGAACGAGAGACTGGAATCCGGTGTTTTGAAGGCAAGCGAAAAGGGAATACGGGAATCACTCGTGATTCTGGATTCACTGGCGTTTATTGTGAATGTTCCGAGCAAGACGGTGGTCACAGCCATGGATCAGAGTGAGTCAGAGAGTAATATTTTTACAAATATTGACGGTGCCGTGATTGTATAATATGCCGGACCTTACAAGGAGGCAGAAGCTCCCCGAATGACAGAAGGGAGCAGGGCACCAGACATTACAGGAGGTCATTTCATTATGATGAGATCAATGTACTCTGCTGTGTCGGGTCTTAAGACACATCAGACAAAAATGGACGTTATTGGTAACAATATCGCCAATGTAAACACAGTAGCATTCAAGTCTTCTTCCGTGACATTCCAGGATATGCTCTACCAGAACACATCCGGAGCATCGGGAGCAAATGCGGCTACGGGAGTCGGCGGTGTGAATGCCAAGCAGATCGGTCTTGGCGTGACCACAGGTGCGGTAAATATCAGCATTACATCCGCGGGTGCAGCTGAGACAACCGGAAGAGCTTTCGATCTGCGTATGACAGATCAGTCGACCACCAATTTCTTTATTGTCAACAACGGATCTTCCAATCTGTTTACCAGATCCGGATCTTTCTATGTAGACGGTGCAGGCAACCTGTGTATGACGTCTACCGGATATACGGTCATGGGATGGCAGGTAGATAAGACAACCGGAAATATCCGGAAAGATACCGTATCCGCGTTGCGCGTCATGAGCACGGAGAATCTGACAAGCGCACCAGAGGCAACCTCTGAGGCAACCTGCGGCGGTATTATTGATAAGAACGATACCGACGTATTGAGTGACGACGGATTGATCAAGAACCTCAAGTTCTACGATAACCTGGGATATGAGTACACCGCACGTTTTTCCATTAAGTCAACCGGAACGGACGGAGAGTTCACGGTAGAGCTGTTGAATGTTTTAGACGGCGACGGAAATACCTACTACGATCCTGAGAATATTCAGGCGGGACAGCCGGCGTTAAACGCACTGTTCGGTAACACCGAGGATGCGACAAAGAGTTATACGCTCGGCAAGGATTACACTTATGTGTCCGCTAACGTCATCGTGGACAAGAGCGGTAATTACTACCAGTACAATGCAGCGACACACAGCTATGACCAGGTAAAAAGTGCGACGGACATGACGGTTGTCACAGCAGGGGCACTCAGCCTGACACAGGTATACGGTGCAGGAGCGGACATTCTGGCGAAAGCGGATGCTTACACCGGAAATGGCACCGGATATGCGGTTGACGGAACAACCGGGGCACTGACACTTACATACAACAGTGTATATCACAGATTAAGCTTCAACACGGACGATGGAACATTTTCAAAGGTTGGAAACGTGGCGGATGCGAAGAGTGTTGGACTGAACATGTCCCTGTTCGGCGGACAGTTCGCAAATATCAATGTGGACTTCAGCACCTGCCAGAATACGAACAACGGCGGCAAGTCCACTGTAACGATGAGCAAAGGCGCTACAGACGGAACAACTGGAGCAGGTAAGAAGCTCGGTAACCTGATCGGACTTTCAGTCAGCAACAACGGCGAGATCTACGGTATTTATGACAACGGTAACCGCAACCTGTTAGGACAGATCGCGGTCGCACAGTTCGCCAATGCGGCAGGTCTTGAGAAAGTCGGAGAGAACTGCTACAGCACGACCTTGAACTCCGGTGAGTTCGATGGTATCGGTGAGGATATTACGGCGGACGGAAGCAAGATGACATCCGGCGAGTTAGAGATGTCAAACGTGGATCTCTCCACCGAGTTTACGCAGATGATTACCACACAGCGTGGATTCCAGGCGAACTCCCGTGTAATCACGACATCCGATACGCTTCTTGAGGAGCTTGTGAACCTGAAGAGATAAGCGGCTGCGAGATGACAGAGCAGCATCACGGATAAGATTTTGGAGAACCGGGGTTTTGTCTCCCTGATAAAATCCCGGTTCCATGAAAGAAGAAACACAGAATTTGCAAAAGTAAGTAGACAAGCGGTCAAAAGTTTAGTAAAATTATACAAGATATAGGATGACAACTTGTTGAGATTTCAGTCTCCGCTTGGAGACAGCAATACTATAATATCAAGGATGGTAGGTGGAAGAATTGGATATAGCTTCTTTAGCAGGGATGCTGCTTGGCGTTGTAATGTTTTTGTTCGGTGTATTTTCCAGTGGTGGAGCTTCGGGTCTTTTCAATATGTTTGACTTCCCTTCAATCATTATCACACTGGGAGGTTCCATATCGGGTACATTGGCGTCCAACAAACTTCAGGATTTTATTGCAGGTCTGAAGAGTATTACATTAACATTTAAGGAGGTACCGCAGGATCCTGCGGCAGTCATCCGGAATATCATTGATTTGTCAAATACCGCCCGCAAGGAGGGACTGCTTGCACTTGAGGAGGCGGCAAACGGAATCGAGGATGAATTCCTCAAAAAAGGAATCATGCTTGTGGTAGATGGTACCGATCCGGAACTGGTAAGAGGTATCATGGAGACGGATCTGGGCTGTATCGAGCAGCGACACAAAAAGTCAATCGCTGTCTGGGAAAAATGGGGAGAACTTGGTCCTGCCTGGGGTATGATCGGTACCCTGATCGGATTGATCCTGATGCTCAAGGATATGAATGATGCATCAACGATCGGACCGAAGATGGCAGTCGCACTGGTAACAACACTGTACGGTTCGTTGATTGCCAACTGGCTGTGTAATCCGACGGCATCCAAGCTTTCTGTAAACAATAATAACGAGATGATGATGAAGGAAATTACGGTGGAAGGTATTCTGTCGATTCAGGCAGGAGAGAATCCACGTGTCATAGAAGAAAAACTGAAGTCATTCCTGTCACCTTCAGCGAGAGAGGAAACTGCGGAGGGCAGTGTCGGAGGTGAGGAATAGTGGCGAGAAGAAAGGAAGATCCACCCAAAGGCTCACCTGCATGGATGAATACCTTCGCGGACCTTATGAATCTCCTGCTCTGTTTCTTCGTAATGCTTTTCTCCATGTCCAGTGTGAATGAGGAAAAGTTTGAGAAGGTCATTGCCTCTTTCCAGAGTACATTCAGCATACTCCCGGGAGGCGGAGCATCGATCGGCGAGGGTGAATTGATTTCTTCCGGAATCAGTCAGCTTGAGAATTTTGATTCTTATTACAACCAGCAGCTGAGCAGCCAGTCTGACGGACAGACGGAGGAAGAAAAAGACATTACCGAAGCATATGAACAGCAGGAACTGGAAGAGTCTGAGGATATGGCGCAGCAACTTGAAAATGCACTTTCGCAATATGGGATACAGGACGACGTCGAGGTTGATTTTAATGCAGAGTATGTAACGCTTAACATGAACGGCGCGCTGCTGTTTGATTCTGCGAGCGCAGAACTCAGAGATGAGGCGTATCCGCTGGTCAACAAGCTTGGCAAGATACTGGTTACTTACGATAATAACATCATTGAGGTCGAGGGACACACGGACAATGTGCCGATTCATTCTTCCAAGTATGAGGACAACAACGTACTGTCCATGTACCGTGCGCTTGCGGTTGCCAACTATCTGCGGGATACCACAACACTGGATCCTGCATACATAAAGTCGTCTGGCCGCGGAGAGTATGTGCCGATTGCAGATAATGCAACGCCGGAGGGCAGGGCAAGGAACCGCCGGGTTGAGATTAAAATCTATAACTCATACAACTCGAATGTGAGCGGGACATCCACGGATGACACAGGTACAGAGACGCCTGCGGATGCGGCTTTAAGCACTGAGACGGTGACAGATACGCCGGAAGCAGCGACAACAGGTGCGACTGTGGAACCGACAGAAGTTGTGAACGAATAGGAAGGGAAGCATAATGAAGAAAAATTTATTGACAGTAATTATTTTGGCACTGGTTCTCGTGAATCTGATTCTGACCGCGGTGCTGGCATTTTCCGTTATTCCGCAGACCAAAAAGTCAAACGAACTGATTGATCAGGTGTGCGCTGCAATCAACATCGAACTCGAGGGCGGACAGAACAAAGACAGTTCCGCAGTGCCGATCGAAGAAATTGCAGTTTATAATATCACAGATAATTTTACCGTGAATCTGGCAGACAACGGCGATGGAAAGAAGCATTACGCTGTATTTTCTGTAGGACTTTCCGTCAACAAGACAAGCGAGTCCTATGCCACCTACGGGGGAGACGAGATGACAGAGCTTACGGATAAGGAGACCATTATCCGCAGCGACATCAATACGGTAGTGGCCAAGTATACCGAGGAGGAATTTAACGCCGATGGACAGAAGGCTGTAAAGGAGGAGATTTTATCCAAGATGCAGGATCTGTTCGGATCCGACTACATCGTGGGCGTGAATTTCTCAAGCGTGGCAACGGAAGCACACTAGAATAAGACATTAGGTGGTGAGAGAGAATGGGTGAAGTCTTATCTCAAAATGAGATAGACAGTTTGCTGAAAGCTCTTAGCAGCGGTGAACTGGATGTAGATGAAATAAAAGATGATAATGAAAAACAGGTCAAAAATTACGATTTTGCCCGTCCCGCGAAGTTCTCAAAAGAGCATTTGCGAACGCTTGAGATTATTTTTGAACATTATGGAAGATTGCTTTCAACGAATCTGCCGGTGTACCTAAGAAAAAATGTTCAGGTGGAAGTGATGAGTTCGGAGGCGGTGACGTATTCAGAGTTTGCGAATGCACTATCGAATCCGGTGCTGCTTGGAATTGTAAATTTTGCTCCGCTGAATAACAATATCATTATTGAAATTGCAGAGAATGTCGGCTTTACGATCGTGGATCGTATGCTCGGCGGCCAGGGGGCGCCGCTTGACAAGGCGAGGGAGTTCTCCGAAATCGAGCTTCTTCTGATTGAGCGGATCTATAACGTATGCGTGAATCTTCTGGTGGAACCGTGGGCGAGTGTGTGTGAACTGACACCGAGACTGGAGCGGATTGAGACAAATTCGCAGTACGCCCAGATCATTTCCCCGACGGAGATGATCGCGTTAATTACGTTAAATATTAAGATTGGTGATGTCGAGGGACTGATCAACATCTGCCTGCCGTATATCACATTGGAAAGTGTGATGGACAAGCTGAATACGAAATACTGGTATTCCAGCCTGCAGGAGAAGGATGAACAGCAATATACAGAGACCATTGAGGCACTTATTGCACGGGCACCGATGCCGATCAAGGCTGTGCTGGGTAACAGTAGTATATCAGTCAATGATTTCCTTGGTCTGCAGGTGGGAGACATTATCCGTCTCGACACCAAAGTGGATCAGGATCTGTCGGTGTATGTTGGAAATATAAAAAAATTTACTGCTCTGCCGGGTGCATCCGGTGATAATTATGCAGTAAGAGTGACATCAGTAATCAGAGAGGAGCAGTAAGTATGGATGGAGTAATGTCTCAGGAAGAGATCAATGCATTACTGAACGGGTCTGAGGACAGCAGCGAGCAGCCCAAAGAAGAGGTACTGACTGAGAAAGAAAAAGATACAATCGGAGAGATTGCCAATATCAGTATGGGAACGGCAGCGACCACGCTGTTTTCTCTGGTAAACCGAAAAGTAGAGATCTCGACTCCAGTTGTTTCTTTCGCAAACTGGAGTGATATCTGTGAAGCATATGAGAAGCCATGTGTGTTTATCCGGATCGGATATACTGTCGGACTGGATGGCAGCAACATATTGGTTTTAAAGGAACACGATGTAAAAGTAATCACTGATCTTATGATGGGTGGTGATGGAACCAATACGGATGGAGAGCTCGGCGAGCTGCACTTGAGTGCGATCAGCGAGGCGATGAACCAGATGATGGGTTCGGCGGCGACGTCCATGTCATCCATGCTGAACAAAGTGATTGATATCAGCCCGCCACAGGCGGATTTGATAGATTTACAGGAGACAATCGATGAGAGCGTCATCGATGAGTTCCTGGCAGGCGAGTTTGTAAAGATACGGTTCAGACTGGAGATCGGTGATCTGGTCGACAGTGATATCATGCAGCTGTATCCGATTCCTTTTGCAAAGGAAATGTGTGAGAGTGTGACACAGAATATGGAGGAAGATACGAATTCGACTGCAGGCAGCAAAGGTAGTGCTCCGGAAGCACAGGCGGCACCACAGCCGCAGGCGGCACCACAGCCGCAGGCAGCACCGCAGATGGGACAGCCGGCAATGGGAGCACCGATGATGGGAGGCCAGATGATGGGACAACCGATGATGGCACAGCAAATGCCACAGATGTATGGACAGCAGCCGGTAAATGTACAGCCGGCACAGTTTCAGGCGTTTACCGGAAGCGTTCCGGTGGGATACGGACCGGAAAACATTGATCTGATCAAGGATGTACCGCTTGAGGTAACGGTGGAATTGGGAAGAACTTCAAAATCTATTAAAGAGATTCTTGATTTTGCACCTGGAACTATTATAGAATTAAATCGTATTGCGGGTGAACCGATCGATGTTCTGGTAAACGGCAAATACGTTGCCAAGGGTGAAGTGGTTATTATAGAGGAAAGCTATGGTATCCGTATTACCGAGATTGTAAAGTGATTGGAAACAGGATAAGAAAAGCAATATAAGCAAAACAATATAAGAAAAGAAACAAGGAGAGAATGTTATGGCAAAGATTATGATTTGCGATGATGCAGCTTTTATGAGAATGATGATTAAGGATATCTTAACCAAGAATGGTTATGAGATCGCTGCGGAGGCTGAGAATGGAGCAGTTGCAGTTGAGAAGTACCCGGATGCAAAGCCGGATCTGGTTCTGATGGATATTACCATGCCGGATATGGATGGTATTCAGGCGCTGAAGAAGATCAAAGAGATCGATCCGAATGCAAATATTATCATGTGCTCTGCAATGGGACAGCAGGCCATGGTTATCGAGGCAATCCAGTCTGGCGCAAAGGACTTTATCGTAAAGCCGTTCCAGGCAGAGCGTGTGCTCGAGGCAGTAAAAAAAGTAGTAGGCTAATATGATTTTACTCAGTTCAAGCCTGAACAGTTTTATACAGCTGCTTGGCGTCCTGCTTATTTTTCTGTTTGTTCTTGTGATTACCTATTTCACAACCAAATGGATCGGCGGATATCAGAAGGTCCAGATGTCCGGACGCAGCTTTCAGGTGGTCGATACCATACGGATCGCCAACAACAAACTGGTTCAGGTAATAAAAATGGGAGATGTGTATCTTGTGATCGCGGTTGCAAAAGATAATGTGACCATGCTCGCAAAGCTTACCGAGGAAGAGATGGGACTTACGGAGGCAGAGATCTGCAACGGAAAGACTCCCGGACAGAATGGAGAAAAAGGTCAGATGACCTTCCAGGAGACGCTTGAGAAGTTAAAGGAACATTTCCCGAAAAAACAGGATTAAATTATGACAAAATCAAAATTAAAGAAATCATATTGTATTATGTCGTTTGTCTTTGCGGTGGCAGTGCTGATCATCGCATTGACGTTGTCCATGGGACAGACCAGAGTCTATGCGGCAGATACATCTTCAGATATGATTACTGGCTTGAGCAATACCGATAGCAGCGATGGACTGACGGATGCGACGAGCGATATCAACAACGGCCTGTCCATTACATACAACAACGACACCGGAGCCGTATCCACGCCGATCAAGGCACTTCTGGTGCTGACGATCATTTCACTGGCACCGTCCATTCTGATTATGATGACTTCTTATACCAGAATCATCATCGTGCTGCATTTCCTGCGCACCGCGATCGGTACACAGACAGCACCGCCGAATCAGATTCTCGTCGGTCTTGCCCTGTTTTTGACATTCTTTATTATGTGGCCGACCTTTCAGCAGATTAACGAAGATGCCATACAGCCGTTAGACAATGGCGACATTACCATTGAGGAGGCATACAAGGCAGCGGAGACACCGATTCGCGACTTTATGTACGGTCAGACACAGGAAAAGGATCTGCACCTATTTATGGATATTGATGGAGAAGATTATCCGGATCAGATGACACTGGAGCTTTATTACGATGTTCCGATGACAACCGTGATCCCGGCATTTATCATCAGCGAACTTCGGTATGCGTTTATTATGGGATTCCTCATTTATATCCCGTTTATTGTAATCGATATGGTAGTGGCATCGGTACTTATGTCCATGGGTATGATGATGCTGCCGCCGACAACGATTTCACTGCCGTTTAAGATACTGCTTTTTATTCTGGCAGACGGCTGGAATCTGGTGATTGGAAGCGTTGTAAAGACATTTTACTGATGCGTGCATTTGGAACAGGAGATGAAGTGAAATGACAGAAGGACAGGTATTAGACATTGCCAGACAGGCATTGTATACAATTATTTTGTGCTCGGCGCCGCTGCTGATTATTTCTCTGGTTGTGGGACTGATCGTCAGTATTTTTCAGACGGTGACGTCCATTCAGGAACAGACGCTTACCTTCGTGCCAAAGATTGTCTGTGTATTTCTTGGAATGATGATATTTGGTTCCTGGATACTAACCAATCTGACAGAGTTTATCAATACGCTCTGGTCAGACTTTAGTATATATCTGGGTTAGGTTGAGGAATGTTAAATTATACGTTTTCGTTGGTGGATTTTGAAATACTCATTTTAATACTGGTTCGCATATCCTGCTTTGTGTACGCGGCTCCGTTTTTCGGCATGAAAAATGTTCCGTCCAGAGTGAAGATCGGATTATCGTTTCTTTTGTCGATCCTGATATTCCCTTCGGTCGATCAGTCAGCGGTTACCTACACGGGCATGTTTGGATATGCGGTGATTGTTCTAAGAGAAGGAATTACAGGGTTGCTCATGGGATTTGCTGCAAACATTTGTAATTCCATTATTTTATTTGCGGGAAATATCATTGACATGGATATCGGACTTTCCATGGCGCAGGAGTTCGATCCGATGACCAACTCGCAGGTCACCATCACGGGAAATCTGTATCAGTACCTGCTGCTTCTGATGATGGTCGTGACGAACATGCATCATTATGTACTGCGGGCGCTCATTGATTCCTATCAGGTAATCCCCGTCAACGGGCAGGTGTTTCAATGGGACAGCCTGGCAGAGTCCATGACAACCTATATGGCGGATTCTTTTGTGATCGCGTTCCGCATTGTGCTGCCGGTATTTGCCTGCATGATGATACTAAACTGCATCCTCGGCATTATGGCGAAGGTAGCGCCGCAGATGAATATGTTTGCGGTCGGAATGCAGATGAAGGTGCTCCTGGGACTTACGGTATTGTTCCTCACGGTAATGCTGCTTCCGGGAATTTCCGATTTTGTGTTTAAAGAAATGAAACGAATGATTGTATCGATGATAGAGGGAATGTATTAGCTTGGAACAGGACAGAAGACAGATCCTTCCCTATCACCTCCAGTGGTTTGCGAAGGATGGACCGGGCGGAGAAAAGACGGAACCGGCAACCGCGAAAAAGTTAAGAGAAGCCAGAGAGGACGGTAAGGTCGCCAAAAGCAAGGAGCTTACCGCCGCCTTTGATCTGATTGTGATGTTTCTGATGCTGAAGATTTTTGTCTCCACGATTGGCGACGGATTTCTTCAGATATTTTACTATGTATATAATCTGATTCCGGATTTTATCGGAATCAATGCGATGGATGTGTCCACCTATGCGGTAATGTCTTTCTTTTCACCGGTGAATATACAGATGCTCAAAATCGTGGCACCGTTTTTTATTTTCGGATTCGCCGTGACGCTACTTGTAAATATTCTGCAGGTGGGGTGGAAGGTTTCCACGAAACCGATGCAGCCAAAGCTGGACCGGTTTAATCCGGTGAACGGAATGAAGCGGATTATCTCCAAGGATTCCGTTTTTGAACTGTTCAAATCCCTGATTAAGATTGCACTGATTCTCTATATCGCGTATACTGCAATCAAGGATCACGAAAATGACCTTTTTATTTTATATGATATTCCGTTAAATCAGGCGATCGCACTGTGTGGAGATGTGATTATCGGTGCAGGGCTCAAGATCAGTCTGGTGTATCTCGTTGTCGGAATTGCTGATTTCATCTATCAGAAATACCGCTTTAATGAAGAGATGAAGATGACCAAACAGGAGGTCAAGGACGAGTACAAAAATACAGAGGGAAATCCGGAAGTAAAAGGCAGACAGCGCCAGCGTATGCGCGAGGCATCGAGGCGCCGTATGATGCAGGATGTCCCGAAAGCGGATGTGGTTATCACCAACCCGACCCATCTGGCGGTTGCCATCAAGTACGAACCGGAGGTGCATAAGGCACCGGTGGTTCTGGCAAAGGGTGAAGATTATCTGGCGCAGAAGATCCGTGAAGCTGCCAGGGAGAATCACATTGAAATTGTAGAAAACAAACCGCTTGCAAGAATGCTCTACGCCAATGTCGAAATCGGCAATGAAATTCCGCCGGAATTGTATCAGGCAGTAGCGGAGATTCTTGCAATGGTATATAATATGAGACAGTAAAACGAAGGAGGAAGAGATATGAAAAAGGCTGACATAGGTGTTGCGCTTTATTTGCTTGCTGCAGTCATCTTTTTAATTGTGCCGATTAACTCTACGTTACTTGATGTAATGCTGGCGCTGAATATCTCGATCGCACTGATTGTTCTGTTCAACACATTGTTTGTGAAGGAAGTTCTGGATATGTCTTTTTTCCCGACATTGCTGTTGTTTACTACCATATTCCGTATTTCTCTTAACGTGTCCTCGACACGTCTGATCTTAACGACCGGTGCTCCGGGTAACGTCGTTGAAACATTCGGAAGCTTCGTGGGCGGTGGTGATATGATCGTCGGAGCGGTCGTATTTATCATTTTGATCATCATACAGTTCGTCGTTATCAATAAAGGTTCCGAGCGAGTGGCAGAGGTATCCGCACGATTTACACTGGATGCTATGCCCGGTAAGCAGATGGCAATCGATGCTGACTTAAACACCGGAGCCATTACGGAGACACAGGCGAGAGAGCGGCGTAATAAGATTCAGGAAGAAGCAAGCTTCTTCGGTTCGATGGATGGTGCTACGAAGTATGTCAAGGGAGATGCCACAGCCGGACTGATTATCACGTTTGTCAATTTAATCGGTGGAACCGCGATGGGGATGATGCGCGGTGGACTTGATTTTTCGGAGGCGATTCAGCGCTATGGTCTTCTCACCATGGGTGACGGACTCTGTTCCCAGATCCCGTCCCTGCTGATCTCACTTTCTACCGGTATCCTTGTCACGAAGGCATCCAAGAATGCAGACTTCTCCAACATTCTGGTAAAACAGCTGTTCGGTATTCCGAAGGCACTTTATCTGGTCGGTGGATCGTTGATCTTCCTCGGTGCTGTGACACCGCTGAATGTGGTATTGTTTGCTGCGCTGGGCGCTGCGTTTATCGTAGCGGGCAGAATGGTGGACAAGAACATCGGCATTGAGAATATCGAGGAGGAAGTCAGCCAGGCAGAGACGGAGGCGGAGGAGATCCGCAAGCCGGAGAACGTTGTGTCGCTGCTTCAGGTGGACCCGATCGAGCTGGAATTCGGCTACGGTATTATTCCGCTTGCGGATGTGAACCAGGGCGGAGATCTCTTAGACCGCGTGGTTATGATACGAAGACAGATTGCACTGGAACTTGGTACGGTTGTGCCGATTATCCGACTGCGTGATAACATTCAGCTGAATCCGAACCAGTACATTATCAAGATCAAAGGAATTCAGGTGACCGAGGGAGAGATCCTGTTCGATCACTATATGGCGATGAATCCGGGATATGTGGAGGAGGAGATTACGGGAATTCCGACGTTTGAACCGTCCTTCCACCTGCCGGCAATCTGGATCACGGAGAGCCAGAGAGAGCGTGCGGAGAGCCTTGGCTATACGGTGGTGGATCCGCCGTCAATCATTGCGACGCATCTGACCGAGGTGATCCGTTCCCATATCGCAGAGCTGCTTACCAGACAGGATGTACAGAACCTTGTCAATAACCTCAAGGAGAGCAATCCGGTTCTCGTGGATGAACTGGTGCCGAAGCTTCTTGGACTTGGCGAGATCCAGAAGGTTCTGCAGAATCTGCTCTCGGAGGGAATTTCCATCCGAGATCTGCTCACAATTTTTGAGACGCTGGCAGACCATGCGCCGGCGACTAGGGATACCGATGTGTTGACGGAGTACGCACGCCAGAGCTTAAAGCGCGCGATCTCCAGCAAATATTTCCCGGCGAATGAGACAACCAGCGTGATCACGGTAGATCCGAAGATCGAGCAGGAGATCATGGGTTCTGTCAAGCAGACGGAGCAGGGGGCATATCTGACGCTCGATCCGGAGCGCACGAAGGCGATTATGGCATCCGTTGAGGAGGAAGTGGCGAAGTTGGAGAACATGGGCAAGCCTGCCATCATTATGACATCGCCGATTGTGCGTATGTACTTTAAGAAGCTGACCGAGGATTACTTCAAGGATCTGACGGTGCTGTCTTACAATGAGGTGGAATCCAACGTAGAATTACAATCAGTAGGGATGGTGACAATATAAATGACCATTAACAAATATCAGGGCAAGACAAAGGAAGAGGCCGTCGAGAAGGCAAAGCAGGAGCTGGGCGCGGGGGCGGTCGTGCTGAACGTGAAGGAGATTAAGCCCAAGGGCATGTTTAAGATGTTTAAGAACACGCTGTATGAGGTGACGGCTGCGGTGGAGGAAAAGGAAGCGTTCCCGGCGCAGACGCTCCGCAGCGAGACAAAGCCTGTGCACGATACGATCAGTCTGGCTGCAGATGAAAAGATTACCATTCCGGGGGTGGCAAGAGAGAACACCAGACCGGCAGTGGCACCGGCACCGGCGGAACAGGAGGTTGTTCCTATGAAAGAAGCAAAGCGCGAATCTACGAATGAGGGACTGGAAAAGCGGCTGGAGAACCTGTCGAATATTCTGGAAAAGCAGTTTTCCGTGGAGGAGATGCGCAAGTCTCATCCGGTAGAGCCGCAGGAAAAGGAGAACCGCACGGAAGGGTTCCAGTTTATCAAGATGCTCTACCGCACGCTGCTGGAGAATGATGTGAATGAGAAGTATGTCAATCAGATCATGGACGAGGCGGAGAAGGTGCTTCACAACGGAAGCAGTGTGGATTCTATTCTTTCCAACGTTTATCAGAAGCTGATCTTAAAGTTCGATCAGCCGCAGACGATTGAGCTTACAGGCAAAAAGCCGAAGGTGATTTTTTTCATCGGACCGACCGGCGTGGGAAAGACAACAACGCTTGCCAAGATTGCGTCACGCTATAAGGTAGACAAAGAGAAGAAAGTGGCATTTCTGACTGCGGACACCTACCGGATTGCCGCGACAGAGCAGCTGCGCATCTACGCAAATATTCTGGATGCTCCGATGAGCATTATCTATACGCCGGAGGAGATGAACGATGCCATTGCGCGCGTGAGCGAATATGATCTGGTATTTGTTGACACGGCGGGATTCTCGCACCGCAATGAGGCACAGTGCCAGGATATGAAAAAGCTGATCGACGGACTGGATGAGGCTTACGAGAAAGAGGTATACCTCGTGCTCAGTGCGACGACCAAATATAAGGATCTGCTGGAGATCGCAGATACTTACAAGGAAATAGCAAATTATAAGTTGATTTTTACAAAGCTGGATGAGACAATTACTTATGGTAATATTTTAAATATCAAGCTGTATTCGGGGGCAAAGTTATCCTATATGACGAGCGGTCAGAATGTACCAGATGATATTGAAGTATTTGATACACAAAAGATTGTGAAACAGCTGCTGGGAGGCAGATAACACATGGATCAGGCAGAGAAGCTTAGAAGTGTTGTGAAATTAAAAAAAACAAAATTATAAGCCGGATGCCAGAGTCATTACCGTCACAAGTGGAAAAGGTGGCGTTGGAAAGTCGAATGTGGCTGTGAACCTTGCGGTGCAGATGCAGAAGATGGGAAAAAGGGTGCTTGTTTTTGATGCGGATTTTGGCCTTGCCAATGTCGAAGTAATGTTTGGCGCCATTCCCAAGTACAATCTGGCAGATGTGATATATCATGGAAAACAGATCACGGAGATCATATCGGAAGGTCCGATGGGAATCGGGTTTGTCTCGGGGGGAACCGGAGTTACCGGACTGGGCAATCTGACCGATGAACAGATCTCTTATCTGCTTCACTGTTTCGGGGAACTGGATCAGATGGCAGATGTGATTCTGGTGGACACCGGCGCGGGGATTGCCAATCATGTACTGGAGTTCGTGCTGGCAAGCCCGGAGGTTCTTGTGGTCACAACACCGGAGCCGACATCACTGACAGATTCTTATTCTCTGTTAAAGTCTCTGTACCGGAATCCGAAGTTTGACAGGGAGTACACCAAGATATCGGTTCTTTCCAACCGTGTGATATCTGCTGCGGAAGGCAGAGGAGTTTATGACAAACTGAATACTGTGGTAGGTCAGTTCTTAGAGGGGGAAATTACATATGCGGGGATGATTCCCCAGGATAGCGCGCTTGAAAAGGCGATCCGGATGCAGAAACCAGTATCGCTTCAGGCACCGTTGTCAAAATCTGCAAGAGCATTTGAAGTAGTGGCTGCGGAATTGCTGCAGGGTGAGAGCAGTGACGCATATCGTTCTTTTGGACTGTCAAGATTGTTTTCGGGATTTTGGAAACAGAAGAATGAAGGAGTGGAATGATGACAATAGCTGAAATTATTCAACCGGGAGATAAAGTTGACATCAGTTTCGTACAGAATGTGGAACGGGCAAAAAAAGACCAGTCCATGCCGAAAATCTACAAAAGCCAGGTGCTGGATTTAAAGGAGAACGGCAATCTTGAGATTTCCATGCCGGTGGAGAGAGGAAAACTGGTGCTGCTTCCGCTGGGCATCCGGATGGAGTTTATCTTTTTCTCGAAGGGAACGCTTTACCGCGCCGTCGGCCAGGTGCGGGAGCGCTACAAAAGAGAGAATGTATACATGTTAGAGATCGAATTAAAATCCCAGATCTCCAAGTATCAGAGAAGAGAATTCTTCCGGTTTCCATGTATTATGGACATGAATTATTACACCATTGAGGAACAGGAAGCCGCATTAAAGACGGGAGAAGCCCTATTTATTGAACTGCAGGAAGCGGAGGGAAAGAGCAGAGACCGGGAATATGCCGGAAGGATCGTGGATCTAAGCGGCGGCGGTATCCGGTTTCGGACGGATCAGAAGCTTCGGGAGAATCAGTATGTTCTCTTTGAGATACATCTGCAGAATGAAAATTTAGACAAACAATATTATATCATTGGAACAATTATTTCCTGTATCAAGACAGAAAAAACGCCGGAAACGCCCTACGAGGCCAGAGCCAAATTCCTGATTACCGACAGCAGTGTAAGGGAGGAAATCATCCGGTTCATCTTTGAAGAAGAACGCAAAGCGCGTCAAAGGGGTAGAGCATAAGATATGAGTAAAAAGATTTTAATTGTTGATGACTCTGCACTCATGAGAAGGGTCATGTGTGATATAATCAATTCAGACGGAACATTTCAGGTCACAGATACTTGCTGTGACGGTCTTGAGGCATATGAGAAGCTTAAGACGACGCGCTATGATGGCGTTGTTCTCGATGTCAATATGCCCCGCATGGACGGACTGCAGCTTTTGGAACAGTTACAGAAGGACAGAATCCGTGCAACGGTCATCATGGTAAGTACGACGACAACCAAGGATGCGGATGTCACGATCCGGGCGATGGAGCGCGGGGCAGTCGATTTTGTCACGAAGCCAACCAATGTTATTGAGGCAAAGGGCGAGGAGTTCAAAAAACAGCTTCTCGGCGTGCTCTCGGCGGTATGCGCGACCCAGAGTTACAATCGTGAACGGCGCATCACACCGCAGACCAAGGCTGTATCGGCTCCTGCGGGGACCGCAAAGCCGGTTGCAACAGCCGGACATGCGATCAAGAGTGGCAGCAAGATCGTTGCGCTTGCATGTTCGACGGGCGGTCCGAAGGCGCTGCAGAGTGTCATTCCGTATCTGCCGAAGAATCTGGACGCACCGATGGTACTGGTTCAGCATATGCCTGCCGGATTTACCAAGTCAATGGCAGACAGACTGGACGAGGTCAGCCCGATTCATGTCAAGGAGGCGGAAGACGGAGATGTGCTGATGAAAGGAACGGTGTACATCGCACCGGGCGGCAAGCACATGGAAGTGAAGCGCCAGCCGGATGGAAGTCACAGGATCCGGTTGAACGATATGCCTGCGATCGGCGGCTTGAAGCCGTGTGCCAACATCACGTACGATTCCCTGCGGGACTGCGGTTACGATCAGGTTGTATGCGTGGTTCTCACCGGAATGGGTGCGGACGGCACCAAGGGGATTGTTTCCCTTGCCAGGAAGAAGCCGGTCTATGTGATCGCACAGGACGCCGCATCGTGCGTGGTATACGGAATGCCGAAGGCGGTTGCCGAGGCGGGCGTTGTGGATGAAGTGGTTCCTCTTAATGACGTAGCTAAATCAATTATTAAGAATGTGGGGGTAAAGTAATATGGATGTAAGCCAATACCTTGAGATTTTTATTGATGAGACAAGTGAACATTTACAGAATTTAAGTGACTGCATCATGGAGCTGGAAAAAGATCCGGAGAACATGGACACGATCAACGAGATTTTCCGTGCAGCACACTCCTTAAAGGGAATGGCTGGAACCATGGGCTTTAAGAGAATGCAGCGCCTGACACATGACATGGAGAATGTGTTCCAGGAGGTCCGCAGTGAGAAAGTCAAAGTGACCAGTTCTATGATTGACCTTCTGTTCAAGTGCCTGGATGCGATCGAGGGCTATCTCGACAACGTAAAGGCAAGTTCGGATGAGGGAACAGAGGACAACGAACTGATCATCAAGGAACTGAATGATTTCATCGCGGCGGAGGATGGCGCAGCAGCTGCACCTGCACAGTCGGAGCCGAAAAAAGAAGAGGCACCGGCACAGACCGCGGGCGGAGATGATAAAAAGTATTTTGAGTTCGGTCTCAGCGAGTCCGAGAAGGATAAAATCAAGCAGGCGGAAGAGGGCGGCGCACACATTTACGGCATGACCATCTATATCCAGAAGGAGTGCCTGTTAAAGGCAGCGAGAGCATTCCTGGTATTCAAGGCAGTGGAAGAGTTTGGAGAGATCCTTGTATACAATCCGAGCTCCCAGGATATTGAGGATGAGAAGTTCGACTGCGATTTCAGCATTTTTATTGCGTCGGACGAGCCGTATGAGAAGATTGCGGAAGCTGCAAAGTCGGTGTCTGAGATTGATAAGGTTGTCGGTGAGGAAGTAAAATACGAGACGCTGGCTGCAAAGCAGGAGAAAGCGGAAGCGGACGCTGCGGCGGCAGAGAAGTCTCAGGATGCACCGGCTGAGGCGGCACCGGCACAGGAGCAGCCACAGGCACAGGCAGCAAAGCCGGCAGCGAAGACACAGAGCAGCGGCAATAAAAAGCAGACGGTTGCAAAGCCAGTCACAAACCGTACTGTCCGTGTAGATATTGAGAAGCTGGATGCATTGATGAACCAGGTATCCGAGCTTATCATCGCAAAGAACAGTCTGGTGTCGATCAGCTCCACCGATTCCGGAGATTTCCAGAACCAGTCCTTCCATGAGCAGATTGAATATCTGGAGCGTATCACGACCAATCTTCATGAGTCCGTGATGAAAGTCCGGATGGTGCCAATCGAGAGTGTAGTTGCAAAATTCCCGCGTATGATCCGTGATCTTTCCAGAAAGCTGGACAAGAAGATGGAATTGTACATGACAGGTGAAGATACAGAACTTGACCGTACCGTAGTCGATCAGATCGGTGACCCGCTGCAGCATCTGCTTCGTAATTCCGCGGATCACGGACTTGAAGACAACGCAACCCGTATTGCAAAGGGCAAGCCGGAAGTCGGAAGCATTTTCCTCAACGCATTCCAGGAAGGCAACAATGTCATCATCCAGGTTGGCGATGACGGTAACGGAATCGATGTGGAGGCTGTGCGCAACAAGGCAATCGAGCGCGGTGTCATCACTGAGGAGCAGGCTGAGACAATGAGCCAGAAAGAGATCATCAATCTGCTGTTTCTGCCGAGCTTTTCCATGGCGAAGAAGATTACCGATATTTCCGGACGTGGCGTAGGACTTGACGTTGTAAAATCCAACATCGAGGCTCTCGGCGGCGATGTGGAAGTAAAGACAGAGCTCGGTGTGGGAACGACCTTTACCGTACGCCTGCCGCTGACACTTGCAATCATCCAGGCACTCATGGTAGAGATCCGCGATGAGAAATACGCAATCGCACTTGGTTCCATTTCCAACATCGAGGATATTCCGGTGAAGGATATCAAGTATGTGGAGGCTCAGGAAGTGATTCACCTCCGCGGCAAGGTAATTCCGCTGATCCGTATGGATCAGGTTCTGGATATTGAGCCGAAAGAAGAAGAGCCGGAGAGCCTGACGGTTGTGATTGTACAGAAGGGCGAGAATCTGGCAGGCCTTGTGGTCGACAACCTGATCGGACAGCAGGAAATCGTTATCAAGTCACTTGGTAAATACATAAACAACAACAAGATCATCAGCGGCGCAACGATCCTTGGCGATGGTGAAGTGGCACTGATCCTTGATGTGAATGTACTGATGTAAGAGGAGGCGGACAACATGGCAGAAAAGAACGTGGAAGTAATTGACAAAGAGTCAAAACAGTATATTGTCGTAATGGTCGGAAGCGAGCAGTACGGAATTGATATCAGCTATATTGACAACATCGTGCGTATGCAGAAGATTACCCGTGTCCCGAAGATCCAGTCCTACTTTAAGGGCGTGATCAATCTGCGCGGTGAGATCGTATCCGTAATGAGTATCCGCAACAAGATGGGGCTGGAGGATGATGTGTTCACGAACGCGAGCCGTATCATCATCTTAAAGCTGGAAGAAAAAGGCGCGATCGGCGTGATTGTCGACGAGGTGAAGGAAGTCGTCAATTTAAGTGAGGATGAAATTGAAAAATCGACCAACAAGGGTAAATTCATCAATGGAATCGGTAAACACGGCGATGATCTGATCTCACTTCTCGAGATTAACTCGGTGGTGGATGACAACGCATAAGCACACAGAACATATGCGTGCATAGACGTGTGCGCAGGTTAGCGGAATGGAATACATTCCGCTAACCTGCTTGTTTTACTACAGGGAATGCAGCGGGAGAGAACCAGAGACATTCCTCTTAGAAAACCATGGATATATTATGTTGAGAGGAGAAAAAACGTTCATGGGTAATATGACACTAGAGCAAGTGAATGACATGTACCTGGACGTATTGCGTGAAATCGGCAATATCGGAGCAGGAAATGCCACTTCAGCCATTGCAAATATGCTTGGCATGAAGATCGATATGAATGTACCGAGCATCCGGCTGATGGAAGTATCACAGTTGGGAATGGCGGTAGGAGCGGAAGATGAGACAATTGTCGGCATTTTCCTTGAGGTGGAGACAGATATTGAGGGAAGCATGATGTTCCTTCTGGATATTCCGTCTGCACGTTATCTGGTCAACAAGCTGATGATGACAAACGAACCGGATGACCAGCCGTTTGGCGAGATGGAACTTTCCGCATTAAAAGAGATCGGCAATATCATTGCGGGATCTTATCTGTCCGCATTGTCCTCCCTGACCAATCTTGTCATCACTCCGTCCGTTCCATACATCGCGGTGGACATGGCAGCATCGATTTTGAGCGTGCCGGCGATTGAATTTGGACAGTACGGTGACAATGCATTGTTGATACAGACGGAGATCTGTGCGGATGTGGCGATCAACGGATATTTCATCTTGATGCCGGAGCAGGATTCTTACGAAAAAATATTAACGTCACTTGGTATCTCAATATAAGGAGAATGCGTATATGAGCGAAGTCATAAAAGTAGGCATGGCGGACCTGAACGTTTGCAAGGCTCCGGATGTAATTACGACTTTAGGTCTCGGTTCCTGTATTGGACTGGTTCTTTATGATCCGGTGACAAAAGTGGGAGGCATGGTGCATTATATGCTTCCTGACAGTACAAAAGTAAGAAACAACAGCAATATAGCTAAGTTTGGAGATACGGGAATTCGGGAATTGTTAAAGCGTGTTGTTGCAGCGGGAGCAAGTAAGCCAAGACTGATCGCCAAGATTGCCGGGGGCGCGCGGATGTTTGAGGTAAGCGGACTTTCGGATGTGGGAAATATCGGAGCGAGGAATGCGGAGGCTGCCAAAGCGATTTTAAAAGAACTTGGAATCCGGCTGGTAGCGGAAGATACAGGACTCAATTATGGTAGAACAGTGGAACTGCATTGTGATACCGGAGAATTTTATATTAAGTCGGTGGGCAAGCCGCTTAAGATTATTTAAGGAAGGGCTGTAAGTATGAAAACAAAATCAGTACCTGCGATTGTGATGCTGTCAGCCGGGTTTGTCGCCTGCGTAGCGGGCATCTGTGCACACATGGAAGTGGCAGATTTCATGAAAATGCTTTTGATTGTCCTGATTGTATTTTACCTTCTGGGCGGTGTGGTCAAAATTGTTCTTGACCGCAATTTTGCCGGGATGAATGACGAGGAAACCACGGATGGTACATTGCCGCAGGAAGAAGAGGATCCTGAGGCAGAAGAGAATGAAACGGCATCGGAGGAGACAGAGAATGCCGATGCGAAAGAACAGTAATCTTTAGACGTGGGGGCTTCCAATGAAAACGGTTGACAGAGAAAAACTATGGGGAGAATACCAGAAAAATCCATCGTCTGCGCTGAGAGAAAAGCTGATTACGGAATATGCACCGCTTGTGAAAGTGGTTGCGGGCCGGCTCAGCATGTATCTTGGATACAATGTGGAATACGAAGATCTGGTTAGTTATGGAATATTCGGACTTATCGATGCCATTGATAAGTTTGATCCCGGAAAAGACGTAAAGTTTGAGACATATGCGAGCCTGCGTATCCGCGGTTCCATTCTGGATCAGATCCGCAAGATGGACTGGATACCAAGGACTGTCAGACAGAAGCAGAAGCGGATTGAGGAAGCAATCAAAAATATCGAGGCGCGGACGGGACGTGCTGCGGCGGATGAAGAGATTGCAGGGGAGATTGGAATTGCGGCGGCTGAACTGAATGAGTGGCAGTCGCAGTTAAAAGTCACAAACGTGGTATCTCTCAATGAGTTCGTGGAGCAGGGCGGAGAGCCGGTGATGGATGCGCGCGGGAACTCCCATTTCGCACAGCCGGAGGACAATATTGAGGAGGAAGAACTGAAAAAAGTTCTGTCCGAGACAATGGATCTGCTCACGGAAAAAGAGCGCAAGGTGATTCTTCTGTATTATTATGAAGAACTCACGTTAAAGGAGATCAGCAATATATTGGAAGTGTCTGAATCGCGTGTGTCGCAGCTTCACACAAAGGCGCTGCTTAAGATGCGCAAAAAGATGGGAAGCTATATGGGAATTCTGACTGAGTAGCAGATGAGCGGAGGTGTGTTGCATGTCAATAAGACCAGTTGTTTTAAACGGGATGATTCAGAGGACGCAGGATGTCGGGAATCTGAAGCAGCAGGAGGATAATAGGCCGATTGTCGAACAGCAGAATATTCAGATTGAACAGCAGAAGCACGAAGACCAGCTGACCCATCGTGTGCAGGATCCGGAGGAAAAGGAGAACGATGGCTATCGTTATGATGCCAAGGAAAAGGGCAATAACGAATATGAGGGCGAATCTGGCAGGCACAAAAAGCGCCGCGAAGAGGAGCCTGAGAATGAGGGAAAAGTCATATTAAAAGGGCAGGGCAGCCATTTTGATATCAAGATATAGATAGGTGAGGAGAAGCATATGACCGGAGTAGCATGGATATTACTTCTGATCGGTGTGGTTTTTATGATCGGAAGCTTTTTTGTGACGGAAAAGTTATCGCCGTCAGAATTGAACCAGATTGCAGAGTTGAGCGAAGAGGAATTAAAGAGAATCATTGACCGGGGACTCAAGAATGCGGAGACACGGATTGAGGATGCGATTGATGAGCAGGTTGACCAGTCTTCCGAAAAGGTGGATCGTTCCCTTGAAAAAGTGACAAACGATAAGATCATGGCGATCAGTGAATATTCCGACACGGTGATCGAGAGCATGAATAAAACGCATAATGAGATTATGTTCTTATACAGTATGCTGAACGATAAACACACGGAGCTTACCGGTATGGCGGCGGATCTGCAGCGCCTGGCTGCGGATGTAAGAAGCCTTGAGGAGAAAGCACCTTTGACTGCACCGCAGGCTGCACCGGAGCGTGCCGCAGCGGTATCTGCGGTCTCGGCAGTAACACCGGTACCGGTTGAGACGGCAGATACGACGGAGAGAGATACGGCTGCTGCACCGGCAGAGCAGAAGGAAGAGATGCCGGAGACGGAAGAGACAAAGCAGGAAGGACTGCATGCAGAGATTCTGAAGTTGAAAAAACTCGGAATGACGGAGGTTCAGATTGCCAAGAAGCTTGGAATCGGAATCGGTGAAGTTCGCCTGGTCAATGGGCTTTACAGAGGAGAGAGTGATTCGTGAAACTGAAATATTATTTGCGGGGACTGGGGATCGGAATCATTGTCACAACGGTGATACTGGCAGTCAGTTTTTCAAAGAAAGAGATCAAGATGTCTGATGAGGAGATCATGGCGCGGGCGGCACAGCTTGGCATGGTCATGCAGGAGACAGAGACAACAGAGCAGGGCGATACGGAGCAGGATCCGGACGGCACGGACACCGGAGCGAAGACGGAGGTTGTGACCGAGCAGACGGCATCCGAACTGTTGGAAGAACGGACCGCGGCAGAAGAGACCGCGCAGAATACGGAAGCTGCAGCTGAGGACGTGGCAGCTGAGGCGCAGGAGAATAGCGCGAACACGGATGAGGAGACGCAGGCACAGCAGGAGGCTGCTGATGCAGAGAATCCGTCCGGCGTATACCGTCTGGTGATTCAGAAAGGGGATGTCTGCCGTATTGTCTGCGAGAAGCTGGCGGAGAACGGAGTCATTTCCGATGCGGAGACGTTCCGGCAGTATTTATCGCAGATCGGCTACGCTTCCAATATGCGTGTCGGCAACTACGATATTCCTTACGGTCTGTCGAATGAGGAAATTGCAAAAATTCTGCAGGCGGGACCGCTTGAAGAGTAAAAAGGTACTTGCACAGCAAAGATGTTTGTGATATAATATGCGAGGTTCAAGCGTGGAAAATCATTTCCACACAATAATACACATATGCTGACCACCGGGCCGGTGCCGAATGGTTGCCTTGCGGGATGAAGCATATGGAAGATTTCAACCATGGAGGTAAGAAAATGAGCGTTATTTCAATGAAACAGTTACTTGAAGCAGGTGTTCACTTCGGACATCAGACCAGAAGATGGAATCCTAAAATGGCTCCGTACATCTACACAGAGAGAAATGGTATCTACATCATCGACTTACAGAAATCTGTAGGCAAGGTAGACGAGGCTTACAAAGCAGTATCTGATATTGCAGCTGAGGGCGGCACCATTCTTTTCGTAGGTACCAAGAAGCAGGCACAGGATGCAATCAAGACCGAAGCAGAGCGCTGCGGCATGTTCTATGTAAATGAGAGATGGTTAGGTGGTATGCTTACCAACTTCAAGACCATCCAGAGCCGTATTGCAAGATTAAAAGAGATCGAGACAATGGCAACCGACGGTACATTCGAGGTACTGCCGAAGAAGGAAGTTATCGCACTTAAGAAAGAGTGGGAGAAGTTAGAGAAGAACCTTGGCGGTATCAAGGAGATGAAGAAGCTCCCGGATGCAATCTTCGTTGTAGACCCGAAGAAGGAGAGAATCTGTATTCAGGAGGCTCATACATTAGGAATTACCCTGATCGGTATTGCAGATACAAACTGTGATCCTGAGGAACTTGATTATGTGATCCCGGGCAATGATGATGCTATCAGAGCCGTAAAACTGATCGTTTCCAAGATGGCAGACGCAGTGATCGAGGCAAACCAGGGTGCAGAGATGACTGCAGAAGAGGCTGAGTCCGCAGAGGCAGATGCAGCAGAGGAAGCATAATAAGTTGGAAACAACGGGTGCCTGATTGGCAGGATCGCCCATATGTCAACAATCGGAAAGGGACGCGTGTTACGTCCCTTTCTGTGGCATAAAGATAAAGAATCAGGATAAATTATTTTTTGGAGGATGAGAAAATGGCAATTACAGCAGCTATGGTAAAGGAACTGCGTGAGATGACCGGCGCAGGCATGATGGATTGCAAGAAGGCATTAAATGAGACAAACGGTAACATGGACGAGGCTGTAGAGTTCTTAAGAAAGAACGGACAGGCTAAGGCTGAGAAGAAGGCAAGCAGAATCGCAGCAGAGGGTCTTTGCATGGTAGTGACCAAGGATGACCAGACAGCAGCGGTTGTTGAGGTAAACTCTGAGACAGACTTCGTTGCAAAGAATGCAACATTCCAGGAGTTTGTTAAGGCTGTTGCAACACAGGCAGTGAATTCCGATGCAGCAGACATGGATGCTTTCATGGCTGAGAAGTGGAATGAGGATGCCAGCAAGACCGTAAGTGAAGCACTGGTTGAGAAGGTTGCAGTGATCGGCGAGAACTTAAAGATCCGCAGATTTGAGAAGGTTGTAGCTGAGCATGGCTGTGTTGTACCGTATGTACACGGCGGCGGAAGAATCGGCGTTATCGTTGATGCAGACACCGATGTTGTAAATGACACTGTAAAGGAAGCAATGCACAATATCGCAATGCAGATCGCAGCACTCAATCCGAAGTATGTTTCCAGAGACGAGGTAAGTGCTGATTACATCGCTCATGAGAAAGAGATCCTCTTAGCACAGATCATGAACGATCCGAAGGAGTCCCAGAAGCCGGAGAAGGTAATCAACGGAATGATCGAAGGACGTATCAGCAAAGAACTCAAGGAAGTATGCCTGGTAGATCAGGTTTACGTTAAGGCTGAGGACGGCAAGCAGACCGTTGCCAAGTATCTTGAGGAAGTATCCAAGGCAGTTGGCGGTACTGTGAAGGTTAAGAGATTTGTTCGTTTTGAGACTGGCGAAGGTCTTGAGAAGAAGCAGGAAGACTTTGCAGCAGAAGTTGCAGCACAGATGAACGCATAATTTGATATTGTGCTAAATTGTTGAAGGATAATGACCCCTACGAATGGTGGAGACACTATTTGCAGGGGTCATTTTGTAAGAAAAAACCTTATCGAACCTGGTTATGATTCGATAAGGTTTTTGCGTCATAAAGTATAAATTCTACAGTCCCATGATCGCGTCGACCGGCAGGGCAAAGCTGACGCCGTGCGCCGGTGTGTCAATGCCGTGCTGCTTGCTGATGGCGGTCATGATTTCGGTCTTTTTATCCTTTGGAACGACGATGGCAAGGACTTCCTGTTCCTCCTGGAGAGCCATGCCGAAATGTTTGGCAACCTCCTCCGGACTGCAGCGCAGACCCTTTAAGATCGTTCCGCCGGTAGCGCCGGCAGCGCGCGCGGTGTACATGACATCATCGCTGTATCCCTGATTGATTGTGACAAGAATCATTGCATGTGTAATCGTTTCACTCATTTTTTTCACCTCTTTTTCTATCTCCGGCTCAGAGGAGTCCAAAGAACCGGAACCGAGAACTTTATAGAGCCATCCCTGAATGCCGGATAACGGTATGCTGACAGCGATACCGGTTCCTCTCTTGTGAAGCTGCAGCGCCTGATTCATCTCCGCCAACAGCATACGGGTGCGTTCCTTCGGGACGATGCATAGCATGATGGTTTTGTTGGTGTCGCCGAGACCGCACAGATTCAGAAAATCGGAACTGACGGTGCCGACGCCGTGCATCTGGTAATAGATCGGGATGGAGGCATCGGTGAGAAATTCGGTCAGTTTATCACGGATATTGGAATCTATGATAATGACGAGGCACCGGAATGCCGGCATCTTTTTTTTATGTTGCATGGTATGATCCTGCATAATTATTCCTCCTCAATATCCATAATGGCATTGTCGTCGACATCGATCATGATAAGCGCATCGGATGTCGCCCTCTTAAGCTTCAGCTGATACAGTACGCCCATGATCTGAATGGCAATTAACGGTGCCATTGCGACCATCGCCACGACGCCGAACGCATCGGTTACCACATTGCCGCCCACGGCGGTACATGCGCCCATGGCAAGCGGAAGAAGAAACGTGGAGGTCATGGGACCGCTGGCAACACCGCCGGAGTCGAAAGCGATACCGACAAATACTTTTGGAACAAACCGGGTGAGCACCAGAGCAATGATGTAGCCCGGAATTAAGAGCCAGTAAATGTTAAGTCCGGTCAGAACCCGGAGCAGCGCCAGCGCAACGGAAGCGGAGACACCGATGGAGAGACAGAGGTTCATCGCACTGCGCGAAATGGAACCGTTTGTCACATCCTCCACCTGCTTGTTGAGCACCTGCACGGCAGGCTCGGCTTTTACAATATAATAACCGATTAACGCGCCGATGGGAATCAGAACAAAGCGCCATGTCTGTGCGGCGAGATTGCTGCCGAGCAGACTTCCGACGGGAGCAAATCCTACGTTGACACCGGTCAGAAACAGGATCAGTCCGATGATGGTGTAGAGAAAGCCCATAAGCATCTTGATCATCTGGTTCTTGTGGTAGCGCCTGGAAATGAGCTGAAACAGTAAAAAGACGATCAGTACCGGAAGGATGGAAGAAATGACTTCCCTGCCATAGCCCGGCAGCATATGTACAAACTGACGCATGACATCCTGCATGGTCACAACATCCGGTATTTCGGTGGCATTGTAGGATGCACCGGCTGGATGGTAGAAAATACCGAGCAGGAGTACCATGGCAATCGGTCCGATGCTGCAGAAGGAGATCAGACCGAAACTGTCGCTCGAACCGTCCTTGTCACTTCGCGTGGAGGAGAGACCAACACCGATGGCCATAATAAAAGGAACAGTCATCGGACCTGTCGTCACACCGCCGGAGTCAAATGCGACTGCGATGAAATCAGCCGGCGCCGCAAAGGAGAGCAAAAATAGTGCGGCATAGAGGATACACAGCAGCAGGGGGAGGCTCAGCTTGAAAATGATACGCAAAACAGCGATGACCAGAAAGACACCGACGCCGAGAGCGACCGTCCAGATTAAGGTTTCGTTTGGAATAGAAGGAACCTGATTGGCGAGAACCTGCAGATCCGGTTCCGCGATTGTGATGATGACACCCATCACAAAGCAGACAATAATCAGAATCGAAAGACGCTTCGTCTTCATGATATGGGAACCGACACCTTCGCCGAGCGGTGTCATCGCCATCTCAGCACCCAGCTGGAAAAATGCCATGCCGATGATCAGCATGAACGCTCCGACCAGAAACAGGGCAATGGTTCCGGTCTCCATCGGTACGACAAAAATGCTGAGCAACAGCACAATGACGGTAATGGGAAGAACGGCGCTTACAGATTCGTCGAATTTCTCTTTTAATTTTTTGTTCAAAATAACATCACACACTTTCTAGGATTCGGTTAATAGAGTTACCAGTTAAACAGTTCACAAATCAACTATTATTTTATCGGTTGTTGTGTAGAAAGTCAACCGAGTCGGAGTGATTTTTCTGAAATTTTAACACTTTTTTAATTGACTTTTATACAGATTTCAAATAAAGTTTCTATATAAACAGTTCACAAATCAACTAAAACAAAGAGAAGGCATGAACCGGCGGAAAGGAGGGGGAACATGCTGGAGGACTTTTTTGAAAATTATTTTAAGATAGAGAAAGCATACCGGAAATACTTTCAGGATGAGATGGAGAAATATCATCTCACGCCGAACGAATTGCTGGTGCTTCTTTTTTTGGCACGCGACAACGGCGGATGCAATACGGCGCGGGATATTGCGCAGTACGAGGGGGTGTCCAAGGGACTGGTTGCCAGATCGGTGGAGAGCCTCGTGGAAAAGCAGTTTCTTGTGGTGGAACGGGATGCTGCCGATAAGAGAATCTGCCATTTATATCTCACGCAGCAATGTAGTGTGCTCACGAAGCAGATAACGGAGAAAAAAGCCGCGTTTTTCCGCAGGCTGGCCGAAGGCATTCCGGAGGAAGCGATTGCGACAACGGAACAGACACTGCGCAGGTTTATGGAAAATATATCCGCATCTATTGACAAGTCGTAAGTGCTTTGCTATCGTGAGGAAAGAGTCTTGGAATGGGAAAGGAGCAGGGAACATGCGCAGTGCAGATAGAAGAAAAGCATTTTTTGCGGTTTGCATGATGGCGGTTCTGCTGTTTTCCCATCTTGGTGTCTGTCTGTGGCAGACACAGATCGCCCAGGTGCAGAATCTGACGGCAGAGGCCGGAGGGGAAGCACAGGGTATTTTACGGACGACGGACTCCGATTATGTCTCAAACGCGCTCTCGGCGGAACCGGAAGCAGGATTGTCACAGAGTATGATTGTCGTGACGAGAAAAATGACCGGGGCGGCGGAGCAGCGTCTTTTTTTTCATCTTTTTACTGCTGTTTTATTCAAAATAGCAGAGATTCCCTATGCAGAGGCGGTAGTGCTTACCGTCACGGCGGCGTGCATCTGCCTGGCAGGTTACCGCATGGTACGATTCGTGCACAATTCCGACGGTAAAAAAGATTTGCCCTTTTGGTTATCACAGGTATTAGAAGCGTCATAAGATTAGGATAAGAAAAGGGAAAAGAAGAAAATGGAATATAGAAATTTTTTTGCACTGCTGGGAGGGCTTGCACTCTTTTTGTATGGAATGCATCAGATGAGCGAGGGCTTAAATGCTGCCGCAGGTGAGAAGATGAAGCAGATCCTGGAGCGGCTGACAAAGAACCGCTTCCTTGGCGTGGGCGTCGGAGCAGCTGTGACGGCAGTGATCCAGTCGTCCTCGGCCACCACGGTCATGGTCGTTGGCTTTGTGAATTCCGGGATGATGACTCTGCGCCAGGCGGTCTGGATTATCATGGGGGCGAATATCGGCACCACAATCACCGGTCAGCTGATTGCACTGGATGCGGGAGCCGTTGCGCCGCTTCTGGCTTTTTGGGGGGTGGTCCTGATTCTGTTTGCGGGAAAAGACCGGATCCGGTACACAGGCGAGATTGTGGCGGGGCTTGGAATCCTGTTTATCGGCATGGATATGATGGGGGAAGCCATGCAGCCGCTCTGTGATTCGCAGGTGTTCCTTCGGGCGATGACAAGGTTTGAACATCCACTGCTTGGAATCCTGGCGGGCGCGGCGTTCACGGCAGCCATTCAGTCATCCTCGGCTTCGGTCGGGATTTTGCAGACCCTGGCACAGGGAGGAGCCGTATCTTTCGCGGGGGCGGTGTATGTTCTGTTCGGTCAGAATATCGGCACATGCATTACGGCGGTTCTTGCTGCCATCGGCACCGGAAGAAACGCCAAGCGCACCACGATCATTCATCTTTCGTTCAATCTGATCGGAACGGTGGTGTTTACCGTGCTGTGCATGACAACGCCGCTCGTTTCGCTGGTTGCGCAGCTGACGCCGGGACGGCCGGCTGCCCAGATTGCCAACATGCATACGATTTTTAATATCGGAACGACCCTGCTTTTGCTTCCGGCCGGAAATCTGCTGGCAGGGATGGCAGAGCATCTTCTTCCGGATAAGAAGAGCGAATCGCTTGCGGCGGAACAGAGAAAGGCAGCATGCAAAAAAGTGGAGGATGTATGGAATTCATAAAGAATGTCATAAGAGGAATTACGATCGGAATCGCCAATGTAGTTCCAGGAGTGAGCGGCGGTACGATCATGGTGTCGCTGGGGATTTATGATGAACTTCTGCAGGCGGTCACCGGATTTTTCCGTCATAAAAAGGAAAGCATCTTAAAGCTGTTTCCGTATCTGTTTGGAATGGGGATCGGAATTATCTGCCTTTCCTTTATGATCGGTTATCTTTTTGAGAATTTTCCGTTCCAGACCGCGATGCTTTTTATCGGACTGATTTTCGGCGGCGTGCCGCTCATCTGGCGCAAGGTGTCCAGGGGATATCCGAAGGTGCCGGAGCTGGCGCTGTTTTTGGGATTCTTCTGCCTGATGATTGGAATGCAGTTCCTTGGAAAAGGCAGCGAACAGGTTCTTGCCGCCGGTCCTGGGACGGCAGTGAAGCTTTTTGCGGTGGGGCTGGCTGCCGCGGCTACGATGGTCATTCCGGGGGTGAGCGGTTCGATGCTTTTGATGGCGCTCGGATATTACACGCCGGTCATTGACCATATCAATGCGTTCGTTGTGGCGGTGGTCATGCTGGATGCCGGGACGGCGTGGTACTGTCTTGCCCTATTAGTCCCGTTCGGATGCGGCGTGCTTGGAGGTATTTTTCTTGTCGCAAAGCTGATGGAATATCTGCTCTGCCGGTTTGAGAGGCTGACCTACTGGGCAATTTTCGGGCTGCTGGCGGCGTCCCCGGTTGCCATATTAGGGAAAATCCCGCTGCGCGGGACATCGCCGGCTGTCATCGCCTGGGGCGTGATGCTGTTTAGTGTGGGGGCGGTGGTCACCGGGCTTTTAGCTGGAGAAACATAAAAATTCAGAAAATACATGAAAAAGTGTAGAAAAATCATACGATTTTTTTGCGCTTTTTTCTTTGAAAAATACAAAAATGTGATACAATAGATAAAGTATTATGATTAACTTGGGGGTTCTACATGCAGGATAAGGATTCTGAGGCACTCCGCAATCAACGCAGGCGGAGAAAGCGGATTGCAAGAATGAAACATACCATAATCGCGATAATTGCCGGGTGGATCATCCTGTCCATGATTCTGATCATTTTTCTGCTTGTCCGGACGAGATCCATGGAGAGAAAGTTAGATGAACTCTGGCAGATGCAGCGGGTGATGAACCAGCAGGTGCCGGATACGGAGGCACTACCCCAGGAAGAGACCGGCGGCATGGATACGGAGACAGTGGCTGTGACGGCACCTGCATCCGGGATCGACGAGACAGACAATCTGGCACAGGATGGAGATGTACATAAAGTTTATCTGACGTTTGATGACGGGCCGTCTGAGAATACGGACGCCATTTTAGATGTGCTGTCGGAGTACGATGTCAAGGCAACCTTTTTTGTGGTCGGAAAAGAGGATGAGGCATCGGCAGCCATCTACCAGAGGATCGTGGATGAGGGGCATACGCTGGGAATGCATTCCTATTCTAATAAGTACAGTCTGATCTATCAGTCGGAGGATGCGTTTGAGGCGGATTTTCATCAGCTGCAGGATTATCTCTATGAGGTGACCGGTGAAAAGAGCCGCTATTACCGGTTCCCGGGCGGGAGCAGCAATCAGATCAGCAATGTGCCGATGAGTTCGCTGATCCGGTTTTTAAACAGCGAGGACGTCGTTTATTACGACTGGAACATCTCGGCAGGCGATGCGGCAAATGCTGCATATACATCGGAAGAACTGGTCGAGAATGTTGTTTCAGATGTTTCAAAATACAAGACCTCGGTTGTGCTTTTGCACGACTCGGAAGATAAGTCAACAACGGTAGAAGCGGTAGGACCGCTGATCGAGGCATTGCAGGATATGGATGCCGAGATTTTACCGATTGATGAAGATACACAGGTTATCCAGTATGTCAAAGCCGACAGTGCCAGATGACCAGATTATAAATGGAGGTAAGAACATGGGATTTTTCAAGGACTTTAAGGATGATTTCTCACAGGCAGTGAATGAACTTATGCCGGGAGAAGACAATCTCGAAAGCACGGACAAGGATGATGACATGGTCGTGAACACACTGGAAGATGAAGTGGATGTGGCGAGCGAATTGTCGAAGCTGGATGGTCTGTTAGAGCAGGTAACGAAGCAGGAGCCGGCTTTGGAGCGGACACAGGCAGCAACGGTGGAACCACAGAAAACAAGAGAAGAATACACACAGCATGCAATGGCAGCAGCACAGGAGGAGAAGAAAATGGCTGATAATACAGTAACACCAGTACAGGTAGCACAGACAGGAGCACAGGCAGCAGCATCGCAGACCACACCGCAGGAGAAGCCGATTGTATCGGACGAGGTTTCCGTGATTACAGAGGGAACGATTATCAATGGTGATGTGATCTCAAACGGATCTCTCGACATCAGAGGTCAGGTAGACGGAAATGTAAGCTGCAACGGAAAGCTTACCGTGACAGGTGTTGTCAATGGTAACAGCAACACTTCCGAATTCTTCGCGGATTCTGCACAGGTAGAGGGTGAAGTCGTAAGCTCCGGTACGGTTAAGATTGGTCTTGGTTCTGTAATTATAGGTAATGTAACATCCAACTCGGCAGTGATCGCAGGAGCCATCAAGGGTGACATCGATGTGCAGGGACCGGTTGTTGTGGATACTTCCGCAGTGGTTATGGGTAACATCAAGTCCCGTTCTGTTCAGATCAACAACGGCGCTGTTATTGAGGGATTCTGCTCCCAGTGCTATGCAGATGTGGATGTTCAGAGCCTGTTCAATGCCAAGAAAGGAAACTAAGCATCATGAAGAGAGTTCTGTTAAAGTTAAGTGGTGAGGCGCTTGCAGGTGATAAACACACAGGATTTGACGAGCCGACAGTCACAGAGGTTGCAAAACAGGTAAAGCAGATTGTGGATGGTGGTACCGAAGTAGGCATCGTGATCGGCGGCGGCAACTTCTGGAGAGGACGCACCAGCGAGACGATCGACCGCACCAAAGCGGATCAGATCGGCATGCTTGCAACGATCATGAACTGCATCTATGTTTCAGAGATTTTCCGCTCTGTGGGCATGCAGACACAGATTCTGACACCTTTTGAGTGTGGAAGCATGACAAAGCTGTTTTCCAAGGATCGTGCGAATAAGTATTTTGCAAAGGGAATGGTTGTGTTTTTTGCAGGGGGAACGGGTCATCCATACTTTTCGACAGATACGGGAATTGTTCTGCGTGCGATTGAGATGGAGGCGGACGGAATCTACCTCGCAAAAGCGATTGACGGCGTGTATGACAGTGATCCGAAGCTGAATTCGAATGCAGTGAAGTATGATGAAGTCTCTATTCAGGAAGTAATTGACAAGAAGCTTGCGGTGGTGGATCTGACAGCCTCCATTATGTGTATGGAGAACCGGATGCCGATGTATGTATTCGGACTGAATGAAGAGAATAGTATCGTAAAAGCCATGACGGGAGAGTTTAGCGGCACGAAGGTTACGGTTTCTTAGAATTGATAGAAAGGCATGGTATATATATGGATCAGAGATTAGCGGTATTTGATGAAAAGATGGGCAAAACAATGAACAATCTTGCGGAGGAGTTCGGCGGAATCCGCGCGGGACGCGCCAATCCGCATGTGCTTGACAAGTTGAGAGTGGATTACTACGGTACTCCGACAGCAATTCAGCAGGTGGCGAATGTCAGTGTTCCGGAGCCGCGTATGATTCAGATTCAGCCGTGGGAGGCATCCATGGTAAAGGAGATTGAGAAGGCGATCCTTACTTCCGATCTTGGAATCAATCCTACGAATGATGGAAAGACAGTCCGTCTTCTGTTCCCGGAGCTTACCGAGGAGAGACGTAAGGAACTTGCAAAGGATGTAAAGAAAAAGGGCGAAAATGCGAAGGTTGCAATCCGCAATATCCGCCGTGATGCCAATGATTCCTTTAAAAAGCTTGCCAAGGAGGATGTCTCCGAGGATGAGATCAAGCAGCTGGAAGATCAGGCACAGAAGATGACCGATAAGTACATCGCAGATGTGGATCGTGCCGTTGAGGCAAAGACAAAGGAAATCCTTACCGTATAGTTTGGATAGATTTGAAACGAGAGGAGATACAGGTGTTTATGGAGGCATACATCTGTATCTTTTCCGTTATTTTGTATAGTTGATACTTCAGTACAGATACGAGGGAGAAGCACAGGTATGGAGACGGGAAGAAAGATTCCACAGCATATAGCGATCATACTGGATGGAAACGGAAGATGGGCAAAAGCAAAGGGAATGCCCCGGAATTACGGACACACAGCGGGAGCCAAGAATGTCGAGACGGTATGCCAGGCGGCACATGATCTCGGTGTAAAGTATGTTACCATGTACGCATTTTCGACGGAAAACTGGAACCGCCCGGAGGGCGAAGTGGAAGCGCTGATGAAGCTTTTGGAAAGCTATCTGAAGAACTGCATTAAGACAGCAGACAAAAACAATATGCGCGTGCGCGTGATCGGCGATACGACGAGACTCAGTGAGCGCTTTCAGGAGCGCATCCGTGAACTGGAGGCTGCCTCCGCAAAAAATGACGGCTTGAATCTTCAGATTGCCATCAATTACGGCAGCCGCGACGAGATGACACGCGCAATGCGCCGTATGAGCGAAGATGTTGCGGCGGGGAAGAGAAAGCCGGAAGAGATCACGGAAAGTGTGTTTGAGGAGTATCTGGATACCGCAGGCATTCCGGATCCGGATCTTTTAATCCGCACGAGCGGGGAACTCAGGTTGTCCAATTTCCTGCTCTGGCAGCTGGCGTACAGTGAATTTTACTTTACCGATGTGCCGTGGCCGGATTTTCACAAAGAGGAATTAGAGCGTGCCATTGAAGCGTATAATAAAAGAGACAGAAGATTTGGCGGTTTGACAGACAAGAAATAGGAAGGACTGCCGGATGGAGGAGATATGTTTAAGACGAGATTATTGAGCGGAATCGTTCTTGTGATTGCCGCATTGGTATTGATTATTACCGGCGGGGATGTGCTGCTGGTGTCCACGTTGCTGATTTCCTGGATCGGGATGTTTGAATTATACCGGATTTTTCATATTGAGAAGTCTGCACCGGGCATTGTCGGGTATGCGGCTGCGGCGGTCTACTATGCGAATCTGCGCTTCGGCTTTCTGCCGGATCTGATGATGCTGGTTTTAGGGCTTCTGATCGTATTGATGTTCGTGTATGTGTTCACTTACCCGAAGTATCAGACGGAGCAGCTGCTCGCCGCATTTTTCGGCGTGTTCTATGTGGCAGTGATGTTGTCCTACGTGTACCAGACCAGAATGCTTAGCGCCGGAACCTACATTGTGTGGCTTATTTTTCTGTGTTCCTGGGGATGCGACACCTGCGCGTACTGTGTCGGCATGCTGATCGGGAAGCATAAGATGACGCCGAAGCTGAGTCCGAAAAAGTCCGTGGAGGGCGCCGTGGGTGGTGTGATCGGAGCTGCGCTTCTCACCGTGATTTACGGCATGGTATTTCGCGGGGCGATGGGAAGTGAGATGTCACATGTCTGGATTATGGCAGCCATCAGTGCGGCGGGCGCACTGGTATCCATGGTGGGAGATCTGACAGCTTCCGCCATCAAGCGTAATTACGGCATCAAGGATTATGGAAAACTCATTCCGGGACACGGCGGTATCCTGGATCGTTTCGACAGCGTCATTTTTACGGCGCCGCTCATCTATTTCCTTGCCGCTAATTTGATTGTATTGTAATTTTGGGAGAGACCTATGATGAAGATAGCTATTTTGGGATCGACAGGCTCCATTGGGACACAGACGTTAGATATTGTGCGGGAGCAGGGCGACATACAGGTGACGGCGATTGCGGCCGGAAGCAACATCAAAAAGCTGGAAGAGCAGATGAGAGAGTTTCATCCGCTGCTGGTATGCGTTTTTCAGAAGGACGCCGCCAAAGAACTGCGCGATCGCACGAAGGATCTGAATATCCGCGTGGTGTCCGGCATGGATGGACTTCTGGAGGTGGCGGTACAGCCGGAGAGTGAGATCCTTGTGACGGCGATTGTCGGGATGCTCGGCATAAGACCGACGATTGCAGCCATTGAAGCGGGGAAAAAGATTGCACTTGCGAACAAGGAGACGCTTGTGACGGCAGGTCATATCATTATGCCGCTGGCAAAAAAATGCGGCGTGCCGATTCTGCCGGTCGACAGCGAGCACAGTGCTATTTTCCAGTCGCTGCAGGGAGAAAACGGGAACCGCATTGCGAAGATTCTTCTCACGGCGTCCGGCGGACCGTTCCGCGGGAAAAAGCCGGAAGATCTGGCGCACATTCAGGTGGGGGATGCGCTGCGTCATCCGAACTGGACAATGGGACGCAAGATCACGATCGATTCGTCAACGCTTGTCAATAAAGGCCTGGAAGTCATGGAGGCAAAGTGGCTGTTTGATGTGGAGCTGGAGCAGATTGAGGTGGTTGTCCATCCGCAGAGTGTGATCCACTCCGCGGTGCAGTATGAGGACGGCGCAGTCATTGCGCAGCTCGGCACACCGGATATGCGTCTGCCGATCCAGTATGCGCTCTATTATCCGAAGCGCAGACCGCTCTCGGGCGACAGACTGGATCTGTTTGCATTGGGACAGCTGACGTTTGAGAGACCGGACACGGAGACGTTCCGCGGTCTTGCGTTAGCCTATCAGGCGATGCGCCGCGGCGGCAATATTCCGACGGCATTTAATGCGGCGAATGAAAAGGCGGTAGCGCTTTTCCTGGATCGAAAAATTGCCTATCAGCAGATCCCGGAGATGATTGAATCGTGTATGGAGGCAGCTGATTTTATTGCCAATCCGACGGTTGATGAGATCCTGGAGACGGAGGCAGCCGCATATGAACACATTGCAGGCAAATGGGGAAAGGTTTTTGCATGAAGATTATTATCGCAATTCTGATATTCAGTCTGATTATTATTTTTCATGAACTGGGGCATTTCCTTCTGGCGAAGGCAAACGGAATCCGGGTGAATGAATTCTGTCTCGGGCTGGGACCGAAAGTGTTTGGCATCACAAAGGGAGAGACGACATACTCCCTGCATCTGTTCCCGATCGGTGGAGCGTGCATGATGGAGGGAGAGGATACGGAGAGCGAGGACGGCAGGGCGTTCGGGAAAAAATCAGTCTGGGCGCGCATCAGTGTGGTTGCCGCCGGTCCGGTATTCAATTTCCTGATGGCGTTTGTCTTTGCTTTTATTCTGTTATGCAATATCGGCTATGATCTGCCGGTGCTCGCCGGAGTGACGGAGGGATATCCGGCCGAGGAGGCGGGAATGCAGGCGGGAGATACAATCTTAAAGATTGATCACACCCGGATACATTTTTTCCGGGACATCAGCGCCTACACACAGTTTCATTCCGGGGACGCGGTCACAGTGACCTATGAGCGGGACGGAGAACGCTATCAGACGGTGCTCACGCCCAAATATAACGAAGAATACGGCTATTATATGTACGGCTTTCAGGGAAGCGCGCAAAAGACGAAAGGTTCCGTGCTTTCCAATTTAAAATACAGCGTATATGAGGTGGAATACTGGATCCGCGTGACGATTGACAGCTTAAAGTCTTTGGTGGACGGAAAGGTGAGCGTCAATGACATGAGCGGTCCGGTCGGAATCGTGAATATGATCGGGGACAGCTATGAGCAGAGCGTGACGTACGGCTACTATATGGTATTTTTGCAGATGCTTTACATTACGATCTTCTTATCGGCAAACCTCGGTGTGATGAATCTGCTGCCGCTTCCGGCGCTGGACGGAGGCAGACTGCTGTTTTTGATTGTCGAGGTGATCCGCGGAAAGCGCGTCGATCCCGACAAGGAAGGCATGGTACATTTTATCGGCATGATGCTGTTGTTTGCACTCATGTTTTTTACATTTTTTAATGATATCCGCAAGCTGTTCGGATAGAAAGGCAAAAAGATGACGAAAGTAGTGAAAATTGGCGACCGGGTGATCGGCGGAGGCAATCCGATCCTGATCCAGTCCATGACAAATACAAAGACGGAGGACGTGGCTGCAACTGTGGCGCAGATTCAGGCGCTTACCGCTGCCGGATGTGATATTATCCGCTGCGCCGTGCCGACCATGGAGGCGGCGGAGGCATTGACCGAGATCAAAAAGCAGGTGAGCATTCCCGTTGTGGCAGATATTCATTTTGATTACCGCCTGGCGCTTGCCGCGATCGAGCACGGTGCGGATAAGATCCGCATCAATCCGGGAAATATCGGAAGTACAGAGCGTGTGCGCGCAGTGGTGGATGCCGCAAAAGAGCGCGGTATTCCGATCCGTGTCGGCGTCAACAGTGGATCTCTGGAAAAAGATCTTGTGGAAAAATATCACGGTGTGACGGCTGAGGGGATTGTCGAGAGCGCCCTCGATAAAGTACATCTGATCGAGGATATGGGGTGTGACAATCTGGTCATCAGCATCAAATCCTCCGATGTGATGATGTGCGTGAAGGCACACGAGCTGATTGCGACACAGACGGATCATCCGCTGCATGTCGGCATCACGGAGTCCGGCACCATCATCAGCGGCAATATCAAATCCTCGATCGGGCTGGGACTCATTCTGCATCAGGGAATCGGCGATACAATCCGCGTATCGCTCACGGGAGACCCGTTGGAGGAGATCAAGTCCGCGAAGCTGATCCTGCGTACCTTAGGGCTGCGCAAAGGCGGCGTGGAGGTCGTGTCCTGTCCGACCTGTGGCAGAACCAGAATCGATCTGATCGGGCTTGCCAACCAGGTGGAAAATATGGTGGCAGACATCCCGTTAGACATCAAGGTGGCGGTTATGGGCTGCGTTGTCAACGGACCGGGTGAGGCAAAGGAAGCGGATATCGGTATTGCCGGAGGAATCGGAGAGGGACTTTTGATCAAGAACGGGGAAGTATATAAAAAGGTGCCGGAGGGCGAACTGCTTGAGGCATTGCGCTATGAGCTGCTGCACTGGAATGAGCAGCAGAAGTAGAACAGACTGAGGAAGAAGTGAGAAAAGGGCATGGCAAAACGGTTTTTTGATGTATTTCCATCACTGCAGGTAGAAGGCGACATGAAAAATCTGCTGACGGAGACGGAAGTAACGAAGGTGGGCATGAATCATGAGCGCGATCATCTGCGCGTCTATTTAAGCAGCACGCGTCTGATTCACAAAAAAGATATCCGCCAGTTGGAATCTGCCATTGCACAACAGATTTTTAAGGGCAGGATGATGCAGGTCAAGGTCATTGAAAAGTATCATCTCTCGGAACAGTATACGCCGGAAAAGCTGCTTGATCTGTATCGCGACAGCATTTTAGAAGAACTGAAAGATTACAGCCTGATGGAATACAATCTTCTTCGGACGGCGAAGATGGAGTTTACGAGCGAAAGCCACATGCTGCTCACGCTGGAGAATACGATTATCGCACAGACGCGTTCCCATGAGATCGTGGAGTTTTTAGAGAAGGTGATCTGTGAGCGCTGCGGACTCGATCTGGCGGTGGAGCTTGCCTACGAGGAACCGAAGGAAAGCAAATATAAGAAAAACAGTGATCTGCAGATTCAGTTTGAGATTAAAAACATCATGAAAAAGGTACATATCCGCAATGGCGACGGGGAGAGTGTGCCGGCGGTCGCAGAAGGCGGTGCCGAGGCGGTTTCCGATGGCACAACAACATCTGGTGGTACAGGCGGCAATGCCACCACAAATACCGTTTCTTCTGCAAAAAATGCTGCAAAACCTGCGGAACATGCAGGAAAAACTGCAGGAAATGGCGAAAAAGGGAAGAAGGAATTCAAGCGCAGATTCGAGGGCGGCGGCCTTAAGAAGTCGGACAATCCGGATGTGATCTACGGGCGTGATTTTGAGGATGAACCGATCGCGATCGAGAAGATTGTGGGAGAGATGGGAGAGGTGACGATCCGCTGCCAGGTCATGACGTTAGAGACCAGGGAGATCCGGAATGAGAAGACGATCGTGATTATGTCCGTGACGGATTTTACCGATTCGATTGTGTTAAAAATCTTTACCAGAAACGATCAGCTGCAGGAACTGCTTGACGGAGGACTCGCAAAGGGAGCGTTTTTAAAGATCAAGGGTGTGACGACGATCGACAAGTTCGACAGTGAGCTTACGATCGGTTCTGTGGTCGGCATCAAAAAGATTGCGGATTTTACGTCCACACGTGCAGACACCAGCCCGGAGAAGCGCGTGGAGTTGCACTGCCATACGAAGATGAGCGATATGGATGGCGTCTCGGATGTCAAGGATATTGTAAAACGCGCCATGAAGTGGGGACACAAGGCGATCGCCATCACGGACCACGGCGATGTACAGGCTTTCCCTGACGCGAACCATGCGGTTCCGCCGGATTCGGATTTTAAGATCATCTACGGCGTGGAGGCGTATCTGGTGGATGATCTGAAGGATATTATCGTTGACTCAAAAGGACAGAGCTTAAATGACAGCTATGTCGTATTTGACCTGGAGACAACCGGACTTTCGCCGGATAAGAATAAGATCATTGAGATCGGTGCCGTCAAGGTGGTGGACGGAGCTATCACGGAGCGTTTTTCGACCTTCGTCAATCCGGAGGTGCCGATCCCGTATAATATTGAGCAGCTGACGTCCATCAAGGATGACATGGTGCTCGATGCGCCCAGGATTGAGGAGATCCTGCCCGAATTCATGAAGTTCTGCGAGGGGACCGTCATGGTGGCACACAATGCGGAGTTCGATACCGGATTCATCCGCAAGAACTGCGAGCGCATGGGACTGCCGTTTGATTTTACCATCGCAGATACCGTGGCGCTGGCGAGAATCCTGCTGCCGCAGTTAAACCGTTTCAAGCTGGATACCGTGGCAAAGGCGGTCGGTGTATCGCTGGATCACCATCACCGGGCGGTCGATGACGCGGCATGTACGGCGGAGATTTTTGTCAAGTTTATCGAGATGCTTCATGAACGCGGCATGGAGACGTTAGACGATGTGAACCAGATGGGCGCGACGTCGCCGGAACTTGTGAAAAAGTTAAAGAGCCATCACGCGATCATACTGGCGACAAACGATATCGGACGCATCAATCTCTACCGTCTGGTCTCCATGTCACACCTGACCTATTTTCACAAGACACCGCGTGTGCCAAAGAGCGAATTTGTAAAGTACAGAGAGGGACTGCTGCTCGGATCTGCCTGTGAGGCAGGCGAACTCTACCGTGCGATTTTAGACGGCAGACCGGAGGAGGAGATCATCCGTCTTGTGAAGTTTTACGACTATCTGGAGATTCAGCCGATCGGCAACAACAGTTTCATGCTGCGGGATGAGAAGAGCGCCATCAACTCTGTCGAGGAGCTGCAGGATATCAACCGGCGGATTGTAAAGCTGGGCGAGACATTCAACAAGCTGGTGGTCGCCACCTGCGACGTGCATTTCCTTGATCCGGAGGATGAGGTATACCGCCGTATCATCATGGCGGGCAAGGGATTTAAGGATGCCGATGACCAGGCACCGCTGTTCCTTCGGACAACGGAGGAGATGTTAAAGGAGTTCGAGTATCTCGGAAGCACCAAGGCGGAGGAGGTTGTCATCACGAATCCCGGCAAGATTGCCGATATGTGTGAGAAGATCGCACCGGTGCGCCCGGACAAGTGCCCGCCGGTCATTGAGAATTCCGATCAGATGCTGCGTGACATCTGCTACACCAAGGCGCACAGCATGTACGGCGAGGAGCTTCCGTCCATCGTGAAGGAGCGATTGGACCGTGAGCTGAATTCCATCATTTCCAACGGCTATGCCGTAATGTATATCATTGCACAGAAACTGGTGTGGAAGTCCAACGAGGACGGTTATCTGGTAGGCTCCAGAGGTTCGGTCGGATCTTCGTTCGCGGCGACCATGTCCGGTATCACGGAGGTCAATCCGCTGCAGGCACATTACCGCTGTGCCTACTGCAAGTACAGCGACTTTGATTCGCCGGAGGTCAAGGCGTTCTCCGGGCGAAGCGGATGTGATATGCCGGATAAGATCTGTCCGGTCTGTGGCAAGAAGCTGGTAAAAGACGGGTTTGACATTCCGTTTGAGACGTTCCTGGGATTCAAGGGAAACAAGGAGCCGGATATCGACCTGAACTTTTCCGGTGAATATCAGAGTAAAGCGCATGCCTACTGTGAGGTTATTTTCGGATACGGTCAGACATTCCGTGCCGGAACGATCGGTACGCTGGCGGACAAGACGGCGTTCGGATACATCAAGAATTACTACGAGGAGCGCGGTGTCCACAAGCGGAACTGTGAGATTGACCGTATTGTGCAGGGATGCGTCGGCGTCCGCAGGACGACGGGACAGCACCCGGGCGGAATCGTCGTGCTTCCGGTGGGAGAGGAGATCAACACGTTTACGCCGGTACAGCATCCGGCGAACGATATGACGACAGCGACGGTAACGACACATTTTGATTATCACTCGATCGACCACAACCTGTTAAAACTCGATATTCTCGGACACGATGATCCGACGATGATTCGTATGCTGCAGGATCTGACGGGAATTGACCCGACAACGATCCCACTCGACGATGAGTCGGTCATGTCCTTATTTAAAAATACATCGGCACTCGGTGTGACGCCGGATGACATTCATGGAATTCCGCTCGGATGTCTCGGTATTCCGGAGTTTGGAACCGATTTCGCCATGCAGATGGTTATTGATGCCAAGCCGCAGGAGTTCTCGGATCTGATCCGTATCTCCGGTCTGTCCCACGGTACGGACGTATGGCTCGGCAATGCGCAGACACTCATCGAGCAGGGACTGGCAACGATTTCCACCGCGATCTGTACCCGTGACGATATCATGATCTACCTGATCCAGAAGGGACTTGACAGTGAGCAGTCCTTCACGATCATGGAGTCGGTGCGTAAGGGAAAAGGCTTAAAGGAAGAGTGGAAGACGGAGATGCGTGCGCATGATGTGCCGGAGTGGTACATAGATTCGTGTCTGAAGATCAAGTACATGTTCCCGAAGGCACATGCGGCGGCATACGTTATGATGGCATGGCGTATTGCCTACTGTAAGGTATATTATCCTCTTGCTTACTATGCGGCATATTTCTCGATCCGTGCGACGGGATTTAACTACGAGATCATGTGTCAGGGCAAGGAGCGTCTTGAATATTTTTACAAGGATTACACGCGGAGAAAAGATTCGCTCTCCAAAAAGGAGCAGGATACTTACCGCGATATGAAGATCGTGCAGGAGATGTATGCCAGAGGGTTTGATTTTACGCCGATCGACGTGTACCGCGCAAAGCCGGATCGTTTTCAGGTGATTGACGGCAAACTCATGCCGGCGTTAAACACGATCGACGGTATGGGTGACAATGCTGCGATTGCGGTTGCCGAGGCGGCGAAGGATGGCAAGTTTCTGTCCAAGGACGACTTCAGGCAGCGCACCAAGGCGACCAAGACGGTCATCGATCTTATGGCAGATCTGGGACTGCTCGGCGAACTGCCGGAGTCGAACCAGCTGTCGCTGTTTGATTTTGCATAAATTGATATTAAAAATTCAATCTTCCGAAATTCCTTGAGTTTTCAAGGCTTACCGCCTATCAAATATCAAAACCTTATGTATTTTCCCTTGTTTTTGCCCTTATGAGCCGAAACAAGGGAAATTTTTTATGCTTCGCCCACAACCTTATCCAAGAGCCTTGCGGAAGTCCGCTTTGCTTCTCTGGTAGAGTGGGCATAAATGTTCATTGTGGTACTGACTCAGCGTGTCCGAGAAGTTCCTGCACATCTTTGGGTTTTGCACCGCCTGAAAGCAGATTGCTTGTGTAGGTATGGCGGAGTGTGTGGAAATGAAAGTCCTCCAATCCCTCGACCTCTGCCTTTGCCTTGCGGCAAATCTGACCGACTGCACTTGCAGAAACAAAAGCACCGTCCTCCTTTAAGCAGACAAAGGATAATTCCCTGTCATCTTCGGGCATTCCCTGCGTCCTTTGCAGACTGTAAACCTCGTAATAGGTGCGCCCCTTTTCTTTGACTGTCTTACAGTAGTTCAGATGATACAGTTCGCCATAGCGGAAACGGTTTTTATGCTGTTCCGTCTTTGCTTTCCGTAAGATGTCTGCCAATGTGTCGCAGAAATCAACGGTACGGACTTTACTGCGTTTTGTCGTGCCGACTTCGTGCTTATGCCTTGTGCCATTGTACCGCATACTGCGTCTTACAGTTAGATATTGCTCGTCAAGGTTGATGTCCTGCCAAGTCAGACCGCAGACTTCTCCGATACGCAAGCCTGCATAATAGGCTATCTGCACCGCAAGCAGCGCTGGGTGTTTCTTCCCAGTTAAGAAGTCCGCCAGCTTTTGGTATTCCCCATGTGTAATCGTAGGAATAACAGTTTCTTCCTCGCTGTCCGAGAAAATATCTGTTTCCTCTTTTTTGCCACGCAGTTTTACATACTGCATCGGGTTAAAGGTTATCAGCTTTTTGGGAAATACCGCAAAACGGAATGAGTCTTGCAGCATCGCCGAGAATTGCAGCATATAGCCTTTGCTCATAGGCTTTGAAGTTGTACCGTCTGGGTTTATCCCGCCGTAGCTCATAAGGTCGATAAACGCCTGTAAATGGTCGGCGGTCACGGTTTTCAGTTTTCGGCTGCCAATGGGATATTTCTTAATCTTTTTGACTGCCGTCGTGTACGCCATGACCGTACCGTTGCTGAGATTGCCGGGCTTTAATTCTTCCTCCACCCACATATCCAGCATTTCGCCTACCGTGATGTTTTCGGCTTTCCCGACAAACTTCTTTTCCTCATAGTCAGCGATTGCCTTTCTGAGCAGGGCTTCGGTTTCCGACTTGCTTTCTGTTCCTACAAACTCTTTCTGTACTTTTCTGCCGCTTTCATCTTCGATGTAAAAGCGAGCGTACCACTTTTTACCTTTTTTTCTTACAGAACCTTTTGCCATAGATAAAATTCCCCTTTCTATCCGTGGCAATCGGGACTGTGACATATGGTGTGCGTAAAATAATAGTGTCACTTATGCCGGTGAATGTCAATCGGCATTTTCACTTGTCAAAGTGCCACGGAATTTTTCTTTTTCAGCAATCCGTTCTTCGGCTGCTGTCACTACGGAAAGGCTGTACCGTCATTAAAAAGAGCGAGGTTTACGAAAGTCACCTCTTTACCGTGAAAGACGATAAATTCAAGAGCGAGCCTTTTCTTCGGGAGGTAAAAGCGATTTATACCGACCTTATCAATCGGCATATCTCTGATCTCGAACAACAGTTAAAGGTATTTGATAAGAACAGCGTTTATCTTCCTACCAAGAAAATCGGCATGAATAACCCCAAAGCCGCCGAGATTGAAGCGGACAATACCGCAAGACAGGAATGGAACAGGACAGCGGATATGGCGCAAAGATTTTAGAGGTCAAGCAGACCGAGATACACGAAAAAGCAAGCCAATCTATCAAGAGCAAAGGCTGGCTGCCTAATCTGTTCCGAGGGATTGTGGCAAAGGCAAAAGACTTTCTGCAAAACCTTATCCGTGAAAAGGATATGCTGCCCAAGCCTACGCTTGATATTGATATGGCAGAGTTTCGCCATATGCGGAATCTGATGATAAAGGCGCAGGACAAAGCGGCGGAAATCAAACACTTGCAGGACGAGGTACTGCCAAAGTTAAAATCACAGCTTGCCGAAGTAAAAGGAATATTCAAAGGCAAAGAGCGTAAAAGTCTTACCGAGCAGATAGAGCAGACCGAAAAGAAAATATCTGAGAAGCTGGAAAAACTGCCCTATGTTCTGAAGAAAGACGGTTATCCCGATGTACAGGCGTTTATGCGTATTTTCCGAGAAATGGAAAGTGTTGTAGAGCAATACAACCGTGATCTTGTCGAGTGGGAATACCAAAGCAGAAGAAAATCCGCAGCCGCCAACAAAGAACAGCGCAGACCGCCCGAAAAGCAGAGTGTACTCAAACATCTGCACGAGATACAATACAGGAGCGAAACAGACAAAAGCCACCGCAAAAAATCCTTTGACAGAGATAGCCAATAGGCATTGAAAAAACGCCGTTATGGTGTTACCCATAGCGGCGGCATACATAGCAATCTCATTTCTTCTCACAATTTTGTTTTATTGGGTTGACTAAAATTGTATAGATGATATAATGTACTTGCACATTAAGTACACTCGTGAAATAAAAGGCGGTGAGGTATGGAAATCATTATCAGTAATAATGCCAACAAGCCCATATATGAGCAAATCACATCACAGATTAAAGCCATGATAATGAGTGGCGAATTGAAAGCTGGTGACGCAATCCCCTCAATGCGAGCATTGGCAAAGTCAATTCAGGTAAGCGTCATTACTGTTCAGAAAGCCTATGAAGATTTGCAAAGGGACGGTTTCATAGAAACCACGGTTGGTAGAGGAAGTTTTGTATCTGCACAAAACAAAGAATTTTATCAAGAAGAACAGCAGCGTATAGCAGAAGAACATTTACAAATAGCTGCCGAAATCGGGAGAACAAACAATATTTCTCTTGAGAAATTGACAGAATTATTAACTTTATTTTATAAAACGGAGGAATAGCATGGAAAATATTTTAGAATTACAGCAGGTTTCCAAGACATTTTCAAAATCAAAATTTTCATTGGAAAATGTGTCCTTCAACTTGCCGTATGGGGCAATTATGGGGTTTGTTGGAGAAAATGGAGCAGGAAAAACAACGACGATTGGTTGCATATTAAATACAATAAAAAAGGACAGCGGAAAGATAAAACTGTTTGGACAGGAAATGTCAGACGCAGACACAGATATGCGTGAAAAAATAGGCGTTGTTTATGACGGAGATAATTTCCCGACTTATTGGACGGCTACACAATTAGCAAAAGTTATGGCAGGCTTTTATAAACAATGGGATAATATCTTATTTCTGAAGTATTTAGAAGAATATAAACTACCTGCAAATCAAAAAATCAAACAATATTCCAGAGGAATGACAATGAAATTAGCGATTGCGGTTGCTTTATCACACCATCCACAACTGCTTATTTTGGACGAAGCTACTGGCGGACTTGACCCTATTGTTCGTGATGAGATGTTAGATACGTTCCTTGATTTTGTACAGGAAGAAAACCATTCTATTTTACTTTCTTCTCATATTACAAGTGATTTAGAAAAAGTTGCAGATTATATTACATTTATTCATAACGGGAAAATGATTATGACCGTATCGAAAAATGATTTGGTTTACAATTATGCGGTTATGCGTTGTAAGGAAAATCAATTCCTTGCATTAGATCCAACAGATATTATTGCCTATCGAAAGCGTGATTTTCAAATTGATGTCCTAGTTTCTGATTGTAAAGCAATGCAGAGAAAATACAAAGATACGGTGATAGACCACATTTCAGTTGATGATATCTTTTTACTATTGGTACGAGGGGGGAACGTATATGAAAGGGCTTTTCAAAAATAATTTTCTTGCCGTATGGACAAATGCAAAAATATTTTTATTTTTTATGCTTGTAATGGGTATTGTCGTTATCATTATCCCAGACCAGACATGGCAAATGTATTTCATAATTATTGGAATTGTTGGATTGTCAGTAAATGCAGCTACTGCTATCGGAAATGAATTTTCCTCAAAATGGGGGAAATATAAGCTCACTTTGCCAGTAAAAAGGATTGATATTGTAAAAGGCTTATACATCAATCAGTTATTGTGGATTGTGATAGGGACACTTTTCGTTGGTAGTATAACAGCCTTATCCTATCTGTTACATGGAGTTCCTTTTAACCAGTTTGAAGGTATAGCAGGTGTACTTATATTAGGACTCAGCATAAGCCTTTCAATGGGGGCAATATTTATTCCTAGCATTTATTTAGCAGGGGAAGATAAACTGATAGTGTTTCTTATCATATCTTTGCTTTCCGCAGTTGGTATTGCTGCAATGCTTTTTAATATACCGTCATTTGGACAGTTTATTTTAATAAGTGGTTCTATATTGCTATTTATCCTATCTTTTCCTTTGACTGTCCGTATTTTCAAGAAAAAGGAATACTAAACGAGATAGCAAAGTCAGCCGAGCCAGTCAACGGCAAGTAAATGGGCTGCCCTCAACCGTTGACAGCCCCGACTGTCCTTACAATATGGTAATTAAGAGAGCGACAGCAAAAATGCTGTCGCCCTCTTTTTAGGTATAAATCAGTTCTTGATATACAATTTCTCTCGCCCTTGCTTGTATCTCATTCATTCTTCCAACCCATAACATCGGGCTTTCTACTTTTAGTTGTTCGGTCACGCCCTCTTTGTCAGCCATTTGCTCGACCAAGCGAAACATCATATCCGTTGCCTGTTCGTCAGAGGTTTGCAGGATCAGTTTAATAACAGTGATGCTTTTAACGGGTATTTGCGATCAGCAGGAACGAATACAGGTCACGGGGTCAACAAGGCATATATATTTACATCAAGTCGAGAAAGAGAAGTATTCAAAGGAGAAAATCATTAAAACTTATAAAGAGTTTATGGAAGAGATGTACATTGTCAATAAGAGAGTGTAAATATGAATACAGAAAGTGTGTAAGATAATTCATGAGGTTTGCCCCACAATCTGGGGCAAACCTCAACTTTTACTGAAATTCTATATAAAAGTGGAGTTCATGCATGAAAGAATAAACAATGAAGACTCCCTATCGCCGGAAATTATCCAGTGGTGAGGAGCCTTCGTGCGTCTATGAAGTTATGTGTCTGCATCAATGCTGACGCCGGATTTTAATTCAACTGTGATGCGGTCATCCCAGATCGTGATCTGCTTGATCCAGCATCGCACCAGTTCTTCCTGTCCCTGCAGGTAAATATCTTTCGGAATAATGGCTTCGTGGTCGTCTTCTACATAGTATTGTGGAACAAGACCGTTATTTTTAACTCTGGTCTTGTTTAGAAAGTCGGTGGTGTAGGTCTTTTGGAGCAGAGCATCACCGATGTATTTTTCGTTACGGAGAATTTTGTTGATGGTGCTTGTTCATAAATATTCCTTTCTTCTGCAAAGGGCGTATAAAATTCAAAGTTTCGTCATAAAATAATCTATGTAAATGCTTGCAATCGCAAGCAAATGCGAATATAGTAAAGAAAAAGGAGGCGATACTATGGCAAATACATCCGCTGTTTATGCAAGAATAGATACCAATCTCAAGGATAATGCTGAGAGCATTCTTTCTCAGCTTGGCATTTCTCCATCCAGTGCAATTCAGATGCTTTATAGCCAGATTGTACTGAAGAAGGGTATGCCATTTGAACTGAAACTTCCTTCTTCTAAGCCATTAGCTGTTGGTGCAATGACCAGAAAACAGCTTGATGCAGAACTCCAGAAGGGTGTTGATTCCATCAAAGCAGGAAAGGTATATTCTGCAGATGAAGTCGATGCGGCACTTGCAAAGGAGTTTGGCATATGACAGATAGCTATAAGGTCGGCTATTCTGTAGATGCACTTGACGACTTACGCGAGATCTATTCATACATTGCGAATGAACTCCTTGTTCCAGAGACTGCTTCTGCTCAGCTTGGCTGCATCCGAAAAGAGGTGCGCTCATTGGATTTCATGCCAGCTCGCTATGCGTTAGCTCATTGGGAACCTTGGCATTCGATGAAAATGCATCAGCTTCCGGTAGACAATTTTATTGTGTATTATCTGGTTGATGACGAAAAAAGGGCAGTTACAGTAGCTCGAATATTCTACGGTGGTCGTGATATTGAAGAAATCATAAATTCAAATAAATAAACAGTAATGGAGCTTTTGAGTAAAAAACAAGAGCTCCATTTTTATATGAATAAAATTCCTCGGGAGCATCCCAAAGTTTGTGTAAACCTCCAAACTGATGTAAGATAAAATTACTCAGTTTACACGCCAGAAAATGAGAGAATTTATTAATGAAGATAAAGATAAGTTTTTTCAATTGAAGGCGGAAGTGAAAGATCAAGATGGTTATACAGTTTCTAGTAGTCATGTTTTTTCGATTATGGAAAGGGAAGAGTACAAAAAAATAACATCTGAATCAGCAGGACTGAAACAGATGTTATTACTTTTCCTAAGCTCTTTCTACTTTGCCGGACTTTAAACAGGAAGCACATACATATAACTTCTTCGGTGTTCCGTTCACTTTACAGCTGACACGCTTGATGTTCGACTTCCACATTCTATTTGATCTTCTATGAGAATGGCTCACGTTGTTACCGAAATGAGCGCCCTTTCCACAAACTGCACATTTTGCCATGATTTTGCACCTCCTTGCATATTTTATCCTGGTGATGCAGGACTTGCCCGCACATTCTACAGGTAAAACCTGTATAGCATACAGGCTCACAACATGATTATTCTATCAGAAGAAAGTACATATTGCAAGCAAAATTTAAAAAAAAATATAAAATTCAAAAAACAGGGCTATGAATTTGTGCAAAAAGCGGTTATAATAGCAATAAACTAGCGTTAATATGGCTTTGAAAGGAGCATCGTATTATATGAATGGACATATGGAGACCCAGTTGGGCAAGGTTACAATAGATCCGGAAGTGATCGCAACGTATGCAGGATCGGTTGCAGTGGAATGTTTTGGAATTGTCGGTATGGCTGCAGTCAACATGAAGGACGGTCTGGTGAAGCTTTTAAAGAAGGATTATCTCACGCACGGCATCAATGTCGTCATTGATGAGGAGAACAAGATCACGATCGATTTTCATGTGATCGTATCTTACGGCGTCAGCATCATCACGGTATCCGATAATCTGATCGAGACGGTAAAATATAAGGTCGAGGCGTTTACCGGAATGGAAATTAAGAAAATGAACATCTACGTCGAAGGCGTACGAGTGATTGATTAAGGAGGATTTTTGAGGTGGAGATCACTACGATAAATGCCGAGGCTCTCGCAAAAGCGTTTCTGGCCGGAGCGAAAAACTTGGAAGCAAAGAAAGAGTGGATCAACGAACTGAATGTATTCCCGGTTCCAGATGGAGATACCGGTACCAACATGTCGATGACGATCATGTCTGCCGCGAAGGAAGTGGCGGCGATGGCAGAGCCGGACATGAAGTCGCTTGCAAAGGCAATTTCCTCCGGTTCCCTCCGCGGAGCGAGAGGTAATTCCGGCGTCATTCTTTCCCAGCTGTTTCGCGGGTTTACCAAGGTTATTGCAGAGTATGATGAGATTGACGTGCAGGTATTGTCCGATGCGTTTGAGAAGGCAGTAGAGACCGCATACAAGGCGGTTATGAAGCCGAAGGAAGGTACGATTCTTACGGTTGCCAAAGGGATGGCGGTACGTGCGGTAGAGCTGAGCGAGGAGGAGACGACCGATCTGCTTGCGTTCTGCGAGGAAGTCATCAAAGAGGGCGATCATGTCCTTAGCATGACGCCGGATATGCTTCCGGTATTAAAACAGGCGGGAGTTGTGGATTCCGGCGGACAGGGTCTGATGCAGGTGATGAAGGGTGCGCTTGACTCCCTGCAGGGCAAGGAGATCGATTACTCGATTGAGACACCGGAGAAGCAGCCGGCGGCCGAGACGGGAAGCGCCTCCTACAACATTGAGGCACAGGCAGCGCAGGAGATCAAGTTTGCGTACTGTACCCAGTTTTTGATTATGTTGGAGAAGCCGATTTCCACAAGACAGGAGACGGAATTCAAAGAGTACTTAGAGAGCATCGGTGATTCGATCGTTGTTGTCGCTGATGACGAGATTGTAAAGGTGCATGTGCACACGAATGATCCGGGACTTGCGATGCAGCGCGGTCTGACTTACGGAAGCCTTACGACGATCATCATTGAGAATATGAAGTTAGAGCGTGACGAGAAGATCTCTGCACTCAAGGAAAAAGAGATGCAGTCGGAGACCATCGAGGACGTGGAGAAGCAGCTGAAGGACGAGGAAGCTCCAAAAGAGCAGGAACCGCCGAAGGAGATGGGCTTTATCTCTGTCAGCATCGGCGACGGTATCAATGAGATCTTTCAGGGACTTGGTGTGGACTACATTATTGAGGGCGGACAGACGATGAACCCGAGCACCGAGGATATGTTAAACGCTATCGAAAAAGTGAACGCGAAGAATATCTTTATTCTTCCAAATAACAAGAATATTATTCTCGCAGCCAATCAGGCAGCCTCTCTTGTGGAGGACAAAAAGATCATCGTGATCCCGACCAAGACGATCCCGCAGGGAATCACGGCGCTCATCAACTATATTCCGGACAGCACACCGGAGGAGAATGCAGAGCGCATGAGCGAGGAACTGGGGACGGTAAAGACCGGTCAGGTGACCTATGCGGTGCGCGATACCGTGATCGATGACAAGGAGATCAAGCAGGATGATTTTATGGGCATCGGCGATCAGGGAATCCTTGCCGTTGGGAAGGAGCTTGAGGCTACGGTGTTGGATATGATCGAACAGCTCATCGATGAGGATTCGGCGATTGTCAGCATCTACTACGGGGAGGATGCCAGGGAAGATGCAGCGAATGCGATCGGTGAAAAGATCACAGAGGCGCATCCGGATGTCGAGGTGGAAGTCCACTATGGCGGACAGCCGATCTATTATTACGTGATCTCCGTCGAGTAAGACGAAAAGTGTAAATAACATAAGCACAGGCAGGGCTGCTGCACGGACATCGCTTGAGGCGGTTGACGGTGCGGCAGCCTTTTTCTAAGGGAAACAGAGTATGAATCAGAGTACATCCATAATAGAGATCAAGGGAATCGGGGAAAAGACAGCCGCCCTGTTCCAGAAATTAAATATCGAAACGGTGGGGGATCTGCTGCTTCATTATCCGAGGACGTATGTGCAGTTCCCGGTAGCAAAAGAGGTGGCGGAGGTCACGGACGGCGAGACGGCGGCGGTACTCGGCAGGGTGAGAAAGACGCCCGTTGTGAGACGCACGAGAAGCATGCCGGTCACGGTGACGACCATCGGCACGGATGAGGCGGAACTTGAACTGGTGTGGTTTCGGATGCCATACATCAAAAGCCAGCTTGCACCGGGCAATACCTATGTATTTTACGGGAAGGTGGCGCGCAAAGGCAGCCGTCTTGTGATGGAGCAGGCAGCCATCTATTCCGGGGAAGCGTACGCCGCCATGGAGCAGGCATTTTTGCCGGTGTATGGTCTGACTGGAGGAATCTCGAACAATCTGGTCACAAAGACCGTGCGCTCGGTGCTCGGCAGAGAAGAACTGTTTAAGGAATATCTGCCCCGGGAGATCCGCAGCCGCTACAAAATCTGCGAGTACAATTATGCGATCAAAGAGATTCATTTTCCGGAAAATATGGACACGCTGATCGCGGCGCGCAACCGTCTCGTGTTCGATGAGTTTTTCCTCTTTATTTTAAATATGCAGTACCACAAGGAGAAGCGGATCAAGGAAGCCAACGAATTTGAATTCCGGGAGGATTCCTTTACTGATGAGCTGATTGCCAGGCTGCCGTATGAGCTGACCGGCGCGCAGAAGCGGGCGCTCTCGGAAGTGAAGCGCGATATGCGAAGCCCTTATGTCATGCAGCGGCTGATTCAGGGAGATGTCGGTTCCGGAAAGACGATCATAGCGTTTTTGGCGATGGCAGATGCCGCGCACAATGATTACCAGTCGGCGATCATGGCGCCGACGGAAGTGCTTGCCAGACAGCACTATGAGACGTTTCAGAAGTTGTGCGAAGAGTTTGGATTAAAGATTCCGGTGGTGCTTCTCACCGGCTCCATGACGGCGCGTCAGAAGCGCATGGCATACGAGGCGCTGCAGCTTTATCCCAATGCGATGGTGGTCGGAACACACGCGTTGATTCAGGAGCGCGCCATCTACGATAACCTGGCGCTCGTCATCACGGATGAGCAGCACCGCTTCGGCGTCCGCCAGCGGGAAATATTTGCGGAAAAGGGCAGACATCCGCATATTCTGGTGATGAGCGCCACGCCGATCCCCAGAACGCTCGCCATTATCCTGTATGGGGATCTGGACATCTCGGTGGTGGACGAGGTGCCTGCAAAGCGTCTTCCGGTCAAAAACTGCGTGGTCAATACGGGCTATCGGAACAAGGCGTATGCATTTATCGAAAATGAGGTCAAAAACGGGCATCAGGCATACGTGATCTGTCCTCTGGTGGAGGAAGTCGAGGGCATGGAGACGGAGAATGCCACGGACTACGTCAAGAAACTCCGGCAGATTTTTCCGGAGGAGATTCAGCTCGGACTGCTGCACGGGCAAATGAAACCGGCGCAGAAGAACAAAGTCATGGAGGCATTTATGAAAAATGAGGTGCAGGTGCTGGTGGCGACCACGGTCGTGGAAGTCGGCGTCAATGTGCCGAATGCCACGGTCATGATGATCGAAAATGCGGAGCGGTTCGGCCTGGCGCAGCTTCACCAGCTCCGCGGCCGTGTGGGAAGAGGCGATGCACAGTCCTACTGTATTATGGTGAACTGCTCGAGCGCAAAGACGGCGGAGCGCAGACTTAAGATCTTAAATGATTCCAATGACGGATTTCGGATTGCAAGCGAGGACTTAAAACTGCGGGGGCCGGGGGATTTCTTCGGGATCCGTCAGTCCGGCGAACTGCAGTTTGCACTTGGCGACATCTATCAGGATGCTGCCGTGCTGCGGGATGCATCGGAGGCGGTCGGCGAACTGCTTGCAGAAGATCCGGATCTTATGTCCGGTGAGCATGAGAACCTGCGGCATTATCTCGAAGCTTTCCTTATGCGGGAACAGAATCAGATGAGCTTATAATTTCACACATAAAACGGGACCGGTGCAAGCGCCGGTCCCGTCTTTTTCTTTGGTATTTTTTTCTCTTTCTCGGAATGTCTGCGACGGGCGGGTTACTTGCCTGCCATCTGCTTTTCCTGTGCCTCAATCATTTTCTTGACCATATAACCGCCGACAGAACCATTCTGTCTGGAGGTAAGATCTCCGTTGTAGCCGTCCTTTAACGGCACGCCGATCTCGCTCGCCACTTCGTACTTGAAGCGGTCCAGTGCACTTTTTGCCTCAGGGATTGCTGCTCTGTTAGATGAACGATTTGCCATGATTGTTTCCTCCTTTGGTGTGTTAATGATCCTTTGTTATCATTGTTATGATCACTTTGTCTGTCTTAGACTTTTTGGTCACAGACTTCGTCTGAACTTGCGCCATCTGCGTTTGTTCAGGAATAGTATGTGAGAATTTAAGAGAGATAAACATGCAGTTTTTGTCAAAAAAACAGGAAAAAGCTTCCATTTTTTGTACAGGCTTCCCTGCGGTTTGGTTCTTGCAATCTTGCGGGACTATGATATAATGTGAAAAAGTTAGTTAAAGCTAACGGCTGTCTGCAAAAAGGAAACAGGAATATTCCTGCATGGGGATGTTCCGGAAAGAGGAGATTATGTCGGAGGAAGAAAAGAAATTTCTGGAAATTGTTGATCTGAAAAAGGGATTTGGAAGCGGCGAGACACGGCAGGAGGTACTGCGCGGGATGAACTTTTCCGTGGCGAAGGGAGAGTTCTGCGTGCTGCTCGGACCGTCCGGCTCCGGAAAATCGACGCTGCTCAATATTATCGGAGGCATTGACAGCGCGGATTCCGGTTATATCTCGATCGGCGGTGATAAGCTGGAGGAGATGAGTGAGAAGAAACTAACGCAATACCGGCGCAAGCATCTTGGTTATGTCTTTCAGATGTATAACCTGATCGGGAATCTGAACGTAAAGGAAAATATCGAGGTCGGCGCGTATCTGTCCGATCATGCGCTGGATATTGATGAACTGTTACATACGCTGGGACTTTATGAGCACAGATACAAGCTCCCGAATCAGCTCTCCGGCGGTCAGCAGCAGAGAGTATCCATCGGAAGGGCGATCGTCAAGAACCCGGATATTCTGCTCTGTGATGAGCCGACGGGCGCACTCGATTATCATACGTCCAAAGAGATCTTAAAGCTGATCGAGGATGTGAATATAAAATACGGCAATACGGTTATTATGGTTACGCACAACGAGGCGATCCGGCATATGGCAGATCATGTGATCAAGCTGCGCGACGGGGAAGTACGTCACAATGAGATCAACACGGATAAAGTTTCAGCGGCAGATCTGGAATGGTAAGGAGTGTGACCGGCATGAAGAAGAAAAAGACAAGAAATCCGCTGATCAGACGCATACCGAGGGAACTGGCGGGAGACTGGAGAAAATATCTGCTCGTGAGCCTGTTCCTCATTTTGACAATCGGCTTTGTATCGGGAATGTACGTTGCCAACGAGAGCATGATGAAGGCTGCAGATGAGGGAGTCACGAAATATAAGCTGGAGGACGGACATTTTGAACTGAATGAGGAGGCGGATCAGACACTGCTCGCCGCGATTGCCACGGGAGAGAAAGCGGATGTAAAGCAGTATTACACGGACAAGGCAAGGCGTGAGCTGGATGAGAAGTTTGACGATGAATTTGAGGACAAGTTCAAGGACGAATTCGACAGCCAGTTCAAGGAGGAATTTGACCGGAAATTCAATGCGGAATTTCAGACACAGTTCGACCAGACATTTGCGGCGCAGGTAAAACAGACACTGCTGGCACAGGGGATGGATGAGACCATGGCTGCAGCGATGCTAGATACGGCGGTGGCGCAGGCAAAGCAGGCGGGAAGTTATCAGCAGGCCTACGATGCCGCTTACGAGAGCGCGTATCAGAAAGCCTACGATACCGCCTATGACGAGGCGTATGGGAAGGCACATGACGAGGCGTACGAGAAGGCTTACGACGAAGCCTGGGACAAGATTCTGGATGAAATTGATGAAAAATATCAAAAGGCGGAAGACAAATACGAATTGAACTATCCTGATTTTGCGGCGGTTCCGGTGAACATATCCGAGAATTTCTACCGCAATGAGGAGGAGGATCACGACGGCGACGGCGTCTCGGACGGAACCGTCCGCGTCTATCAGAAGACAGATGACATCAATCTGGCATGCCTGATGGAGGGAAGCTTCCCGGCATCTTCTGATGAGATTGCGGTGGACCGCATGCATGCGGACAATGTCGGCATTGCGGTGGGAGATACCATAACGGTTGGAGGAGAGGCGTATCGTGTCGTCGGACTGATTGCCTATGTCAACTATGCCACACTGCATGAAAAAAGTACGGATCTGATGTTCGATGCGCTGAAATTCAATGTGGCGATGGTGACGGAAGACGGGTTTGCGCGCCTGCACGAGAAGGTGCACTATGATTATGCATGGAACTATGTGACAGAGCCGGCGGATGAGGCAGCAGAAAAAAATCTGTCGGATGATTTTATGAAAGCCCTGCTGACGCAGGTGGTTGTCGCGGATGCGGAGATTGAGGATTATGTTCCGGAATATGCGAACCCTGCCATTCATTTTGCAACGGATGACATGGGCTCTGATGAGGCGATGGGCGGTGTGCTGCTCGATATTCTGATTGTGATTATCGCTTTTATTTTTGCCATTACAATCAGCAACACGATTGCCAGGGAGTCGTCCACGATCGGAACACTTCGCGCTTCGGGTTACACGCGCGGGGAACTGGTGGCGCATTATCTGTCGATGCCGGTCATTGTGACGCTCGTCGCGGCGCTGATCGGAAACATTCTCGGATATACGGTGTTCAAAAATGTTGTGGTTTCGATGTACTATAACAGCTACAGTCTTCCGACCTACGAGACGATATGGAATCCGGATGCGTTTATAAAGACGACGCTGATTCCGCTGATTCTGATGTTTGTTGTGAACCTTGTGGTGATTGCGCGGATGATGCGCCATATGCCGTTACAGTTTTTGCGGCATGATTTAAAGAAGACAAAGCGTAAAAAGGCGATGCTCCTGCCGCGGTTTCAGTTTTTGAGCCGTTTCCGTCTGCGCGTCATGTTTCAGAATATGGCAAATTATGCGGTCCTTTTTGTCGGGATATTTTTCTGCATGGTCATGCTGGCGATGGCGGTCGGCATGCCGGATACGCTCAGCTACTATAAGGAGAACGCCAAGGATCTGATGTTCGCAAAGTATCAGTATGTGCTTGCGTCCTGGGAGGATGAGGACGGCGACATCATCACAACAAAGGAGCCGGGTGCGGAAAAATTCAGCATGACATCTCTTTTACGGAAGAGTGATACGCTCGACGAGGAGGTATCGGTCTACGGCATCTCCGATGAAAGTCAGTATGTGAAGATCGACGATCTTAATTATTTAAAAGAGAACGAGGCATATATTTCCGCCTCCTATGCAGACAAATACGATGTCTCTGTGGGCGACGATGTCACACTGGATGAAAAGTACGAGAATCAGCAGTATACCTTCCGGGTGGCGGGCATTTTTGACAAGTCCCAGAGCATTGCCGTATTTCTGCCGATTGAAAATTACCGGGAGGTATTTGAACAGGATGCGGATGCGTTTGGCGGTTATTTCTCGGACACGGAGATTACGGACATTGCGGAGGAAAATATCGCGACGGTAATTACGGAGCAGGACATCACGAAAATGTGCGATCAGCTGGACCACTCGATGGGATCGTATATGAGTTATTTCCAGATCTTATGCATCCTGCTGTCTGCGGTGTTAATCTATCTTCTCACAAAGATCATTATTGAGAAGAATGAGACGGCAATTTCCATGACAAAGATCCTGGGCTATGAGAACCGGGAGATTGCTAGCATTTATCTGCTGTCGACCACGATTGTTGTGATCGTGGCGGATGCAATCTGCGTGGTGCTTGGCGCGCTCGTGATGAATGCCGCATGGAAAGTGATCATGTACAGTTACAGCGGATGGTTTTCCTTTGTCATTCTTCCGGCGGGCTATGTGAAAATGTTCGCGTTTGTTCTGATCGGTTATCTGATCGTGATGATGTTTGACTTTATGCGGATCAGAAAAATTCCGATGGATCAGGCATTAAAAAATGCCGAGTGAGATGCACCACTGGAAAAGAGAGGGATATCTATTGCATAGTTTCCGAAATTCTTCTATAATCAAGGGGATGTTTTTTGAAAAATCCCCGAGATAAAGGAGCAGAACATGGACAAAATAGAAACCTATATTGACGAATTGCTGGAGAAGAGTACTCCGGACCGCCCGATCTGGAATATTGAGAAGATTCTGCAGGGCTTAAAGTCCACCTGGAATTACATAGACGGATGCATGATCAAGGCGATTCTTGAGATGTATGCGATCACAAAAGACGAGAAATATTTTCGCTTTGCCGACAATTTTATCGACTGCAAGGTCAGAGAGGACGGCTCGATTGAAGGCTATTCGGTAGAAGAGTTAAATATCGACAATGTCAATGCGGGGAAAACCCTGTTTGAACTCTACGATCTGACCGGAAAAGAAAAATACCGCAAAGCGATTGATCTTGTATACAGCCAGATTGAGCAGATGCCGCGCACGGCAGAGGGAAATTTCTGGCACAAGAATATTTACCCGAATCAGGTCTGGCTGGACGGACTGTATATGTGTCAGCCGTTTTATATGGAGTATGAGACGAGATTTCATGAGAAGAAGAACTACGACGATATTTTCCGCCAGTTTTTCAATGTGGTGGAACATATGCGTGATCCGAAGACCGGACTGTACTATCATGCCTACGATTCTTCCAGAGAGATGTTCTGGTGTGACAAGGTGACGGGATTAAGCCAGAATTTCTGGCTGAGAGCGCTCGGATGGTATTCCATGGCGCTTCTTGATACGTTGGACAAGGCGGACGCGTCGGTTGGCGAGCCGTATGAGCGCTTAAAGGGCGTGTTTGTGGATCTGATGGATGCCATGTTAAAGTATCAGGACGCCAGCGGCATGTGGTATCAGGTTGTGAATTTTGGAGGCATGGAAAAGAATTATCTGGAGACCAGCGGAAGCTCGATCATGGCATACGCGCTGCTTAAGGGCGTGCGCCTGGGCTTTCTGCCGGAGAACTATCAGACATACGGTGCAAAGGCATTCCACGGCATCTGTGAGAAATATCTCTCTGAGGATGCGGACGGAAGCCTGCACTTGGACGGCATCTGCTTAGTTGCCGGACTTGGCGGAAAACAGATGCGCTCCGGCACCTACGATTATTATATGTCGGAGCCGGTGGTAAAAGATGATGCAAAGGGCGTCGGCCCGTTCCTGCTCGCATACACAGAGATGCGCAGAGCAGGACTGATCGAAGCCTAGGGCGCTTTTACTCGATCAGGGTCAGCCCGGAGATGTCCGGGTGAATGGTCAGAGAATAATTGGTATAGTATACAACAAAGCCGGGCGCGCTGCCGTTCGGCTTTTTTACGTTCTTTTTCTGGAGATAGTCAATCTCAATCTTGTCGTTGTCCCTGCCTTTGGAATAATAACCGGCGAGTCTTCCGGCTTCCTCAAAGACGCGGTCCGGCAGTTCGTCGTTGCCGGATTTTACGATGACGTGGGAGCCGGGCATTCCTTTGGCGTGAAACCACCAGTCGTTGCCGGTGGCAAATTTAAACGTCAGTTCCTCGTTCTGGTAATTGTTCTTCCCGACATAGATGTCATACCCGTCGGAGGAGCGGTAGTGGAACGGCTTGCTCTTACTCTTGGCCTTCTTGTCGGTGCGCTTCCTGCGGATATAGCCGTATTCGATCAGCTCTTCCTTGATCTGCACGAGATCGTCTTCCGTGAGTGCAATATCGAGCGAGGTTGCGATGCTCTCCAGGTGTTCGATCTCGGCGCGCGTCTCCGCGGTCAGATCCGTGAGGGCTTCATACGTGCGCTTTAACTTATTGTATTTGTCGAAATATTTCTGGGCATTCGCCTTGGCATCAAGCATCGGGTCGAGCGGAATTTTGATCATCTCGTTGGTGTAGTAATTGAGCGCCTCCAGTTCCTTTGCGCCCTCCGCAAGTCCATAGCCGTAAGTGTGGATCAGTTCGCCGTAGACTTTGTACCTGTCGCGCTTTTCCGTGTCCTTTAACTGCTTTTCCTGCAGCTGGTATTTCTTGCGGTTGCGGTCTAGGGCGGTGGCAACAATCCGGCGCAGATCGACGGACTTCTGCCGGATGCGCGTGTAGACGTTGCGTGAGGCGTAATACTGTTCCAGAACCGCTGAGATCGAAGAAAAGTGCTGCATCGTGTATTCGCTTTCGTTTGCGTCTGCACCGGCAAAACCTGCGTTGCCGGCGGAATCCGTGGCAACAGTAGAATTTGTGGCTTCCACGGCATCATCGCTGCCGACATATTCGGTCAGACGGAAGCAGGAAAATTCGACCGGCTCCCTGCCGCGGGTGATGATGTTCGGCTCATAGCGGTGCTCTTTTACATCCTCCATCAGCCAGGCAAAGTTGTGATAGAGATGCTTTTTGGCATCCGGGGTAAGCGAATCCACGGACATGTCGCCGTCGATGGAAGCGCGGTGGCAGATCTCGTTGGCGACGACGGGGCTGACGCCGGTAAAAGAGGTGTAGAGCGCCTTCGCGATCGGAAGCGGCTTTGTCATGGCGCTGTCCCAAAACGTCTCCTCCGTGACCTCCAACGGATTCAGACGGTCGTCCTGCGTCGCGGGAATGCAGTAGGTGCGTCCCGGCAGGACCTCGCGCAGCGAACTCATCGCCGCCGATACGTGCTTGATGCTGTCGATGATTCTGCCATTTGCATCGCAGAAAATGATATTGCTCCGCTTGCCCATCAGCTCCACAATTAAGGTTTTCTGACACAGATCGCCCATCTCGTCTAAGTGTTCGATCTTAAAGTTGATGATGCGCTCCATGTGCGGCTGGCTGATCTCCACGATCCGCCCGTTTGCGATATGCTTGCGCAGAAGCATGCAGAAATTCGGCGCGGTGAGCGGACTCGGTTTGTTGGCGTCGGTCAGATATAAAAACGGCAGGGAAGCGCTCGCCGACATGGCAAGGCGGTACTGGCCGTTTGATCCTTTTAAGGTGAAGAGCAGCTCGTCGGTTTCCGGCTGCGCGATTTTGCTGATTTTGGCATTCAGAATCGTGTTGTTTAATTCGTATACTAAATTGGATATGACAAATCCGTCAAAAGCCATGATGTTTGTACTCCTTCATAAATAATGTGAATCCATTATAGTAGAAAACGCCGCAAAATACAAATGGAAAGAGGAGGCGGGGAGTTAGAAAAAACAAACTTGGTCTTTACAATTCGGCTTAGGGAAGGTAAATTAAGAGAGGGATTTTATAACCCTTATTTTATGCGGTGCGACCGAAAACGGGGACACCGGACAGGAGGTTATCTATGGCAAAAGAATTACCAAAAAGAAGTGAGGTAAAAGAGGAATATACATGGGATGTAAGTGCGATGTATGCTTCTAAAACAGCATGGGAGGCAGATCTTAAGGAAGTGGATGCGATCGTTTCTGATCTCGCAAAGTTAGAGGGCAGTGTTATGGCTTCCGCAGAGAAGCTTCTTGCGGCGCTGGAGCTTGGCGCGCGCGCAGAGCAGAAGATCGATCTGGCGTTTAATTATGCGGAGCGCCTGTTTGACCAGGATCAGAAGAACACCGAGCATCAGGCAATGTCGCAGAAAATGTACGGTGTTGTGACGGATTATCAGAGCCGCACGGCATTTGTTGTGCCGGAGATTCTGGCAGCCGACAAAGCGACGCTTGCACAGTATTTTGCTGAAAAAAAGGAACTGGAACTCTACCGCGGACTGGTAGATGAGATCCTGCGCACCAAAGAGCATGTCCTCTCGGCGGAGATGGAAAAACTGGTGGCGATGACCGGAGAGATGGCACAGACGCCGGAGCAGGTATATTCCATCATCAACAATGCGGATCTGATCTACCCGGAGATCGAGGATGAAAACGGGGAGAAGGTGCGCCTTTCCCACGGCAATTTTGTGCCGTTCGAGGAATCGGGCGACCGCCGCGTCAGAAAAGATGCGTTTGAAGCTTTTTACAGCATCTACAAACAGTTTGCCGGAACGATTGCCGGACTTTACAACGGACAGGTAAAGCAGCAGATTTTCTATGCGAAGGCGAGAAATTATGCGTCTACGCTGGAAGCGGCAGTCGATGCGAACAATGTGCCGGTGAAGGTTTACCGCAATCTGGTGGAGACCGTAAATGCCAACATGGACAAGATGCACCGCTATGTAAAGCTGCGCAAGAAGTGCCTCGGGGTGGACGAACTTCACATGTATGACGTCTACACGCCGATGATCGCGGATGCAGCCAAAAAGGTTTCCTATGATGAGGCGAAGGAGACGGTGCTTAAGGCGCTCGCACCTCTTGGTGAGGACTACGTTGCAACGGTAAAGGAAGGCTTTGAGAACCGCTGGATCGATGTCTATGAGAACGAGGGGAAGCGGAGCGGTGCATACTCGGCAGGCGCGTTCGGCACGCACCCGTATGTCCTGTTGAATTATAACGATACGTTAGACAACATGTTTACGCTCGCACACGAGATGGGACATGCCATGCATTCCTGGTACTCGAATGCAAATCAGCCTTATATTTACTCCCAGTACAAGATTTTCGTGGCGGAGGTTGCCTCTACCTGCAACGAGATCCTTCTGATGGAGTATCTGCTCGCGAACACGACGGACAAAAAAGAGCGTGCCTACCTGTTAAATCATTATCTCGACAGCTTTAAGGGAACAGTGTACCGCCAGACCATGTTCGCGGAGTTCGAGATGAAAAGCAACCAGATGGCGGAAGAGGGCGAAAGCTTAAATGCTGAGAATCTCTGCAAACTCTATTACGAACTGAACCAGAAGTATTTTGGCGAGGATATGGTCTCCGATCCGCAGATCGCTTATGAGTGGGCAAGAATCCCGCATTTTTACTATAATTTCTATGTATACCAGTATGCGACCAGCTTTTCTGCAGCGGTGGCGATCGCGCACGGCATTCTCGAGGAGGGCGCACCGGCAGTGGAGCGCTACAAGAAGTTCCTCTCCGGCGGATGCTCCATGTCTCCGGTAGATCTGTTAAAACAGGTCGGCATCAATATGGAGGAGCCGAAGCCGATTCAGGATGCACTCGATGTATTCGGAAAAGTGCTCGACGAGATCGAGACACTGATCTAGCAAAAAGATGTAAATGATTGATTACGGCAGCGGAAAGTCTGGAATACTATACCATAAAAGAAACAGGAGGTATGGTATTCGTGAAACAGGTAGAAGTGCTGCTGAATGCGCCGGAGCGCGCACTAAGATTCTGCAATATCCTAAGTGCCTGCGAGGGACCGTTTGATCTTGGGCGGGGCAGTTACACGGTGGACGGCAAGTCCATTCTGGGAATCTGCACAATGGATCTTACTGTGCCGCTCACACTTTCCATCTATGATGAGACGGAAAATGTGCTGGAAAAAATCCGGGAGTTTCTGGTGTAAATTCCGGATGCGGCGCAGGGTTTTTCTGTCTATAAAAACGGTTTCAGTTCGCATGCGAGCAGTTCTTCCATGCGGATGAGTTCTTCTGCCTTGCCTCTGGCCTCGCGGTCAGCGGCAAGGTACTGGTTGATGTGCCGCTGCATTGTCTTGGTGCCCATGTGGCAGCCGTCCGTAATCAGATCTGCACAGACCCGGTCACTGTCGTCGATGGCAAGTTTTGCGTTCGTTTTGATCCAGGACATGCCCTTGGCGATGACGCCCGGGTCTTTTGTCGTATCGCCGTATTTCTGCAGCAGAATATGCAGTTCGTTGCCAAGCTGTTCGTGATGGTTTTTGGATGAGATCAGAATCTCACGCAGCTTCTGATCTTTGACATTTTCCAGAATCTCGCCGATGGAATAGACTGCCATCTGCGTTCCGGCGTTGCACTCGCGCAGCAGATAAATGGTATCTTCGTTAATCATAGTTGTCTCCTTTTGGGAACCTGGTCTGAAGCGACGGCATCCCTTTTCGATAATATGTCTTTTTTATTTTGGAATTATACATGACAAATTGTCTGACAAATTGTCTTGACAATTTGTCATAACAACTGTCTTGTCATCTGTAAAGATATGTGCTATACTCGGATGAAATGTGACCGGCGTATCAGATGCCGGGATACGAAAAGAGGGAATAAATAAGATGAGAGATATGTACTATGACGTAGTGATTGCAGGCTGCGGAGTGGCAGGGCTGTATACGGCGCTGCGTCTTGGAAGAGACAAGAAGATTCTGATGCTGTCCAAAGAAGATCTGGAGAGCTGTGATTCCATGCTGGCACAGGGAGGCATCTGTGTGCTGCATGATGAGAACGATTATGATTCCTATTTTGAGGATACCATGCGGGCGGGACATTATGAGAACCGGAAGGAGAGCGTGGATCTCATGATCCGCGGAAGCCGGGCGATCATCGATGATCTGCTTTCCCTCGGGGTCCGTTTTGCGAAGAATCCGGACGGCACGCTTGCCTACACGAGAGAGGGAGCACATTCCAGACCGAGAATCTGTTTCCATGAGGATATCACCGGCAAGGAGATCACCACGACGCTGCTTTCGCATGTGAAAAAATTGACGAATGTGACCATCATGGAATATACTGTAATGACAGATATTCTCGTCGTGAATGATCACTGCTGCGGCATGATCGCGAAGACAAGGGACGGCGAGACGCTGCACATCCATGCGCAGGATACGGTCATGGCGACAGGCGGCATCGGCGGTCTGTATGAGCACTCCACGAATTTCCCGATTCTGACGGGCGATGCCTGCCGGATTGCGGAGCAGCACGGAGTAGAATTGGAGCACATGGATTATGTGCAGATCCATCCGACCTGTCTCTACAGCAAAAAGCCGGGCAGAAGCTTTCTGATCTCAGAGTCCGCCAGAGGCGAGGGCGCGATTCTCTTGAATCACAAGGGAGAGCGGTTCGTCAACGAACTGCTTCCGCGCGATGTCGTGACGAAAGCGATCCGCGAGGAGATGGAAAAAGAGGGTGTCGACCATGAATTCATCTCCTTTGAGAACGTACCGGAGGAGATCATCAAGGGACATTTCCCACATATTTATGAGAAATGTCTGGAAGAGGGCTATGACATCTTAAAGGAGCCGGCACCGATCGTTCCGGCACAGCACTATTTTATGGGCGGCGTCCATGTGGATCGCGATTCAGAAACGACTATGCCGCATCTGTATGCGGTCGGGGAGACAAGCTGCAACGGGGTTCACGGGAAGAACCGGCTTGCCAGCAACAGTCTCCTGGAGAGCCTTGTTTTTGCAAAGCGCGCCGCACAAAAGATCGAACTTACACAGAAAGGAAAAGAAGAACATGAATCCAATTACCATGCAGCTTGTTGCTGACAAATATATCAAGATGGCGTTAGAGGAGGACATCAACAGTGAGGATGTCTCCACCAACGCCGTGATGCCGGAGTACAAAAAGGGCGACGTACAGTTGATCTGCAAGGAGGACGGAATCATTGCGGGTTTACAGATTTTCGAGCGTGTGTTCACACTGCTGGATGAAAAGACGCAGGTGGAGTTCTTCGTGAAGGATGGCGAGAAAGTGAAAAAGGGACAGACCCTTGCGGTTGTGACCGGCGATATCCGGGTACTGCTGTCGGGAGAGCGCACGGCACTCAACTATCTGCAGCGCTTAAGCGGCATTGCAACCTACACGCACAGCGTGGCGAAGCTTCTGGAGGGATCGAAGACGAAGCTTTTAGATACCCGCAAAACAACGCCGGGCATGCGTATTTTTGAAAAATATGCGGTGCGCATCGGCGGCGGATGCAATCACAGATATAATCTGTCGGACGGCGTGCTCTTAAAGGACAATCACATCGATGCGGCAGGCGGCGTGAAGGAAGCCGTGGCGGCAGCAAAGGCATATGCACCGTTTGTGCGCAAGATCGAGGTGGAGACAGAGAACCTTGATATGGTAAAAGAAGCCGTGGAAGCAGGCGCGGATATTATCATGCTCGACAATATGACACCGGAGCAGATGGCGGAAGCGATCCGCGTGATCGACGGACGTGCCGAGACCGAGTGTTCCGGCAATATCACAAAGGAAAATATTAAGACCATTACATCTCTTGGTGTGGATTACGTGTCCAGCGGCGCGCTGACACATTCTGCGCCGATCCTGGATATCAGTCTGAAACATTTGCGTGTGCTGGAAGGGTGAGAAAATCTATGGAAAAAGAAATGACCGGTGCGGACAGAAGAAAAAAACTGATCCTTCTGATGCGGGAGTCGGAACAGCCGCTCTCCGGGACGCAGCTTGGACAGGTCACGGGGGTGAGCCGGCAGGTCGTGGTGCAGGACATTGCGCTGCTTAGAACAGAAGGGTATCCGATTGTGTCGACCGCGAAGGGCTATCTGCTCAACGAACCGAAATGTGCGACCCGCGTGCTTAAGGTCTGCCATACCAATGAACAGGTGGAGGAGGAACTCACGACGATCGTTGATCTGGGCGGTACCGTCTTAAATGTCATGGTGAACCACAGGGTTTACGGGCGCGTGGAAGCGGCGCTCAATATCAGGAACCGGCGGGATGTGCAGGGCTTTTTAAATGATCTTAGAACCGGAAAATCGGTTCCGCTTTTGAATGTGACTTCCGGCTATCATTTTCACAAGATTTCCGCGGAAAGCGAAGAAGTGCTCGACGAGATAGAGCATGCACTGCAGAAAAAGGGCTTTCTGGCGGAAGTGATGCCCTACGAGCAGGAGACACATGCCTAAATGGCACGATATGCCGCATGACACGCCGCATGGCATGCCATGCGGCACCTGTATGTCATAGAGAATGGCTGTCATGTCGTAAGGAATCATTTTGCGGCTCTTGACTTCAAACCGGATTCGATTTATAATAAATCGAATTAGCATCAGAAGATATCATGTTAGGGAGACAGTGAATGATTAAGAGCATGACCGGTTTCGGGCGCGCGGAGGTTGCGGATGCAAGCCGCAAGTTTACCGTGGAGATCAAGTCCGTGAATCACCGTTATCTGGATGTGAATATCAAGCTGCCGAAGACGCTGAATTTCTTTGAGAGTGCGATCCGCAGTCTGTTAAAGGAATATATCGAGCGCGGCAAGGTGGATGTATTTATATCTTATGAAGATTACACAGAAGAGAATTATTCGTTAAAATACAATGCGGGGCTTGCAGAGCAGTACATGACCTATCTGAAGGAGATGGCAGAGCAGTTCGGCATCGAGAATGACGTGCGCGTGAGCACGTTGTCCCGCTATCCGGACGTCTTCGTGATGGAGGAGCAGAGCCCGGATGAGCAGAAGCTTTGGGCGGGATTGGAGCAGGCGCTCCGCCAGGCGGCAGTGCAGTTTGTGGAGAGCCGTATCAAAGAGGGAGAGCGTCTCAGGGCGGATCTCGTGGAGAAGCTTGACGGCATGATTTCCTATGTGGATTACATTGAGGAGCGCTCGCCGCAGGTTCTGGAGGAGTACCGCATGCGGCTGGAGAGCAAAGTGCAGGAACTCCTGGGCGACAGACAGCTCGACGATGCAAGAATTGCGGCGGAGATTACTATTTTTGCCGACAAGATCTGCGTGGATGAAGAGACGGTGCGTCTCAGAAGCCATATCTTAAGCATGAAGGAGACCCTGCTTGCCGGCGGCGGCATGGGCAGAAAGCTTGACTTTATTGCGCAGGAGATGAACCGCGAGGCGAACACCATCCTCTCAAAGACGACCGATCTTAAGGTTTCGGACGTCGGCATCAATCTGAAGACGGACATCGAGAAGGTCCGTGAGCAGATTCAGAACATTGAGTAGGTGGCGTCCATGGCTGGGTTAATCAACATCGGCTTTGGCAATATGGTCAACACCGATAAGATCATAAGCATCATCTCGTCGGATTCCGCTCCGGCAAAGCGGCTGATACAGCGCGGCAAGGAGACGGAGACGTTAATCGATGCGACACAGGGCAGACGCACCAAGAGTGTGATCTTTACCGAAAATAATAAAATTATATTGTCGGCATTGCAGCCGGAGACACTGGCAGGAAGATTTAACGGCAATACCGCAGAGGATTATGACGATGCAAAAGAATAAAGGAATTTTGACAGTCGTATCGGGGTTTTCCGGTGCGGGAAAAGGTACGATCATGAAGGCGCTCATGCAGGCACACAGCGAGACCTACGCGCTCTCGATTTCCGCGACGACGCGCGCACCGCGAACCGGGGAGCGCGACGGTATCGAGTATTTTTTCAAGAGCCGCGAAGCGTTTGAGCAGATGATCGCGGACGATGCGCTTGTGGAATATGCAGAGTATGTGGGCAACTATTACGGCACACCGAAGGCATATGTGGAAGAGCAGCTTGCCAGGGGCAAGGACGTGATCTTGGAGATTGAGATTCAGGGTGCCTTAAAGGTACGCAGACAGTTTCCGGATGCGCTGCTTTTGTTTGTGACTCCGCCGAGCGCGGAAGTGTTGAAGAACCGGCTGATCGGCCGTGGAACAGAGACCATGGACGTCATTGAACACCGGCTGGCACGCGCGTTAGAAGAAGCCGAAGGGCTGGAGGAATACGACTATCTGGTAGTCAACGATGTGCTGGAGGAAGCGGTCAGGGAAGTGCATGAGATCATCCAGAATGAGCACTACCGCGTAGCGCGCAATGCAGACAAAATCCGTGAAATGAGAAACGAGCTGAAAGGCTTCACGCGTCAGTAACAGGGCGTCAGAAAGGAGATTTATTATGATACATCCATCTTATGTAGAGTTAATGAAGGTAGTCAACGAGGGCGTAGAGATCGGTGAGGAACCGGTGGTAAACAGCCGCTATTCCCTGGTGATTGCAGCTGCAAAGCGCGCACGCCAGATCATCGCCGGAGATGAGCCGATGGCAGATAAAGTCACCTGCCCGAAGCCGTTATCCATTGCCGTGGAAGAACTTTATGAGGGCAAGGTAAAGATTATTCCGGAGTCACAGTCCGAGGAAGAGTAATCATTTTTTCAGATAGTTTCAGATGGGAAAAGGATGATATGCTTATCATCCTTTTTGGCGTTAAAATACAATGATGGAGACAACGATGAAGTTATTATTTATATCCCTTGGCTGTGACAAGAATCTGGTAGATACGGAATTCATGCTTGGAATGATCCGGGATGCCGGCACATTTGACGGACAGCCGATCGAGATGACCGATGATGAATATCAGGCGGATATCATCATCATCAACACCTGCTGCTTTATCAACGATGCGAAGGAAGAGAGCATCAACACCATTTTGGAGATGGCGGAGCACAAGCGCGATGCAAAGTTAAAGGCGCTGATCGTGACCGGATGCCTGGCGCAGCGCTACAAGGAAGAGATTCGCAAGGAGATTCCGGAGGTGGATGCGATCCTTGGAACCAATTCCTACGAAGATATCGTGAATGCCATAACGGAGGCGCTGGGCGGCAGGTTCTACGAGAATTTTGAGACGCTGGAGGGACTGCCGAAGCTTACAGCCAAGCGGAGCGTGACGACGGGCGGACACTTTGCTTACCTAAAGATTGCGGAGGGTTGCAACAAGCGCTGCACCTACTGCATTATTCCGTATATCCGCGGCAATTACCGCAGTGTTCCGATGGAGGAGCTGGTGGCACAGGCGAAGGAGCTGGTGGCGGCAGGCGCGAAGGAACTGATTTTAGTGGCGCAGGAGACGACGCTTTACGGCGTGGATCTCTACGGGGAGAAGTCCCTCCACAAGCTGCTGGATGCGTTAAATGAGATTCCGGGACTGTTCTGGATCCGCATTATGTACTGCTATCCGGAGGAGATCTATGAGGAGCTGATTGACGCCATTGCCCGCAATGAGAAAGTCTGTCACTACCTGGATCTGCCGATCCAGCACGCCAACGATACCATGTTAAAGCGGATGGGCAGACGCACCAGCAACGCGGATCTTGTGCGCATTATCACGCATTTGAGAGAGCGGATTCCGGACATCACGCTCCGGACAACGCTTATCTGCGGATTTCCGGGAGAGACGAAGGAGATGCACGAGGAGCTGATGCAGTTTATCAATGATATGGAGTTCGACAGACTCGGAGCTTTCACCTACTCTCCGGAGGAGGGAACACCTGCGGCGGAGTTCCCGGATCAGATTGACGAGGAGACGAAGAAAGAGTGGCAGGCGGATGTCATGGAACTGCAGGAGGAGATCATCTTCGACAAGAACGAGGAGATGAAGGGCAGAGAGCTTTATGTCTTTATCGAAGGAAAAGTGAGCGATGAGAATGCCTATATCGGCCGCACCTACCGCGATGCGCCGGATGTGGACGGCTACATTTTCATCAACACGGACGAGGAACTGATGACCGGTGATATTGTACGCGCCAGAGTGACAGGAGCGTACGAGTATGATTTGATAGGAGAATTGTTATGAATTTACCAAACAAATTAACCATTATGCGTGTAATTTTGATTCCGTTTTTTGTATTCTTTCTGCTGTCGCCTTATTTCCCGGCATACGGCAACTATATTGCAGTGGCGATCTTTATCGTGGCGAGCCTGACGGATATGCTGGACGGCAAGATTGCAAGAAAGTACAATCTTGTGACAAATTTCGGCAAATTTATGGACCCGCTGGCAGATAAACTTCTGGTGTGCTCTGCCATGATCTGTCTGATCGAGCTTGACCGCCTGGCGGCATGGATTGTGATTGTGATCATTGCGAGAGAATTTATCATCAGCGGTTTCCGTCTGGTGGCATCCGACAACGGGGTTGTGATCGCAGCAAGCTACTGGGGAAAGTTCAAGACAACGTTCCAGATGCTGATGGTGATCGTTCTGATCCTTGACATCCAGATGCCGTTCTTCCAGATTCTCGGCACCGTGCTGACGTATGTGGCGCTGATTCTGACCGTGGTATCTCTGATCGATTACATTGTGAAGAACAAAGACGTCTTAAAAGACCAGAAATAGAGAAGGAAGAAAAGATGGCAGCAGAGGGACAGAACGGCAGCAAGATGCTTGATGAAATGTCGGAGTATCGGATTTTTGAATTGTTAAAAAAATATCATTATACGCTCACGACAGCAGAGTCCGCGACCGGCGGGATGATTGCCTCAACGCTTATCAATGTGCCGGGGATCTCCGCATTTTTTACGGAGGGATATGTCACCTATTCAAACGAAGCGAAGGTGAAGATGATCCATGTGAAGCCGGAGACGATTGAGCGCTACGGCGTTGTGAGTGCCGAGACGGCTGCGGATATGGCGGTATCTGCGGCGCGGACGGCGGATACGGATGCGGCGCTGTCTGTGACCGGCGTGGCAGGACCGGACGGCGGAACCAGGGAATGTCCGGTCGGGCTTGTCTACATCGGCTGCTGCCTGCACGGAAGGGTTGTCACGGAACGGCATCTGTTTGCGGGAGACCGGATGCAGGTGCGGAAAAGTGCCACAGATGCGGCGCTTCATTTACTTGCCCGCACGATCACAGAGGAGGGAACCATATGCGAATCATAGCTGGAACGGCGAGAAGCCTGCCGCTTAAGGCACCGGAGGGAATGGATACGAGACCGACCACGGACCGGATCAAGGAGACGCTGTTTAATATCATACAGGATGAAGTGCCCGGGGCATATTTCCTGGATCTGTTTGCGGGAAGCGGTCAGATGGGATTGGAGGCAGTCAGCAGAGGCGCGCGCTATGCGGTGTTTGTCGACAATGGCAAAAAGCCGGCAGCCTGCATCGAGGAGAATATCCGGTTTACGAAGTTTGAACATCAGACAAAGCTGTATCCGACGGAAGTGTTGAGCGCGCTGCGCGCCATGGAGGGCAAATATCAGTTTGACCTGATTTTCATGGACCCGCCTTACCGCAAGGGAATGGAGCAGGAGGTTTTACGGTATCTTGCAGGATCTTCCCTTTTAAAAGAGGACACGGTTCTGATCGTAGAGGCTGCGTTAGATACGGATTTCAGCTATCTGGATGAGTATGGAATGACACTTTCACGCCTCAAGATGTACAAGACAAATGAGCACGCATTTATCCGCAGAAAATAGCCGGAGCATGCGAAAAGGAGAAGAAACCTATGAAGAGGGCAATATATCCCGGAAGTTTTGATCCGCTTACACTGGGACATCTGGATATGATTAAGAGATCCGCAAAAATCGTGGATGAACTGGTGATCGGCGTACTGAATAACAGCGCAAAAAATTCGTTGTTTTCTCTTGACGAACGTGTTAGTATGATAAAAGAGATGACGGAATCCATGCCGAATGTCACGGTTGCATCTTTTGACGGTCTTTTGGTAGACTATATGAAGGAGATCAACGCGACGATCATAGTGCGTGGGCTTCGGGCTGTGACGGATTTTGAATACGAGCTTCAGATTGCACAGACGAATCATGTGGAGAATCCGGAAGTGGAGACGATTTTTCTCACGACGAGCCTGCAGTATTCCTATCTGAGTTCCACCATTGTGAAGGAGTTCGCATCCTACGGAGGCGACATCTCCAAGTTCGTTCCGGCGAGATTCATAGACAGGATCTATGAGAAATATCACATCTCAAAATAAGGAGAGGCTTATGGCAAGTAGAATTGAACAGATTATAGAAGAAATCGAGGAGTATATCGATGGCTGCAAGCCGCAGACATTTTCCTCTTCTAAAATTATCGTAAACCGCGAAGAGATGGAGGAGCTGCTCAACGAACTCCGCATCAAGACACCGGAGGAGATCAAACGCTATCAGAAGATCATAAGCAATAAGGAAGCAATTCTGGCAGATGCCCAGGCAAAGGCAGATGCGATCATCGCACAGGCGCAGGTCAAGACGGACGAGCTGGTCAGCGAGCATCAGATCATGCAGCAGGCATATGCGCAGGCGAATGAAGTGGTCATGATTGCAACCAAGCAGGCACAGGAGATTCTCGATAATGCAACGAATGACGCCAACAATATCCGTATGGGTGCCATGCAGTATACGGATGACATTCTGCGGAATCTGGAGAACACGATCTCACATTCCATGGATGCGGCGAAGGCGCGCCATGATGCTTATGTAAGTTCCCTGCAGGGATTCCTGGATGTAGTGACGGCGAACCGTGCCGAGCTTAATCCGACTGCCGAGGAGCCGGAGACCAAGACGACGGATGCGCAGGCATCCCAGGCAGACGGTCCGAAGGTGGAGATCTCTTCGGATATGCTGGGCTGACCGAACGCACTGTCTCACAGATGAAAGATCTGTGAGACGAGGCAGGCGAGCAGTCCGCAGCAGGCAGCAAGAAGCAGCTTTGCGATGCAGTAGTGTTTTATGGAGAGTGGTGTGTCACGGATCATGGAACTTGTCTGGGCGATACCGGACAGTCCGCCGAAGGCGGTATAGACCACGGCCAGCACATACTGAACGGACTGCGGCAGACCCGAGTCCGGAAGCATGGCAATCCCGTTTGTGATTTCGACCATTCCTGTAAGGATCAGTGTGAGGATATGGGGAACGGGAAGCTTCTGCAGGAGAGAGGCGATCATGGAAAACAGCATAATATACCCACCAAGTCTGGTCAGTGTTTCAAAACCATCCATGATGCCGGTATCTATGATTTTAAAATTCATTTGAGATCCAGATGCCGGCTGTTTTTGCGCGTGGAACGCGGTGCGGTCTTTTGTGCGGCGTGCGTCTGTAGAGAGCAGGATACTGCCCAGCAAAAGCGCCGGAAAATACAGGATCAGCAGGGTAACTGCCGACAGATGGGACAGCTTTAACTGGGTGTAGAGGATGAAGCTTGTGACAAAGACCGGACTGATGTTGTTGGTAATGATAAATAAAACATCGGCTTCCCGGCGTGTGATTTTTCCGCTTGCAAGCAGGGCGGCGCAGTTTTTGCTCCCGATCGGAAAGCCGAACAGAAAGCCGCTTAACAGAACAAAAGCCCCGTTGTCGCTGACCGGAATGAGCCGGGATACAAGCGGTGCGGTGATTTTGTTCAGATATTGCAGGTAATTTGAGTCCATCAGGATATTGGACAGAATGACAAAGGGGAGCAGCGTCGGAAGAACGCGCGTGTACCATAGAACGAGTCCTACGGATGCGGCGTTTACGGCATCTTTCGGGGCGGTTAAGATATAGGAAATAAATAATAGCAGACAAAGGAATATCAATTTCTTTTTCATACTAGAATGTATGAAGAACAGGAGGATTCTATGAGCAGTTTAAAAGAAATACAGGCATTACAGTTACAGTCGGAGAAAGTGTTTGATTATTTTGAGGAGATCTGTGCGATTCCGCACGGTTCGAGGAACACAAAGGCCATCAGTGATTATCTGGTTGCGTTTGCTAAAAAGCATGATCTGACCTGGTATCAGGATGAGTCCAACAACGTGGTGATCGTGCAGGAGGCGACAGCCGGCTATGAGCAGGCAGATACCATCATTCTGCAGGGACATATGGATATGGTATGTGAAAAGGAAAGCGGCTGTGCGATCGATTTTGAGAAGGACGGTCTGGATCTCTACGTGGACGGAGATTTCTTAAAGGCGAGAGGAACCACGCTGGGCGGCGATGACGGCATTGCTGTTGCCTATGCGCTTGCCATTATGGATTCGCCGGAGATTGCGCATCCGCGCCTTGAGGTTGTGATCACGGTGGACGAGGAGATCGGAATGCTCGGTGCCGAGGCGATTGATCTGTCCATGTTAAAGGGACACAAGCTTTTAAATATTGATTCCGATGTGGAGGGTCATTTCCTGACCAGCTGTGCAGGCGGCATGACGGTGGAGACTACGATTCCGGTTGACCGTATGTCCCAGAACGGACTTGCGGTGACGCTGACGGTGACAGGACTTTGCGGCGGACATTCCGGAAGTGAGATTGACAAAGAGCATGCGAATGCCAATATGGTCATGGGACGTGTGTTAAAATACGTCTCTGACCGGATGGAACTGGGCGTTGTGACCTTAGAGGGCGGTTTAAAGGACAATGCCATTCCGCGTGAATGTACGGCAGGTCTGCTGATTCCGGAGGAGAAAAAAGAGGAGCTTACCACCTATATTAAGGAACTTACGGCGGAGCTTAAAAAGGAGTATGCGGTATCGGATGCGGGAATAACGATTGACTGTGCTTTCGGAGAGAAGGGGGAGGCATCGATTCTTTCCTATACGGCGATGGCGAGAGTGATTTTTTACCTGCGCCATGTGCCGAACGGCGTACAGCATATGAGCACGGTGATGCCGGGGCTGGTGGAGACCTCATTAAATCTTGGCATCTTAAAATTAGAGGATCAGGCGCTTCTTGCGACATCCTCCGTGCGAAGCAGTGTGTCTTCCCGCAAGGAAGATCTGCGTGACCGTCTGGAGCATATCGCAGAGTTCTTAGGCGGAGAGATTGCCGTAAGCGGTGATTATCCTGCATGGGAGTATCAGGCGAAGTCCGAGATCCGCGATACCATCAGTGCCGTATATGAGGAGCTGTTCCAGGAGGAGCCAGTATTTGAGGCAATTCATGCCGGACTGGAGTGTGGTATCCTTTCCGGAAAGATCAAGGAGCTTGACTGTGTATCGTTCGGACCGAACAATTACGATATTCATACGCCGAAAGAGCGTCTGTCCATCTCCTCGACCGAGAAAGTATGGAAGCTTCTGGTGGCATTTTTAAAAAAATGTAAATAAAAAAGGAATGATATGAATTTCAGACATGTCCGTATGCTGCTGTTACTGTTTACCATGATCCTATGGAACGTTCTTTTAAACGCATGGATTCTGGAGAGAACCAGACAGATAAACTGTTTTTCCTATGAGACGGCGCTTTACAGTTTCCGGGAACACCGGGTGAGCGGGGAACTGCTTGCCCGGATGCAGGAGGAGGCAGAAGAAAAAGGAATGTCGGAAAAAGAACTGCTTGCCGTCTATTTTGCGGAGGATGGAAGCGTCACCGATCCCGGGCAGCTGGCCGTAGAGGCTCTGTATGCAAAACGGTATCAGCCGCAGGCATATGCGCGGATCTGCGGCTATCTTTCTGCCGTGTGGGACGATCTGGAACGTTTTCCGGTCGGGACGGTGGCCTCCGACGGGAATGCGGGAGTGAGCTTTGCAGACAGCTGGATGCAGAGCAGGAACTTTGGCGGTGAGCGGGGACATGAAGGCTGTGATATTATGGCTTCGGTGAACGAGCGAGGCATCTATCCCATATACAGCGTATCCGACGGAGTCGTGGAAAATGTGGGATGGCTTCGCCTCGGCGGGTACCGCATCGGCATCCGCAGTCCGTCCGGAGCCTATTTTTATTATGCGCATCTGGCGGAGTATGCGAAGGAGTTTGAAGTTGGGGAGACAGTCCTTGCAGGCACCCATCTGGGCTATATGGGGGATACCGGTTACAGCGATATTCCGGGAACCACCGGCAACTTTCCGGTGCATCTGCACTTTGGAATCTATATCAACGATGAGAACGGGCAGGAACTTTCCGTAAACCCGTATCCGATGGTGTTATATCTCTGGGAACAGCAGGGAAAGTACACATTCGGTGAGACAAAGAGACAGTGAGGGAGAAAAATGGCACTTCGTCTGGATAAATATCTGACAGAACTGGGCGCAGGAACCAGAAGCGAGGTAAAAAAACAGATCAAAGCCGGTCTGGTCACCGTGAACGGAGCGGTTGCAAAAAAGCCGGAACAAAAGGTTGATGAGACGGGCGATGAGGTATGCCTGCGCGGGGAGCGCCTGCTCTATACCGCTTTTGAGTATTATCTGTTTCACAAGCCCGCCGGCTGTGTGTCGGCGACACAGGACAATATGCACCGCACGGTGATGGATTATCTGAGCGACACCGCAAGAGGAGATCTGTTCCCGGTGGGAAGGCTGGATCTCGACACCGAGGGACTGCTTTTGATCACGAACGACGGTGCGCTGGCACACGCGCTGCTGTCGCCGTCCCGCCATGTGGCAAAAACATATTACGCCCGGGTGCAGGGCGTGGTGGATGAGACCGATGTCAACCTTTTTAAAAACGGGGTTGACATCGGGGAGGAGAAGCCGGTCAGACCGGCAGATCTGGTAATTCTGGGCTGTAAAGCGGATGTGTCAGAGATTACGCTTACCATCACGGAGGGAAAGTTCCATCAGGTAAAGCGGATGTTTGAGGCGGTCGGGAAAAAGGTACTGTATTTGAAGCGGATTTCCATGGGACCATTGGTGCTGCCGGAGGATCTTGCACCGGGAGCGTACCGGAAACTGACCGCGGAAGAGCTTGCTGCGTTAAAGAATGAGCAGCCGAAGAGAAATGAGGATTAGAATGAACAACGGATTTTGGCCAGTCAGCCGTGCGGAGATGGAAGAGCGCGGAATCAAACAGTTTGACTTTGTCTATGTGATCGGGGATGCCTACGTGGATCATCCTTCGTTCGGTCACGCCATTATCTCAAGACTTCTGGAAGCACACGGCTATTCGGTCGGAATTATCTCGCAGCCGGACTGGAGAGATAAGGAGTCTGTCTGTATCTTCGGGGAGCCGCGGCTCGGGTTTTTAGTGTCTGCGGGCAATATGGATTCGATGGTGAATCACTATTCGGTGTCCAAGAAAAGGCGCGCGACGGATGCGTTTACGCCGGGCGGCGTGATGGGAAAACGGCCGGATTACGCGACCATTGTCTATTGTAATCTGCTCCGGCAGACCTACAAGCACACGCCGATCATTATCGGCGGCATTGAGGCCAGCCTGCGCAGACTGGCGCATTATGATTACTGGTCGAACAAGATGAAGCGGTCCATTCTTCTGGATTCCGGGGCGGATCTGATCTCCTACGGTATGGGGGAACACAGCATTGTGGAGATTGCGGATGCCTTAAACAGCGGACTGGCGGTCAGCGATATCACATTTATCGACGGCACGGTCTATAAGACCAGAAAGCGTGAGGACATCTATGATGCCATAGAGCTTCCGCATTATGAGGAGGTGCTGGCGGACAAGGCGGCATATGCGCGCAGCTTTTATACCCAGTACTGCAATACCGATCCGTTTGTAGCCAAACGTCTGTTTGAAACGTACGACGGAAAGCTTTTTGTCGTGCAGAATCCGCCGGCGAAGCCGCTGACACAAAGCGAGATGGATCAGGTCTATGCGCTGCCGTATCAGCGCACGTATCATCCGAGTTACGAAGCGCAGGGCGGGGTTCCTGCAATCGAGGAAGTGCGTTTTTCTCTGGTCAGCAACCGCGGCTGCTACGGAGGATGCAGTTTCTGTGCGCTTACGTTCCATCAGGGACGGATTATTCAGGTGCGCAGCCACGAGTCCATTCTGGCGGAGGCGGAGAAGATCGTCTGGGAACCGGACTTTAAGGGATACATCCATGACGTCGGCGGGCCGACGGCCAATTTCCGCGCGCCTGCATGTGACAAGCAGATGACAAAGGGCGTATGTCCCAACAAGCAGTGCCTGTTTCCGACACCGTGCAAGAACTTAAAGGTGGATCATAAGGATTACCTGAAGCTCTTAAGAAAGCTACGGGAACTGCCGAATGTGAAAAAGGTGTTCATCCGTTCGGGTATCCGTTTCGATTATCTGATCTACGATGAGGACCGCACCTTCCTCAGAGAACTCTGTGAACACCACGTCAGCGGTCAGCTAAAGGTGGCGCCGGAGCATATTTCCGATGCGGTCTTAGAGAAGATGGGCAAACCGCGCGTGGAGGTGTACAAGCGGTTTGTGAAGGCCTATCAGGATATGAATGAGAAGCTCGGGAAAAAGCAGTATCTGGTGCCGTATCTGATGTCATCCCATCCGGGATCGACGTTGAAGGAGGCGGTGGAACTCGCCGAATTCTTAAGAGATCTCGGCTATATGCCGGAGCAGGTACAGGATTTTTATCCGACCCCGTCGACCATATCCACCTGCATGTACTATACGGGACTTGACCCACGCACGATGCAGCCGGTCTATGTGGCGGTAAACCCCCACGAGAAAGCCATGCAGCGCGCGCTCATCCAGTACCGGAACCCGAAGAATTACGATCTTGTTGTGGAGGCGTTAACCAAAGCGGGACGGACGGATCTGATCGGCTTTGACAAACACTGTCTGGTACGGCCGCGGGGCATCGGCTACGGCACAACAAACGCCAAAGACCGCTACGCTGGAGGTGACAAGAACCGCCGCACGGCAGGCGGCGGGAATAACCGCGGAAGAGCAAATGCTTCCGAGAAGAAAAATACGAAAAAGACAATCCGCAATGTTCATCATAAAAAAGCAGGTGCGGGGAAAAAGTAAGCGGGCGAATGGAGAGAGACTATGCAGGAATTGCACATCGGCGAGAACGACGCGGGACAGCGTTTTGACAAGTATTTAAAAAAGCTTCTGGCAGAGGCTCCCGGCAGTTTTGTCTACAAGATGCTGCGCAAGAAAAACATTACCTTAAACGGCAAAAAGGCGGACGGCACGGAGAAGCTCTCCTGCGGGGACGAGGTGAAGTTGTTTCTCTCGGACGAGACCTACGAGAAGTTCCGGGCAAAGTCAAAAACGGTGATGCCAGAAGCTTTCAGTGGTTCAGAAAAGACTTTAAGGCAGCTTAAAGTCCTTTATGAGGATGCGGATATTCTTATCATAAACAAGCCGTCCGGCATGCTCTCCCAGAAGGCGAGACCCGAGGATGTTTCCGCCAATGAATATATCTTAAGCTATCTGCTTAGGGAGGGAGCGCTGACCGAGGAGGAGATGCGCACCTTCCGTCCGTCAGTCTGCAACCGCCTGGACCGGAATACTTCCGGTATTCTGATTGCGGGAAAGACTTTAAAGGGACTTCAGGAGATGTCTAAGGCATTAAAGGAGCGGACGATCCAGAAGTATTACCGGTGTGTGGTAAAAGGGGAAGTCCTTAGAGAAGATTACTTGAAGGGGTGGCTCGTTAAGGATGAACGTGAGAATAAAGTTACCGTCAGTACGGTAAAACCCAAAAGTGCGGATGCCGCGCCGATTGAGACAGCGTACCGGCCCATCTGGACGGGCGGCGGTTACACCGGGCTGGAGGTTCATCTGATCACCGGACGTTCCCATCAGATCCGGGCGCATTTGGCGTCCATCGGACATCCGATCATCGGGGATGTAAAGTACGGCGACGCCGGCACAAACGAACAGTTCCGCAGACAGTGTAAGGTAAAATCACAGATGCTTCACGCATACCGCATTGTCTTTGCGGACGGGAGAGAAGTGATCGCGCCCTGCGGCGCAGAGTTCGCGCGCGTGGAAGAGTGGTGTAAGAACCGGTAGACAGGTTGTGGCAGAAAGAATTGCAGCACAAAAAATGGAAGTTCAACCTTAAGCTGAACTTCCATTTTTGTCGTTTTCGATGAAATCTTTCCTGTACGGAAATGGATGTGGCGTCTGACCGCCTCAGATCTTTCCTGTACGGAAATGGATGTGGCATCTGACCGCCTCAAATCTTTCCTGCACTGGAATTGATGTGGCGCTTGATCGCTTCAAAGCTTTCCGCACTGACATCGTGCTCGATCTTGCACGCATCCTCTGCGGCAACCCGCGGATCAACCCCAAGCATCGTCAGCCAGTTGGATAAGATTGTGTGGCGCTCATAAATTTTTTCCGCGACTTCAAGTCCGCTTTCCGTCAGATGGATGTATCCTTCCGGGCTGACGGTAATATAACCGTTCTCACGAAGATTCTTCATTGCCACGCTGACGCTTGGCTTCTTAAAGTTCATCTCATTGGCGATGTCGACAGAGCGCACGTTGCCCAATCTATGATTTAAGACCAGAATCGTTTCCAGGTAATTCTCGTTTGACTCATTCATGACCATCTGGCATCCCTCCCATTGCTAACCTTCATTCTAGGATCTTCGGGTAAAACCCCTCTCTGGGTTCAAGTATATCATAATTGGAGAGGTTTGACAAAGGGATATTTTTATTGTGTACCTACTGAGAATTCTATATAATAGAGAAAAGAAAAGGATGAAAGATGCATGACGGCAGCTAACTGCCGGTGTGTCAAGAGAGTATCTGGAGGCAATATGGCAACTTGGAATTCAAGAGGACTGCGTGGATCAACGCTGGAAGAGTTTATCAACCGTACCAATGAGATTTATCAGGAGAACGGTCTTGCGCTGATTCAGAAGATTCCCACACCGATCACGCCGATCAATATCGACAAACAGACCAGACATATCACGCTGGCGTATTTTGACCAGAAGAGCACGGTGGACTATATCGGTGCCGTACAGGGAATACCGGTCTGTTTTGATGCAAAAGAATGTAATACGGATACCTTTCCACTTGCCAATATTCATGAACATCAGGTTGCGTTCATGGAGAACTTTGAAAAACAGGGAGGGGTATCTTTTTTCCTGCTCAGTTTTACGAAGCGGGATGAGTTCTACTATCTGCGCCTGGATATGCTCTTAGAGTTCTGGAAGCGCGCAAAGGAGGGCGGAAGAAAGAGTTTCCGCTATGAGGAACTGGACCCGGAGTATTTCCTGCCGCGGCAGCGTGGCGTTTTGGTTCCGTATCTGGATGCACTGCAGAAGGATTTGCTGCGCAGGGATTGACAATTATTCTAAGATCTCCTATAATAAACAGAGTTTCACTTGCTATCATGCTACCATAGTAGCAAGGTAAAGTATAAAAGTATCAGGGAAATGAGGGCGATCATGAAAAGACAGTTATTGCATACGCCGGAAGGTGTGCGGGATATTTATAATGATGAGTGTGAGAAGAAAATGCTTCTTCAGGACCAGCTATATCATATATTACGTCTGCACGGTTATCATCCGATTCAGACGCCGACATTTGAGTTTTTTGATATATTCGGACGGGAGATCGGCACCACGCCGTCGAAGGATCTCTACAAGTTTTTTGACCGGGAAGGCAACACGTTGGTGTTAAGACCGGATATCACGCCGTCGATTGCACGCTGTGCCGCAAAGTATTTTGGCGAGGAAGAACTTCCGATCCGGCTGTGCTACATGGGGAATACTTTCATCAATAACAGCAGCTATCAGGGACGACTGAAGGAATGTACACAGCTTGGCGCGGAGCTTTTGGGAGATCCATCAGTGGATGCGGATGCGGAGATGATCTCCATGGTGATTTCCTGCCTGAAGGCGGCGGGGCTTAAGGAGTTCCAGCTTAGCATCGGACATGCGGATTTCTTCCGGGGACTGATGGAGGCAGCAGGGCTTTTGGAGGAGCAGGAGGAGGAACTGCGCGAACTCATTTCCAACAAGAACTTTTTCGGTGTGGAGGAGTTCGTGGAGACTTTAAACCTCGAGGAGAACTTAAAGAATCTCTTTGGCATGCTCGGGAATCTCTACACGGGTTCGGATGAACTTTCTGCCGCAAGGGAATGTGCAGCATCCTATCCCAGGATCTTAAAGGCGATCGGGGATCTGGAGGAACTTCATAAAATACTGGAAGTCTATGAGGTTTCCCGTTATGTTTCGTTTGAACTTGGAACGATCAGCAACTACCAGTATTACACCGGTATCATATTTGCGGGATATACGTTCGGAAGCGGAGAGGCGATTGTAAAGGGAGGCAGATACGACCGGCTCCTCACCTGTTTTGGAAAAGATTCAGCATCCATCGGCTTTGCGTTTGTGATTGACCAGCTGATGGCTGCACTGCAGAGACAGAAAATTGATGTTCCGGTGGAACGCTGTGTGGAGCTGATGGTCTATAAATCTGCCAAACGGCAGAAGGCGATTACCGCAGCGGCGACAGCGCGTGCAGTCGGACGCTGTGTGGAGCTGATGTTGTGGGATGAGACGAAGCAAAGGAAAGATTACGAGGATTATGCAGCTCGCAGCCGGATGACAAACGTGCAGTTTTTCGCGTAGAAGGCAGAGAAGGGAGAGACGTTTTAATATGGAGGATATGAGATATCTGACTTTTGCGCTCGGCAAAGGCAGACTTGCAAAAAAGACACTGGAACTGTTTGAGAAGATCGGCATTACCTGTGAGGAGATGAAGGATAAGGACACGAGAAAGCTGATTTTCGTGAATGAGGAGTTAAAGCTTCGTTTTTTCCTTGCCAAGGGACCGGATGTGCCCACTTATGTAGAATACGGCGCCGCGGACATCGGTATTGTCGGGAAGGATACCATACTGGAGGAGGGACGCAATATCTACGAAGTCTTGGATCTCGGGTTTGGAAAATGCCGGATGTGCATCTGCGGACCGAAGGATGCGGAAGAGTTGCTGAAGCACCATGAACTGATCCGTGTTGCAACCAAGTATCCGCACATCGCCAAGGACTATTTTTACAATAAAAAGCATCAGACGGTGGAGATCATCAAGCTGAACGGTTCCATCGAGCTGGCGCCGATCGTCGGGCTCTCGGAAGTCATCTGCGATATTGTGGAGACCGGCTCGACTCTGCGCGAGAACGGTCTGGTGGTTCTGGAGGAAGTATGTCCGCTGTCTGCACGGATGGTGGTCAACCAGGTCAGCATGAAGATGGAAAATGAACGGATCACGAAGCTGATCGCGGATTTAAAGAGAGAGATAGAAAGGAAGGATCTGGCATGAGAATCTTAACGTTAACCAAAGAGACACAGCAGAATATACTGGAGAATCTGTTAAAGCGCAGCCCGAACTCCTACGGGGAGTACGAGGGGCGTGTGAACGCCATCATCGAGGAGGTGCGCGCCAACCGCGACGCGGCTGTTTTTTCCTACACGAAAAAGTTTGACGGTGCCGACATTGATGCCGGAAATATCCTTGTCACGGAGGAGGAGATCAGGGAAGCCTACGAGAAGGTAGATCCAAAGCTCCTCTCCGTGATCCGCAAGGCACTTGTCAATATCCGAGACTATCACAGCAGACAGCGCCAGAATTCCTGGTTTGATTCACAGGAATCCGGCATTATCTTAGGACAGAAGGTGACTCCGCTTGCGAGAGTCGGCGTGTATGTGCCGGGCGGCAAGGCCGTCTACCCGTCGTCGGTGCTCATGAATGTCATTCCGGCAAAAGTGGCGGGTGTGGAGCAGATCATTATGACGACACCGCCGGGAGCAGACGGGAAAGTCTATCCGTCCACACTCGTGGCGGCAAAGGAGGCGGGCGTGGACGCCATCTATAAGGTGGGCGGCGCGCAGGCGATCGCTGCGATGGCGTTCGGAACCGAGAGCATCCCGAAGGTGGACAAGATTGTAGGCCCAGGAAATATCTATGTGGCACTTGCAAAAAAGGCTGTGTTCGGTTATGTCAGCATCGACTCCATCGCGGGGCCGAGCGAGATCCTTGTCCTTGCGGACGAGACAGCGAATCCGCGTTATGTGGCGGCGGACCTGCTGTCGCAGGCGGAGCATGACGAGATGGCTTCCGCTATTCTGATTACCACAAGCCGCACGCTTGCCGGGCAGGTGGCGGCTGAGATCGACCGCTTTGTGGAGAAGCTGTCGAGAAAGGAGATCATCACAAAATCGCTGGAGAATTACGGATACATTCTGGTTGCCGACAGTCTGGACGATGCGATTGCAACGGTCAATGAGATTGCGTCCGAGCACCTGGAACTTGTGACGAAGAATCCGTTTGAGGTGATGACGAAGATCCGCAACGCCGGAGCAATCTTTATCGGCGAATATTCCTCCGAGCCGCTCGGCGACTACTTTGCGGGACCGAATCATGTGCTTCCGACCAACGGTACGGCGAAGTTCTTCTCGGCGCTTGGCGTGGATGATTTTATCAAGAAATCCAGCATCATTTCCTATTCCAGGGAGGCGCTTGAGAATGTATACAAGGACATCATCCAGTTCGCGGAGTGCGAAAAACTCACGGCACACGCCAATTCAATCCGTGTCCGGTTTGAGGAAAATTCTGAACAAAAGTAATTCCTTTTTCGTGGAAACCGTAATATAATAAAAGTTGAAGTGTTGGGAAGGAACGGGAGTCAGTATGAGCAGAACAGCAGATTATGTGCGAAAGACCAAGGAGACAGACATCACGCTCAGTCTGGAACTGGACGGGAGCGGAGTAAGCGAGATCGATACCGGGATCGGCTTTTTCGATCACATGCTCGAGGGCTTTGCCAGACACGGTTTTTTCGATCTGTCGGTCAAGGCGGAGGGCGATCTGATCGTGGATTGTCATCACACGATCGAAGATACCGGAATTGTGCTCGGCAATGCGATCAAAAAGGCGGTCGGGGACAAAAAGGGCATCAAGCGTTACGGAAGCTGTATTCTGCCGATGGACGAGACACTCGTTTTATGCGCGGTAGATCTCTCCGGACGGCCGTATCTGTCCTTCGACGGTAATTTTACCGTAGAGAGAGTCGGATACATGGACACGGAGATGGTGAAGGAGTTCTTCTATGCGATCTCCTACACGGCAGGGATGAATCTGCACATCAAGGTGCTGACGCCGGGCAATAACCATCACATGATTGAGGCGATGTTTAAGGCATTTGCGCGAGCCCTCGACGAGGCGACATCTTATGATCCGCGGATTACGGATATTTTGTCTACGAAGGGCAGTTTATAGAAAGGTATTATATTTTTATGGAACAGAAAAATATCGTTGCAACGATTTACTTAAAGAACGGACAGGCGGTACGGGGGATTGAGGATCACACCCCGCTGGCGGACGTCATCGAGCTGGCAAAGCTTTACAATGACAACGGAATTGACAAGATTATCATTTTTGATCTCTCTGACGATGATGAGGAGCATGAGAAGAATATTCACACGATCAAGAACATCAACCGTAACGTGGAGATCAAGACCTGCGCGGGCGGCAACATCAACCGCCTCGAGGACATCAAAAAGTTTATCTATGCCGGATGCCTTCAGGTCATTGTCAACGGCGCCAAGGCGAACAGCATCGAGCTTGCCGAGGAGGCGAGCAAGCGTTTCGGAAAAGACCGGATCCTCGTGTCGGTGGAGAATGTGGACTTCGTGTTCAAACATCAGGCGAAGATGAATGAGAATTTCCATGAACTTCTGGTGTTAAACACCGGTGTTCTGGATGCAATTGAGAATATTACGGATGTTCCGTATGTGGTCTATTTTGAGACCTGCGATTACGAGAAGATCATTGAGGTGTTAAAGCGGAGCAACACGCGCGGAATTGCCGGCGGTTTCTTAAACGATCCGAATACCAACATCATGGAGATCAAGTCACAGCTTTCTTCCGCGGGCATCAAGATGGACAATTTTGACCCGGCGTTAAAGTGGGATGATCTGAAAAAGAATTCAGAAGGCATGGTTCCCGTGATCGTGCAGGATTACCGTACAGATGAGGTGTTAATGCTTGCCTACATGAACGAGGAAGCTTTTTATACCACAATCAATATCGGTAAGATGACCTATTTCAGCCGGAGCCGTCAGGAACTCTGGACGAAAGGCATGACCTCCGGCCACATCCAGTATGTGAAGTCTTTGACGGCAGACTGCGATTATGACACAATCCTCGCGAAGGTATCCCAGGTGGGAGCAGCGTGCCATACCGGCAATCCGACCTGCTTTTTCAACGAGATTGTCAAGAAGGAATATGTGGAGAAGAATCCGCTTAAGGTACTCGAGGATGTCTATGAGATTATTCTCGACCGCAAGGCACACCCGAAGGAGGGATCTTACACGAATTACCTGTTTGACAAGGGAATCGATAAGATCTTAAAGAAAGTCGGCGAGGAGGCGACCGAGATTGTGATTGCGGCAAAGAATCCGGATCCGGAAGAGGTAAAATACGAGATCTCGGATTTCCTGTATCACATGATGGTGCTTATGGCAGAAAGAGGAGTCACATGGGAGGATATCACACAGGAACTTTCCCAGCGGTAAAGCCGCCGCGAAAGGTTTATATGGATGTTCTGCGCGTGATTGCGACGGTGTTTGTGATCTGTGTCCACACCGTCGCGCTCGCGAAGACGACAGCAGCGCCGGGGACGCTGCTTTTTCGCGTATTGGAAGTCTTTAATTATACGTTTTTGTCCTGCAACCTGTTCTTTGTCATGATCAGCGGCGCATTGCTGCTGCCGGTAAAAGGAGAGCGGTGCAGGGATTTTTTTGCGCGCCGTTTTATCCGTGTCTTCATCCCACTCGTGGTCTATTACAATCTGTATGTCTGTGCCAAAGAGGGAATCGGACGGCTCGCTCCGTCGCAGTGGGGACTGATGCTGCAGCGGTTCTTCATCGGACCGCCGGTGGAAGCGCCGCATCTGTGGCTGGTCTATGTCATTATCTGGCTGTATGTGCTCACCCCGTTTTTGCGGTATCTGGTGCAGAACATTCCCGATCCGGTCATGAACGGCGTGATGCTTGTGATCTTCCTTCTGAATGCGTATGTCACCTATGTGCCACTGTTTGGCGTTACGCCGCCTGCGGTACTCTCCGGTATTGTGAATTCGTATGCGGGGGCGTTTCTGCTTGGCTATTATCTCGCGAACCGCGCGGGGAAGCGGGCAGAGAATTTTTTCCTTGCGGCGGGTCTTGTGTCATATCTGATCACCTGCTATGTGATTCTGTTCCATGGCTGGTATGACGACTATATTTACAACAATGCGCCTACGATGATGTTTTATGCCGCCGCCGTGTTTGTGCTCATAAAGCGGCTGGTGCCCTGCGGCAGCAAAGAGAGCCCCTTTGTGCGCGTCATCGGGAAGTACAGTTATTCGATTCTGCTGATTCACTGGGGCGTGCTCCACTATGCCGTCAAGCAGGTGCTTCACGTCAATGTCCTGTCCGGCGGCATCGTGGGAGGCTGTCTGCTTGCCGTACTTCTCACGTTTGCACTGTCATTTGTGGGAGCCGTCATTTTGGATCAGACCATCATCCGTTTTTTGACGTTTGCGGTTTCAAAACTGATCGATGTTCTGCGCACATGTTTTTCCCAAAAATCTCATATAGTATCCTAGAGCACAGGCGGGATAGGAGAGGTGCAGTATGACAGACTATGTAGAACGGCGGAGAGCGTATGTCTCACAGGTCCGCAGTTCCTTTGAGACGGTAGCGGATGCGGGAGAGCCTTTTGACAGAGAGGAGCCACAGAGAGGGCGCGCGGGGGGACAGCTCCGCTTTCTTGTGGCACTGCTGCTGTTTTTGTTCTTTTTTGCATGGGATGACAGTGGAAATACGGTTTGCGGCGTCACTCCGGCGAAAATGATTGACATGATCGAAGATAATCGGTATGATACAATTTTGCAGGAGTGCGACGCAGTGCTTGCAGAACTTCTGCATACAGAATGAAAGGATAAAAGAAATGACAAAGTTAGCGTTATCCGATGAGATACTGATGAAGATTGATAAGCCGGCGCGCTACATTGGAAACGAGTTGAACAGCGTCTGTAAAAACAAAGACGAGGTATCGATTCGTTTTGCCATGTGCTTTCCGGATGTATATGAGATCGGTATGTCCCATCTGGGCATCCAGATTCTCTATGATATGTTTAATAAGAGAGACGATGTGTGGTGTGAGCGCGTGTATTCCCCGTGGCCGGATCTGCACAAGATCATGAAGGAGGAGAACATCCCGCTGTTTTGCCTGGAATCACAGGAGCCGGTGAAGAATATGGATTTTCTTGGAATTACCATCCAGTATGAGATGTGTTATACCAATATTCTCCAGATTCTTGACTTAAGCCAGATTCCGCTGCTTGCCGCAGACCGTGACGATACCGTTCCGATCGTGATCGGCGGCGGTCCCTGCACCTACAATCCGGAACCAATTGCAGACTTTTTCGATCTGTTTTATATGGGAGAAGGGGAGGTCGTATATGACCGCATGTTAGATCTCTATCAGGAGATGAAGCGGGCGGGCAGAAGCCGCAGGGAGTTTTTGCATGAGGCGGCAAAGATTCCGGGAATCTATGTGCCTTCCCTGTATCAGGTGGAATATAAAGAAGACGGAACGATCGCGTCGTTTACACCGGTGGATGAGGAAATCCCGGCGACTGTGACCAAGCAGCTCGTGATGGATATGACGGATGCGGTCTATCCGGAAAAGCCGGTCGTACCGTTTATCAAAGCCACGCAGGATCGCGTTGTGCTTGAGATTCAGCGCGGCTGTATCCGCGGCTGCCGTTTCTGCCAGGCGGGAATGGTGTACCGTCCGGTGCGCGAGAAAAATATTGAGCGCCTAAAGGCGCTTGCCACACAGATGATTGAGGCGACCGGGTATGAGGAGATCTCACTCAGCTCCTTAAGTTCATCGGACTACAGCTCTCTGGAGGAACTTGTCAATTTCCTGATCGACGAGTGCAGGGAGCGCAGGGTGAATATTTCGCTTCCGTCGCTCCGCATCGATGCGTTTTCACTGGATGTCATGAGCAAGGTGCAGGACATCAAAAAGAGCAGCCTGACATTCGCACCGGAGGCGGGATCACAGCGCCTGCGCGACGTCATCAACAAGGGACTGACGGAGGAGGTCATCTTAAACGGCGCCCAGATGGCGTTTGAGGGCGGCTGGAATAAGGTCAAGTTCTACTTTATGCTGGGACTTCCGACCGAGACAGAGGCGGATATGCGGGCGATCGCGGAGCTTGCCAATGAGACGGCGGCACGCTATTATGACACCGTTCCCAAGGAGAAGCGGAACGGCAGATGCCAGATCACGATCAGTACCTCCTTTTTCGTCCCGAAGCCGTTTACACCGTTCCAGTGGGCAAGAATGTACCCGCCGGAGGATTACATCGGACGTGCAAAAGTGGTCAACGACACGGTCAAGGAACAGTTAAACAAAAAGAGCATTAAATACAACTGGCATGAGGCGGATGTGACGGTCTTAGAGGGCGTATTGGCGCGCGGCGACCGGAAAATCGGACAGGCTATCTTAAAGGTTTATGAAAAGGGTGGCATTTTTGATGCATGGTCCGAATATTTTGACTATCAGAGATGGCTGGACGCCTTTGCGGAGTGCGGCATTGATCCCGATTTTTACACGATGCGCGAGCGTTCCATGGACGAGATTTTCCCATGGGATTTTATCGATACCGGCGTGACCAAGGAATTTTTAAAGCGTGAGTGGAACAATGCCATGAAAGAGACCGTGACGCCGAACTGCCGGATGCGCTGTTCGGGCTGCGGTGTGAAGAAGTTCGGAGGAGGTGTCTGCTATGAAAATTAGAATCCGTTTCCGCAAGTACGGTGTGATGAAGTTTATCGGACATCTCGATGTGATGCGGTACTTCCAGAAGGCAATGCGCAGAGCACACATTGACATCTGCTATTCGGAGGGATTTTCCCCGCACCAGATCATGTCGTTTGCTGCGCCGCTCGGCGTGGGCATTACGAGCGACGGCGAGTATATGGACATTGAAGTGCACACGAGTGCATCCACGGAGGAATCCCTCCGGGCGTTAAACGGCGTCATGGTGGAGGGCGTGGAGTGCACCGGTTATGTGAAACTTCCGGATCAGGCAAAGACGGCAATGTCGATCGTTGCCGCCGCAGATTATGATCTGTATTTTAAGGAAGGGTATGCGGCACCGGTTTCTGTTTCGGCGTTTGCTGACGGTATCCGCGATTTCTTTGAGAAACCGGATGAGGTTCTCATCACCAAGCAGACGAAAAAGAGCGAGCGCGTGCTGGATATCAAACCGCTCATCTACGGCTTTCAGGTGACGGACCGCGGCGGCGTGCCGTCCTTCTATCTGAAGCTTTCCACCGGAAGTACGGATAATCTGAAGCCGGAGCTGGTGCTTGAGGCGCTGTTTTTACACATGGGACTTACCTATGATCCCAATGCGATTCAGATTCACAGGAAGGATGTCTATGCGTCCGACGGGGATGATTTTGTGTCCTTAGGCGCGATGGGAGAAGTAATCGAATGAACCGTTACATGATAACGCGAGAGAAGATAAAAGGGCAGGAATATCTGATTTCTGCCCTTTATGATGAGAAAAAACATATGATTGAGGTATTGCCGGAGGCGGCGGGGGAGACATCACTGCTCGGCAATATCTATGTCGGAAAAGTCGAGAACATTGTCACCAATCTAAATGCCGCGTTTGTCAAGATAGCGCCGGATATACGGTGCTATCTGCCGCTGTCCGATGTGAAGAATCCCGTTTTTACCAGAAAGCTGTCGCAGACAAAGGCGCTTGCGGCGGGCGATGAACTTCTGGTACAGGTCTCGCGCGAGGCGCTTAAGACAAAAGATCCCGCGGTGACGACAAACCTGACGATCGCGGGAACCTATGCCGTCTTAACTTCCGGAAACCGGAAGAAGAGCGTCTCATCAAAGGTAAAGGGGGAGGCCAGAGAGCGTCTGGTGAAGCTTGTAGAGCAGACGGCAGGGGAGTACGGCGTGATTCTCCGCACCAATGCCGCAGAGGCTTCCGATGAGACGGTTCTGCTTGAACTGGAAGTGCTTTCGGAGCGCTATGAGACGATGGCGGAGGCGGCGGCACACAAGAACTGTTACACGCTTGTATACAGGGAGGAAGCGGGATGGCTGCGCCATATCAGAGACCTGCGGAAGGACGATCTGGAAGAGATTGTGACAGATGACCGCGGAATGTTCGAGGATATCTGCAGTGCCTGCCGGATCCATAAGCAGGCGCTTACGACGGGAGGAAGCGTGCCCGTGCCGGTGGACGATGTAATGACGGCGGATGGAATCCGGATCCGTTATTACAAGGATCCGGCGCTCTCCCTTGGAGCACTCTACAGTGTCCGGTCGGAGCTGAAAAATGCATTGAGTGAGCGCGTATGGTTAAAATCCGGTGCCTATCTGGTCATTCAGCCGACGGAGGCTCTGACGGTGGTGGATGTCAACACCGGAAAGAATGTGGCAAAAAAGGAGATGCAGGAGAACTTTCTGCGCGTGAACAAGGAAGCGGCAGAGGAGATTGCCAGACAACTGCGGCTGCGGAATCTCTCGGGAATGGTTCTGGTGGATTTTATAAATCTGACATCAAAATCCGCGGAAGAGGAACTGCTTAAGACATTCCGGGCGGCACTGCAAAAAGATCCGGTTCCGGCGCAGCTTATCGATATGACCGCACTCGGTCTGGTCGAGGTGACCCGCAAAAAAATAAAAAGACCGCTGCATGAGATTTTTCCGGACGGTCTGGGATTCTAAAAAAAAAGATACCTTTCAAAAAAAAGGTATCTTTTTTTGTGCCTGTTTTTTTCCTTAGAATAATAAAAAAATGAAAGGAAACTTGCAGGATGCAGAATACATATCAATTTATCAGTGATAAGGGAGTTTTTTCTCTGCCGGGGGCGGCAGATTACAGTGATCTGTATTTCCCGGTCGCAGGGGAGTGTGGTATCAAAAGCGCGGTGACGCCGACACTTGGCGGGGACTGCAAGCTGGATCAGAATACGTTTCTGCTGGAGCCGGTGAGCGTGGAGAATCTTCATAATAATCGGAATGCCAGAAATTTCTGGTGCCATATCGGAACGCACGGAAGCTGGTCCGCCACGGGCAATTCGGCGGAAGAAATCGCAAAAAAATTTACGGATCTTGCGGATGAAAACGAAGTGACAGCCGGTTTTATGTGGCAGACCGTGACGAGAACCTCCAGGAAGTATCAGCTTTCGGCACAGATCACGTCGTTTGTTCCGCTGGACGATCCGATGGAGATCATGTATGTGGAGATTACCAATACAGGCAACATGCAGGTACGATTCACGCCGACCGCAGCCATACCGGTCTATGGCAGGAGCGCGGACAATCTGAGGGATCACCGGCATGTGACATCGCTGCTGCACCGCATCCGCACGGTGGAGAACGGTGTGCTTGTGACGCCGACGATGTCTTTTGACGAGCGGGGGCACCGCCCGAACGAGATGACCTACTTTGTGTGCGGATACGACCAGACGGGGGAGGCACCGGAAGATTTTTACCCGACCGTGCAGGATTTTATCGGCGAGGGAGGTAATTTTGAGCGGCCAAAGGCGGTTGTCAAAAATCTTGCCGGTGTGCCGGCGGGCAGTGCATATGCCGGATGTGAGGCGGTCGGCGGACTCCATTTTAAGGAGAGGATTCTTGCACCGGGCGAGACCGCAGGATACACGATCATGATCGGGGCGGTGCGAAAGACGGAATATGCCGGGGAGACGATTTTAAGCATGACGGCAGCGTACCGCACGGCGGCGCAGACGAAGGCGGCGTATGAGCGCATGAAAACATACTGGGAACAGAAAGTAAATGTATCCTACCACACGAAAGACCGCCAGTTTGACCGCTATATGCAGTGGGTCAGCTTTCAGCCGATCCTGCGCCGGATCTATGGCTGTTCCTTTTTGCCGCACCATGATTACGGAAAGGGAGGAAGAGGCTGGAGAGATCTCTGGCAGGACTGTCTGGCACTTCTTTTGATGAATCCGGACGGTGTGCGCGAGATGCTTCTCAATAATTTTCAGGGTGTCCGCATCGACGGAACCAATGCGACCATTATCGGAAGCAAGGAGGGAACCTTTATCGCCGACCGCAATCAGATTACGCGCGTGTGGATGGATCACGGGGTCTGGCCGTTTGTGACGACAAAGCTCTATATCGACCAGACCGGCGATCTTGCGGTTCTGGAGGAAGAGATCCCATATTTTAAGGATCAGCAGGCAGGGCGCGGGACAAAGAAGGATGCGGCATGGAAGGCGCAGGACGGCTGCTGGCAGAGGGATGCCGCGGGAAATGTCTACCGCGGAAGCGTGCTGGAGCATCTTCTGCTGCAGAATCTGACGGCTTTCTACGAGGTGGGCGAACACGGACATATCCGCCTTCGCGGCGCGGACTGGAACGATGCGCTGGATATGGCGGGCGAGCGCGGGGAGAGCGTTGCATTTACCAACGCCTATGCAGGCAATCTCCGGGAACTCGCGGAGCTGCTTGCACTCTACGCAGAGAAAACCGGGAAGGAGTCTGTGCCGTTAAATCGGGATCTTTTCGTGCTGCTTGCGGATGACGACACCCTGTATGCATCGGTTCAAAAAAAGCAGGAACTCTTAACGCGCTATACCGATGCATGCATCCATGAAGTAAGCGGGCAGAAGACAGAGGTTTCGATTACAGAGCTTGTCCGCAGCCTGCAGAAGAAAGCAGCCTTTCTGACCGGACATATCCGTGCCACAGAGTGGGTGACCGATGAGGAGGGAAACGGCTGGTTTAACGGATACTATGACAATCATGGCAGGTGCGTGGAGGGTGTCTTTGCGCAGGGCGTGCGCATGATGCTGACCAGTCAGGTGTTTGCCGTTATGGCACAGACCGCGACGGATGAACAGGTGGCAGAGATTGTCCGCAGCGCAGACAAATATCTGTACTGCGACGCGATGGGCGGTTACCGGTTAAATACGGATTTCGGTGAAGTGAAAATGGATCTGGGAAGAATGTTCGGGTTCGCTTACGGGGAAAAGGAAAACGGTGCGGTCTTTTCACACATGGCGGTGATGTTTGCAAACGCCCTCTATAAGCGGGGATTTGTAAAGGAAGGGCACCGGGCATTGGATGCGCTTTACCGTCAGTCTGTCCATTTTGAAACCAGCCGGATTTATCCGGGAATCCCGGAGTATTTTAACAGCCGCGGAAAGGGAATGTACCATTATCTGACGGGGGCGGCAAGCTGGTACATGCTTACCGTGATTACGGAAATGTTCGGCGCGAAGGGATGTGCCGGCAATCTGATGTTGGAACCGAAGCTGGAGCGGCAACAGTTTGATCTGGATGAAAGAGCGGAGCTTTTCTTTTCGTTTGCGGGACAGTCGCTGCATCTGGTCTACGAGAACAAAGAGCACAAGGAGTACGGCGCTTACCGCCCGGGAACGATCCGGATTGACGGGGAATTGTGGGATTATTCCGGGGGAGAGAAAGAGACGCGCAGTGTCTGCATCGACAGGGAGCGGTTAAAGCAGCTGGATTTTGATGTCACGCATGAAATTTTGGTGGAACTGGTGTAAAGGAGAATGAGATGACAGGGAAAAATGAGACGTTTGTAATGAATGATTATGGGAAAAAATCCACATTTGCGAGTTTTCTGCCGGGAATTGCAGGAATACGGGGAATCCCGATCTGGTGCTACTATGTGAATCGCGGACAGTGTGTGGTGAGTTTCGGCGTGGACAATAAAGATCATGCGATCATGGAATTTTATCCGGCGCATCAGGCATATCAGAATGTAAAGACCACAGGGTTCCGCACATTTTTAAAGAAGAACGGTACGGTTTTTGAACCGTTTTCGGATGAGAACATCACGCAACGGATGCAGATTCACATGAATGGTCTTGCAATCGAGGAGCAGAACCGGTCAAGTGGAATGGACACAAAAGTGGTGTACTATACACTGCCCGGAGAAAATGTCGGCGCGCTTGTGCGCGTGGTGAGTGTCACCAATCAGTCCGGGGAGCCCATCGAGCTGGAACTGCTTGACGGCATGCCGGCGGTGATTCCGTACGGCGTGTCCATGGACAGCATGAAAAATATGGGGCAGACCGCGAAAGCGTGGATGCAGGTCGAGGATTTAAACGAGGGTCTGCCGTACTACCGCGTGCGGGCAAGCATGGATGACACCGCGGCGGTGCGCAGGATCGACGGCGGCAATTTCTCGGCATGCTGCGAAGCGGATGGCAGACGGTTGCAACCGATCGTGGATCCGTCTTTGGTTTTTTCCTATGATCTGTCGCTGAAAAGACCGGTCGGTTTTGAAGAACGCCCGTTAAAGGAACTTCTTCTGGAAGAACAGATGACGCAGAACCTGCTGCCGTGCAGCTTTTACGGCATCACGCGCACCCTTGCCCCGGGCGGAAGCGTCACCTTATATGAACTGATCGGACAGGTGGAGAACAAGCAGCTTTTAAAGGAATATTTTGCGGAAAAGAAAGATGCCGCCTATTTTGAGGCGAAAAAAAGAGAAGCTGATGAACTTGCAGAGGCGCTGACAGACGGTATCTGCACCAGGACAGCTTCCGCGGCGTTCGATGCCTACTGCAGGTACACTTATATGGACAATGTGCTGCGCGGCGGTTATCCGATGCAGCTGGGGAACAATAAGATCTTTTATGTCTATTCCAGAAAACACGGTGATCTGGAGCGGGATTACAATTACTTTTCCATGCTGCCGGAATTCTATTCGCAGGGAAACGGGAACTTCCGCGATGTCAATCAGAACCGCCGCTGCGACACCTTTTTTGCACCGTTCGTCGGCAGAAAGAATATACAGGAATTCTACAGTCTGATCCAGCTGGACGGGTACAATCCGCTTGGCGTCGAGAAACTGACCTACCGCCTTTCAAAGGAGCGGGCAAAGAAGCTGTTGACAGACGTGAAGGAGGAGCAAAGAAGCGCGCTGATTGACTTCGTGACAAAGCCGTTTACGCCTGGAGCACTCTGCCGGAAGTTCGGGGAGGTATTCGGCGATACCTGGGATGAGACGTTATTTATCCGGGTCATTGATTTTGCGGAGGAGATGGTGAACGGATCGTTCGGGGAAGGCTACTGGAGCGATCACTGGACCTACAATCTCGATCTGATTCTGGATTACCTTTCCGTGTTCCCGGAGCAGGAGAAGGAAATGCTCTATGAGGAGGTCTATACCACCTTTTTGTCCAGAATCAATGTGAACCGCAGGTTCCGCCGCTATGTGGAGACGGAGAATGGCTTAAGGCAGTACCGGGCGTTAAACGAGGCGTCCAGGCGGGCGGACTTGGGGGAAAAACTGGTGAGAACCGAATACGGCAGCGGGGATGTGCTGACCATGACGCTGATGGAGAAATTGATACTGCTCGGTGCTGTGAAATTTGCCACGCTGGATGCTTACGGAATGGGAATCGAGATGGAGGGCGGAAAGCCCGGATGGTATGACGCCCTAAACGGTATGCCGGGACTTTTCGGTTCTTCCATGGCGGAGACCTACGAGCTGGCGCGCATGCTCTCCTACACCATAGAGGCCTTAAAGCAATATCCGGGAGAAGTCGCACTCATAGAGGAACTGGGATGTTTCCTGGATGAACTGAATCTGATCACGCGGCTGGAGCACGACAATATCATGCGGGACGAGGAACTGTTGTCCTTCTGGAACCGGATCAATGACGCGAAGGAGATTTACCGCGACAAGACCTATCAGGGCGTATCCGGTAAGAAGATGGTCTATCACACGGAGCAGCTTGCGGCGATTCTGGAAGGATTCTTGGAGATTGTTACCTGCGGAATCAAAAAGGCGCGCCGGATCTCCGGGGAGATCTGCCCGACGTATTTTACTTACGAGGTGCCGGAGTATGAAAAGTTAAAGGACGGCGGCATCCGCCCGTTAAAATTTGTTCCCCAAAATATGCCGTATTTTCTGGAGGGACCGGTGCGCTATCTGAAGCTGCCTGTGGAGCAGGGCGAGAAGCGTGCCCTGTACGAAGCGGTCAAAGAGAGCGATCTCTACGACGGGGAACTGTCCATGTACAAGGTGAATGCTTCCCTTGCGGATTCCTCTTTTGAACTTGGGCGTGCGCGTGCATTTACCCCGGGCTGGCTCGAAAACGAATCCATCTGGCTTCATATGGAATATAAATATCTTCTTGAACTTCTGCGCAGCGGTCTCTATGAAGAATTTTTCGCGGATTTCAAGAAGGCTGCGATACCGTTCCAGAACCCGGAGATTTACGGAAGAAGCATTTACGAAAATTCCTCGTTTATAGCCAGCAGCAGGAATCCGAATCCGTCCTGCCGCGGAAGAGGATTCGTGGCAAGACTCAGCGGATCAACGATCGAATTTATCAGCATGTGGAAAGAGATGATGTTCGGCGCACATCCTTTCCGGACGGAGCAGGAGGAACTGGTCTTTTCGCTTGCACCGGCCATTCCGGCGTATCTGATTCCGGAGGATGGCAGACTTTCCGCTGCGTTTATGAGCAAGACGACCGTGTGCTATGAATTTGGCGGGCACAGGGATTATGTGCCGGGAACCTACCGGATCCGCCATATGGTGTTTTTCTATGAAAATGGCAGTCAGGCGACCGTTGAGGGGGAGAAAGTCTCCGGAAAACTGGCGGAGGATATCCGCGCCGGAAGGGTCAGAAAAATGGAGGTTGCCGTGGACTAAAAAAATGATACCTTTTTAAAATTTGGATCATTTTTTGAGGAAATGAAAGCATCTATAATGCAAGTATCAAAACAACAGAGATGTTGAAATAAAAGGAGGATATTTTTATGAATTGGAAAAAAGCAGTATCCGTCATGCTCGTTGGCATTATGGCATTATCAATGACCGCATGCGGCGATTCGGGAGAAACAAGCACAGATGCAGCTTCTGGTGGGGGAAGTACCGCAGAATCTACGGAGGGTGCAGGCACGTCCGCTTCCGGCGATGATAAGCTGGTGGTATGGACACTCTCAAATGACCTGATCGACTTTGGTGAGCGCTTTGAAGAGCAGACCGGAGTTGCCGTTGACACGGTTGTCATTGAGCCTGCAAACTATCCGACCAAGGTGCAGACAGCGCTTTTGGGCGGCGAGAGCGAACCGGATATTATCGTAGGCGAGCCGAAGATGCTGGAGGATTTTTACGACGCAGGATTTTTTGAGGATCTGAATCAGGCACCGTACAACGCACAGGACTATGCAGATCAGATCGTTGATTATGTATGGAAAGTCGGACAGGATTCCGAGGGCATCCAGAGAGCCATTTCCTATCAGATCACCCCGGCAGGTATCTATTACAGAAGAGATATTGCCAAGGAAGTATTCGGAACGGATGATCCGGATGAGGTCGGCAAATTATTTAAGGATTACCCGACTATTCTGGATACCGCGCAGAAGTTGAAGGACGCGGGATACCGTATTTTCTCCTCAGACGCAGAGATGGGCGTATTTTCCGGTGATTCCGCATGGGTGGTTGACGGTGTCTTAAATGTAGACCAGGCAAGATTTGATTACATGGATCTTTGTGTGGATCTGTATCAGAAGGATCTCACCGCATATGCCAACCAGTGGTCCACGCCGTGGTATCAGGCAATGGCGGGAGAGGTTCCGATCTTAACCGCAGATATCCAGAATTACGCGGATGATTCTGTCAACGTATGGGATGCAACAGAGTTTGCAGAGGCAACCAAGGGCATGGACACCACGACGGTCTTCGCGTTCGGACTGCCGTCCTGGGGCGTACTTACCATGAGAGATAATGTCGGCGACACCTCCGGTTTGTGGGGCGTCTGCAAGGGACCTTCCTCCGGATTTGACGGTGGTACCTATATCGGTATTTCCTCCCAGTCCAACCGCAAAGATACCGCATGGGAGTTTGTAAAATTCTGTACATTAAATGAAGACACCGCAGACTGGTGGATCGATTTCTCCCAGGGCGATACCGTTTCTCTGAAATCCGCGCTTGAGAAGCACAAAGATGATGAAAATGCAATCTACGGCGGTGAGAAACTGTACCAGTTCTGGTTAGAGCAGGCGAAGGAGATTGATACCTCCAAGGTAACCCGTTACGATCAGGCAATCGGTGATGCATGGGGCAATGCGATCTCTGCGGTCAAGACAGGACAGATGACCAAGGAAGAGGCAGTGAATGATTTCTATGACACGATTGAATCTACATATCCTGATATCACAGTAAACAGATAAGAGCAGGGTAACTTGGTATCCTCCCGGACGGCAGCCACAATGTCCCCAAAGGATGTTGTGGCGGTGCCGGAGGGGGAATACAAAATGAGATAGAGGGGATTTCCTATGGCAAAAACAAATCCGAAAAAAAAGACATCAAACCTCACAAAGTATAACCGGGCAGGCTACTTTTTCGTGGCTCCCTTTGTGATCGTTTTCCTGATTTTCAGTGTGTACCCGGTATTCCGCACACTCGTTTTAAGCTTTACCGACAGCAAGCTGGCAGGAATGCCGTACCATTTTGTCGGTCTGAAAAATTATACACGCGTATTTACCGATAAGTTTTTCTGGAGAGCGCTCTGGAATACAATCAGGATCTGGGGCGTTAATATCGTACTACAGTTAGGACTCGCATTTTTGCTGACCGTTGTGTTCAGTGATATTAAATATAAATTTAAGGGGCTGCCGGTGTTTCGGGCACTGTATTATCTGCCGAACCTGATCGCAGCCACCTCTGTCGCTTTTCTCTTTAAGACACTGTTAGACTGGAGATACGGTACGTTTAACCAGATCTTAAATTCCGTCTATCAGTTCTTCGGAGTGAACAAGGCGCCGGTAGACTGGCTTGGAAATTCCGGCACCGCAGGAAGCGTCATCGCAGTCATCAGTGCATGGATGTGGTTTGGCAACTCCTTCATTATGCTGATGGCAGGCGTGCAGGGAATCAACAAAGATTACTTTGAAGCCGCAGCGATTGACGGGGCAGGGCGCTGGACGACATTTGGAAAAATCACGCTGCCGCTGTTAAAGCCGATCATGCTTTACGTGGCAATCACTTCCTTGATCGGAGGACTGCAGATGTTTGACCTGCCGTTCCTTATGTCGGAGAAGACGGCGGCATCCTACAACTCAATTGAGACCGTGGTAATGTATCTGTATAAATTTGGTTTCTCGACAGGCACAACACAGACCGGATATGCATCTGCCATTGCATATGCATTGTTCTTAATCATTCTGATTGTATCTGTGCTGCAGTTAAAATTAGTCAACAAGGAGGATTAGTTATGACGACGGGTGATAAGATAAAAAAGAGCGTTATTTATATTCTGCTTGTCCTGCTTGCGGCGGCGTGCCTGTTCCCGTTTCTTCTGATGATGGTCAACGCGACCAGGGACGGTGTGGAGATTACACATTTCTTTACGCTGATACCGAGCACGCATCTGAAAGAAAACTGGGAGACCGTATTTAGTTTCTTTAATCTGTTCCGCGGAATGGCAAACAGCTTACTGGTTGCAGTTCCTGCCACACTGCTGACGGCGTATTTCTCGGCGATGACGGCATATGGACTGGCAATGTATCGATTCCGCGGCAACAAGCTGATCTTTACGGCGATCCTTGTGTTTATGATGATTCCGGGACAGCTCAGCCTGATCGGTTTTTACAATTTATGTACCAAATTAAAACTGGTAAATTCCTATATCCCGCTGATTGTGCCGGCGGTTGCGGCACCCGGAACGGTGTTTTTCTTAAGACAGTACATTTTATCGGTGATGCCGCCGGCACTGGTGGAGGCAGCCAGAATCGACGGTGCAAGCGAATTATATTCCTTCCACAGGATTGCGCTTCCGATCATGTCTCCTGGTATTGCGACGATGGCGATCATGGCATTTATCGGAAACTGGAACAATTATCTGCTTCCGATGATTATCTTAAACAAAAATGAGAAGTTTACATTGCCGGTCATGATGGCGACGTTAAAAGCATCGACGGACATTCAGAGAAATCAGGGCGCTATTTATCTGGCGGTGGCAATCTCTGTCATACCGATCCTGATTGTGTTCTGTTTCTGCTCGAAATACATTATCAGCAGTATTTCGGCGGGCAGCGTCAAAGAATAAACTGCCAGCAGGTTTCAAAACTTTATTTTCATAGTTCTCCTCTTAAAAAGAGGCACTTTCCGGAAACGGAAAGTGCTTCTTTGCGTGCTTTACGCTAGTACAGGGGAGATGGGAAAACGGCTTTTCCTGCTGGAAATATGCCGGAAAATATTATATGATAGAGACAGGAAAATCTTTGATTTTACGGAGAAAAACGGGGGATTGGAATGGGTGGCAAATATAAAAAACAATGGGCGTGTGTGACGCTTTTTTCTCTTATAACAGCGGCGCTGTGCGGTGCCTGCGGGAATGTTATGACCGGCGCTTCCGGAAATGTGCCGGAAACGGAAGCAGCCGGACAAGTGCAGCCGGACGGGGATCTTCCGGCATGGCAGACGTACGCAGACGATCCGGTGACGCTGGACTGGTATATCAACTACTCCTGGTTTTCGACGCCGTGGGGCGAGAACCTGGTGTCGCAGACGATCACGGAGGAGACGGGCGTGGATATTCATTTTATCACGCCGCTCGGAAATGAATCCGAGAAACTGAACGCCCTGATTGCGTCCGACTCGCTGCCGGATTTAATCACGCTCGGATGGTGGGAACCGCAGGTGAGCGAGATGACAGAAAACGGCATGGTCTATGCGCTCAATGAGCTTGCGGACAGCTATGATCCGTATTTCTGGGAGGTCTCGGACCCGGTGGCCGTGAACTGGTATACCACGGACGACGGCAATATTTACGCCTACCCGAACTCCTCCATCACGCCGCAGGATGTAGAGCAGTGCGAGGATTTAAGCAGCAATCAGACCTTTCTGGTGCGCAAGGATATCTACGAGGCGATCGGAAGCCCGGATATGACAACACCGGAAGGCTTTTGCGCAGCGGTAAAGAAGGCAGCGGAGATGTTTCCGGAAGTAGACGGGGAGCCTCTGATCCCGATCGGTGCGCACGTGTTCGACAACGAGGGAAATGTCTCCTTTGACAAATACCTGATGAATTTTCTTGCCATTCCGTGGGAGAAAGACGGCGTCTACTATGACCGCTATACCGATCCGGAATATTTTCGCTGGCTGAAAGTATTCAGACAGCTGGGAGAGGAAGGTTATCTTGCGAATGATATTTTTGTGGACACCCGGACACAGATGGAGGAAAAAGTGGCGCAGGGCCGCTACTTCTGCATGCTGTATCAATATTCGGATATGCTGACACAGCAGAAAATTTTATATGCCAATGATCCGGACAGCATTTATATGGCGGTGGAAGGTCCGAGAAATGCAAATGGGGACGATCCGCTGCGCCCGACAACCACGATCAACGGGTGGACGGTGACGCTGATTTCCAAGAACTGCAAACACCCGGAGCGCGCGATTGCGTTTCTGGATTATCTGATGAGCGAGCACGGGCAGCTTCTCACCTATCTGGGCGTCGAGGGTGTGACTTACGATATAAAGGACGGAAAGCCGGTACTCCGCGATAACATCAAGCAGATTCTGGACACGGACCGCGCAGCTTACGACAGGGAATACGGGGCGGACGATGCCTACTGGATGCTGCAGGACAATGTGATGCAGCTTCAGTGGAAACAGGAACCATCGCCTGCAACGGCACAGCTGGAGGAATGGGGAAGAAAATATGTCGTATACAACGGTCAGTATGATGTGGTATTTGACTCCGGCTCCAAGGAGGCATCGGAGGAGGACAAGATTACAAAGCTCTGGAGCCAGACGCTTCCGGCGCTTCTTATGGCACCATCGGAGGAGGAGTTTGACACCCTTTTTGAAGAATTTATTGAGAAGCGGGATGAGCTGGGCTATACGGATGTCATGGAGAAGAAGACGGCATATATGAACAGCGCCAAAGAGAAGCTTGGCATCCAGTAAAGAGACGGAGAGTGTTACATGAATTGGAAAAAACGGTTTGTCAGCCAGAAACTGAATGTAAAGTTTACCCTTGTGATTATTCTGTTTATGGTGATTCCCATCGGCATTCTTGCCGGCATCCTTTTTTACAATATGGAGAAAAACGTCGTATCGGAGAATACCGGATATATGGAGTACACCATGGAGCGCAACAAAGATGCCGTTGCAACCAAGATCAATTCCATCAACATGTCCACACAGTTTTTCCTGAGCGATGAGCCGCTTTTGGAAATGCTCAAAAGAACGAAGGACGGGGAGACTTTTTCGGCGGAGGAATGGTACAGCTTTAAGAACAGCGATATTGTGTCCCTCGAGCGTCTGGTAAACAACAACCCGCTTCTCTACGGCGTGCGTGTGTATGCGTCAAACGACCGGGTACAGGAGATGATGCCGATTCTCTATGCAGCCTCCCGCATGGAAAAGCAGCCCTGGCAGTCGGAGGAGACTGTTACCGGCTGGCATTACGACTTTAACGATCAGATTTTTAATTCTTACACGATGAGACAGAACCGCAAGATCTTATCGCTCGTGACGGAGATAAAGGACAGCGATTCCGGGACGCTCGGAATGATCGAGGCGGCTATGACGATGGAAAACATGTTTCCCAGTCTCTACGAGAACATTGAGGACGAGTGGAGCTGTTTTCTGACAGAGGACGGCGGGTGTTATTTTGGAGAAGGTGACGGGGAGGACGAAAACACAGGACGGCAGGAACTGCTCGCCGAGATCATGGCACAGTATACGGCGGACGAGGAAATACAGACCTGCTATCTGAAGCTGCAGGGACAGCATCTGATCGTATCCTACCTTCCCTTGCAGGAATTAAACGGAACCCTGCTCTGCGTGAAAAATATTACGTCCAACATTCATCACGTATACCGCATGCGCAACACGTTTGTGGCGGTCATGCTCGTGTTTTTGGTTGTTCTGACATTTTTTATCAATGCGATCGTAAAACATCTGTTAAAACAGCTGTACGAGATTCTGCGCGCCATCCGGCGCGTGCAGGGCGGAGATCTGGACGTGGTGATCGAGCACTGCGGACCGGATGAGATGGGAGAGCTGGGAACACAGATCAACAAGATGTTAACGAGGATCAAGCAGCTCATGGACGACAATCTAAAGCGCGAAATGCTGGTAAAAAATTCAGAGATCCGTGCGCTGCAGAATCAGATTAACGCGCATTTTATCTATAATGTCTTGGAGTCCATCAAGATGATGGCGGAGATCGACGAGGAGTACGATATTTCGGATGCGGTCACATCCCTCGGGAAGCTCTTACGCTACAGCATGAAGTGGGTATCAGGCAATGTCCTGGTGGAGCAGGAACTGGAATATATCAAGAATTATATGGCGTTAATCAATCTGCGGTTTGATTACGAGATCTATTTATCACTCAATCTGCCGGAGATTATTTTACAGCAGGAGATTCCCAAAATGTCGCTGCAGCCGATCGTGGAAAATGCCATCTATCACGGAATCGAGCAGATGGCGGAAGATACCAACATCTACATCAAGGGGCGCGTGGAAGGAAACGACTGCGTGATTGAAATTACGGATGCCGGGCGCGGCATGACCGAGGAAGAGATGGCACAGCTTCGTCAGAAGATTGCAGGGGAACTGGATTCGAGCGGGGGTTCCGGAAACGGAATCGGCTTAAAAAACGTGCAGGACCGGATCCAGATTGCATTTGGCGGGGCGTATGGCATAGAAGTGGCGTCGCAGATCGGATGCTATACCAAAATTATCGTCCGCATTCCGATGACGCACAGGGGAGAAGCAGAATGAAGACTGTATTGATTGTTGAGGATGAAAAACTGATCCGGCAGGGACTCCGCAAGATGATTCAGCGGAGCGGTGTCCCGGTGGAAGTGATTATGGAATGTAACAACGGTGAGACGGCGCTTGAGATTTTAAAAGAGCAGTCCATCGATGTCATGTTTACGGATATCCGTATGCCAAAGATGGACGGAATCGAGCTGGTGGAGCGCATGCAGGAATGTGAACACATACCGCTCACCGTTGCGATCAGCGGTTACGATGACTTTAACTATGCGGTGGCGATGATGCACAACGGGGTGCGGGAATATCTGTTAAAACCGATCGAGCGCGAAAAAATCTGCGACATACTTGCCAGGCTGAATCAGGAGATTGAGGAGGGCAGGGAGCAGGAGAAAACGCGCCAGAAGCTCGGACAGCAGCAGATCCGTCATCTGATGCTTCTGGCAGAGATGCCGGAAGAGGAGCTTACCATGTTGGAGACCCAGTATGACCAGCATTTTATTTTAGATCTGAGCGGAAAGCCGTATGTGGTCTGCTGCAGGAACCGGAAAAAAGAGGAGGAATCCTGCCCGAAGGACTGCCTGTTCCTGGGCGATGTCGAGGAAAATGATCTCTTTTTAATCGAGGCGGAAGCACTTTCGGACCGTCCGGGGGAATATCCTTTTTTGCAGGAATATACCGGAATCAGCCGGCCGCATCAGGGAATCCGCGAACTGCGCGAGGCATATCTGGAGGCGCGGGAAATGCGCAGGTGCGCGTTTTGCACGAACCGCAGTCAGATGCGCTATGGGCAGGAGATGCCGCGTGTCCCACAGAAGCTGGTGCAGGAGGCGTCAAAGCTGGTTGCAGACGAGATGAAACTGCAGCGGGTGCAGTTACTTGGAACCGACCGCACCGAGGAACTGCAGCACGTCTGGACGCAATTTTTTTACGAGGTAAAGCATGGCCGCATCGGTGTCCGGGACTTTGAGGAGTGCATGACGGATTTCCTTACGGAGACGTCAAAAACGTACCGGAATGTGCTGGAGGAAAAAGAAAACTGCGGGGAGATCAAAGAGATTACAGACCCATTCGGGGAGGATGCAATCGACTGCTACGAACAGAAGGTGCTGGCCTTTGTGACCGGTCTGCAGGCGCAGATTTTAAGCCAGTTTGACACAAACGGGAATCAGCAGAAAATGAAGCAGGCGGTCGCCTACATTGAAGAACACTATGCCAGTGATCTGAATATGGCGGTTGTCTCTAATTATCTGTCCATGAATTATTCCCTGTTTTCTTATTCGTTTAAGCAGTATACCGGAAGTAATTTTGTCAATTACTTAAGAGATATCCGCATGAAGGAGGCAAAGCGGCTGCTCGCAGGAACCGATATGCGCATCGCGGAGATCTCCCAGGCCGTCGGCTATGAGAACGAGAAGCACTTTATGAAACTGTTTAAGGGCTGCTGCGGTGTTTCGCCGAGCGAATACCGGAGAAATATGGGATTCACCGGAGATGAAAGTTGAACTGGACTGGTCAAAAATAGTAAAACTGGACATATTCATTCATCCAGAAATGGGGTATCATGGCTCTAACAAAAAAGAAAGAGAGAAAGAGTCATGTCAGAAACCAAAACTATGAGTAGCACAAAAACAACCAGCACAGAGCAGGTGCGTTTTCTCACCGTCACGGCGATCGGAATCGCACTGGTATATGTATTTACCTGGCTGATTAACATTCGTCTGCCGTTTGCACCGCAGGGCGGATTGATTCATCTTGGAAATGTCCCACTGTTTATTTTCGCAATCCTGTTTGGCAAAAAGACGGGAGCCATTGCCGGCGGAGTCGGCATGGGACTGTTTGATCTGTTGTCCGGCTGGACGGCATGGGCACCGTTTACCTTTGTGATCGTCGGATGCATGGGATTTGTGATGGGATGGATTACAGAGAAGAAGCAGGGCTTTCAGTGGTATGTTGTGGCAATGCTTGCTGCCTGCGCGATCAAGATCGGCGGATATTACATCGCAGAGGGAATTATTTACGGCAACTGGATCACACCGGTGACATCGATTCCGGGCAACCTGCTTCAGATCGGAACAGCAGCTGTGATCGTTCTTATCATCATTGCACCGTTAAAGAAAGTAGCTGCAAAACTGTGGAACTAAGGAGGCGTTTCCATGTATAAGATTATGACACCGGGACCTACGCAGGTCAAAGAGAATGTCCGCATGGCGCGCAGTTTTCCCTGCACCAATCCGGATCTGGATGAAACTTTCGTAGATTTTTATAAGGAGACCTGTGAACTGATCAGCCGCCTGCTGCACACTGGGAATGAGACCCTGATTTTAGGCGGAGAGGGAATTCTGGGGCTTGAGGCTGCCTGTGCCTCCCTGACGGAACCGGGCGATCCGGTACTGGTGCTGGATAACGGCGTATACGGCAGAGGGTTTGCTGATTTCGTTTCCATGTATGGCGGAAAGCCGGTTCTGTATTCCGTGGATGAGAAAAATCCGATTGATCCGGCCGCCCTGGAAGAATATTTAAAGGAACATCACGATTACAAATATGCAACGCTCGTGCACTGCGATACCCCGAGCGGCATGTTAAATGACATCTCTGCGCTTTGTCCGCTTCTGAAAAAATACGGGATACTCACGGTGGTGGATTCCGTCTCCGGCATGTTCGGCGAGGATGTGCGCCTGGATGATTTTCAGATTGATCTCCTCTGCGGCGGTTCCCAGAAAGCCGTTTCGGCGCCTCCGGGACTGACGTTTGTGACGGTGAGTGATGCGGCATGGGCAGCCATCGATGGCAGAAGTGTACCGATTGCCTCTTTTTATGCAAACCTTAAGGTGTTTGAGGGATATTACGAGAAAAAATGGTTTCCGTACACCATGCCGATCAGTGATATCTACGGACTGCGCGCCGCGTTCGACAATATCGCGGGCGATCCGGATATGCTGGCGCGTCATGCACGGATCGGTGAGGCATGCAGGGCGGCAGTCCGCGCAGTGGGACTGAACTTACACCTTGCATCCGGTTTCTCCAATACCGTCACGGTGTTTGACGTCCCGAAAGAGACGACCGCGGATGCCATTTTACAGACCATGCGTCAGAAGCACGGTATCATGCTGGCAGGATCGTTTGACTCCCTAGCGGGGCAGGTGATCCGTATCGGACACATGGGTAGCAATGCGAACGTGGTGGACATGATCGAGACGTTAGATGCATTGGATGACACCCTGAGGGAACTGAATGTTCCGCTGAAAGGGCAGCTTCGCATGATCTTTCAGGAGGAAGTGTCCAAAAAGGGGCTGGTACTTTAGAGGGCAGTGAATTTTGAAGCGATAAGTAATATGCCAGAAAACACAGCATGTAGATTTCAGCTGGAACTGCATAGGATACAATTATTTGAAAAAAATGAGAGCATTTCTTCCTGACGGAGGTTTGCATCTGATTCCGTGTCTCTTCCACGTTTGGACTCTCCCGGTGTGTGTCCGACAAGCCACAGACAATGAGCGGACTTTTTAGTGCCCCTAGTGCCACCGCTTCACAGACAATATAAAACCGCGCGAACCGAAACTCGTTGGCATCTGCTATTGAAAACATGGCAGATGCCAATTCAAACATCGGCTTCGCGCGGTTATGTTTTGCTCAGTGGTGGCACAAGGGGCACGCACAAAAGTCCTAAAATTGTCTGTTAGCTTGCGGACACAGTCCGTGGAGTGTTCCAAACTTGGAAAGACACGGATCATCGCAGATGCTTTTGACAGATGTTATTTTCTGCTTCCGACCGCCTTATGGTAGATATAAGCGGCGATGACCGAGGTGACTGCTTCGGTGATCCAGAAAGCATGCCATACTCCGGTTGGTCCAAAGATACGGCACAATACAAAGGCTGCCGGGATCATGAGAATTACATAGCGGAACAGCGATATGACAAGGGACTGCGTTCCTTTTCCAAGTCCCTCCAAGGCGCCGGAGGCTGTGACGGACACGGAGGAGATGATAAAGCCTGCGCTAATGATGCGCAGTGCGGTTCCTCCGGCTGCGATCGTCTCGGCATTTTCGGTGAACAGTTCCATCAGACCGCGCGATGCCACCAGGCATAAAATTGTGCCGAGCGCCATAATGACAGCACTCATCGCAAGCGTAATCTCATAGATCTTTTTCACGCGCTTCTGCTCGCCGGCACCGTAATTATAGCCGATCAGCGGACGCATGCCCTGGACAATGCCGTTTGCCGGAAGATAGAGGAAGGTCTGTAATTTGTAATAGATTCCCAGAATGACCACATAGATCTGGGAGTAAGCTGCCAGAATACCGTTTAAGACGGATACTAACAGCGATGGCAGGGCAAGATTTAAGATGGCAGGAACTCCGATCGAGTAGAGACGATGGTCGGTTTCCTTATGAAAAGCAAGGTATTCTTTGCGGATTTTGACCGGGATCGGGCGCTTGTTGTACACCGTCAGGTAAAGAAGGAGGGTACACAGCTGACCGATCGCTGTGGCAATCGCTGCGCCGGCGATACCAAGCCTCGGGAAAATTCCGATGCCGAAAATCAGGAGCGGGTCTAAGATAATATTAGTAATACTTCCGCACAGCAGGCCGATCATGGATACTTTCATGCGTCCCACGGACTGAAAGATTTTCTCAAAGGAAAGATTCGCCATGGTGATTGTCGAAAACGCAAATACGATCACCGCGTACTCCATTCCCATCTGATATACCTGCACATCGTTGGTGAACATGTCCAGGAAAGCCGGCATGATGGAGATGCTTAACACAGTGACGACAACGCCGTGGATGAGTGCCAGAACAAGTCCCTGTGTGGCGGCGCGGTCGGCGCCTTTTTTGTCGCCTGCTCCGAGAAAATAGGCAATCAGTGCATTGATACCAACGCCGAATCCGATGGCAAGCGCGTTGACAAAATTCTGAATCGGGAAGACGAGGGACAGCGCTGTCATGGCATTCTCATTGATTCTGGCGACGAACAGACTGTCTACAATATTATAAAGTGCGTTTACCATCATGGATATGACCATCGGAAGCGCCATGGAGGTAAGCAGCGGCAGGATAGGTTTTTCTTTCATAAATGTTTCGTTCATGTGGTATTTCCTCCTATATAATAGTCTGGGTTTATTGTATCCAGGATAAAACAGAAAACGCCACACAATGACTCAAAAGAATCATTGTGTGGCGAAAAAAAGTCAGACTTGAAAAGTCCACACCAAGTTTTAGCGAAGAGAGTATAGCACGATCCATAGGAAAAAGTCAAGAATTTTGGCAAAAAAAGTCAAAAAATCTGTTGACGAAACCAAACTGCTATGCTATTATAATCAAGTATGCCGCACAGTGAGGTCTCAAAGTCCGTCCGGATTGCCCGGGCGACACCACAACTGGCGAGTAATGATAATAGGAGGTGCCATATGTACGCAATTATAGCAACAGGTGGTAAACAGTACAAAGTATCCGAAGGCGATATCATTACCATTGAAAAGCTTGGTAAAGAAGCTGGTGAGAAAGTAACTTTTGATCAGGTTTTAGCTGTATCCGACAACGGAATTAAGGTTGGTTCTGATGTAGCAAACGCATCTGTAGAGGCTTCCGTTGTAAAAGAGGGAAGATCCAAGAAAGTTATTGTTTACAAGTACAAGAGAAAGACCGGCTATCACAAGAAGAACGGTCACAGACAGGCGTTTACACAGGTTAAGATCGAGAAGATCAACGCTTAATCCTGGAAGGTTGTTATGACAAAGATAACGATTTTCCGCAATCATGACGGTGAGTATTTGGGCTTCGACTGCCTGGGACATGCCGGGTATGCCGATGAAGGCGAGGATATTGTATGTGCGGGAATTTCTGCACTGGTTATCAATACGATCAATTCCATCGGGCTGTTTACCGACGAACCATGCGAGACGGATGCCGACGAAGACGATGGCGAGATTCGCCTGCGATTTACTTCACCGGCCGGTCACGATGCCGGATTGCTGATGCAGTCGCTGGTACTTGGCCTGCAGGGAATACAGAATACTTATGGGAATGATTATATCATTCTGAATTTTAGGGAGGTGTAGAACATGATGAATATGAACCTTCAGTTTTTCGCTCATAAAAAGGGAGTTGGTTCTACAAAGAACGGCCGTGACTCTGAGTCTAAGAGATTAGGCGCTAAGAGAGCAGACGGACAGTTCGTGAAGGCTGGCAACATTTTATACAGACAGCGCGGAACAAAGATTCATCCGGGCGTTAATGTAGGCATCGGCGGTGATGATACATTATTCGCACTGACAGATGGTATCTTAAGATTCGAGAGAAAAGGAAAAGACAAGAAGCAGGCTTCTGTTTATCCAGTAGCTGAGTAATAAGATGCAGAGTGTAGACCCGACTATGCAGCGCTTACCTGATGGCAGGCGTCTATAGCCGGGTCTTCTTGTATCTGGATTTGTAACCGTTCGGTAGGTGGCAGCATCTGCTGCCTGAAGTTGAATTGAGGTAGAATATAATGTTTGCAGACAGAGCAACAATTATCATAAAATCAGGGAAAGGCGGCGACGGGCATGTGAGCTTCCGCCGTGAAAAATATGTGCCGGATGGCGGTCCTGACGGCGGCGACGGCGGCAAGGGCGGCGACGTGATCTTTGTGGTGGATGAAGGTTTAAACACTCTGACGGATTACCGTCATCGCAGAAAGTTTGCGGCACAGCCCGGAGAAGAGGGCGGCAAGCGCAACTGCCACGGCAAAAACGGTGAGGATCTCATCTTAAAGGTGCCGGAGGGAACCGTGATCAAGGATGCAGAGTCCGGCAAGGTCATCGCCGATATGTCCGGAGAGAACCGCAGACAGGTCATTCTGCGGGGCGGCAGAGGCGGACTTGGCAACCAGCATTACGCGACATCGACGATGCAGGCACCAAAATATGCGCAGCCGGGCGGAGATTCGATCGAGATTGAAGTCAAGCTGGAATTAAAAGTAATCGCGGACGTCGGTCTGGTCGGCTTCCCGAATGTCGGGAAATCCACGCTGTTATCGCGCGTGACCAACGCACAGCCGAAAATTGCCAACTATCATTTTACAACGCTGCAGCCCAATCTTGGCGTGGTGGATTTAGACGGCGCGAAGGGTTTCGTCATTGCTGACATTCCTGGACTGATTGAGGGCGCTTCCGAGGGTGTTGGACTTGGACTTGAATTTCTGCGCCATATCGAGCGCACGAAGGTAATGATCCACATGGTGGACGCTGCCGGCACCGAGGGACGTGATCCTGTGGCAGATATTATCGCGATCAACAAGGAGCTGGAAGCTTACGATCCGGCACTGTTAAAAAAGCCGCAGGTCATCGCGGCAAATAAAATGGATGCGGTCTACGGGGACGAGAATGAGATTATCCAGAAGTTAAAAGACACCTTTGAAAAAGACGGAATCCGTGTGTTCCCGATTTCTGCCGTAAGCGGCAAGGGATTAAAGGAACTGTTGTACTGCGTGAGCGAGCTTCTCGACCAGTGCAGCAAGGAGCCGGTTGTCTATGAGCCTGAATTCGATCCGGCACTCCGTTTCTTTAAGGATGAGCCATACACGATTACGGTGGCTGACGACGGTGCATTCGTTGTGGAAGGACCGAAGATCGAGAAGATGCTTGGCTATACGAATATGGATTCCGAGAAGGGATTCCTTTTCTTCCAGAAGTTCATGAAGGAGCAGGGCATTTTAAAAGACATGGAGGCACAGGGAATTGAGGACGGCGATACCGTGCGCATGTACGGTTTTGAATTTGATTATTATAAGTAAAGAGGAGGAAGCAGGATATGGAATTGACAAGTAAGCAGCGCGCCTATCTCGGCGGATGTGCAAGCACCTTAGATCCAATCTTTCAGATCGGCAAGGCAAGCCTGACACCGGAGATTATCCAGGCGCTGGATGAAGCATTAGAAAAACGGGAACTGATTAAGATTTCCGTATTAAAGAATTGTGCGGATGATCCGCGGGAGATTGCACAGGTCATCGCAGAGCGCACACATTCTGCTGTTGTAAAAGTTATCGGCAAGAAGATCATCTTATTCCGCCAGGCGAAGAAAAACAGCAAGTTTGAACTTCCGGCATGAGAAAAATCGGAATTTTAGGCGGCTCGTTTGATCCGATTCATCAGGGACATCTGAATATTGCAAGGAGCGCCTACCGGGAGTTCGCGTTGGACGAGGTGTGGTTCATACCGGCAGGGCACTCTCCGAATAAGGAGGAGGCGGAGATGACACCCGCGCAGGTGCGCGCGGAAATGACGCAGGCGGCCATCAAAAATGATGCGTCATTTAAGCTTTCACGTATAGAAATAGAGTCTTCCGGGACAAGTTATACGTATAAGACGCTGCAGCATCTAAAGGAACAGTTCCCGGAGGATCAATTCTTCTTTATCATGGGAGCCGATTCCCTGGACTACTTTGACAAGTGGAGGCATCCGGAGATCATCTGTCAGAATGCCACCGTGCTTGCAGCGGTCAGGGATACCTTAGAACTGCCGCAGATTGAGGGAAAAATACGGCGCATCAAGGCGTTGTTTCCGGCTGAGATCTATCCGCTTGCGGGCGGACGAACCGATGTCTCCTCGACGGCAATCCGCGCACAGATCCGCATGACAGGTGAATGTCCCGCCATGCTCCCGGGCGAGGTGTGGGAGCTGATCAAACGCTATCATCTGTACGGCGTATCGAATTTGGGAGAATAAAAATGGAACAGCATGAGATTCGTAAACGATTAAAAAAAGAGTTGGATAAGGGACGGTATGAGCACACGAAAGGTGTCATGTATACCGCCGGATGTATGGCGATGGCTTATGAGACATCGATCGAGCAGGCGATGCTCGCAGGTCTGCTCCACGATTGTGCCAAATGTATTCCGGACGATGAGAAGCTTCAGATCTGTGAGGAACATGACATTCCCATCAATGCCGTAGAATATGAGAGCCCGTTTCTGCTGCATGCCAAGCTGGGAGCTTATCTGGCAGAGACGGTCTATGAAGTAAAAGATCCTGAGATCCTGCACGCCATCAAGGTGCACACAACCGGCGCGCCGGATATGAGTACGCTCGATAAGATCATCTATATTGCGGATTATATCGAGCCGGGAAGGAACAAGGCCGCAGATCTGCCGAGGGTGCGGAAACTGGCATTTGAAGATCTGGATGCCTGTATGGCGGAGATTCTCTGCGACACATTGAAATACCGCTCCAGGGTCGGCGGACCGTTAGATCCCTCCACACAGCTTGCCTATGAATTCTACCGGCAGTACCAGAAGGAACAGACAGATCCGGTTTGACGGATTACCTGTTAAAACGAACAAAGAACAGATAGAAAGGAAACATGCAATGACATCACAGGAATATTGTAAAATAGCAGTAGCGGCTTTGGAAGACCGCAAGGCGGAGGATGTTAAGATCATTGATATCCGTGAGATTTCACCGGTTGCAGATTATTTTGTGATTGCGGACGGAACGAATCAGAATCAGATTCAGGCAATGCGTGATGCCTGCGAAGAGGCATTATACAAAGCGGGACTTAAGACCAAACAGATCGAGGGAAATTCCAGTTCTACCTGGATTCTCATGGATTACGGTGACATCATTGTCCATATTTTTTCCAAGGAAGATCGTTTATTCTATGATCTGGAGCGTATCTGGAGAGACGGAAAGATCGTAGATGTGGCTGATCTGTAAGATTCCGGAGAAATGGAAAGGTCATAGATGCGGCGGATCCGTAAGATTCCGGAGAGACGGAAAGGTCATAGATGCGTGTTTTGAACTTAAGAGTGTCGTAAAAAGAGTATGCCTCCCTTCTGGCTGACAGGAAAGGGGGCATACTTTTTTCTATATAATAGGAAACTTCGTTCCTGTTACATAGAAAAGCTCCGCAGGGATGTGCACTCGCGCGATGTCGCTAGAGCAACCCGCCGCAGGCGGAGAATCCTGAAAAGCAGGATTCTTTCTTGTACATTATAATAGGAATCTGCATTTTATTCCAGGAATACCGAACTTCATCAGGAAAGAAAACGGAAAATACCAATGACCTTTCCGAGAATCTGGCAATCTGGAACAATGATCGGATCCATCGTGTCATTCTCCGGCTGAAGGCGGATATAACCGTCCTCCTTATAAAAGGTCTTAACTGTAGCGGAATCCTCCACCAGCGCGACGACCATCTCGCCGTTGCGCGCGGTCGACTGCTTCTCAACCAGCACATTGTCTCCGTCGAAGATGCCGACGTTGATCATGCTTTCGCCCTTTACCCTCAACATGAACGTCTCCGCGTTCGGGAGAAATTCGGTCGGAATCGGGAAGTAGGTCTCAATGTTCTCGACTGCGAGTAACGGCTGACCGGCAGCCACATTCCCGAGAATCGGGACATTGACAACCTCGCGTCTGGTGAGGTTAAAGTTATCATCAATGATCTCGATCGCACGCGGCTTCGTCGGGTCGCGGCGGATGTATCCGTTCTTCTCAAGTGTCTCCAGATGGGAGTGGACGGAGGAGGTAGACTTCAAGTCAACTGCCTCGCAGATCTCACGCACAGCGGGCGGATATCCCTTATTCAATATCTCCTGTTTAATGTATTCGAGAATCTCTCTCTGCTTCGTGCTGATCTTGCCGTATGCCATGCATATACCTCCTGTCAATCATTACCAATGCTATTATGTATAATTTAGTTTAACACAGCATGCGTAAAAATGCAAACATATATTCCGAAAATTTGTTCGATTTTCTTGTTGACAAACGGATGTTCTGGTATTATGATAGGAACATAAACAAATGTTCGCAACAAACGTTCGGAATGAACGTTCGATTAACATGACAGGAGGTATTCTTATGAGAAGCAGAAGAGCAGCGGTAAAGGCGCAGAGACGCACATTCATGTTGGGATTGATGGTTTTAACCGTCATTGTGATCGGTTCTGTCCTGCTGGGAACGATCCGCACACAGGCGGCTCCTGCAGAACCTTCTTATAAATATTACACAAGCATCCAGATCCAGAAGGGAGATACCCTCTGGAATATCGCAGATGAATATATCACAGACGATTACGACAGCATGGACGAATATATGGAGGAGATCTGTGCGATCAATCACATCCTGCCGGGGGACATTCATTCCGGACAGTATCTGACCATCCCGTATTATTCGGCAGAACATCTCAAGTAAGATGGTATTTTTTGTGCAGCGTCTCCGGTCGGTTGTGTTTTTTGGGTAAGTACGGTATAATGAATTCTGACGAGCTCATATTGTGCGGGAAGGCAGCACAGAGAATATGAATTACGGAGGATGAGTTATCTCGTATGATAAAGTTTATCTATGTGATTTTAATGAATCTTTTCAGAGCGCCTTATATGATACCGAAGATGCGCAGGGAGGCGGATCATCCTGAAAAGTATAGTGTAGAGGAGCGCTACGCGCTGGCGCGCCATGTGATTCGCCTGATGAAGGTAACCGGCGGCATCCACACAAAATCTTACGGCACAGAGCTGCTTCCGACAGAAGGCGGCTACATGATGTATCCGAATCATCAGGGAAAGTACGACGCACTCGGCATTATCTACACCCACAGGGAGCCATGTTCGCTTGTGATGGATAAGGCGAAGTCCAATACCATACTGGTTCGTGAATTTGTGGATCTGCTTCAGGGAAAGCGGCTGGATAAGAAGGATGTCAGACAGGCATTGACGATCATCAATGAGGTATCCGAGGAAGTAAAGCAGGGAAAGCGTTATATTCTGTTTCCGGAGGGCGGATACGAATTTAACAATAAGAACCATGTGTGTGATTTTAAAGCCGGCAGTTTTAAGATTGCGTTAAAGACAAAGGCACCGATCGTACCGGTGGCTCTGATTGATTCTTATAAAGTTTTTAACAGCTTTTGTTTGGGATCGGTCACCACGCAGGTACATTATCTGAAACCGATCTTATACGATGAATATGGCGGTCTCAAAACGCATGAGATTGCGGATCTGGTGAAGGTACGTATCCAGGAAAAGCTAGATGAAGTTCTTAAGCCAGCAGAAGCTCCGGTCGGATGACTGGAGCTTCTTTGTGAGCTGCTTTTTTTATAAACAGCTTTTTGTTTGTCAGAGTCTTGCCAGAGCCACGGATCTGATAGGACTTAAGGCGATGGATGCATCTCCGGGGAACACTAGACATCACGGAGCTTTACATATTTGGCTGCGCTGCGTCGTCGATCATCGTCGATGGCAGCGTAATGCTTCCGCGTCGTGTTGACGTCCTTATGGCCGAGTACATCCGCGACCAGATAGATATCCCCCGTCTCGCGATAGAGGGAGGTGCCGTAGGTACTGCGCAGTTTGTGCGGTGTAATATGCTTTAAGCTGGTCACCAGTTTTGCATATTTTTTGACCAGATTTTCGACCGAACGCACGCTGATTCTCCGGTTCTGCAAGGAGAGAAAGAGGGCGTTGATACTGCCGTCTTCGGCGGTTATTTTCTGGCGCTCAACCATATAAGCGAGAAGTGCTTCGCGTACTTCTTCCCCAAAGTATACAACAACCTCTGCGCCGCCTTTTCGGTGAATCTTGATGCCGTTATTGCGCATATCCACGTCTTCCAGATCGAGTCCGACACATTCCGAGACACGGATTCCGGTTCCGAGGAGCAGCGTCATAAGGGCGAGATCTCTTGTCTTTGTGCGGTCGTGATATTTTTGCTGGCGTGGAGTCAGACTTTCACCGGATTCGACTTCGTCTAACAGTCTCGCGACCTCATCGATATCCAGCCGGATAATATTTTTGTCGTGAATCTTGGGCATGTCCACTTTCACAGCCGGATCATTTTTTATCAGGTCGTTTTTGAAATAGTAGCGGTAAAAGGAGCGGAGAGAGGCCAGCTTTCGCTTGATACCGCGCTCGTCGTTCGTGTGCTCTACACCGTTTTTTTCGTAATACTTCAGATAGGAGAGATATTCCTCGATATCCATAGGCGTGAGCTCGTCTAAAAGCGAGAGCGGAATATCCTTTACGGTATAGTTCTGGCAAATGGGATTCACATCGCAGAGATAGTCAAAAAAACAGCCGATATCGTAAGCATACGCGATTCTGGTACGCGAGGAAGTGGTTGGCTCAATGCCAATGAAAAACTGTTTGCAGAAATCCGGAAGCTGTTCCAGAAGCTTGCGCAATTTTACTTCATTTTTTACATTCACATTTTCATAATATGCTTTTTCTTTCATAAACGAATTGAATTCTCCTTTTCCTCAGCGACGTCTGTCTGCCATCCGGGGATATTTCCATGTAATACTGCATGAAAAAGCTGTTTTTTGGCTCCGGGATGATCCAGATTGATCTGTCGGATCAGATTTTTCACGTAAGCACGCTGTGTGTGCCCGTCTGCAGAACATGGATTGGCGACGACCGGAAGCTTCATCTTATTCCGAAATCCTTTTACTTCCGCTTCAGAGACGTATAGTAAGGGGCGTATGACCACAAGCTGTGTGCGGTCTAAATGTGTGCTCGGTGGAAACGCATAGAATCTTCCCTCAAAAATCATGGAAAGAAACGCCGTCTCAATCACATCATCCATGTGATGTGCGTAGGCAACCTTATTGCATCCTAATTCCAGAGCCGCCTCATTGAGTGCTCCCTTGCGCATTTTGGCGCACAGCGCACACGGAGATCCCTTGACTGCTTTGTCCGACACGCTGTCGCCGTGAAACAGGATACGTGCAATCTCTGTTTTTACAATGTGGTACGGTACCTTAAGTTCCTCGCAGAGCTGATTTATGGGAGTAAGATCAAAAGAATCATATCCCAGATCGACGGTGATTGCCGTGAGTGTGAATTTCTTCGGATAAAAGCGTCTGAGTCCGGCAAGCGCGTAGAGGAGAGTGAGAGAGTCCTTGCCGCCGGAAATACCGACCGCAATATGATCGCCCTCCTCAATGAGTTTATAATCGTCAACCGCCTGGCGTGTATAGCTTAAAAGTTTTTTTAATTCCATAGATTGCATATCACCTCGTAACTATTTTATAATAAAATTATCTGTCATGAAATGATCTATCATGAAATGAAATTTAGGATCAACGAAGCAAATAATTCAAAAAGGAGATTGATAAAATGAAATTTGTAATACAGCGTGTAACCGAGGCATCCTGCACGGTAGACGGCAATGTCACCGGCGCAATTCAAAAAGGATTTCTGGTTCTGATCGGAATTGCCGATACCGATACGACTGCAATCGCCGATAAAATGATCAAAAAGCTGTTGGGGCTTCGTATTTTTGAGGATGCGGACGGAAAAACAAATCTATCGTTGGCGGACGTCGGCGGAAGTCTTTTGCTGATCTCGCAGTTTACCTTATATGCGGACTGCCGCAAAGGAAACCGTCCTTCCTTTGTCCGTGCCGGGAAGCCCGAAATGGCGAGCCGGATGTATGATTATATTGTCGCACGGTGCAAAGAACAGATTCCAGATACCGGCTGCGGTATTTTCGGTGCGGATATGAAGATCTCTCTGTTAAATGACGGCCCGTTTACCATTCTGCTGGATTCCGAAGAGATCTGTTAAAACAGAACCCGTAAAACATCCGGCACAGCGTAAAACAGCTTTATGGTTGTTTTATGGTAGAAACTATTCGTTAAACTTGTGTTTTGCGAATAAATATCTGTATCTCTACTATAGCACACTGCCGCCCGCATTTCAAGGAATATGTGCGTTTTTCCTGCATTTTGCCGGTGTTTGTTTGCGCAGACATAAAGAGGCGGCACCTTAAATCAAATAAGTGCCGCCTCTTTGAAACCATTTGAAACCATTTGAAACCATTTCGTTCACGTTGTATGATATTAGCCGATGATGTTATCTGGATGCATCGAGGATTTCACGAAACTTTAAGATCATATCAATACAACCGTCAATTCCCAGTTTACCGGAGTCCAATGTCAGATGATAGCTCTGGGAATCACCCCATTTTTTGCTCGTATAATAGTTATAATAGCTTGCACGCTGCTTATCCTGTTTCTGGATCAGATCCCTGGCTTTGTTTTCCGTAATATTGGCGCGTTGGCTGATAATCTTAACGCGTTTGTCCATGTCCGCATGAATAAAGATATTGATGCAGTCCGGATTGTCTGATAATGCGTAATCGGCGCATCTTCCAACAATCACGCAGGATTCCCGCTCTGCAATCTTTTTGATGGTGTCAAACTGCGCCAGGAACACTTTGTGGTTTAAAGGCATATCGAGAAACGGTGCCGAATGATAGCCGTTCAGCGAATATGTATCCATGACCAGGGAATACAAAAAGCTGCTGGTCGGTTTCTCATCATGATTCTCGAAAATCTCCTCACAGAAACCGCTTTCCTTTGCCGCCTGCTGTAACAATTCTTTGTCGTAGAGCTTAATTCCAAGACGTTCCGCAAGCTTTTCGCCGATTTCTCTTCCCCCGCTGCCAAATTCACGACCAATGGTATAGATTTTGTTGCCCATAAAAGATCCCGCCTTTCCTAACATTCTATGAATATATTATAATACATTTTTTTGAAAAACGGAATTATTTTTTGAAATTATCGCAAATCTTTTAGAATTTTTTCAAAATATTCTGGAAGAGGCGCCGTAACCTCCATGTACTCTCTGGTTCTCGGATGAATGAAGCCGATCGTCATGGCATGAAGCGTCTGCCCCTGCAGCTTATAGGGACTTCTTCCGCTGGAATACAGCGTGTCGCCAAGCAGCGGATGACCAATGCTAGCCATGTGCACGCGGATCTGATGGGTGCGCCCGGTCTCCAGTTTAAACTCCATGTATGTGTACCGCTCAAAGCGTTCCAGAACCTTGTAATGGGTGATGGCAGGCTTGCCGTTTTTCTCATTGATCGCCATTTTCTTGCGCTCGATGGGATGGCGTCCGATCGGCGCATTGACGGTACCCTCTTCCTCTTTCACCACACCGTATACGATGCCGCGGTAGCGCCGGTTCACGGAATGTTCCTTGATCTGCTCCGCAATAAAGACATGGCTCTCATCATTTTTGCATACAATCAGTGAACCCGTTGTATCCATATCGATGCGGTGTACGATGCCCGGGCGGATCTCCCCGTTGATGCCGGACAAACTGTCCCTGCAGTGATACATGATGGCATTGACAAGCGTGCCGGTATAATGCCCGGCGGACGGGTGGACGACCATTCCCTTCGGCTTGTTGACGACTAAAAGATCGTCATCCTCGTAGAGAATGTCAAGCGGAATATTTTCCGGAAGAATCGGCGTCTGTACCGCATCCGGAATCTCAACGCAGATCATATCATCTGCCTTTAACCGGTAGTTGGCTTTCTGCGCCGTATCATTGACAAGCACATGCCCCTCTTTGATCAGTTTTTGAAAAAAGGAGCGCGACTGCGCCGCATCTGTCTCGCTGAAAATGAGATTCAGATACTTGTCCAGCCGCTCTCCCTCATATGCAATTCCCGCTTCAAATGTTTCTCTAGTCATTGTCTTTTTTCTCCGAAGAATGTTGTCTGGAAGAACCCGATGGGAAAATCTGTTCAAAATCTTCTTCTTTGTAATAGAACAGACATAAAAAGATCAATAAAAATGCCGCTACTGTCACATAAATATCTGCAACATTAAAGATCGGAAAATTGATCAGGCTGAAATAGAAAAAATCTACCACATAGCCCTGTCTGACGCGGTCGATGAAATTCCCGATGGCTCCAGCAAAAAACAGTACGGCAATCGCATTGAGCCAGAAAAAGTGTCTCGTGGCGGGAAGTTTTTTGAAAAAAAGATACAGAATAAGTAACGTTACCACGACGGTAACGGGAATCAAGATAATCAGCTTATTCTGCATCATTCCGAATGCGGAACCACGGTTCTCCAGATAGCGCAGCTCAAACACGCCGTCTATGAGTACGTTGGACGGCTGATCCTTCAAATGCGCTACCGCAAGCATTTTGGTAAACTGATCGAGCAGAATGAGGAGCACGGCCGCCACACAGCCGGTCAGATTGCGTTTCAAAATAGGTGAATGATCTTTCATAGATAGGTTTGTCCTTCCGTGTTGTTTTCACTGTCAGGCCGGGATTACGCCCGGCATACATAACGAATGCCGTCCAGGATTTGTGCGTCGCTTAACTCGCGGTAGATATAAGCATCTCCGATGGTATGCAGCAGAATAAATTTGACCTGGCTTCCGACCATTTTCTTATCGGATTTGGTGGCAGATAACACAGCATCTGGTGAGATCCCCCCGATCTGTGTCTGAAATCCAAAGGCAGCCAGGCACTGACTGATGCCGGCAAGCTGCTCTTTTGTCAGGTTCCCCTGTTTTTGGGAAAGATACGCCGCCGCAAGGATTCCGAGCCCTACACATTCTCCGTGATACAGGGAAAAACCGCACAATTTTTCAATGGCATGTCCGATGGTATGACCAAAGTTTAACAGCGCACGCTCTCCCTTCTCCGTCGGGTCGTGCTCTACAACTTCGCGCTTGATATCACAGCTTCGGGCGATCATCTCTTCCATGACTGCTGGCTCCAGTGCCAAAATGGCATCGTGATGTGCCATCAGCCATTCATAGTAAGCGTCGTCTTTGATAAGACCGTGCTTTATAATCTCTCCCATTCCGGAAACAATCTGCCGGGATGGCAGGGACTGTAAGACGGACAGGTTCATATAGACCAGTTTGGGCTGATAAAAGGCGCCCACCATATTTTTGTACTGCATAAAGTCTACGCCGGTCTTTCCGCCGATGCTGCTGTCTACCTGGGAAAGCAGCGTGGTCGGCACCTGGATAAAATCAATGCCGCGCAGGTAGGTGGCCGCCGTAAAACCGGTAAGATCTCCGACGACACCGCCGCCCAAAGCGATAAGCAGATCCTGACGATCAAAATGCTGCTCGATCAGAGTCTGGTATAAAGTGTTTACCGTCTCCAGATTTTTATTGTGCTCTCCTGCTTCAAACGTATGAAGAATGACCGTGTCAAACTCTTTTTCCAACAGATCCTGTACGTCCCTCGCATACAAAGGCGCAACGTTGGAATCGGTCACAATGCAGATTTTCTGTGTGCGTCCGTATCCCAGCTGCTGCAGAAACGTAGGGAGCATTGAAAAATCATGAACCAGTTCAATATGATAAATGATACTGTCGTTTGCTTTTACTGGAATCGATTGTGCCATGAAAAACTCCTTTCAGTTTGCATAGAGGTCGTAATGTATTTTGAGCCGTCCTTTTCCGGTTGTTCCGTATTCCCCTCGGTAGATAAAGCGTCCGTAACCGCGGACAGAGATAATATCATCCGCATGGCAGGTATAGGATGGATTCTGTATCAGCTTTCCGCTGACAAAAACCTTCTCCTGGCGTAGCAAAAGCGACGCCTGACTGCGGGACAGATGGTAAACGCACGCGACGACGGCGTCAATCCGGTCTGAGGTTACGATTCCGTCCTGTGTCTGGAATTCCTGTGTCACCTTAAGGTCTGACAGACTGCACGGTTCGACTTTTACGAGAGTGTGGCGTATCTTTTCAAGATGCTCCGCAAAATAGTCTGCAACGGTCTCTTCACACAGCAGATAGGCTTCCTGCTCCCCGACCAGAATATCGCCTAATTTGCAGCGGTCAACGCCCAGCTGCATCAGCGATCCGAGGATGTCCCGATGTCCAAGCTTCTCGGCAAATTTGGGATAAGCCGGTGTGATTTTTAAAGCGGAAATGGGATATTCCCAATCATAATAAAGAGCATCAGGAAGAAAGGCAATCATCTGACGCTCTGCACATGGAATACCGCCAAAACATTCGGTCCTCGTCGCAAACAGCTTCTCGGACTGGTGGTATATATTCAATTCATTTAAATTGAGGAAATCGCTGAATAGAACGATTCCCTTGCGATCCGCCTGTCTGGAGAGATCAAGCAGACGCTTCTGACAAAGATCCTGTTCGTTCATAGACTCTAAAAATCGGTCTGGACACTGCGTGTCGACTGGAACGTGTCTACCAGACTTAAGAAATCGCCGGAAATGTCAACCGATGCCGGTGTAATGATAAAGATATAGTTGGAGATCTTCTGAAGATTACCGCTGATTGCAAAGCAGGAACCCGATGTAAAGTCGATAATCCGCTGTGCGATCTCGACGTCCAGTCCCTCAACGTTCAATACGACCGTGCGGTTATTGAGAAGCGTCTCTGTAATCTCTCGGGCATCTTCCACTGAGGTTGGTTTGATGACACATACTTCCATGCCGCTTCCTCCCTGCTTCTTGACCGGGCGAATCGGTGTGACCTTCGGAGAACTCTTGACGGCTTTCTCGTGGATAGAATGATCTTCTTCATAATCATCCTCCTCCGCCTTCTTCTTGTCCTTGCGGAAAGAACTCTTCGATTTTACCGGTTCATCCTCTTCATAATCATCATCGTAATCATAATCTTCATTGTAAAAATCGTCGTCATCGTCCGGATTAAGACGCATGACATTTAAAAATTTATCTAAAACACTCATGTTATACTCCTAATGCGATTCATTGCTTTTTTTGTAATTGCGTGCACCGAAAATTCCGGTTCCGACACGCACCATCGTCGCTCCTTCTTCAATGGCAACCTCGTAATCTCCTGTCATACCCATAGACAGAATTTCCATAGATACATTATCTATGTTTTTATTTGTTATGTCAACAGATAATTGCTTTATTTTCCGAAAATAAAGGCGATTATCCTCCGGATTTTCAACGAACGGCGCAATCGTCATAAGTCCCTTGATCCGCACATTTTCCAGTTTGGAAATCTCTTCCACAAGCAGCATGGCATCTTCTGCCGTTGTGCCGAATTTGGTCTCCTCGCCGGCGATATTGACTTCCACCAGAATCGGCACGATGATGCCGCGTTTCTTTGCCTGGATATTGATCTCTTCTGCCAGCCGGTATGTATCAACCGAATGAATCAGGGCAACCTTTCCGACAATATATTTGACCTTGTTGCGCTGCAGATGTCCGATCATGTGCCAGCGGATGTCGGACGGGAGCTGCTCCATTTTATCGCACAGTTCCTGCACTTTATTTTCTCCGAAATCGCGGACGCCCTCCCCGTAGATTTCATGCAGCATTTCCAAAGGTTTTGTTTTGCTGACAGCGATCAACGTCACTTCCTCGCGGGAACGACCTGCACGCTTACAAGCCTCCTGTACATGCTCTTCCACTGTTTTTAAATTTTCCTTTAACATATCTATTTCCTCCGTTTAATTGATCAGATCATTTTCGTGAATTTTGCTTCCGTCGAGCGCTATATGGTCATAGAGCGCAATTCCGTAGGTTGTCCCGGTCCGCACGATGGCGTATTCCTCATTCTGATAGAGAATGTCGATCTGTTTGAAGATGGCATATCCCTTATTGATATTATAAACGCCCTGCAGGCTCGCCGTGCCGGAACCGATCTGGTACGTCTCCGTAGAATCCGCCTTTCGGATGATATCCGAAGCGCCAACCTCCTCACCGTCGATGTAATAATCGGTATCCGTCTCATAGTAGATGGTCGGGGCAATGAACTCCGCCCCTGCTTTCCCGGAGGAATCGCTCCTCTGCACCAGAATGCCCAGACTGCCGGAATCGCCGCCTTTCATGAAGAAATCCTTGGGAACGGTATAGAATTCCTTCTCCGTGATGGCGGAATTGGGGATCTTAAGTCCGGTCTCCTCACTAAGCAGCAGCTCCACCTCGGCATAGCGATCCTTGGCATAGCGCACCATCCCCGAGCGAAGCGTCAGAATCAGATAGGTGGAACCTTCCTTTTCCGTGATGGTATAGGTCGCATAGGTCGTGGTGTTATCCTTCATAAAACGCAGCTGCAAGGTATCATCGTCCGCCAGCCGCTTTGCCAGATCGGAGCCGATTGGAATGACAAGCGACCAGTATTCACTTGTAATCAGCTTATACAGAGGGGCTCCTGCCGCAACCTGCAGTGCCCGCTGACCGTCCGTGCGGTCGTAGGATGCCTCGTCAAACATGGACGACTGAAACGTATCCGTGGTAACGCCCTCATACCCGTCGGTGGAATAGACGACAATGCCGGGCTGATCGGCATGATAGGTGTGAAATGTATTTTCTGCCTGCGCCGCCGCGGCGTAATCAGAGATTCCGTCCAGCGCGGCAAGGCTCAAGGATTCATTCAGTGCAGAGTCAAGATCTTCCTTAAACGTGGAAACGCTATAAAAATTCTGGGCGCTGTAGGAAATCTGAAATTCGCTTATGGAATCCTCAATCTCCGAGAGATCATGCGCACTCAGATTGGAAGCGTTGCCGGCTGCCTCCTCGATTTTCTTGGACACACTGCCACCTTCATCGACGGAGCAGATCAGATTTCCGTAACCCACCCGGGAAGCTTCCTTTACATATACATTCAGCGCCCCCGCCGTATCCGAGGAATAGACCTGCTCCTGGCGGAGAATCAGTCCACGGTATATATTATTTTCTGCCATCGTGCCCTGCTCTACTTCATACGTGGAAATATGCTCCGTCGTCATGTAGGAGAAAATGTTAAATATCAGATAGATAAAAATAATAATAAAAATGATCATTCCGATATTGACATTAAACGGCTTGCGATAGCGAACCACTTTTTTATTTTTACTCAAAAAATGCCCCACCTTTTTTCAAATTCAACATTTTTATTCTACCATTTTCAGCCCTGGAAAACAACTTTTTAGCGGCAATAAATTCGGGATTTGTTCCCGGAGTGAACAACAAGTCCGGCAAAGCAGAATAAAACCGGCGCAGCATGTCCATACTATGATAGAAAAAGGAGGCATAGAAAATGAATACAAATTGGTTGGATTATACACTGCTTACGCTGGTGATTATCGGAGCCATTAACTGGGGACTGATCGGATTTTTCCGTTTTGACCTCGTTGCCTTTATTTTTGGCAATATGTCATGGTTCTCCCGGATCATCTATGCGCTTGTCGGACTCGGCGGTCTCTATCTGATCAGCCTGTTCGGGCGCATCCGCTCTGTCGATCAGGCATAAGAAGTCCCTGCCGGCAAAGAAAAAGTGCTGTATCGCTACAGCACTTTTCTTACGGCATTTTACATTTTATAAGGAAATGACAATTTTTGCTTTGGCGCAATCCGGAAGAGATGCCTCGTTCCTGGAGACGCTTAAAACAAATTTTACGTTGTATTTTTCACTGATGATATCCAGTTTCTGAATTGCATGACAGATCTCGTCATCCGTCTCTACGGAAGCGATCGTAAGAAAGCTGTCCAGATACATTTCTTCCAGATCATGATCCTGTGAAACAATACCACAGATAAATCCGAGGAACTCATCACAATTATCGATCGGATAATCGGTAACATTGATGAGACGAATCTTGTTGCTGAGTTCGTACATATGCTTCTGACTCTTATCAAGGTATACAATGCTTCCGGATGCAGAGGCAACCGCAGCATTTACCTTGGTCAAAAGCTCTTTTGTCTTCCCTTTTCCCTTTTCGCCTGAAATAATCTCTATCATAGTCATTTCCTCCTGCTGATGCTGCTTTCTACACAAAATCCGTTAATATGTATAAAAGCAGTTGATTTTATAAATTGATTATAGTCTATATGCACATAAAATACAACCAATTTTCAAATAAATATAAACAATCAGGGATCCGCCGTCTAAATGGCGAATCCCTGCAGCATTTCGTTCATTAAAAGATAGAGATTGGACTTACCGTCCGCTTTGAATACGATCGATATGATCGGCTGGCCGGATGGATTATACGAATACAGTACCAGACAGTAGCCCGCCTCGCCCGTGGTTCCGGTCTTACCGCCCACAATCTGAAATCCGTCCGGTGTGGTTGCATTCCCGGTCAGATACTGATTGGTGTTCTCCCACGTATGGGTCACTGCCTCGCCGGAAGCGTCGGTATAGGTAACATCGTAGGAGGTTGTGCCGATGATGGATACAAAGGTATCGTTTTTGATCGCATTGGAAAAAATCAGATACATATCATAGACACAGGTGTAATGGTTCTCATCCGGAAGGCCGTTCGGATTGACAAAATGGGACCTTGTCGCCCCCATTGCTGCCGCCTCCTGATTCATCAGAGCCGCAAACGAATCGACATCTCCCGATATGTATTCCGCAATGGCAACTGCGGCGTCGTTCCCGCTGCGCAGCATCAGACCGTATAGTAAATCCCGAAGCCGGATCACGTCGCCGGCTTTTAAATTGCAGACGGAAGAATCGGATGCCTGATTGACGGCATTCTCGCTGACCGTCACCATAGCGTCCAGATCATCACAATATTTTAAGGCAATGTACGCCGTCAGAATCTTTGTGGTGCTGGCGGGATAGAGCCGCTCATACAGATTCTTGGCATACACTACGGTATTTGTCTCAAGATTAAACGTGCCTGCGCCCTCTGCCACCTGGGAATCCGTGGAATCCGTTCCGATCGCCACATCTTCCGAAACGCAGAGATTACTCGCAAAATAAGACTTTGCCTCTGCGGTGCCATTCGAGGACAACCCGAAATCCGCTGCGGTTGCATACACGTCATAGGGCTGTTCGATGGCAGCTGACGTCTTGCCGCATCCGCTGACGCAGGAAACTGCAATCAGAAGGGACAGACAGATCCATTTATTTATACATTTCACGCCACTCTAAGTCTCCTCTGTCCAGTGATTTGATTAACAACTCGGCCGTTGCCAGATTGGTTGCAAGCGGAATATTGTGGGTATCACAGATGCGCACAACCGTATTGACATCCGGCTCATGGGACTTCGGAGTCAGGGGATCGCGCAGAAAGATCACAAGGTCGATCTCATTGTGTTCGATCTGTGCTCCGAGCTGCTGTACGCCGCCTAAATGTCCAGCCAGATATTTGTGGACGTTTAAGTTGGTGACCTCCTCGATCAGTCTCCCTGTCGTTCCTGTTGCATAAAGTTCGTTTTTACATAAAATTCCACGATAAGCAATGCAGAAATTCTGCATGAGTTTTTTCTTTGAGTCATGTGCAATCAATCCGATGTTCATAATTTAAGTCCCCCCTGTTAATATTTTTTCGGCTGCAGACCTACATTAAGAACAAGCCCTATACCGATATATAATGACCATAGCGACGTAAGCCCATAGCTGACAAACGGGAGCGTAACACCGGTATTCGGCAGTAATCCCGTCGCTACACAGATATTGACAATACTCTGAAATCCAATCAATGCCGCCATGCCGCAGCAGATCAGTCTGCCCGCCGCATCTTTTGCTTTTCTAGCAATAAATATACACTCAATCGTAATGAAAAGCAAGAGAATTATAATGGTGACCGTTCCCACAAAGCCCATTTCTTCCCCCGCTACGGCGAAAATAAAGTCGTTCTGCGGCTCTAGTATAAACTTGCCGTTTTTTACGGAGGTAGGATCGGTATTGCCGAGTCCTTTTCCCCACAAAAGGCCGGAACCGATCGCCATGATAGAGTTCTGCTGCTGGTAGGCAATATCCGGATATTTATCCGGATAAAGCCATCCCATAATACGTCCGAGCTGATAGCTGTGTATAAACGGAAACTTATCCTGAATGATTAACGTCAATACGATAAAAAAGGTCGGAACGCACACGGCCAGCACGCCCACCACGATCTTATAACTGAGCCCCGCGGCAAACAGCATCGCCGCAAAAACGAGCGCCAGAACGATGGTCGTGGAAAGATTGGGCTGTGCCAGAATAAGGGCAAGCGGAATGCCGATCAGCATAAAAGATCCGAACAGCACCCGCGGGGAATTTATTTTTTCCTCGTACCGCATAAAATAGTAAGCCAGAAAAAGGATCATCAGAATCTTGACCAGTTCGGACGGCTGGAACTGAAATCCGCCGATCTTGAACCAGCGCTGCGCACCCTTGCTCTGCTCTCCTGCCACAATGACAAGCCCCAGAAGACCGATGGCTCCCAGATAGATCAGCCAGGAAAAACGCAGTATAAAATTATAATCAATATAGGATACCAGAAGCATAATGATGATCCCGGATACCATACCGATGATCTGCTTTTTCTGGTCGCCCGGGCTTGCACTTCCCACCAGCGCCACACCGATGGTATTTAAGATCACCACCAGTGCAATCAATATGAACTTGTAATTCTTTAGTTTGTATTGTTTGAACATATGTAATCCTTAAGTATGATTTTAATTTCAACGTTTTCGGGTTCAATATCGACATATCTGGTAACGATTTCGCCAATTTCGTGGCGGATCTGCGCCAGGGTCTCGTCATCCAGCTGTTTCCTGCGGCTGTCGATCATCAGCTTCAGCCGCTCTTTTGCAACACCCTTGCTTCTATGACACATCCTACACCAGCTTTCCGGCATGATTCCGCCAGAAGAATCTGGAGAACATCCCTTTGTGATGAAGATAATCCGGTATTGCGACTTCCATGCCGGCAATCCGGCGTGCAATATTCTGGTAACAGGTGTCGGAAACCGTATGCTTCCCGATCACCGGTTCCCCGTGGTTCTGGCTGATGATAATCTCCTCGTCTTCCAGAACAACACCCAGAAGCTCCGCTTCCAGAAGCTCACAGATATCCGGAATATCGAGCATGTTGCCGTCACGCACCATCTGTCTGCGGTAACCGTTGACCAGCAGATCGATCCGGGGCACCTTTTTCCGGTGCAGAAGCTGGATTACACAGTCCGCATCGTGAATCGCCGCAATCTGCGGCGTTGTGACCACAATAATGCGGTCGGAATCCGCCGTCGCCAGCTTAAAACCGCCGTCAATTCCCGCCGGACTGTCAATCAGAACGTAATCAAATTCTTTTCGCAGGTCCGACAGCAGATTTTTCATTTGTTTTTCATTCAGATTGTTTTTGGAGTCACCGGAGCACGAAGACGGTATGATCCAGAGATTCGGATACCGCTTGTCCCGGATCAGCGCCTGCTTAACGCGGCATCTCCCGGTCAGGACATCGACCAGATTATAGAGGATCCGGTTTTCCAGTCCCATGACTACATCGAGGTTCCTTAAGCCGATATCGGTGTCTACCAATACCACCTTTTTATCTAACAGTGAAAGTCCCGCACCGACGTTAGCTGTTGTAGTCGTCTTGCCAACGCCGCCTTTTCCTGAGGTAAACGTAATTACTTCACCCATGGAAGACCTCCTGTTTTTATAGTCTTTACGAGAAAGACCTTATATTAATAATACCGTCACAGAGGAAAGCCATTTTCGCCTGTGTGGTCTTATTACGCTTGGAAAAGATGGAATTTTTTGCTTTTTCCATCGGACTGCCGTAAACGCCGGCAATGTTATACTGCTCGGGCAGGAAAGAAAGCGCCGTGATCGTGGCATTGGTATTGCCGCTCATTCCGGCAAAGGCGTTTCCCGAGAGTTCGCCGAGCACCACGATATCCGATTGGGATACCACCACCGCTTCCTGCGGGACATCGCCGATGATGACGATGCTCTCCTCGGTCTCAAGGCGCTCTCCCGGCAGAAGGGAGCCACGGTAAAAGCAGCCGCGGCTCTGTCTTCTCGCCTCTTTCTCTTCGTTTGTCTGCTGCATCTCGCGGCATTTCTGTTCGATCACCGCATCACGGATCTCATCACTGTCTAAAATACACAGGATTTTGACTCTGGTCTGTTCCATGATGGCGTCTACGATCTGGTATTTTTCTTCATCGCTTAATTCTCTGCCCTCAAAAGAGATGGCAAACGATGCGTTCGCGAAAAAGCGCTCCGCCTCCGTAAATTTGTGAAGAATTTCTGTGAGCAGTTCCGGAAACGGCATCGATGCATCCAGCACCAGATTGATTCCGTTTTTACTGCTTTTGATAATGACTGCCTGACTCATTGTCTGCGCCTTTCTCTCTTAATCACTGATCTCGTTGGATGAAGAATTGCCGTTTGCAGCCTGACCGTTTAACAGTTCATCTTCATTCTCGACATTAAAGTAGTAGGCAAATACATTCCGGGCGAGTTTCGCCGCATTGTGAGAGGTATAACCGTATGCGATACGCGTCGCGATCGAGATTTCCGGATCGTCGTAAGGCGCATATCCCACAAATAATGCGTGGTTCGGCCGCTTTAAATTCTGCTGTGCCGTACCGGTTTTTCCGGCTGCCTCGATCGGAAAACCGTCAAACTCTTTTGTATTCTCCACCACCATGCGCATACCGGAATGGATGGCATTCCACTCTTCCGTATCAAGCACGTCGATCTGATTGCGCACCTGCGGCTCAAATGTCTGTAACACATTTCCGTCGGAATCCTCCAGGCGGTTCAACAGTGTATACTGGTAGACGGTTCCCTCATTGGCGACGGCTGTCACATATCTGGCAAGCTGTACCGTGGTGTAGTTGTTATTACTCTGTCCGATAGCGGCCATGACCGGGAATTCATTGGCGATCTGCGGCGCCGCTTCTTCGATCTCGATTCCGGTGCGTTCGTTTAAACCGAAGAGGCTCGCGTATTTCTGAAGCTTTTCAATGCCGAGCGAATCGTTATATGCCGTGGAATAATTGTTCGTGGCAAGCCGGTATCCTACCTCGTAGAAATAGTAGTTACAGGAATCACGAAGCGCTTCGGAGACATTGATCTCCCCGTGGGTTCCGCCGTTGGATGAAAAAATCCAGCATTTTGGATGGTTGCTTACGTTCTCATAGACGCCGAGATCACGGATGCGCTCCCCGATTGTGATGCTGCCCTCCGCCAGACCTGCCGTGGATGTTACCATCTTGAAGGTAGATCCCGGTGCGGTCTCCTGCTGGGTCGCGTAATTGTACTGCGGGAGTGATTTGTCATCCTGCAGACTGTTAAAGTATTCGGTGTCGACGTTGTTTGCCAGACGGTTGCTGTCATATCCCGGGTAGGTGACAAGCGCTAACACCTCTCCTGTCTTGGTATTCGTGACCACACACGATCCCGAGCACGGATCCAATGCCAGCTGGGCTGGTGTGATCTCCAGATTCTGTATCTTTTCCTTTAAGAACGATACCGCTGTCACAGAGCCGTTGTTTAACGCTGCAATCTCTTCCTCGTTGTACGGAAGCACGCCCTGGTCGAACAGAATCAGACAGAGCTGTGTCCCGGAAATCTGCCCGCCGGTAATCAGATATTCATAAATGATCTTGGAAAAATCTATTTCATAGAAAAGCTCTTCCAGAATATAATTACACAGGGCATCATATATTTCCGTGGAATCCGAGTATTTTTCATCCACCGTAAACTGGGTAATGTCAATCCAGTTCTGGGCAATGGCGTGATTTAGATAATCTTTCGGACTGCACTCCCCCTGCTGCCACTGCTGGTAGACCTCATCGGAGGTATCGATGTTGCTGTCGGCAAGAATATTATTTTTGCGGAGTCTCCGGATAATATAAGTGAAATAATCCTGCTCCTCCTCGCTGAGATCCTTAAAATCCGTCGGCGTGTTGCCGGTAAGCTGCTCTCTCAACTGGCTTTTTACCACGTCCTGCCGTGCGGAAAAAATGGCGGATACCGACTGCTCCGCCGTCGATGCGTCGGTACTGTCAAAGTGTGAGAGATCGATGACGTTGTTATTGATTAACGCAAAGTAGACATCTGTGATCGGGATCGGAATATCGGAAGAAGGATTGTCAATATTGGAATACACGATTCCCGCAATCTCCTGCTCCAAAAGATTGTATACCGCAATCTGCAGATCACTGTCCAATGACAGGTACAGATTATTCCCGGCCTTGGACTCCTTGCGGTCAATCACCTCGATGGCTTTTCCGAGATAGTCGACATACAGCTTTTCGTAGCCTTTTTCACCCTTTAAGTAGGAATCCATATACTGCTCAATGCCGCCCTTGCCGACGACATCGTTGGTGGTATAACTGTCATCCGTCTCGGATAATTTGGCGTATTCCTCGGAAGAAATTTTACCGGTGTATCCGAGAATGGAGGCAAAATATTCGCTGTTATTGTACTTGCGGATGGTGTCATCCATCACCTCAACGCCCTGCAGTTCCTGTGCGTGCTCGCTGATGTACGCCACGGATTCTTCGGATACGTTGGTCGCAATCGTGGTTGCGATATATTTCTGGTAGGCATTCTGCGCCATGGCAAAACGCACGATCGTGATCTTGAACGCCATCTCGTCGCTGTAGCTGTCGTCGATGCCGTAACAGTCGTTGCGGAGATAGTCCATAACCTGATCCACGGTCGCCTGGGAGGTGTCGTAGCCAAGCTTTTTGTTCATGCCGAGATCATCGTAACTGCTCTCGCCGTAAACATCCGCCAGGAAACGTTTTAACGAGGTACCTGTGACATTGAATTCGTAGGTACCCTCTCCGGTGCGGTCAATCTTAAAATCATCGGTGATCGCATCGCCGTTTTTCTCCAGTGCAGTGATAACCTGGGCAATCTCGGCGTTTAACGATTCGTTTTTCTTATCGGTGCTGCTGTAACTGCCGTTGTCCTCGATGGTGATCGAATAAGCCAGCTCATTGTATGCGAGCAGTTCGCCGTTGCGGTCGTAGATATTGCCGCGCGTACTGTTCAAGGTCCGCTCTTTTACGATCTTTAAGGTGTAGTTGTCCTGATATTTCTCGCCCTTTACGATCTGTAGGTAGAACACGCGCCACAAAAGCACACCGAACAGCACCGTCATAAGAACGGCAGCAACGGCAAGTCTCGATTTAAAAAACATGCGGAAAACTTCTTTTATATTCTCAAACAAACTTACTTGCACTCCTTTTTTCCAATGTCTCAAGCCGCTGGTTGACTTTCAGGATAATCACATACAAAAAGATCGTAATCAGCATGGTGTAGACAAGTTCCGGCAACATGATGTTCCACAGATAATATTGAAAATGATAACGATTGCGGAACAAAAACAAGAAAAAGTAGATCAACAGATTGCATCCCAGATCACTGCCGGCAATCAAAAGCATGGGCAGCTTTAAGTCTTCCGGGTAAAACATTTTGCGGAAACAGCCGTTGATGTAGCCGATATACATATAGAGCAGCGCATAAAATCCAAGAATTCCGCTGCCGAAGATATCAAGCAGAAGCCCACAGGCAAAACCGATATACATTCCTTCTTTTTTCCCACGCATAAACCCGAAGGACGACACGACGATAATCAGAAGGTTCGGCGAGATCGATGCGAAAGACAATGCCTGAAACAGCGTGGTCTGAAGCAGGAAACAGATTGCAATGATAATAAACACATTTACTTTTCTTCTCATAATATGAATCCTACTCCCCGGCTGACTGCTTCTTGTCCAGAATGACAAGAACCTCTTCGATATGCTCAAAATCCACTGCCGGCGTGATCGTGCCGGATTTGGTAAGGTTGTTGGAATCCGTCGAAAGACTGCTGATGTAGCCGATTAAGATTCCCTGCTGATATTTATCTGAAATGTAGGACGTGACAACAGGGTCGCCAACCGCCACCTTATTGTCGCTGTCATTCAAATTGGAAAACTCGATGACCATGTTCTCATTCATGTTCTGGAGACTTCCGTTTACGATCAGGTTGTCGGAGGTTGTCGTCACCATACCGCTGATCTGCGCCGTATCGTTGATAATGGAAGTGACTTTGGCATAATTCGGGCCGACGTCCGTGACAATGCCGACAAGTCCGCTGCCGGCGATCACATTCATGTCGACTTCAATTCCGTCGTCGGTTCCCTTGTCGATCGTGAAATAGGAAAACCAGTTCCCGCTGCTCTTGCCGATGACATTGGCAGCCACCTTCTCATAGCTCGGGTATTTCTGGTCCAGTGCCAGAAGCTCGCGCAGATTCTCAAGCTCATACTGCTCCAGATTGTTGGTATTCAGTTCGGAGGTAAGCTCATCCACCTGCTTTTTGAGCGCATCGTTTTCCGCCATGACATCGCTTAAATTTTTAAGATTGTCGGCTTTCTCCGTAATCCATGCGCCGACCGTGTTGATCCCGCGCTGCATGGGAACAAACACATAACCGGCAACCGCGTTGAGCGGACCGCCGGAGATATTGAGCGTAAAGCTGGTAATCATGGCTGCCACGCAGACAACGGTCAGAATCAGCAATATGTACTTGGCAGGCAAAACAATTTTGGGTTTCCGTTTCATAATTTCCTCTATAACAATATCTTATTCTTCATACTGAATGCCAGATGCTTAAACTTGGCATCGGATACGATCTTTAAGAGTCCGCGCACCACACACTCCTCCGGCTCCTCGCAGGTATTGATCTCGATTCCTGTAATATCACGGAACAGCTGATCCAGATCATGAATCTTGGAGCTTCCTCCCGTGATATAGATGCCGGAATGAATAATGTCTCTTGCAAGTTCAGGCGGCGTCTTCTCCAGGATCATTTTGATGGAATTGCAGATCGTGTTGAGGTTGTCCTTGATCGCCTCATAGACAACAGCTCCCGACATCTCCATCTCAATCGGCAGACCACTCACCACGTCGCGTCCGACAACCACCATGGTCTGGGTGTTGCCCGGGATACCGCTTCCGAGGGTCTCCTTCATGCTCTGCGCGGTCTTCTGTCCGATGACAAGATTGTACTTGCGCTTCACATAAGTGATAATGGATTCGTCGATCTTGTTGCCGCCGGAATGTAACAGATCACTTAAGACCAGCCCGCCCAGCGAGATGACGGAAATCTCTGTGGTATCCGCACCGATGTCTACCACCATAATACCGGTCGGCTCGTTGACGTTTAGACCGAGACCGACGGCATCTGCGATCGGCTTCTCACATAACAGCACGCTCTTTGGCTTTAATTTGCTCTTGTAGAACATGTCGAAAAATGCACGCTTCTCCACGTCCGTAATATCTGTTGGAACAGCAACAATGAATTCCGCTCCGCGCAGCTTGCCCTTGGCGTGGGTCTCCAGATAAGTCTGAAGCATTACCTGAAGATTATTAAAATCCGCAATCACGCCTCCCACAACCGGGAATGTCACCTGAATCGTTTCCGGTGCCTTCTCATACATTGCATAAGCGTCATCACCGTAGGCATACATCTCATTCTTATTCACCAGAGCGATGGTGTTCTTCTCGTTCATAATCTTGTTGGACGCCTTACAATAAATCTTCATATTGCAGGTACCAAGGTCAATACCATACACGTTATTCGTCATTGTTCTCTCCCTTTATTGTATTCTTTTGCATTCTCTGTAGCTGTAGTACGTGCGGTCACCGATAATAATGTGATCCACAAGAGGGATGCCAAGAAGCGCTCCGCACTCCGCCACTCTCTTTGTCACTGCATCGTCCTCCGCCGAAGGGGAGGGATCACCGCTGGGATGATTGTGCATCAGCACAATCTGAATCGCACTTTTGTCCAATGCAGCGAGAAAAATCTCGCGCGGTGAGACAAGTGCAGCCGTCGCACTACCGACAGACATCATAACCTTCTCCAGCAGGCGGCATTTGGCGTCAAAGAGAAGCACCATCGTACGCTCTCTGCTCTCATGCCGCATATCCTCCATGTAATAACTTGCAATGGAGCCCGGATCGCCAAGACAGATGCGCTCTTTATAGCGCGTCTTCGCCATCCGTTTGGATAATTCTGCAATGCATTTTAACTGGATCGCCTTCACCTGTCCGATTCCGGGAATCTTCTGCATATCCTGAACAGATAACGTGTAGAGATTCAACAGATCGTGTCCGTCCTGCCGCAGCAATTCCTGCGCCACTTCCACAGAACGCGTCCCGCGCGTCCCTGAACGTATGATGACGGCAATCAGCTCCGCATCGCTTAAGGATTCGACCCCGGATATTAAAAACTTCTCATATGGCTTCTCCGAGTCCGGCAGTTCCTTAACCGTTGTAAAATGATGATTCATAAAGATTTCCCGTCTCTCCCCGGCAATTCCCTATGATGGTTTGTAGAATTTATGTCAACCAATTACGGGACAAAAACTTACATTATATTTTAGCATAACGCATCCAGATTCACAAGTTTTCGTTCCTTAAGTTTTTGTAAAGATTTCAAAATGCCGAGTTTCGCATGGTACCAGGTCAGACCGCCCTGAAAATACACGGCATACGGCGGTTTGATTGGTCCGTCGGCAGACAGTTCGATGGAGGAACCCTGCACAAATGCACCTGCCGCCATGATGACATCGCTGTCGTAGCCCGGCATCGCCCACGGTTCCGGCGTCACGTAGCTGTCCACAGGCGCCGCAGCCTGAATTCCCTCGCAGAAGGCGATCAGTGCGTCCGGATTGTGGAAGGAAATCGCCTGGATGATGTCGTGACGGCTCTCACTGCCGTCCGGCACAACGTCAAATCCCAGCTTTTCATAAATATTTGCCGCAAAAATAGCGCCCTTTAACGCGCCGCTCACCACGGTCGGTGCCAGGAACAGTCCCTGGTAGAACGACTGCAGAATGCCGAGGGAAGCGCCGACCTCCTTGCCGAGTCCCGGGGAAGTCAGACGGTATGCCGCATTTTCCACACATTCTTTTTTGCCGACAATATAGCCGCCGATCGGTGCAAGTCCGCCGCCCGGATTCTTGATGAGGGAACCGACAATCATGTCTGCCCCGACCTCAATCGGCTCACGCTCTTCCACGAATTCGCCGTAGCAGTTGTCGACCATGCAGATCACGTCCGGTTTGATGTCCTTGATGAATGCGATCAGTTTTCCGATGCGCTCCACAGAGAGCGTCTTGCGCGGCGCATATCCCTTGGAACGCTGGATGGTGACAAGATGCGTGCGCTCGTTGATGGCGGCGCGGATGCCTTCATAGTCAAACTCTCCGTCCGCAAGCAGATCCACCTGACGGTAGGTAATGCCGTACTCGGCGAGCGATCCCTTGGACGGCCGGATGCCGATGACCTCCTCCAGCGTATCGTATGGCTTGCCGACCGGGGATAACAGTTCATCGCCCGGCCGCAGATTGGACATCAGAGCCAGCGCCAGCGCGTGGGTGCCGCACGTGATCTGCGGACGCACCAGCGCATCCTCCCCGCCGAAGCAGGAGGCATAGACTTTTTCCAGGGTGTCTCTGCCCAGATCGTTGTAGCCGTACCCGGAAGTCGTATTGAAACATTCTGCCGAGACACGGTTGTCCTGCATGGCTTTTAACACTTTTAGCTGGTTGTATTCTGCGCGTGCATCAATCTCTTCAAAACGCTGCTTCAAGGAAGCTTCTATTTTTTCCCCGAATGCACTTACCTCCGGGGAAATCCCCAGACGCTCGTATTGTTCCTGTAATAACTGATTCATATCTCTGTACCTCTCTTTTATGCCGGCAAAATTCCTTTCGCCTGTAACACATCCATCATGTATGTAAGTATTTTTGTATCGTCATACTCAAAATCCGGCTTGTTCAGCCAGATGACATCCCGCTCCCTGCGGAACCAGGTCAGCTGCCGCTTGGCAAAATGTCTCGATTCGCGCTTGATGATATAGATCGCTTCCTCCAGGGTGCTGGTGCCGTTTAAATACGCCAGTATCTCTTTATAGCCAAGTCCCTGCATGGACACCATATCCGCATGGCAGCCCATCTGCTGCAGCCTTGCCACCTCATCGACAAGCCCAGCCTTTACCATGGCATCAACGCGCGCATCGATGCGGCGGTAAAGCTTTTCGCGGTCGTCATTTAAGACAAAATAGGCAAAGTTGTAGGGGGATGTCTTCTGGCTCTCCCGCTCGTTATGCTCGGAGATCCGCTCGCCGGACTCATGGTAAAATTCCAGGGCGCGGATGACGCGCTTGCGGTTATTCTCGTGGATCGCCTCTGCAGATGCCGGATCTACCGCCTTTAGCATTTCGTGAAGATAATGATTCCCGCGTGTCTCTGCCAGCTCTTCCAGCTGCCTGCGGTATGCACTGTCACACTCCTGCTCCGTAAAATCAATATCGTAGAGCAGCGCCTGGATATAGAATCCGGTTCCGCCCACCACAATGGGGATCTGACCGTTTGCCGTAATCTCTTTTAACGCCTGCTTTGCCATCTCCACAAAACGGACGACATGGAACTCATCGGATGGATCCAGTTCGTCCACAAGATAGTGCCGGACGCCGTCCATCTCCTCCGGCATGATTTTTGCCGAGCCGATATCCATGTATTTATACACCTGCATGGAATCCGCAGATATAATGGCTCCGTTTATTTTTTTCGCCAGTGCAATGGAAAGCGCTGTCTTCCCGACCGCTGTCGGGCCGGTCAGAATTACCATGGGATTTGGTTTCATTGTCATACAATCCTCTTAAACTTCTTTTCAATCTCATATTTGCTCATGGAGATAATGGTCGGCCGCCCGTGCGGACAATGGTAGGGATTCTCCAGGGACAGCAACTCGTCGATCAGCTGTTCTGCCTCCGCCCTGCTGATGGAATCGCCTCCCTTGATCGCCGCCTTGCAGGACATGGAAGCCACCTTCTCCAAGATCAGTTCCGGTGCTTCCCTGCCGCTTATGTTGGTAAAATCGTCCAGCATGTCCAAGAACATGCCTTTCATATCGACCGCCTCAAAATCGGCTGGAATCGCCGTGATGGCAAATTCCTTGCCGCCGAACGGCTCCACCTCATAACCGAACAGACGGATCTGCTCCCCGTAGCGTGTAAGCATTTCCTGTTCCTCGGCGCTCAACGTCAGAATGATCGGCGGGCTTAGCGTCTGCGAGGCAAAATTCTGTGTGCGGACGCGCGCCATGGTGCGCTCATAGAGCACTTTTTCATGGGCGGCATGCTGGTCGATAATGAACAGCTTATCCTCGTATTCAATCAGCCAGTAGGTGTCAAACACTTCGCCGATGATCCGGTGCCGTCTGGCTGCATCCGGCGTGAAAAATCCGGTGTCCGCCGCCTCGAGCGTCTGCTGCTCGTACACGACCGTGTCCGCTGTCTCCTGCGGATTCTGCGTCTCCTGCACATTCTGTGTGTCTGTCTCCGGCATATTCAGATTCTCCGGCATATTCAGATTCTCCGGCGTATTCAGATTCTCCGGTGTATCAGGAGTTCCCCGCACGGCCTCTGCCTTAGGAATCGGCTCCGGCTGCACATCCGGCTGTACGGTATCCGCCGCCGGTATGCATTCCGCTTCCCATGACATCTCCTGTATCCGGCTGCCGTCTTCGGCCGAAGCAGAACCCGCAGATGCGGAATCCGCATGATAGCTGCTCTCCTCCCGCACCAGAAGCTGCCGGAACACGTCCAGATTTTCCGGTGTTCTGACTGGTTCCGGCGTCACGTTCTGCCCCTGCGGCAGCACCTGTGTCTGCGGCGGGATATGCAGACGTTTTGTCTCAAATGGCTCCGGCAGGCTACCGGTAATGGCTGGCCGCTTTTCTTCTTTCTTTTCCTCCACCGGGACAGCCGGAATAAATTCCTTGTGAGTCAGCACATCGCGGATCGTCTGATATAGCTTCCGGTACACTTCCTCATTGTTGGAAAAACGAAGCTCCATCTTGGTCGGATGCACATTGACGTCCAAAAGCTCCGTATCCATGGTAAAATACAGCACGCAGAACGGATACTGATGCTGCATCATAAAGCCCTTGTACGCCTCTTCCACCGCTTTGGAGAGCAGTGCGCTTTTGATGTAGCGTCCATTGATAAAATAGCTTTCGTAGCTGCGGTTTCCGCGGGAAATCATCGGTTTTCCGACAAAGCCCTTTACCGAGAAATATTCTGTCTCTGCGCAGACCGGAAGAAGCGCCGCCGTAATATCGCGCCCGTAGATATGATAGATCAGATCTTTTTCATTGGAGTTGCCGGAGGTATGCATCTTGGTCTGTCCGTTGCTGATAAACTTAAAAGAGACATCCGGATGGGACAAGGCAAGGCGCTCTATCAGGTCACTGATATAATTTCCCTCCGTCTGCGCGGTTTTTAAAAACTTTTTCCGTGCCGGCGTATTGTAAAAGAGGTTTCTGACGATGAAGGTCGTGCCGTCCGGCGCGCCGATCTCATCGTTGCTCATCTCTCTTGAGCCTTCAATGACATAGCGCGTTCCGGTCAGATCGCTGTAAGTCTTGGTAATCAGCTCCACCTGCGATACGGCGGCAATGCTTGAGAGCGCCTCACCGCGAAACCCGAGCGAATGGATGCATAAAAGGTCTTCCACACTCTTAATCTTGCTGGTGGAATGGCGCAGAAACGCGAGCGGTACCTGCTCACGCTCAATTCCGCAGCCGTTATCCGTAATGCGCACGAACGTTGTGCCGCCCTCCTTGATCTCGACCGTGACGGCGGTTGCCCGGGCATCGATCGCGTTCTCGACAAGCTCCTTGACCACCGAGGACGGCCGTTCCACCACCTCCCCGGCTGCTATTTTATCGATTGTTTCCTGCGAAAGCAGTGTTATCTGCGGCATTCCATTCCTCCCATCTGCCTTTGCCAAAGGCGCTTCCGGTTACCAGCGGTTCTTTACCTTGTTCTGAAGTTCGTATAATTTGTTTAAAGCCTCAATCGGCGTCAGATTTCCGACATCCACATTCCGCAGTTCCTCTATGATGTCATCGTCCCGCACGGTATCAAACAACGACATCTGCGTCAGATCCACCTCGTCCAGCTTTTCTTTTTTCTTTTTGCTTCCCGTATCGACGGAGATATTTCTCGCAACTTCCGTGATGTCGTTGGCACTTAATTCCTCCACGATCTCCTTGGCACGCGCAATGACAGAATCCGGCACGCCGGCAAGCTTTGCCACCTGGATACCGTAACTCTTGTCCGCGCCGCCCTTTACGATTTTGCGGAGAAATACAATGTCATCGCCCTTTTCCTTTACCGCCACGCAGTAATTGTTGACGTTGTTTAATTTGCCTTCCAGCTCTGTCAGTTCATGATAATGTGTGGCAAAAAGCGTCTTGGCACCGAGGAGCTTCGGGTTGCTGATATGCTCCACCACCGCCCAGGCAATGCTCAGCCCGTCGTAGGTGCTTGTGCCGCGCCCGATTTCATCCAAGATCAGCAGCGAGTTGGAGGTAGCGTTGCGCAGAATATTTGCAACCTCATTCATCTCCACCATAAACGTACTCTGCCCGCTGGCAAGATCATCCGACGCTCCCACACGTGTGAAAATGCGGTCCACGATACCGATCTTCGCGGATGCCGCAGGCACATAGCTGCCAAGCTGCGCCATCAGAACGATCAGCGCCGTCTGGCGCATATAGGTGGATTTTCCCGCCATGTTCGGTCCCGTAATGATCGAGATGCGGTGATTGCCGTTGTCGAGGTACGTGTCATTGTCAATAAACATATCGTTGTTGATCATCTTCTCGACCACCGGATGACGTCCGCCCTTGATGTCAATGATGCCGTTCTCGTTGATTTTCGGACGGCAGTAATTATTCTGATCCGCGACAAGTGCGAGCGACACGAATACATCCAGACCGGCAACCGCCTTGGCGGTCCGCTGGATGCGCACAACCTCCGCAGCGATCGTACTCCGCACCTCACAGAAGAGATCGTACTCTAATGTGACAAGCTTGTCCTCCGCGCCGAGAATCATGTCCTCCAGTTCTTTTAATTCCGGCGTGATATAGCGCTCGGCGTTGGCGAGCGTCTGCTTGCGCATAAAATAATCTGGAACCAGATCCTTGTAGGAGTTGGTCACTTCCAGATAATAGCCGAATACCTTGTTATATTTGATTTTTAAATTCTTGATGCCTGTCTTTTCACGCTCTTTGGCTTCCAGTTCCGCCAGCCAGGTCTTCCCCTCCGTCTTCGCCTTGCGGTATTTATCGACATCCTCGTTGTAGCCGTCCTTGATCAGACCGCCGTCCCGCACCGAAATGGGCGGTTCCTCCATGATAGCCCGGTCGATCAGTGCGCAGAGCTCCTCCAACGTATCCATGTCCTCGCGGATTTCTCCCAGCAGCTCGCACTGAAAATCGCCCAAAAGACTCTTGATCGGCGGCAGCATGGCAATCGAACTGCGGAAGGCAATGAGATCCCTGGGATTGGCGGTCAGATATGTAACACGCGTAATCAGACGCTCCAGATCGTAGATCGGATTTAAATATTCCCGGAGTTCCTCTCTGGTAATCACGTGCTGATTCAGCTCACAGATTGCATCCTGGCGCTTCTCGATCTCCGCCTTGTCAATCAGCGGCTGTTCCACATAGGAGCGGAGCAGTCTGGCACCCATCGCCGTCTTCGTCTTGTCAAGCACCCACAGGAGCGATCCGCGTTTCTGCTTCTCGCGCAGCGTTTCCACAAGCTCCAGATTCCTTCTGGTCGAGCTGTCGATGATCATGTATTTTCCGGTGGAATACGGATGAATCACGGAAATGTTGTTGAGATCGTTCTTCTGTGTCTCGTACAGATACTTTAACAGTGCTCCCGCAGCAATCATGCCGCAGTCATAATCGGCAAGTCCCAGCGCCTCCAGACTCTTTACCTTAAAGTGTGTAAGCAGTGTTGTCTCTGCAAGCTCATCCCCAAAATACCATGTCTCCAGCGCATAAATTGTAATCTTGAGTCGATGCCTTAAATCTTCTATATCGACACCACTCATATAAAAACTTTCGTTGCATATAATTTCAGATGGCGAAAATTTTGTGATCTCATCGAAAAGCTTCCGCTCCGAATCCACCTCGGTGACATAGTAGTCTCCGGTTGAGACGTCCGCAATGGATACGCCGTAGCGGTCTGCCAGATACACGATGCACATAATATAATTGTTCTTGGATTCGTCCAGCGCCTGCATATCCAGGTTCGTTCCCGGCGTCACGATCCGGATGACCTCGCGCTTGACCAGTCCCTTTGCCAGCTTCGGATCTTCCACCTGCTCGCAGATGGCAACCTTGTGTCCGTTTGCCACAAGTTTATTTAAGTATCCCTCCACCGCATGGTACGGGATGCCGCACATCGGTGCGCGCTCCTCCATGCCGCAGTTTTTTCCGGTCAGCGTCAGTTCCAGTTCTTTGGACACCAGTTCGGCATCCTCAAAAAACATCTCGTAGAAATCTCCCAGCCGGTAAAACAGGATACAGTCTTTATATTCTTCCTTCGTCTGCAGATATTGCTGCATCATTGGTGTAAATTCAGCCACGTTGCTCCTCCATATCTCTCATAATCGCCTCTGCCACTTTCAGTCCGTCCATCGCCGCGGACATGATGCCGCCTGCATAGCCCGCGCCCTCCCCACACGGATAGATGCCGCCTGCAGCCACAAGAAGCTTCGGATCGCGCACCAGGCGCACCGGTGAGGACGTCCGGCTCTCCACGCCGGAGAGGATGGCGTCTTCCCGGTCAAAAGCCGGAATCCGGCGGCTGAATGCGTGCATCCCCTCGATAAAGGACTCTTCCAGTGCCTGCGGCAGCAGACCTCTTAAATTGCCAAGCACACATGCGCCCTTTGTGGCGCTCTCAAACGCCCCGTAAGACACCGAGGCACGATTGCTGCAATAGTCTCCAAAAAGCTGCTGCGGAATCCGCCCTTTTCCGATAGCGAATGCCCGCTCCTCGAGCATCTCCTGAAAACGGACACCGGCTAGCGGATCTTTCCCCGCAAAGTCGTCAGGAGTTACCGCCACAATAATCGCACTGTTTGCGTTTTTCCCGTCACGTCCGGAATAGCTCATTCCATTGACCGCAAGCCTGCCTTCCTCGGAGGATGCGTTTACCACATATCCGCCCGGACACATGCAGAAGGAATACACGCCTCTGCCGTTTGCGAGGTTCGCTGTCACTTTGTAGGGGGCTGCCGGAAGTTCGTGTGCATGCAGCGCTCCATATTGCTGCAGATTCATCATCTCCTGCGGGTGTTCCACACGGAAACCAACCGCAAACGCTTTTGCCTCCATGACAAGATCCTGCTTCTGATACAGCATCCCAAACGTGTCCCGCGCACTGTGACCGATTGCAAGAACGAGTCTGGAAGTCTCGATCCACTCCTTGTGGTTGACCTCAACAAACATCTTTCCGTCCGCTTCCCTGCGGTAATCTGTCATACAACTCTCAAAGCAAAACCTGGCGCCGCGCGCTTCCATCGCCTGCCGCATGTTTTTGATGACTCCGGCAAGAATATCCGTTCCGATGTGCGGTTTGTTTTCGTACAGAATCTGCTCCGGCGCTCCGAATTTCACAAAGGTTTCCAGAACAAACCGGTTCCTGCCGGTGGGATCCTTGACCAGTGTATTTAATTTGCCGTCCGAAAAAGTTCCTGCGCCGCCCTCTCCGAACTGCACGTTGGAAACCGTATCCAACACTCCGCTCTCCCAGAAGCGCTCCACATCCTTTGTGCGCTCCGTCACTGAACGCCCGCGCTCAAGGACAACCGGTGCACAGCCGCTCATCGTGAGCGCATACGCGCAGAAAAGTCCCGCAGGACCCGCACCGACAATCACCGGCGGGATGGACGGCGTTGGCGAAACCGCCCCGGGCAGATGATAACCGGTCTGCTTTACGATCGTAACATTCGGATCGTTTGCCCTTTTTATGATTTTCTCTTCTCCGGAAGTGGAAACCTCCACGGAATACACCAACGACAGTTCCGGTTTCTTTCTCGCGTCAATGGATTTTCTGATAATCCGGTAGCGAAGCTCCTGGTCTCCCGAAAGTCCCAGACGTTTTCTGATTTTCTGTTCCAGTGCTGCCGCATTGTGATGCAGCGGCATTTTTATCTGATTGATCCGTATCATCTCTGTTCTGACATTCCTTCCTCTGCTGCATGCATCCCCGCCACAAAGCCGCTCGACCACGCCCACTGCAGATTGTAACCGCCGCAGGTGCCGTCAATATCAATGACCTCGCCCGCAAAATAGATACCGTCTGCCAGCTTTGACGCAAGCGTTGTAGCTTCAATCTCCTCCGTGTCAACGCCCCCTGCGCATACCTGCGCCGCTTCCATTCCGTTGCTTCCGGTAATATCAACCCGGAAATTCTTGACACACTTCACCAGCCGGTGCAACGTGGCGCGTGCCACCTCCCCGGCATAGAGTTCCGACCGTATGCCAGCTTCGGAGAGCAGTACCTCGCTCAGCTTTCTGTTAAAGAGACCGATCAGTGCCTCCCCGGCGCTCTTGCCATGTGTATTCTCGTAGAAGCGCTCTGACAGCAGGTCAAAAAACTCCTTGTCCGTAAGATCCGGCGCAAAATCAATCAGCACGTAGGGATGCTTTTCGTCCGCGAGCGCTCTTGTCGCATAACGGCTGATCTGAAAGACCGGGATACCCGAGATTCCGGAAGCCGTAAGCTGAAGTTCGCCCCGCTCACTGCACACCGTGTCAGGCTTTTCTCCCCGGGCTGTCCCACGGCTGCCTTTTGGTTGAAATTGCGCATTTTCCAGGTAGAGTGTTACCTGCATTTCTGCACGAATTCCTGCAAGTTTCTTGAAAAATGCCTGTTTTCCATGCAGTTGCACGAGAGCTGGCACCACATCTACAAAATGATGACCAAGTGCTTCTATATATGGAAATGCACTTCCGTCGCTTCCTGTCTTGGGTGCTGCCAGCAATCCGGGCGCAAAAATCACTGTTTTGGTTGAAAACGCGCCTTTTGTGGTGCGTATTTCATACCCGGTACAGGTTTTTTGAATGGATTGCAGTCCGCAGGACGTCCACAGATCAACGCCGAGGTAATCGCATTCCATGCCAAACACTTCCACGACAGACACCGCCTGCTCACTCGCCGGATAATAGTAACCGTTTTTGATCTTCGGATAGATTCCAAGTTCTTCAAACAGGCGCACGGTATCCTCCTGCCCGAACTGCTCAAAAACAGGCAGCACAAAAGCAGGGTTCTCTCCACGATAACAGGAAAGCCCCTGCACTGCATTTGTGTAATTACATTTTCCGTTGCCGGTGGATAGAATCTTTTTTCCAATCCGGTCCATGTGTTCGATCACCCGTGTTCTCGCGCCGCACCTGGCTGCACTGACCGCCGCCATAAGTCCTGCCGCGCCGCCACCGATCACCGTAACATCTATATCTGTCATTTCAACCTCTTATCTAACCGCTGTATCATTCTGTCCGTTCTTCTTAACCGTAACAATTTTACCACACAGCCCTGTAACATTCAATGAATAACTTCTCTTACGTCAGCTGGAATAGCTTTCGAGCAGATCGTACAGTTCTCTCTCATCGTCTACCGGAATTCCGTCGGAAAGCTGCTCCCTCGTCTGCACGGAAAGCCGTTCCGCACGGATGTTGGTCTCAAATAAAAGGGTTATCCCGTCCGCCTCATAGACTTTTAAGATGCCGTCGTCATCCATGCGGAGCAGATAGCGGCAGGTTTTCTGGATCTGCATGCTCTCCGCAGTCCGCTCCGTCTGTGTCACTGCGGCATCTTCCGTGACCGCCTCCGTCTCCTCTGCCGTACGGATCCTTTCTGCATCAAATGCGTTTTTCCCGCACAAGCCTCCGGCAAACAGCATCACTGCCGCAAAAAGGCAAATACCTATCGTCCGTTTCATAATGTCCTCCCATTCTCTGCGATAAGTATCTGCCAGTTCTTTCCTTTTTATTCAATTAACGCAAAAGATGCATCTTCCGCGCGAGTTTTACAAGCGTTCTGCCTTTCGGGAAGCGCAGGATTTCCTGCTCGGTCAGTCCCTTAAGCATCAAAAGCAGCGTCGCGTAGGTAAAGACGCCTGCAACAATCGATACAAGCGTTGCGATCAGATTGCTCCGAAGCAGATAGAGGAACAGACGGTAAACAAGCCATACCACCACGCCCATTCCAGCCGCTGAAACCGCCGGCACGAAAAACGTGCGCCGCACTTCCTGACGGTATCCGCTGTAACGGCGGATCGAGCGCGCATTTAGAATACACATGATCAGTCCGAAGCATGCATTTGCGATGATCACCGCAAAAATGTTCAGATCCAGCCCAAGCATCAGCGCCACCAGAATGATCAAGTGAAGCGCCAGTGCAATCACTGCATTCTTGATCGGCTCCTTCATCCGATTCATCCCCTGCAGCAGACCGTTGGAAAGGGTCGACAGGGAGAAGAAAATGATGGCCACGGAACCGGTCTGCAGCATTCTTGCCGCAAGCTCGGAGGAATCACCAAACAGCATCTGAAGAATCGGGGAGGCAAGCACGCCCATTCCGACTGCACACGGGAATGCCACGACCATGATAAAGCGTGTGGCAAGCCCAATCTGCCGTTTCGCCTCGCCTCGTTTTCCGCTCGCATAAGCAGCAGAGAGCGCCGGCACACTCGATGCCGCAAGGGAGGATGCAATGGCCAGCGGCACATTGATTAACACCTGGTATTTTCCGGTATAGATACCGTTCCAGGTACCGTAGTCCGTCTTGGAATATCCCTGCCATGCCGCGATATTCTTGTAGACCGCCTGGTCAATGGTGGCGTTGCAGTTGTAGATCGTGCTGCTCACCAGCACCGGAATAATGGTGATGATCAGCAGTTTAAAAATCTCTCCGTACGAATCTGCGCTTGTCTTCCGCTCCTTGCGAAGCGTCTTTTTAAACACCCGCAGATAGACAACAAGGACAAAACCCGCAAACAGCAGCGCACTCAGCGCTCCGGCAGCGGTTCCGATCGTTCCGCCCGCCGCACCGTAGGCTGCGCCGTAATCCTCGGCATTGCCTAAAAGCGCTCCGGCTTTGGAACCGTAGGAAAAAAGGACATACGCCGCCCACACGCTGACAATCGCATTTACAATCTGCTCTAAGATCTGGGATACGGCACTCGGCATCATCGTGCCAAGTCCCTGGAAAAAGCCTCGCATCACACCTAAGACCGCAACAATTACAAGAACCGGCACTAAAACCTTTAACGCAAAGATACAAAGTGGGGTTCTAAGCAGCGTACCCGTAATAAAATCCGCTCCGAAATAGAGAATTGCCGCGGCAGCGGTTCCGGACACCAGCGCAAAAATCAGCGCGCACTTTAAGATGCGGTAGACATTGCGCCTTCTGCCCTGTGAGATATTTGCCGAGACAAGTTTGGATACCGCGAGCGGCAGGCTGTAGGACGAAATAATTAACAAAATATTATAGATGGTATAGGCACTGCCATAATAGTCGTTGCCGGTATCCCCAATAATCGCCGTCAGCGGCATGCGGTAAATCAGGCCGATCACACGGCTGATCAGCGAAGCCGCCGCGAGGATTGTGCCCTGCGCCAGAAAACTTGTCGTATTTTTCCTTTTTTTATTGCCCATAAAAGTACCTCAAATCCTTTCGGAAGCGCCACGGCGCCGCCGTTCGTTAATCACGCGAGATGTTCATCTCCTCCAGAATCTGTCTCTGCTTCGGCTCCATGACTGCCGCGTCCTCCGGCGTCATGTGGTCATACCCGAACAGATGAAGCATGCTGTGCACGATCAGAAACGCAAATTCCCTGCGCTCGCTGTGTCCGTAGGCGGCAGCCTGCTCTCTCACCCGGTCCACCGAGATGACAATGTCTCCCAGCATGATCTCCCCGGTATCCGGATTAAAATTATCCTCATAATCCTCTTCCAACGCCGAGAAATCGCCCGCCTGCTCATAGGAGAGCATCGGGAAAGACAAAACGTCCGTCGGTGCATCAATCTGTCGGTACATCCGGTTGATCTCATGAATTCCTTCATTGTCCGTCAGCGTCAGATTCACTTCCGCCTCATAAGGAAAACCTTCATGGTCGATGGTAAAAGCGACAACCTCGCCCGCCAGCGCTTCATAATCAAATGTAAATGGCACGTCCACTTCGACTTCTAAATTCAGGCTCATACCAGTAATGCCTCCTCGTTCACAAGATATTCCCGTATTTTCAAAAACATATTCATGCTAAGCCCGGAACGGTCATACAGCCCCGCGGCAGAATATTCATTCAAGGTCTGATAGATCACCATATCCTGGTTCCAGTTGCTGCCAACGGTATCCTCATCCAGAACCTCCAGTTTTTTCAACAGCCCGTCCACCATATGTACAATCGCCGACTCGATGGTGGATGGCAGGGCCTCTTCCCCGTTGTATTCCCCGATAATGCGGATTACCTTCTCCGGGAAGCAGGCTCTCTGTGCCATTTTCACACCGTTTTTTGCAAGCGGTGCGCCCTCCAGTACGCCGATACGGTAATACATCCCCGCGGCGCTGCACACACGTTCGTCTGCCCCGACCACAGCAGCACATCGCGCCGCCACAAGCATTACCCGCCTTGCATGGCTGTAGTCTGCCCTGGAAAAACTCGCCAGTTCCCGCGCCAGCGGATAGGATTCATCGGTGATGTCGACCATGACCTCATCGACTTCCGCATTTCTTGCATCCGCTAACTTCCGGTAGCACAGATGCAAAAACAAAAAGACGACCACACCGTCCGCCACGGCAGATACCATGATCCGGACACTGATCTCCCGGTAGGTCAGATAGTAGAACAGAACCGGAAGAAGCATGCCTGCCATGCCAGCAAACCATTCATACCAGAACTGCTTTTTGCTGTTTTCCACTGCGTCCGCTGCCACCGCTCCGATCAGAACCAGCAGGATATACATGGAGAATTCCTGGATGGTTCCACCGCACAAAAGACCGAGCAGGCTGCAGAAAAAGAGTCCGCTGCACAGGGAAAGCTCGATATTCCCCACACCGAGCATCAAAATGGCAGATAGCATCACAGGTCTTGAAAATTCCGGAAGTACAAGACAGACCGCCGTCACGCCAAGCGACGCCAGATACCCTGCAAAAATACGCCGGTAGCTTGTCTCACGGTTTCCCGCAATGCTCCGCTTCATCCGGCAGTGCTCCAATAAAAAGAACCACAACGCCAGAAATACCAGATTGATGATAACAAGGACGATCCACTCGTCGAGATACTGTCCCCTGATAAATGCCGCCGCTGTCGTAAACAGGATCGTTGCGGCAGACATGCCAAGCAGATATATTACTCTCTTTGCCACATAGCGATCATCCATTCGTGTTCTCTCTCCTGCTTCTCGCACCGGTTCTGCCCGCTCCGGTTCTGCTCGTGTTCTTTCTCGTGCCGGACGTCTTACCGGCGCGCTTCTCATAATCCTCGTATGCCTTGACAATCTTCTGCACCACCGGATGCCGCACGACATCCTGGCTTGTCAGTTCGCAGATACCGATCTCCTCCACATTGCGCAGCACTTTCAGCGCAATGTCCAAGCCCGATGCGGCATCCGGCGCCAGATCCTTCTGGGTGGCGTCACCGGTGATGACCGCCTTTGAACCGAAACCGATTCTGGTCAGAAACATCTTCATCTGCGCCGGCGTCGTGTTCTGCGCCTCGTCCAGAATGATAAATGCGTTATCTAACGTACGTCCGCGCATGTAGGCAAGCGGAGCCACCTCAATCAATCCCTTTTCCATATTCTTCTGGAAGCTTTCCGCCCCCATAATCTGATACAGCGCGTCGTAAAGCGGTCTTAAGTAAGGATCAACCTTGCTCTGCAGATCGCCCGGAAGGAAGCCAAGCTTCTCCCCCGCCTCAATCGCAGGCCTGGTAAGGATAATCCGCCCGACCTCCTCGTTTTTAAACGCGGTGATTGCCATCGCCATCGCCAGATAGGTCTTACCGGTACCCGCCGGTCCCATGCCGAACACGATCATCTTTTCGCGGATGGCATCCACATAGGCTTTCTGACCGAGTGTCTTGGGCTTTACCGGCTTGCCGTTGATCGTGTGGCAGATGCAGTCGCGGTCGATCTCCACGATCGCCGACTCTTTTTCCTCCGCCATCAATGCCAGTGCATAGTTGACATTCTGTTCCGTGATGACATTTCCGCGTTTGGACAATTCCAGAAGCTGCATGAAAACATCCTGCGCGCGCCTGCAGCGTCTTTCGTCTCCGAGGATTTTCATATCTTCTCCCCGGACAACCACCGTCACATTCAAGGTACGCTCGATTTTTTTGATATAGACATCAAACTGACCGAACACATTCGCCATGTGGTCTGTCGGTATATTTAACGAAACTTCAGTCAGACTCATTTTCATTCTGCCTTTCTTGCATTGTGGTATCGTAAACCTCTGTCGGCTGATAGGAAACAATGGATTCGTGCGCCCACAGATCGCCGCTTACCACATATTTTTCACCCGTACTTTTTATAATAACATTTTTTGATATAATTTGAATACCTTTTTCTTCCAAATCTTTGATGTAATCCGAGAAATTCTTTGTGGCAATCTGACGGATCTCCGCTTCGGTGCGCTCGTGCCGCACCTGCTCGACCTCTGTGAACTCACTTTTATTCAGCCACACGGGCAGATAAAAATTGTCCGCCACATGGAGCTGCCTGCTCTCCGTCTGCACCTGATACTCTGCAAACGGATTCCGGAAAAGCGGCCAGTCGAACACGTTATCAAGCAGCGTGATGCTGTAACGCTCCTTCGTGTTCCCGGTCGGTGCCATCTCCACCCAGGTGCCATCAATCACATCCCGGTAGGAATAGAGTACCTTCGCCTTGATGTCCGCATCGGACGGACGGTAGAGGTACTGCATGATCTCACCGTCGTCGTTTAACACTTCAATGCGCCCCGAGACTAAGATGTCGCCTTTCTTTACCTCCGCTCCCACCGCGGTAAGCGGCGTGCCCGCGCGTGTCACCATCTCGGTAATCACGCCGTCTTTGGCGGCGACAATGTCCTGCGGTTCATCGCTCTTCGCCTCATATTCTTCCTGCGACAGGAGGTTTTCCTGAATATCGACCGTCATCTTTGTACCATAAATCTTGATGGAAGTCCAGATGACATCCCGGTAGCGGCTCCGCATGGCTTCTTCCAGATCCTCGCACGAAATCTGGGATTTTTTCGTTCCAAACGATGCGTGTTCCTCCTCCAGGAAATCCAGAATCGTCTCCGTGGTCAGATAAGAATTCCCGTTGATTTCGATATTCCAGATGAATCCGGACAGATCATACAGCAAAAAGCAGAAAAAAAGCAGGCCTGCCGGGAAAAGATACCGTCTGCGGTAGCGAAACGCGCAAAACGGCATCCCCACACGCTTCTGAATCCGGATCTGCGTTTTGGTTTTTTTCAGAATGGGCTTCAGCTGTCGGAATGCATCGACACTGATACAAAAAGTATATCCATTTTCACACGGTTTTAAATTCCAGATCAGGATATTCCGGTTCCCGCACAGATTTAAGAACCGTTCCGGTGCATATCCCGTCAGCTTCACATGAACATAACCGCGAAAATATTTGATCACAGAGAGCAACATCGTCTCAGTTCTCGTACTCTATCGTATCAATGCTGCCCGTTATTTTCATTTCTTCATTCGTGTAATAATCTATGGCAAGACGGACACCGGTAATCCGTATCCTGCAGGTTTTTGTCTGCACCCGGATAAAGGAATCCTCGTATTCCAGGATTCCTTTATAATTTGAAATCACAGCTTCCCCTCTGCCGGTGACGGTCACGATCGCCGCCCCGAGCATGAGGTCTTTGGGAAGCTCCAGGTTATCTACAATTCTTTCGCGCAGCGAAATCTGTGACCCCGCTGAAGTTCTGCTATTTTTTCTCATATAGCACTATATGAGGAAAAATACCGTCTTATTCTGGAAAGATATATTCTCTGACCACCGGCACGAAAGCCGCCGGCTCTTTGGCGATCTCGTAGGCATGGGCAATTTTTTCATACGCCGCCTGCATTTTGGCATCATCATTGCCATAAATCGTCGCAAGCACTTCACCGTCACTTACCGCATCCCCGTTCTTTTTCTCCAGAATAATACCAACGGATAGATCAATCGCACTCTCCTTGGTCTCTCTTCCGCCTCCCAGGGTCATGCAGGCAATTCCGATGTCTTCCGCCAGAATCCGGTGCACATATCCGCTCTCTTTTGCCGTGACCTCTAGTGTCTTCCCCGCAACCGGCAGAAGGGATGTGTCATAGACCGGTGCAGCATCTCCGCCCTGTGCGCGCACGAACTGGGCAAATTTATCGAGTGCCGATCCGTCTTCTATCACGCCCTCCATCAGTGCGCGGGCTTCCTTTTCGTCCGCCGCCCGCCCTGCGAGCATAAGCATCTGGCTGCCCAGTGCAAACACCACTTCTTTGAAATCAGCCGGTCCCTCTCCGCGCAGGGTATCAATCGCTTCCCGGACCTCAAGTGAATTGCCGACCGCGCGTCCCAACGGCTGATCCATATCCGTGATGACAGCCACCGTCTTCTTGCCCGCCATCGTACCGATGGAGACCATCTCTTTTGCGAGCGCTCTGGAATCCTCAAGCTTTTTCATAAAAGCGCCGTTGCCCGTCTTGACATCCAGAACGATGGCATCGCTTCCGGACGCCAGCTTTTTGCTCATGATGGAGCTGGCAATGAGCGACATCTGATCCACCGTTGCCGTCACATCACGCAGCGCGTATAATTTCTTGTCCGCCGGCGCCAGATTGGCAGTCTGTCCCGCAATGGCAATCCCGATGGTATTGACATTCCCGGCAAACTGCTCCTCGGAGAGCGCGGTCGTAAACCCGTCAAAACATTCTAACTTGTCGATTGTTCCGCCGGTATGCCCCAGTCCCCTGCCGGACATTTTCGCAACCGGAACCCCGAGCGCAGCAATGATCGGTGTCAGCGCCAGTGAGGTCTTGTCTCCCACGCCTCCGGTGCTGTGCTTATCGACCTTTACCCCCTTGATCCCCGAGAGATCCAGCACATCACCGCTGTCCCTCATGGCAAGCGTTAAATCCACCGTCTCGCGCGGCGTCATTCCGCGAAAACAGATCGCCATTGTCATGGCGGACATCTGATAATCCGGAATGCTTCCCTCCGTAAAACCTTCTATCATATAGCGGATCTCATCCGTGGAAAGTTCCCCGCCCTGCTTCTTTTTTAAGATCAAATCATACATTCTCATACTGCAATCCCCCTTATTTCTAAAGTATACTTTATTGTAACACCGTTTAACCGCCGATTCAACATTTGCCGCGCGGACGCTTGACAAGTCGTGCGGCGGACTTCTATACTGATGATAGATTTTTAAGCTTCTACAGGGAAAAGGAGACCGTTATGACCGGATATCAAATTCAAAGCCACAGAATATTACTGTGCGTGCTCGCACTTTTTTGCTTGGGAATGGCTCTGATGGGATGTAAAAAAGCATCGCTGGATGACTGGTATGCCACACAGGCGGATCAGTTTCAGGAGATGACAGACGCCGTCAATTCCCAGGATCTGGGATACACCCTGGACATTGTCACCGCAGATTCCGATGCGTTAGTGTTCCAGTACACGCTTTCTAAGGCGTATGATATGTCGGATGATGCAGACGCCGACGCACTGACGCAGCTGTATGACGCCATTTTTGACAGCTATGCCTCCACTTTTTCCTCGCTGCGCGCGCAGATTGCAGATGAGACCGGCATAAACGGCATCGCCATCCGGCTGACCGCCTTAAATCCGGACGGAACCGTTCTGTATTCCAGGGACTTTACCGAATAGCCTGCCGCTATTTGTGGTAGGGTTCCCGGTTCATGATGCGGTAGCCGCGGTAGATCTGCTCCAGCAGAATCACGCGCATCAGCTGGTGTGGAAACGTCATTCTGGAAAAAGAGAGCTTAAAATCCGCCGCCGCAAGCAGCTCTTTTGACATGCCGAGTGACCCACCGATCAAAAAGATCACATTGCTGATCCCGTCAGTTCCCAGTTTTTCCAGTTTCTGTGAGAGTTCGACCGAATCGAGTTCTCTGCCGTCTATGGCGAGTGCCATGACATAGGAGCTGCTCTGCCTGCATTTCTCGAGGCGGGCAAGCACACGCTCCCCCTCCTTTTGCCGGATCTGCATTTCTTCCGTGGCACTTGCGCCGTCTGGCGTCTTTTCATCTGCGACCTCGATGATTTCCAGCTTGCAATAGCGCGTCAGGCGCTTAGCGTATTCCTCGATGGCATCTCTGTAAAATTTTTCTTTGATTTTTCCAACGCATAAAATTGTAATCTTCATAGCAGGTTCATTATAACATTCTTTGGTTGCGGCAGTCTATAAAATCTCCTATAATATAGGAAAAGAAAACTAAGAAAGCGAGAACTTATTATGTGGTGTCCAGAATGTAAAAACGAATATGTAGCGGGAATCGTCCGCTGTCCGGACTGCGGCGTGGATCTGGTGGAGTCGCTCTCCATATCAGAGGACAAATCAAAAGACAGTCCGGATGCCTTCTCCCCTGATGACATGGAAGAACTTTCGGCAGCTTCCACCGTCAGGGCAGCGGAAGGCGGCAGAGGAGATACTCCGCCGCTTACTGCACATTCACACGCCTACCGGTCCAAGGCTTCCCAGACCGAAGATATGAAGTCTACCGCCTACACCTTTACCGGGGTCGGCATCATCGGACTGGTTCTTTTAGTGCTGTTTTTCTGCGGCGTTCTTCCGATCCATATTACCGGTGCCGCCAGAATTCTGATGGGTCTTGTCATGGGAATCATGTTCGTTATCTTTTTGTGGATCGGCATCCGTTCCTTCGGACAGATCAAACAGCTCAAAGATGCGACTGCAACAGAAGATGCACTGCAGGATGAGATCCTCAAATGGTTTCTGGATACCTACCGTGCCGATGTCATTGATCAGTCCGTCGACAACGATCAGCCGGAGGAGGCGCTGTATTTTTCCCGCTACGAAGTGATGGAAAAGCTGCTGCTTCATCAGTATCCCTCCCTTTCGGAATCCTTTACCGATCATATGATTGAACTGCTCTACGCCGAGCTTTTCTAAAATCGGGACATTTCTCCAAAACAGCACTTCTTTCATGCAGCGACTTATGGTACAATAGAACCATCAAATATACTATTGAGAGGTGACGATTTTGAAATTACTGGAAGAAAAGATTCTTTCCGAGGGAAAGGCATTAAACAAAGACATTCTTAAGGTAGACAGTTTTATCAATCATCAGGTGGATCCGGTGCTCATGGCACAGATCGGGGAGGCATTTGCCGCACATTTTAAAGGCAGAGGCATCACGAAAGTGGTTACTATCGAAAGTTCTGGAATTGCTCCTGCACTCATGACCGCATCTGCGCTGGGCGTTCCTATGGTAATTTTGAAGAAGCAGCCTTCTCAGATTTTAAATGATAATCTCTACCAGACTGTGATCACATCCTTTACCAAAGAGACGAACTACGAGCTGACGCTCTCCAAGAAGTACATCTCCGAGGAGGATCACGTCTTAATCATCGATGATTTCCTTGCAAACGGTGAGGCTGCGACCGGAGCGATCCGTCTTCTGCGTCTGGCACATGCGACCATCGCCGGTCTCGGCGTTCTGGTGGAAAAGTCTTTCCAGCCAGGACGTGAAAAGCTGGTTGATCAGGGAACCGAAGTGTATGCACTTGCCAGAGTCGGTGCAATGGATACGGACCACGTTGAATTTTTACCGGCGGACGACGAGTGATCTTCTAAAAGGGGATTGTCGCAATAAGCGTATTGTACTTTGCGCTGATAAGTAATATTATTAAAAGACCACACCGTGGGATTTCAGATGGAAATGCAGATGAAAATTCGGTTCAAAAAATGTGGCATTTCTAACCAGCCGGATGTTTGCAATCTGCGATGATCCATGTCTTTCCAAGTTTGGAGCACTCCACGGACTGTGTCCGCAAATCATGAGACAATTTAAGAACTTTCGTGTGGCGCTTTTGCCGCTGCTGAATAAAACATAATCGCGCGAACCGAAACTCGCTGCCATCTGCCTTATTTTCAATAGCAGATGGCAGCGAGTTTCGGTTCGCGCGATTTTATAGTGTCTGTGAAGCAGCAGCATTAGCCGCCACTAGAAAGTTTGCTCATTGTCTCTGATTTGGCGGACACACTCCGGGAGTGTTCAAACGTGGAAGAGACACGGAATCCGATGCAAACATTCGGCTGGAAGAAATACTCACATTTTTCTCAAACGAATTTCCATCTGCATTTCCACATGAAATCTCCAAGTATGTTTCTTATAATATTACTTATCACCCCAAAGAGGTTATGCTTATTGCGGCAATTCCTTTTTACGGGTAATAGATAAAATTGGCACGGTAAACACCGCTGTCCAATCCCGTCTTTTTGTCCACCACAAGTACGGACAGGACATTGTTGCCCTCCGGCACCTCAAACGGCTCCGTGTAGCGCGCAGACGCCGTGGTAGGATCGGTTCCGTCCCAGGTATAGTAAATGCTGCATCCATCCTCTGCGGTCAGCGTCACGAGTGTCGGCTCATAAAAACGGCCTCCGTCCGGCGACACCTCTGCAAAATCCGGTGGTGCAAGTTCGATCTCAAAATCGGCATACGTCACGGAACTGTAGATTCCCTTATCGTTCCGGCAGACCGCCGCGATGGTATATTTGCCACTCTCATCAAAGACGAGCGGGTTTCCGACAAAATACCTCGTTCCGGTCTTGGCATCCAGTTCGTTCTCATCTCCATTGATCGTATAGTAGATGGCATCCCCGTCTGTCGACGCAATCTCTACCTCGAGCGCCTCATCATACTTTCCGGACGGCACATCTCCCTCAGGATCCGTAATCAGCGGTGCAGATGTCATGTAATCCGCAAACAAATCCAGAATCTTATCCTTATTCTTAAGATCCTCGGCATCGACCTCCGCTTCCAGATCCAGAATGCTGTCGTAATCTTCCCTCGCATCATAGATAGCGATCAGATCTCTGTATGCGTCCTCATTGGCAGGATCAAGCTTTATGATCTCAATCAGGAGCACCATTGCCGCATCGGTATTTTTCTGTTTTTCATAGATTTCAATCATCTTCTCACGCGCGGTAATATCGTTTGGATACAGATACAGCGCACGCTCGTAATAGTCAAGTGCCTCCCCGTCATTCTGCGCATCAGCCGCCATGGCCGCCTGTTCCATCTGATAGTCGTAAGAATTGGCATTCCGGTGATCAATTGCAGCCTTAATCAGAATTCCCGCCAGAACGAGAAGCACCAGCAGAATTCCCCCGATGAGAAATGGCAGCCGGCGATTTTTCTTCCTCTGCGGCTGTTTGGGCTTTTGCTGCTTTGCCTGTGCCGGCGCCGGTTCCTTCCCGGCAGATTCCTCCTCTTTTAGAAGAGAACGCAGATAGTCATCCTCCAACACACTGTAATCCGGCACAATCTGTACCGCATTTCCACACACGGAGCAGTAGATACATCCCTCTTTGATCTCTGCCCCACACTTTGCACATTTCATATGAAACGATTCCTCTCACTCTTTCATCCATATGGATTCTACATCTGTTACTGCAACATGGACTCCACACAATTATGCATCAGCATTGCAATGGTCATAGGCCCTACTCCGCCCGGAACCGGTGTGATCGCCGACGTATGCGGCGCAACCTCATCATATCTGACATCCCCGCACAGCTTGTTGTTCTCATCGCGGTGAATTCCCACATCGATGACAACCGCCCCTTCTTTGATGTAATCTGCCGTGATAAACTGCGGCTTTCCGATTGCAACGATCAGGATATCCGCCGTTTTGCAAAGTTCCGGCAGATTCTGTGTCTTGGAATGTGCAATGGTGACCGTGGCATTCTCGCGTAGCATTAAAAGTGCCATCGGCTTCCCCACGATATTGCTTCTGCCGATTATCACACAATGTTTTCCTTCCATCTTAATTCCGGAGCGCTTTAAGAGCTGGATGATTCCCGCCGGTGTGCAGGAGACAAATCCCGGCTCCCCGATCACAAGCTTTCCAACGTTTTCCGGGTGGAATCCGTCCACATCCTTTTCGGGTGCGATCGCACGAATCACTTTGTCTGCGTCAATCTGTGCCGGAAGCGGAAGCTGCACCAGAATTCCGTTTACCGAAGCATCACCATTCAGCTTCTCCACAAGCGCAAGAAGTTCTTCCTCCGTCGTCTCCTCCGGCAGTTCATAGGACAGGGAACCGATGCCGATATAGGCGCAGGCTTTCTTTTTGTTATTGACATACACGCTGGAAGCCGGATCGGTTCCTACCTGGATCACTGCAAGCGCTGCTTCTTTTCCAAGCTTTTTCTGTTCCGCAACCTGCTCGCGCAGTTCGTCCTTGATCTCCTGTGAAATCTTTTTTCCGTCAATGATCTGTGTCATACGTATCCTCCATTCTGTCTCTTAGAATAATCCGGTAATGACTCCGTCATCATTGACATCAATACCGTACGCCGCCGGGTTCTTGGAAAGTCCCGGCATCGTCATGATCGAACCGGTAACTGCAACGACAAAGCCGGCTCCTGCCGATACGTAAACCTCGCGCACATTGATGGTAAAACCGTTCGGTCTTCCAAGCTTCGTCTGGTCATCCGAAAGAGAATACTGTGTCTTTGCCATGCAGACCGGGAAGGATGACATTCCCATATCGGTAATTCTCTTCAGTTCCTTTTTGGCAGCTGCGGAATAGGTCACTCCGTCGGCTCCGTAAATCTCTCTCGCAACAGTTGCGATCTTATCCTCAAGGCTCATATCATCCGGATATAATGGCTTGAAATGGCTTTCCTTCTGCTCCAGTGTAAGCAGCACCTTGTTGGCAAGCTCAATGCCGCCTTCACCGCCCTTTTCCCAGACCTCGGAAAGTGCAAACTCACATCCGCGTTCTCTGCAGAACTGCTCCACGTAATCCGTCTCCGCTTTTGTGTCTGTGACAAAGGAGTTCAAGGTAACCACAACCGGCACACCGAACTTCTGCAGGTTCTCAATATGCTTCTCCAGGTTGACAATTCCTTTCTTCAACGCGTCCAGATTCTCTGTGCCAAGATCCGCTTTCGCCACGCCGCCGTTGTATTTGAGTGCACGCACAGTTGCAACCAGCACAACGGCATCCGGTGCCAGTCCTGCTTTCCGGCACTTGATATCGAAGAATTTTTCAGCGCCGAGATCTGCGCCAAAGCCGGCCTCCGTAATCACATAATCCGCGAGCTTTAAGGCTGTCTTTGTAGCACGGACACTGTTGCATCCGTGCGCAATATTGGCGAACGGACCTCCGTGAACAATGGCAGGCGTGTGCTCTAACGTCTGGATCAGGTTCGGCTTTAGCGCGTCCTTTAACAGTGCCGCCATCGCGCCGGTCGCTTTCAGATCGTCCGCGGTCACCGGCTTTCCGTCAAACGTATATGCGACGATAATCCGTCCGAGCCGGCGCTTTAAGTCATGCATATCGTCAGCCAGACAAAGAATAGCCATAATCTCCGACGCAACCGTGATGACAAAGTGATCTTCTCTTACCATTCCGTCCATCTTGCTTCCCAGACCGACGACAATGTTACGGAGGACACGGTCGTTCATATCCATGCAGCGTTTCCAGACGATCTGCCGCGGATCAATTCCAAGCTCATTGCCCTGCTGGATATGGTTGTCCAGAAGAGCCGCCAGGAGATTGTTGGCGGAGGTAATTGCATGGAAATCACCGGTAAAGTGCAGATTCAGATCCTCCATCGGCACAACCTGCGCGTATCCGCCGCCGGCTGCACCTCCCTTGATTCCAAAACACGGTCCAAGGGACGGCTCTCTTAACGCGATGACCGCCCTTTTCCCAAGTCTGCCGAATGCCTCGCCGAGGCCGACGCTCGTGGTGGTCTTTCCCTCTCCCGCCGGCGTTGGATTGATTGCGGTCACAAGAATCAGTTTCCCGTCTTTTCTGTCGGAAACCCGACGGATCAGCTCGTCCGAAAGCTTTGCCTTGTACTTTCCGTACAATTCCAGATCATCCTCCGGGATGTCAAGCTTTGCAGCCACCTCGCGAATATGTACCATCTGGGCTTCCTGTGCAATTTCAATATCACTTTTCATAATGTCTCCTCCATTCCGCCGCCAGAGCGGCTTTGTATGTTTTATATGAATCCTGTTACAGATATTCCTCTTCGTACTGCTCAAACTGCTCGGGCGACATTAAAACCCGCCGCGGCTTTGTGCCTTCCTCAGGACCTACGATACCCGCTTCCTCCAGTTGATCCATAATGCGGGCTGCACGGTTAAAACCGATTTTAAAATACCGCTGAAGCATGCCGATGGAACCTTTTTCCTTCTCCATGAGAAGGCGCGCCGCATCTGCAAAATAAACGTCCCTGCCGTCCCCTGCATCCGCGCTGGAATCGATCGCTACGGTGGTGTTGGCGGATTCCATGTTGCTCAGCTTCTCCTCCATCTCCGCACTGTAGGTCACCTGACCATTCTGTTCCTTGATAAACCCTACAACGGCAGATACTTCCTCATCCGATACAAATGCGCCCTGCACACGCACCGGCTTTGGAATTCCCTGCGGGCTGAACAGCATGTCTCCCTTGCCGAGGAGCTTCTCGGCGCCGTTCATATCCAGAATGGTTCTCGAATCCACGCCCGAAGTCACGGCAAAGGCGATACGGCTCGGCATATTCGCCTTGATCAGACCGGTAATGACATTGACCGACGGACGCTGTGTCGCAATGATCAAATGAATGCCGCACGCTCTTGCGAGCTGTGCCAGACGGCAGATGGATTCCTCGACTTCGCCCGGCGATACCATCATAAGATCCGCCAGCTCGTCCACGATAATCACAATCTGCGGCAGCTTTTCCGGCTTCGGATCGCCCTCGATCGTCGGCAGGGATTCGATCTTCGCATTGTAGCCCTTTAAGTCTCTCACCGAGGCATTGGCGAACTTCTGATAACGGTCTGTCATCTCATCCACCGCCCAGTGCAGTGCACCCGCCGCTTTTTTCGGATCGGTGACCACCGGTATCATCAGGTGCGGGATGCCGTTATAGACACTCAGTTCCACAACCTTCGGATCAATCATAATCAGCTTGACCTCTTTGGGGTTCGCCTTGTAGAGGATGCTCATGATAATCGTGTTGATACATACGGACTTACCGGAACCCGTCGCACCGGCAATCAGAAGATGCGGCATCTTGGCAATGTCCGCCACCGTCACCTTTCCGCCGATGTCCTTTCCGACGCCGAAAGAAATCTTTGACGGATGCTTTTTAAATTCTTCCGACTCTACCAGTTCTCTAAAAGAAACCATGACGTTTTCTTTGTTCGGAACCTCAATACCGATCGCCGCCTTTCCGGGGATCGGTGCCTCGATACGAATATCCGCCGCTGCCAGATTCAGCTTGATGTCGTCGGCCAGATTGACAATCTTGCTGACCTTTACTCCCATCTCCGGCTGCAGTTCATAGCGCGTCACGGCAGGACCGCAGCTGATGTTGGTAATCGTGACATTCACGCCGAAATTCTTTAAGGTCTGCTGCAGCTTCATCGCCGTCTCCTGCAGATGCTGTCTGGAATCCCCGGCTTTGTTTGCCGCCTTTGTCAGAAGATCTGCCGGAGGGAACACATACGGACGCTCCGGAGGCATCTGCTCCGCCGACACACTTTCACCGGATGCCGCAGGTGCAGATGTGGTATGTCCGGCATTTTCCCCGATGCCGGACACAGCCTTTGTCTCTGCGGGCGATACGGCTGCCGATGCTTCCTGCGGCTCTTTCAGCTGTACTTTCGGCGCAGCCGCCTCCCATGCGTTTTCTGGTCCGGCCGCACTGCCCCATGATTCTTTCTGTTCCTGCGCAGATGCAGTGCTCCACGGATCTTCCGGTTCGGCTGCGCTGCTCCACGGATCTTTCTGTTCCTGCGAGGCTGTAGTGCTCCATGGATCTTCCGGCTCTGTTGCCACATCCCACGATGCTTCCGCCGGCGCAGTATTCCAGGATGCTCCCTGTGCAGTCTCCGTTTCCGGAGTCCATGCAGATATGTTCTGTGAAGCCTCCGGTGTCACAGCCGCAAGCGCTTCGTCTGAGAACGCCGACGGCGTCAGATTCTCTGCAGGCGGATATCCGCCGTCCGACGTGAGAGGCACAATCTTTTCTTCCCGTACCTCCGGCATCTCCAGATAATCCTCCGCATTCAGTTCACTGATCTCATCGGAATGTTCAATGACATTCTGCCGCGGCAGCACCCGGGTGTCAATGGCAACCCCTTCCACCTTGCGATCCATCCGCCTTAATGCCTGTTCCTCTCTGCGCTGCTCCCGCTCTTCCCGCTGGATTCTCACGCGTTCCTTATGGCGTTCATTTCCGCTGCGCGCGGATTCGTAGACCTTTTTCCCGCCTTTTTGCATTCCGCGAAGCGCAGAGCGCTCTGTAATTAACACCAGCGATATGATTAACATGATCGCATCGATCACATAAGAACCAGCCAGACCGAAATTCGGGCAGAAAATCCATGCCAGAAGTCCGCCGATGAAGCCGCCTCCCGTCCGGTGCTCAAAACTGTAGCTGTATGCCGCAGCGGCACCGTCAACCGCAGACCCTTTGGTCAGCAGTTCGATCAGCATACATAAGAACAGATCAAACAGAATCATCGCCACAAGCTTTACGGTTGCCACCCGGTTGCCCCTGTTCGACACGGCAAAAAAAGTACCGACAAGAAGAAGCACCGGGAACACATACGCGATCAGTCCCATGACGCCAAAAAAGAACCTGCTCACTGCATTGCCGATGGTTCCCCCGATTCCGAAATTACTGATAAATAATAAAATAGATACCGCTACAATGATCCAGAGAATGACCTCCCTGGTAAAATCCTCCTGCTGCTGTGCAGCCGTCTTTTTCTTCCGTCCTGTACTTCCCTTCCGGCTTGTCTGTGCCTTTCGTTTCCCAGATGTACTCTTTTTATTCCCTGTTGCCAAAACTTACTAACCTCCAAAACCGTTATGCCAGATAAAAATACCCGCCGATGGACAATGCGCCAACGAGCAGACAGTAGATGGCAAAAACAGTGAACTTCTTTTTGCGGACGATGACAAGCATCGTCTTAATGCAGACATATCCCACAACCGCCGCGACCGCCATACCGATCACATAGTAGACAACCTCCGTTCCCGACACCGCCAGGTCTGTGGCATCCTTTAATTCGAGAACAAGCGCGCCAAGAATCGCCGGTATCGACATCAAAAACGAGTATTTCACGGCAAAATTGCGCTGATAACCCGCAAGCAGGCAGGCGGTAATCGTCGTACCGGAGCGTGAAAGTCCCGGAAGCGTTGCGATTCCCTGTGCGATTCCGACAGAAAACGCATCCGTGTAGGTGACGTTTTTCGGAAGTTTGTCGCCGTCCTTGCAGTGATCCGCGATCAAAAGCAACACTGCCGTTGCGATAAGGCAGATGCCTGGAACAATCAGAATCTCGGAAGCCATCTCCACGACATCCTTGCAGAAATAGCCGATAATTCCAGTCGGTATTGTCGATACGATAATCAGCATGGCAAATTTGCGGTAGCTGCTGTTGATCACGCGTCGATACGCCATCTGCTCTTTGCCGGTCTTATTCCGGAAGAAGACAATCACATTGTATCCGGCGTCGCGGATGATGCAGCATCCATCTACCACCAGTTTTAAGATGTCCCGGTAGTATACCAGGGAGATTGCAATCAATGTACCGACGTGAAGCAGTACATCATATAAAATTCCCGTGTCGGTATTGACATCAAACAGTATTTTAAAAAGTGCCAGATGCCCGGAACTGCTCACCGGCAAAAACTCGGTCAGTCCCTGTATAATGCCCATCAAGATCGCCTGTAATAATGACATGGCAGCCTCCTTATCCGATTCGTAAAAATCTGTCAAACTTATACATACATGACCAATTTTAACATATTTGAGGGCGGTTGTCATTAAAAGGTTTCTTAATAATTTTTTCCCTTTGCGGCATCAATCATCGCATGCAGTTTTAAAAACGCGGCATCGATTCCGCCCACGGCATCGATCAGCCCTTCCCGAACCGCTTCCTCCCCGACTAAAATGGTTCCAAGGTCTTTTGTCAGCATTCCCGTGTTCATCATCAGTTCCTCCAGACGCTCTTCCCCCGCCTTTGAATGCGACGCGATAAAGGTTAAAATCCGGTTCTGCATCTGTTTAAAATAATCGTAGGTCGGCTTGGCTCCTATGACAGTTCCGCTCATGCGCACGGGATGAATCACCATGGTGCCCGACGGGACAATAAACGAGTAATCCGTGGAGACAGCGAGCGGCACGCCGATCGAATGGCTTCCTCCGAGCACGAGCGATACCGTCGGTTTGCTGATCGACGCAATCATCTCTGCAATGGCGAGTCCGCTCTCAACGTCGCCGCCGACTGTATTTAAGAGCAGCAGGATTCCTTCCGTATCCCGGTTGTCCTCCATCTCCGCCAGCTTCGGAAGCACGTGTTCGTACTTGGTTGTCTTAGTCGTCGCCGGCAGACAATCGTGTCCCTCAATCTCTCCTATAATCGTTAAAAGTGAGATCCGGTTGTTCTCCCGGTTGTTATTTAACGCAACCTGTCCGAATTCCCGGATATCCTCATTTTTCTGTTCCTGTTTTTCTGACATAGTTTCTCCTTCTCCTTCGGTCTTCTCTTTTTACTAATTGCATAAAAATGCAGGGTGCAAAATTGCACCCTGCTTAGTATGTATCATCCAGCGTCATATTATGTCAGTTCACGCTACACTTCTCCCAGAAGATAGCGGTACAATCCCTCATAGCGTCCCCTGGAATTGTTCCAGGAATAGTCGTTTGCCATTCCGCGGTCAATCATCTGGTTCCACTGCTTCTTGCGGTCAAAATAGATATGTTTGGAGTAGTTGATCACGCCTAACATCTCGTCTCCGTTATAGTTTGCAAACGAGAATCCGTCTCCGGTGTTCTCGTACTCATTGTACGGCTTTACGGTATCCCGGAGTCCGCCCGTCTCACGCACGATCGGCACCGTGCCGTAACGGAAAGAGATTAACTGCGTCAGTCCACACGGTTCAAACCGCGACGGCATTAAGAACGCGTCCGCAGCCGCGTACAGCTTGTGGGCAAGTTCGTCCGAGTAGCAGATATTCGCCGAGACACGGTCGCCGTACTTCCATGCATAGTGGCGGAACATATTCTCGTACTGCGGATCACCGGTTCCGATGACCACGAACTGCGTATAGTCGTCCACAATGCGGTCGATCGCGTAATTGATGAGATCGAGTCCCTTCTGGTCCGTCAGTCTTGAGATCAGGCCGATCATGTATTTTTTCTTGTCGACGGCAAGTCCCAGTTCCTCCTGCAGCTTCATCTTATTGGACGGCTTTTTCTTGCGGAAATCTGCGGCGTCGTAATTGACATAGATCTTTGGATCCGTCTTCGGATTGTAAACCGTATAGTCGATTCCGTTTACAATTCCCTGCATGTCGTAATGTCTTGCCGAGAGCAGACCGTTTAACCCTTCCCCGTAATACTCCGTCTGAATCTCATTCGCATAGGAATCGCTGACGGTCGTGATGTAATCCGCATACACCAGTCCACCCTTTAACATGTTGGCGTCCTTCTGGAACTCCAGCTTATCCGGCGTAAACAGATCCGCCGAGAAACCGGTCAGTCCCTGCATTGTCTTCATGTCCCAGATTCCCTGGAACTTTAAGTTGTGGATCGTGATGACCGACTTGATGCCCCAGTAAAAGGAGTCCGCCTGGAACTCATTTTTCAGATAAACCGGAATCAGTCCCGTCTCCCAGTCGTGACAGTGAATCAGATCCGGCCGGAAATTGATCTGTTTTAAAATGGAGAGTACCGCCTTGTCAAAAAAACAGAACTTCTCAATGTCAAACCGGATGTCCCCATAAGGCACGATGCAGTTAAAGTATTCCTGATTATCGATAAAATAGTAGGTGATGCCATCAAGCACATACTGAAGAACCCCGACGTACTTGTCCTGGATATAAGTCCCGGCGCTCATATAAAAATGCGTCACATACTCAAACTGGCTGCGGTATTTTTCCGGAATACAGCTATAATTCGGAATAACCACCCGCACATCCCACTCTTCCTTGTCAAATTCCTTGGGAAGCGCGCCGCAGACGTCCGCAAGTCCCCCGGTCTTGATAAACGGAACGCACTCAGAAGCTGCAAAAAGTATTTTTTTCATAAAAACCTCCTTGTATCGGAAACATCCTGTTTTTCGCAGAAAGCATATACAATATTATGATATACCATTTCACCCTACAATTCCAGCGTTTTACAAAAAAAGGACAAACCATCTGTTATGGTCTGCCCTCTCTTTGTAAATTTATTATTCATCCCAGTTGTGAAATACTTCCTGCACATCATCATCTGCATCCAGAAGATCCAGAATACGGTTGATGTTGGTCAGATCCTCCTCCGCTGTTAGCTCCACATAGTTCTGCGGAAGCATGGTCACAGAAGCTTCTGCCATCGGAATACCTGCATCCTCCAACGCTCTGCGGACATCCTCAAAATCGTCCGGCGCTGTAAGGATCTCGTAGCTGTCTTCCTCCTCGGAAAAATCCTCAGCTCCTGCGTCAAGAGCCTGCATCATCAGCTCATCCGCATCTCCCTCGTAATCTTCCTTTGCGACAATAATCTGTCCCTTCTCATCAAACATATAAGATACACAGCCCTGTGTACCGATACTGCCGTGTCCCTTTGTAAACGCGTTGCGCACATTCGCAGCCGTACGGTTCTTATTGTCCGTCAGGCACTTTACGATGATGGCGGTTCCGCTCGGACCGTAGCCTTCATAAGTACAGAATTCGTAATTGACCGAGTTGCCGTCTCCAGCAGCCTTCTTGATACCGCGCTCGATCGTATCGTTCGGCATATTGTTGGATCTTGCCTTGGCGATGACCTGTGCCAGCTTGAAGTTGTTGGCAGGGTCAGGACCGCCCTCTTTTACTGCAACAGCAATCTCTCTTCCGATAATGGTAAAAATCTTTCCCTTTGCCGCATCATTTTTTTCTTTCTTGTGCTTAATGTTGGCAAATTTTGAATGTCCTGACATGTTTTTTCCTCTTTTCTGTTGAAATCCGGTTTATTATTTTAACATTTATTCTTCATTCTGGCAAGTCCCGTCTGCCAGTTCGACTTCCGAAGCCTTCTCCTCCGGAAGTTTGATCACGTGTACCTTCTGGATCATCTTGTTCTCTACAGAAAGGATCTCAAACAGATACCCGTATGCGGTTGTTGAAAACACCTCGTCGTCGCTGGGAATCTTATCGATCAGTGAGATCAAAAAACCGTTTAACGTCTCGAAATCGTCCTCTTCATCCAGCGGAATTCCCAGCACTTCCACAACCTCGTCAAACGGAGCCATACCGCTCATCAGATAGCTTCCATCCGGCTGCAGTTCGACCATGTTCGTCTCCTCGTCGTGCTCGTCCTCGATGTTTCCAACAATCTCTTCCAGAATGTCTTCCATCGCAACAATGCCTGCCGTCTGTCCGTACTCATCCACCACGATCACCAGATGACTTTTGGCTGCCTGCATCATGGCAAACAGGGAATTGATGTTGCGCGTCTCGGGGATGAAGTCCACCTCGCGGATCAGACCCTTGATCTTAGAGACCGGCGTGTCATAAACCGCCGCATCCAGGCTCAGTTCCAGAGCCTCCTTGATATGTAGGACACCGATAATGTTATCGATGTCGTCCAGAAACACCGGGAATCTGGAATAGTTGTTCTCCTTGATGAACTCCAGGGCCTGTCGAAACGTTCTGGTTCCGTCGAGCGCACAGATATTCTTGCGGTGCGTCATGATATCCTTGGCTTCCTTGTCGCCAAACTCAAAGATGTTATGAATCATCTCCGCCTCGCTTGCAAGGAGCACACCCTGCTCGTGACCCTCGTTTACCATGGAGATAATCTCTTCCTCCGTCACATCATCCGTATCGCTTAACGGATCAACGCCGAACACGCGCGCCAGAAGGTTGGCTAAACCGTCCGTCAGGAATATGATCGGGTAAAAAAGAAGCTCCACCACATGTACCGGTCCCGCCAGACGCAGTGCCCAGGCTTCCGGCTTTCTGGACGCCACTTTCTGCGGCGTGTAGATTCCAAACACCAGCACAATGAGAATCAGGATCACAAAAATGAGGACATCCACAAGTACCGACATGACGCTTCCCACATCTTCCGGCAGAAAATACGCGCGCCAGAGCGGTACCTCCAGAAAACCGAGCAGCATATGCACGATTAAAACCACCAGTTCGCAGACATGCGTATATCGTTCATTCTTATCCGTATAGCGCCGCAGAAGTCTCGCACCGCGGTCTTCCTCTCCCGCCAGACGTTCTATGGCAGCCTCATTCAAATTCTGCATGGCGGCGATAAAGCCAAAAACCACAAAATCTAATATGACAAATCCTGCAAAAATGAGGATGCCCACAGTGGGGCTGCAACCATCATCCATATAGTATCCTTTCTTTCGTGTCTCCGGTATTACACACTAAAACATCAGAAATCATAACATTTTCGCGCATAATAGTCAAGTTATGTATAGAGTTCCAGACTGATCTCCAGCGCCTTGTCTATTTTCACAAGGATCTGGTGATCCAGATGGCACACTTTATCTTTCAGTCTCGTCTTATCGATCGTCCGCAGTTGTTCCAACAGCACCACGGAATCCTTGACCAGCGCATATTTCTGGCTGTCAAGCTCCACATGTGTTGGAAGCTTTGCTTTATTCATCTGCGATGTGATTGCCGCGCAGATGACCGTCGGACTGTGTCTGTTTCCAACATCGTTCTGTATGATGAGCACCGGCCGCACACCGCCCTGTTCCGAGCCGACCACCGGTCGCAAGTCTGCATAAAAGATATCCCCACGTCGAATTACCATACTTTCCACTCCATTTCTCTCTGGATCTTTTACGGATAGTATTGCCATTTTTCACGGGTGTATTCCATTTTGTTTTTATTTTCCCAACACTATGATATGCCATCTTTTCCCGGCTGTGACTGCGTCTGTTCCAGTCCGGCCAGGATCTCGCACATTCCGTCATGAATGTCCGATGCCGTCATGCCGCGCATGGAGCGCCGCGCACCTGCCGCTTCGCCCGCCTTTCCGTGCAGGTAGACGCCGAGCGGCGCCGCCTGCTCCACACGGATTCCCTGCGCCATCAGTCCGCCGATGATACCGCTTAAGACATCCCCGCTTCCCGCCGTTGCAAGCCCGGCATTGCCGGATACATTCAGCCATGTCTGGCTGTACGGAATCGCGGTAGCCGTGTGTTCGTCCTTCAAGACGCAGATCACATTATACTGTCTTGCGAATTCATCCGCCGCCTCAATCAGATGATTCTGCAGATACGCCACCGAATCCCCCGTCAGCCGGCTCATCTCTCCAAGGTGCGGCGTCACCACGAGTTCCGTGTGCGGCAGAAGCAGCAGGTTTGTATCTTTTGCAATCACATTCAGCGCGTCCGCATCCAAAAGCACCGGAACCGCCGCATTCTTGATCACTGTGCGAACCATCCCCGCAGCCGTATCCGGCGTGCCGATCCCCGGTCCGCACACGATCGTGTCCGCCCAGCTCATTGCCTCCAAAAGCTGCGGCGCCTCCGCCTTTTTGGAGGAATATGCCGTGATTACCGCCTCCGGAAGCTGCGTCTGTAAAATGGCGCGGTTTTCCTCCGGTGTAAAAATGCGCACCAGCCCGCAGCCGCTTGCATATGCGGCTTTCGCGCAAAGATATGCCGCTCCGGACATTCCCTGGCTTCCGGCAATCACGAGAAGTCTGCCGAACGTTCCCTTGTTGGAGTGGCTCTCCCTTGCGGCAAGAAGGGACAGATCCGCGTCTTCTAACGCTGCCACCGCCGGTTTGCGCTCCCCGAATGCATCCGGCGTAATCCCGATATCCGCCACAACGACTTTCCCGGCGTACTGATTGCCCGGCCACAGCAGGCATCCCACCTTTTCAAACGCGAATGTGACCGTCAGATCTGCCCGGAAAGCGGTTCCCAGCACATTTCCATTGTCCGCCGAAATGCCGGAAGCAATGTCAACCGCCGCCTTCGCCCCTTCCATGGCATTCATCCGGTCGATTAACGATGCGTATTCTCCCTCCACACTGCGCGATAATCCCACGCCGAATACCGCGTCGATCACGAGCGTGTAGGACTTCCCCTCCGGAAATTCCGTGAGGATCTTACCGCCGTACGCAAGAAAGATCTTCTTCTGGAGCTGATTGCCGACGGACGCTTTTCCTGTGTGCGGCGCTTCCAATACATCGACGGTGTTTCCCGCCTGCATGAGTATTCTGGCGATCGCATAGCCGTCTCCGCCGTTGTTGCCGCTGCCGCAGACGACGAGTGTTCTTGACGTATTCCGTTTTTCCCGGCGCAGTGTCTCCACAAAGGAAAACGCCGCCCGCTCCATCAACACTGCCTGCGGCATATGAAATTCCTCGATTGTCCGGCTGTCATAAAGATTCATCTCCCGGCTGTTTACGATATATCGCATCTTTTCCCTCCCGCCTGCCGGCATCACACCCGGCATTTTATTTCAGTAAAACACTGGAACAAAGTTCCCTATAGAGTAAAAAAGAGATCCTGCTATGCAGGACCTCTTTTAATCTGTCTGACGGCTGTTCTCTTTGGCGCGCTGATTCTTCACAATATTGTAGGATAACTGCATCAGGCTGTCCGAGAGATGGACATTTTCCACAACAACGTCCTTATTGATCAATTCCAGATCCACATGTGCAAAATTCCAGATCGCATGAATGCCAAGACCGACCAGACGGTTGGCAATGGCGTCCGCTTTTTCCTTCGGCATGGTAAGCGCTGCAATGTCTACTTTGTTCTCTCTACAGAAATCTTCCAGCTCATCCAGCATACGGATCTTGATCCCGCGCACAGTCACACCGTCCAACGCCGGATTGACATCGAACAGTCCGATGATCATAAATCCAAGCTTTTCAAACTTCACGTAATTGGCGAGTGCCTGCCCGAGATTTCCGGCACCGATCACGATAATATTGTGCTGCTGGTTCAGTCCTAGAATCTTGCCGATTTCCTCATATAGGTATTTTACGTTATATCCATATCCCTGCTGGCCAAATCCCCCAAAATTATTGAGATCCTGACGAATCTGGGATGCGGTGACATTCATCCTGAGGCTCAGATCATTTGAAGAAATACGTTCTACCCCGGCGTCCAGCAATTCTCCCAGATATCTGTAATACCGCGGCATTCGACGAATGACAGCCTGTGATATTTCTTTTTCCTGCATGGTGATGCCCACCTTTCTATCAAAACATCTCTTTTATTATAGTGATAAACCAGATATCTGTCAATGTGTCAAAAATTTAACAACCAGACGGCATCCCTCACGACTCAAGCTCCATCGATACCTGCTCCCATTCCTCGTAGCATTTTTCCAGCTCGCTCCGGTATTCATTCTGTCTGCCGGTCAGCTCGCCGAGCTTCGCGGAATTGGTTGCATTGGCAGGATCTGCGCACTCCTCATCAATGCCGGCGATCAGATCCTCCAGCTCGGCAATGCGCTCTTCCGCCTTCTTTAGCGTATTCTCAAGCTTGCGGATGCGCGCCTGCTCGGCTTTCTGCGTCTGCCAGTCCGCTTTCTTGTCTGTTCCACTTCCGTCCTGCGCCACGGTCTGTTCCGTCATCTGCGCCGCCTGCGCCTTCGGCTCCGCCTCCACATAGATCCGGGTCAGCTCGTCATGTTTTTCCAGATAGTAATCGTAATTCCCGATATAGTTGACAATCGTCCCTCCCGTCAAATCCAGAATCCGGGTTGCGGTCTGATTGATAAAATAACGGTCGTGCGACACGAAAAAGACGGTTCCGGTGTACTGGTTTAACGCCGACTCCAAAATCTCTTTGGATGTGATGTCCAGATGGTTGGTCGGCTCATCCAGAATCAGAAAATTCGCATCGGAAAGCATCAGTTTGGCAAGGGAGACGCGCCCGCGCTCCCCACCGCTTAAGTCTGCAATCCGCTTGAATACATCATCGTTCGTAAATAAAAACGCCGCCAGGACATTGCGGATCTTCGTGTGGTTTAACTGCGGATAGTCATCCGCAATCTCCTCAAAGATCGTTTTCTCCATATGGAGCAGCTGATGTTCCTGATCGTAGTACCCGATGTGCACATTCGACCCGAGCACGATGGTTCCGCCGTCCGCCAGAAGCAGTTCGTTGATGATCTTAAGAATCGTCGTCTTGCCGGTTCCGTTATTGCCGATCAGCGCCACGCGCTCCCCACGCTTAATCTCAAAAGAGAGATCGTCAAACAGCGTATGTGTTCCGAACGCTTTCCTTAAATGCTCCACCGTAAGAACATCATTACCGCTTGTCACATCCGGCTCGAGCACAATATGGATGTCCGTGTTCTCATCCGTCGGCTTTTCGAGACGCTCGATCTTATCCAGCATCTTTTCACGGCTCTCCGCCCGCTTAATCGATTTCTCGCGGTTAAAAGACTTGAGCTTTGTGATGACCTCTTCCTGGTGCTTAATCTCCCGCTGCTGGTTGTAATACTGCTTTAACAGATCTTCCCGGATCTTCGCCTTTTTCTTCGCAAATTCCGTGTAATTTCCCTGGTAGACATACCCCTGATGCTGGAAAATCTCCACCACTTTGGTGACGACGCGGTCCAGAAAATAGCGGTCATGCGACACGATCACGACCGCTCCCTTATAGTTCATCAAAAATCCCTCCAGCCACTGGATCGATTCCATATCCAGATGGTTGGTCGGCTCGTCTAAAAGCAGGACATCCGGCTTTGTCACAAGGAGCTTGCCCAGTGACACGCGCGTCTTCTGTCCGCCGGAAAGTTCGCTCATCTGCCGGTCAAATTCACTCTCCACAAAGCCAAGTCCCTTTAAGATTCCCGTCACTTCACTGCGGTAGGTATAGCCGCCCAGCAGTTCAAACTCGTGGCTCAACCGGTGATACCCGTCCAGAAGCGCTTCAAGCTCCTGCCCTGTGAGCGCATTCATCTGCGCCTCCATCCCGCGGAGACGCTCCTCCATCTCGATGATGTTCTTCTTTGCGTCAAGGACTTCCTCGTAGATGGTCCGGTGCCCGGACACATCCTGATACTGCGCCAGATAGCCGATGGTGGCGTCTTTTGCAAGGATCACCTCACCGGTATCCGGCGTCTCTTTCTGCATAATAATTTTAAGTAGCGTAGACTTGCCGGCACCATTGATGCCGACAATCGCTGCTTTTTCATTTGCTTCGATATGAAAACTTACATTTTTGAGAATTTCGTCTGTCCCGAATGACTTGGAAATATTCTGACAGGATAAAATCATAACAATAACATTCCTTCTAACGTGCTGCGAATTGCCTTGATAAAATCTTCACTGTTTAATACAACCGGATTAGAAATGGTTGTGATCAGCGCAAGGTCTTTTGTCATTTTACCATCCTCGATGGTCTTAACACAAGCTTTTTCCAGCTTGTCGGCAAACTCTTCCAGCTCGTGACTGCCGTCCAGTTCTCCGCGCTTTCTGAGTGCGCCCGTCCATGCAAAAATGGTTGCGACGGAGTTCGTGGAGGTCTCCTCCCCCTTCAGATGCTTATAGTAATGGCGCTGTACGGTTCCGTGCGCCGCCTCGTACTCGTACTTTCCGTCCGGTGTGACAAGCACGGAGGTCATCATTGCCAGCGAACCGAACGCGCTGGATACCATATCGCTCATCACATCGCCGTCATAGTTCTTGCACGCCCAGATATAGCCGCCCTCCGACTTCATCACACGCGCCACCGCGTCATCAATCAGTGTGTAGAAATATGTGATTCCGGCATCTTTGAACTTCTGCGCATACTCGCTGTCATAAATCTCCTGGAAAATATCCTTGAAGGTGTGGTCGTATTTTTTGGAGATGGTATCCTTGGTTGCAAACCACAGATCCTGCTTTGTGTCAAGCGCATAGTTAAAGCAGCTTCTCGCAAAGCTCTCGATGGAATTGCAGAGGTTGTGCTGTCCCTGCACCACGCCCGCACCGGTAAAATTGTGGATCAGCTCTCTTGTCTCGGTTCCGTCCTCCGCCGTGTAGACCAGTTCGCATTTGCCCGGTCCCGGAATCTTCATCTCGCTCGCCTTATAGACGTCGCCGTATGCATGTCTCGCGATCGTGATCGGCTTTTTCCAGTTCTTCACGCACGGCTCGATCCCCTTGACAATAATCGGTGCACGGAACACCGTTCCGTCCAGCATGGCGCGGATTGTTCCGTTCGGGCTCTTCCACATCTCCTTGAGATGATACTCCGTCATACGGGCGGCATTCGGCGTGATCGTCGCACATTTTACAGCAACCCCGTACTTTTTCGTTGCATTTGCAGAATCTACGGTAACCTGATCGTCCGTCTCATTGCGGTGTTCCAGTCCGAGATCATAATACTCCGTCTTAAGATCGATAAACGGATACAACAGTTCGTCTTTGATCATTTTCCAGAGAATCCGTGTCATCTCATCTCCGTCCATCTCTACAAGTGGCGTTGTCATTTTGATTTTTTCCATGGCTGCTTCCTTTCTGTGCTGTGATTCTGTTCTATCTGACATGGCATCTTCCGCTCTTACTGCTTGAGCAGATTGTCCCAGCCGTAATGATCCATATTGTTAATGGTGTTGCGCATATGTGCGTCCGCCAGTTCTTCCGCCCTGGCCCCGTCATGCTGCTTTAGCGCCTCCACAATCTTGCGGTGCTCCTCATTTGAATTGACCGCTCTCTCCTGCACGGCGAGCGTCACCTTGCGCACGCGCTGCACATAGTGGTGAAAATCCCTCAGGATGTGGCGCAGCTCCTTGCTGCCTGACGCATCGTATAAAATTTCATGGAACTTGTTGTCAAGCTCCACCACCTGCTCGGAATTTCCCTTGGACGAGTGGAAATCGGACAGATAAATGTTCTCCTCCAGCTCATCCAGCTGATCCTTTGTGATGTTATCGCACGCCCACCTCGCGCAGAGTCCCTCCAGCCTGGAGCGGATCTCATAAATATCGCGGATATCCTTCTGGGAGATTCCGACGACATATGCTCCCTTGTTCGGAATGATGGTCACAAGACCCTCCAGTTCCAGCTGGCGCAGTGCCTCCCTGACCGGAGTCCGGCTGACACCCAGTTCCTCTCCGATGGATTTTTCTTTTAATTCCTCGTCCGTCGCATATTTCCCGGACAGTATATTTTCACGTATTGTGTGAAACACGCGCGAACTCAGCGAATAATTATCCTCACTCATCTATTTACCTCATGCTATATCGTGATGTTCAGCTCTTTGCAGCACTTTCCGATCTCTTCCACAAGTTCGGAATCCGTAAGTACCGTCACACGTCCGTCCTCATACTGTGCATCCACCCAGACTTTTATTTTCTTAACCAGATCCGAATTCTTATCGACCCATTTCTCCTTCGGCAGATGATAGTACGAATTGATCCAGTGTGCAATTCCGGCAAGACCCGATGTGTTGGACACCGATACAAGAGGCGGTCTGTTTAAGAATTTCCCCGTATCAAAAATGTTGTAAATCTCCTCGTTCTTGAGCAGTCCATCTGCATGAATTCCCGCTCTCGTCACATTAAAGTTGCTTCCGACAAACGGTGTGCGGCTCGGCTGTACATAGCCGAGTTCTTTTTCAAAGTATTCTGCCAGTTCTGTAATGACCGTTGTATCCATACCGTCAAGTGTTCCCTTTAACTGCGCATACTCAAAGACCATCGCCTCAAGCGGTGTATTTCCGGTGCGCTCTCCGATACCGAACAGGGAGCAGTTAACGCCGCTTGCGCCGTAAAGCCATGCGGTTGTGGAGTTATTGACCGCCTTGTAAAAATCATTGTGGCCATGCCACTCAATCAACTCCGACGGAACGCCGGCATGGGTGGTCAGTCCGTAAATAATACCTGGCACGCTCCGTGGGATCACGGCACCCGGGAAATTCACGCCGTATCCCATGGTATCGCACGCGCGGATCTTGATCGGGATCTTGTACTCATCCATCAGCTTCATCAGTTCCACACAGAACGGAATGACAAACCCGTAAATATCCGACCTCGTAATGTCCTCCAGATGGCAGCGCGGACTGATTCCCGTCTCCAGGCACTCGCGGATCACGCTCAGGTACAGATTCATGACCTCACGTCTGGTCATCTTCATCTTATAAAAAATATGATAATCCGAGCAGCTTACCAGAATACCGGTCTCTCTGAGTCCGATGTCCTTCACCAGCTGGAAATCCTGCTTGCTTGCACGGATCCAGCTCGTAACCTCCGGGAACTTGTATCCTCTTTCCAGGCACTTGTAGACCGCATCCCTGTCCTTCTTGCTATATAGGAAAAATTCACTCTGACGGACCAGTCCTTTCGGACCGCCCAGCTTATGCAGATAGTCATAGATCGTTACAATCTGCTCCGTTGTATAAGGAGCTCTCGACTGCTGACCGTCCCGAAACGTCGTGTCGGTAATCCAGATATTCTCCGGCATGTTGTGCGGGACAATACGATCATTGAATGCGATCTTCGGTATCTCACTGTACGGGAACAGATTGTGGAATACGTTCGGCTCTTCCACATCCACGAGCTGATAAAAATGCTCTTCCAACTGTAGCAGGTTCGTTTTCTTATTCATTACGACTTCTCTCATAGCTGCACTCCTTTTGCCATCATCCAATGCGGCGGTTCCTTCACGGCTTCTCTCCGTCGTATAATCTTTCTTGATCATTGCATAAATAACCGCTTGCATAATTGTATACAATTATACCGTCTTCTTATACTATACATTTCTTGTTCTATTTGTCAATGAATAAAAAGTTATAGCAGATATAATGCTTTGTTATAGTAATGGCAGACATTATGACATTCAGCGCCGTAATGCCAGATTAAAAATCGTCTCCTGCTCCTTGTTCATGACGACAGATTTGTATCCGAGCGCGTCGATCGCAAGTTCCGTTGCGCGTGACAATCCCTCCCGCATTGTTGTATTTTTAATTCTGAATGAATCTTTATACATCTGTATGCGCACACGAAGCACATAGACCTTTTCCATCGGCTCCAGGATTGCCATGATCCGATAGCCGTTTAAGATATCCTTACACAGTCCGGTAATAATCCGCAGAATATAAGTGACCTCGTTCATCCGTTCCGGGTCGACCACCTCATCGGCAGTGCACCTCAATTCAAAATATTCCTGCTGTTCCGGTTTATTGCCGAATGCCGCAAGCCCCTCGGCTGCGGTCTTAAACTCGCCAGTCCCGCACGAAACACAGTTGATGTATTCGGATACAATCCAGACATACCAGCGTCCGAGGCGTTCCTTTCGTTCTGCTTCCATATCTGAAAAAGAAAGGTTCACCTTCATCAGTTCCGCCAGCACGTCCTGCGCTCTCTTATTGTTGCTTGCCCGCATCAGCCACATCCTGCGGTGCTCCAGATACGCCTGCTCCGTCATGCTGTACGCAGTCTCCTGTTCCTGCTCCTGTCCGGCAGCCCGCTCCAGCTGTTCCTTATACCGAAAGGCTGCACGGATCGGAGCCATGAGGTCATCTGCCACACGGCACGGCTTGATGATAATCTTAAAGGTACGGCATTCATTCATAAATGCCACAGTATCTGCAATCCGTGCGCCGTCAGTCATCACGATCCGTATTGTCTCCGGAGACATCATCTCAATCATTGAAAACAGTTCTGTTCCCTTAATCACCGGCATCTGCATATCCGCGATAAACACATCGGTGGTATTCTGCTCCACAAGCTGTATCGCTGCTTCCGCTGAACCGACAAGTGCATAGGAAAAATCCTTGTCCAGACTGTCTAATATCGTCTTAATGCGCGCCGCATTTACTTCATCCGGTTCCGCAATTACAACAAATCCCATGTTCATCCCTCCCGCCATCTGGCTCTGTTTTGCTACGTTCATCATAGCAAATTAGAGAACGCATAACAATTGTTTTAGAAAAATTTGTAACAAATCTTTCCGGATGCCATAAGATACAGTGTAAGAAAAATTTGGAGGATTTAATATGAGTGATTTAGCTGCGACAAACTGTGGTGGTGGATGTTCCTGTAACGAGGGCGGATGCGGTTCCATTCTCTGGATCATCTTATTGCTGTGCTGCTGCGGTGGCAACGGCTGCGGTCTTAATTCCGGCAATGGCTGTGGAAATGACAGCTGCCTTTGGATTATCCTGCTTCTCTTCTGCTGCGGCGGATGCGGAAACGGCAACGGCAACGGATTCGGCTGCTGCTAATAAAAACGCACACGGATTCTAAAAGGGAGCGGCATTTGCCGCTCCTCATTTTTATTATTCTAGCGTTCGCTCTTTTTCTCAAGACCGCTCTCCGCATCCCGTTTTCTCTGCATCTGCAATTTCTGTGCCGTCTGGCATTTTTCAGGGACTTTTCTTTTTCGCACACATTCCTCATCAATCTCGTATACACTGTTACCTTCTATTATAAGCATACCAATCTCCATTCCACAGACGCGTATATGATTGCGCTCCGGCAAAAGTCCTGCCTCTTTTATTCCATGCTTCCTTTTGCCTTTGCCCACATTATATGATATGCGTTACCGGTCATAAAGTCTCTTCTCTGCTCATAAACTAAAAGAAAAAGGGTTCTTATGGATCATAACGAAACATCCACTTTTACACCGTTTGATTATATGACACAGACACGGGAACTGCAGATGTTAAAAACCATGCTCCCCTACATGAAAGATACACAAAAAAAGCAATTTGCCATATTGATAAAATATATGGAGCTGCAAAACACCGTCCAGGTGTTCTCGCAGGATGACAAGGTGATGTCCATGTGCTCCGTCGATGAGGGCAGCAATAATATGGTTGCCATGTTAAACGATCTGCGCGCTTTCTGCACCAGCAAAGAGCAGGAAACCATCGACATGCTTGCGAATATGTTCTCCATGCTTGAGACCTACGAAACCATCTTCAGTTAAACAGAAAGGAATTCCTATGCCCTACGATTTTTTGAACAACAATCCGCTTCTCGCCGATATGTCTCCGGAGAAGCTACAGTTTCTCATGAACTTTGCCACCGCCAAAAAGCCGACCGACATCAAGGAGATGATGCCGTTTCTGCTCTCTGCCATGAATTCCGCAAAATCAAATAACATCCAGTTCAGTGAACCGGAGACGGATCTCTTATTCCAGATCCTAAAGCAGAACATGTCCGCAGAAGAATCTGCCAAAGCTGACAAAATCATGAACCTAATGAAAAACAGAAGGAGCGGCTCTTAAAACCGCTCCTTCTGTGCTGTTCTTCTATTTTTTACCAGATCGACGCCACCGTCACTTCCAGCACCTTGTCAATCGGCGAGCTGCTGTTGCCCTTGCCGTCGGTTCCCTCAAAATAACGCAGGCTTGCAGATTCAAATAACACATACACATTATCATCCGCAATTGCGATCTCCTCCGAGCATGGCGGCATCTCTACCTTTGCCGACGGCTCATTGGGATGCTTCGTCAGCGTCAGAAGCGATGCGTATACTTTCAGGTAGGAGGAACTGTTGCGTCCAAAAGATGTGCTCAGATATACTTGACCGCCTTTGTCAAAGGCAATTCCCTGCACTTTGTTCGGAATATTGTAGCTGCTGAGTGAGGTAAGCGTATCATTTTCCTCATCGTAGCTGTAGGAAAGCATCTCGGAATCAAAGAATTTGGTGTGGGTTGCCACCCAGATTCGCCCGCCGTAGCAGGTGATGCAGGACGGAATATTGTCGAGCTTGTATTCGTCGGAAAGTGCAGATGCGTCCACACAGTATCCGGGTGCATCGGCTCCGATTCTCTCAATATATTCATATGGAATCCGCTCCAGCGTCTTTGAATTGGAATGGCAGATCCATACATTCTCCCCGTCAAAGGCAATTCCGCCGAGGTGGCTCTTCTCCTTCATGCCAAGCGTCGCCAGATAGGTTCCGGTCTCACGCTCAAAGATCATTAAGGAGCCTTTCGTGTCGGATCCATCCGCATACGCCGTCATAAGAATGTAATCCGGTGTGAAGCAGAGTCCCTGCAGACACTGTCCCTCGCTGCTGATCAGATTGTCGAGATAGTCTTTCTCTCTGGTGGACGGCATTCCCGGAATATCCAGATCATCCAGAAACGCATAATTGCACTCTTTTAATTCTTTTTGATTGCGGCTTAACACGCTCGCGGTCTGATAGGAATACATCTCGACGTTATAGCGGTTGTCGATCGGTCTGGTCCATTTTGCAAACAGAACCATATTCGCTGCATTTTCTTCCGTGATCTCCGTGATCTTGTGATCGTAGGAGCTGTCCGTATACCAGCCGGCAAAATTATACCCGTCCCGGACAGGAATCTCAAGCGTAAAGGGAAGTTCTTCCACTGCGATCACATCCAGGTTGGCATTGTGGTTCACACCGCCGTTTAACTCATACACCAGATGCACAGCGTCATCGTTCACGCCGAGGAACGGATCAATCGAAGCCGTCCCGCCCTGCTCCCATCCTGTGCCATCCGTCGGAACCATCATGTAAGCCTGTGCCACCATCGGATCATTCAAAAGGAGGACAAACATCGATACCAGTGCAAGAAGTTCTTTTCTCATCTCTGCTCATCCTCCTTTCTTTTCTGCCTATTACTCTTTTCTGCTGCTTTTACATACTGCTGTTACTCTTCCGCACGTTCTACCTTGGATGCCCTTGCCTCGATCTCCTTCTCCTGTACATCGGAAGGTGCCTGCTCATACCGTGCAAATTCATAAGAAAATGTTCCGCTTCCGCCTGTCATGGAACGCAGGTCTGTGTTGTACCCGTAAAGTTCCATCACCGGAACGTCCGCGATGATCTCCTGATAACCGTGCTCCGTCGGATTCATGCCGAGCACGCGGCCGCGTCTCTTGTTTAAGTCTCCCATAATATCGCCGGTGTACTTATCCGGCACAACCACCTTGAGGGAGGCAATCGGCTCCAACAGGATCGGGGATGCGTCCATAAAACCTTTTTTAAATGCCTGCATCGCCGCTACCTTGAATGCCATCTCGGAGGAATCTACCGGATGGAAGCTGCCGTCGTAGAGAACCGCCTTCACTCCGACAACCGGATACGCTGCCACAGGTCCTTTTAATACCGCTTCCTGTACGCCCTTTTCGACTGCCGGGAAGTAATTCTTCGGCACCGCGCCGCCGACAACACACTGTTCAAATACATACGGCTGTTCCAGATCTCCGGAAGGTTCAAATGTCATCTTTACGTGACCGTACTGTCCATGTCCGCCGGACTGCTTTTTGTATTTATACTCCACATCGACTTTCTTGCGGATGGTCTCGCGGAACGCCACTTTCGGACGTTTTAATTCGATCTCAACTTTGTAGCGCTCGAAGAGCTTGCTCGCCGCAACCTCCAGATGCTGATCGCCCATGCCGTATAAAAGCGTCTGTCCGTTCTCGCTGTCATTGACAGCTTTTAATGTCAGATCCTCCAGCATCAGCTTCTGCAATGCCTGCGAGATCTTATCCTCATCACCCTTGTTCTTCGCCTTGTAGCGCTTGCAGGTATAGGGTGTGGAGATGGTTGTTCTAATATACAGAATCGGATTCGCCTTTGTGGAGAGAGAATCGGTCGTCGTCGCACCGGAAAGCTTTGCCAGGGCACCAATGTCGCCCGCGTGCAGCTCCTTTACCTCCTCCGGCTTGTTGCCCCGCATCACGTAGAGCTTTCCTACTTTTTCCTCCACATCCTTATGCTGATTGAATAAGATGTCGTCCGTCTTTAACACGCCGGAATTGACTTTAATAAGGGAATATTTTCCAATAAAAGGATCTGCGATTGTTTTCCAGATATAGGCGGATTTTGCCTTTGCGAAATCGTAATCCGCATTGTAAACCTCATTGGTCTTGGCATTGATGCCGGTGCAGGTGCGCTTTTCCGGGCTTGGCAGATATTTCACAATGTCCACCAGCAGCGTGTAGATGCCGCGTGCCAAAATATTGGAACCCATAAGCACCGGAACGATGCTTCCCTCCGCCACATTCACACGCAGTGCCTGTCGGATCTCATCCTCAGAGAATTCCTCACCGCCAAAATAGCGGTCCATGAACTCCTCGCTCGTCTCTGCAACCGCCTCCATCAGAGCCTCTCTGCAGATGCCAAGATTCTCCTTTGAATAATCCGGAACGTCCGTCTTCTCAACCTCGCCGTTCTCCTTCCAGCGCTTCGCCCGCTGCTGCAGCACGTTGACGTAGCCGACGAACTGTCCGTTCTCACGGATCGGCAGATGGAACGGTGCGATCTTTTTTCCGTAGAGTTCCTGCAGATCCTGTACCACCTGGCGGTAGCTCGCCTCATCGATATCCATATCTGTCACAAAAACCATGCGCGGGAGCTTATACTGCTCACATAATTCCCACGCCTTGCGCGT